>NZ_CP096258.1:642036-1284073 GCF_023205015.1 Providencia rettgeri | reverse complement strand
TACTGATACCGCTGCTCAAGGCTTTGCCACCATAAAGCGCAAGTACTTGCAAAACATCAATTTTAAATGACCCTCCCCAAAAAGGCTTCCCTTCTAATGCACAAACTAATCGAGCTGAATCACGCTGAGTCACATTCTCCATAAAGAAGGTTAATCCAATCTCGATATCTGAGAAATCGAAAGAGAAAATAGGATATTTATCGGCGAAAGGGGTCAATTTACCTTTTTGCTGATATAAAAATTTTGTTTCGATATCATTAATAATTTGACTGACTTTCAATATACCTGACAAGTCATCAAGAAACGTTTTTGTTTCGCTTATTTGCTTAATGGGCGTTAAATTATAGGGATGCCCTGCTAGCTCATAAAAAAAGCCGACATCAATACCTAGTGAGGTCGTTTTGACAAATGGGATCGGCGCTAATGTCCAGCCTTTATGGTACTTATTCAGCTTCTTCGGTAACGTATTTTTCCCTGGCCCGCCCTTGAGTCGTTCTGACTTTAATTTACTAATTTGCTTATCTTTTCGCTCTTTATCATTCGCTTCTCGAGTTTGAAAGGAGTAACTAAAATTGACAGAGAACCCAAACTTCACCGAAGGAATAACATCAAAGAACCAATCTTGTTTCGTACCAAGACAATTAGCCGCTGTAATATTGTACCTTCTTGGCGATTTGAATGCGTCAATAGGCGCCAGCATATTGACAAAGGTATTGAGTAAATTACTTGCGCTAAAAGTACCCGCATCACGACTTGCATTATAGGAAACTGAAACCGATTGAGAAGACCCCAAACTCAGTGCTTGTTCATAGTTCTTTGAAGTGAGTATTGCATTATGTTGGGCATTATTATGTTTCTTATCATTGAGCAGGATTTCTAATGGAACCCCATCACCCTCATCAATCACTGTTTCCGGTGATATAACATTTTCACCTCGCTACTCTAAAATCACCTTATCCTTTGAGGTGTCTTTGACAAGTAAATCCAGATAACAAGGTTCCGGTATGTCACACGTTTGCGTTGCACACCCTACTTTAGGTGATATTAATTTATCACTCATTGTCCATTTTCCTTTGTTAAGTCTGGCAACATATTTAAGATACGACTAGCCAAACTATGTATCCGATAATTTCCGGAGCCCGTTTCATTAGCTAAAGACACACGCCATTCTTCAGGAACATCTTCAATTCGATAAATTTGGTATAATGCCAGCATATAAGCAATTAACTGATAGGAATGTTTATCATCAATTCTATGCTGCTGACAAAATGACGACAAATCACTCGCTAATTGCCAATTTTGCCGCCAAGTGGTTTCACCATAACGCTCTTGTATTTTTTGTGCTCTCGGTGCTGGCCGTTCAAACGCACTGACAACCCAATCCTCTAATGAAAAATCCATTTGTGATTGATAACTCATACTTTTGGCGTGAATAAAAAAGTAAATTAACTGGTCTAAAAATTGGCGTTCAAAAACGAGATTTACTGCATCATATTGAATGGGGGTAAAACGCATCAGCTTGCCCCCAAGCTTTGCATTATCGGGAAATCCGCGGCGCTCACGCTCAAAGCGGGAAGCGGTTTCCTCTCCCCATAACAATGTCTTCAGTTTCGTAATGGGACCTAAAAATACATGCAAACGCCAATTATCAAAGGTTCCAAGCACATCCCACACATTGCGAGGGTCATAAAAACGCCAAAAGACCGGTTTTTCTTGCCCCGGTATCATCACCATCAAGTATTTGCGCAGATGCTGACGTAACTCACGCATGGTTGCGTGCGTATAAACATAAATTCCCCAAGGCGTCTCTCGCGTATTTAACCAGCGTTGCACCTCTTCGGTGACTTCCACTAAATAGGGCGCTAATGATACAATCTCCGGTTGAATCGGCTCACTGTATAGGCAACTCGCCGGCGGTTCATGTTCTGCAAGCAAATTAAAAACATCAGGCTCGGAAGCCGCATCGATAATGGCATAGCACGTTTCAGGTTTAACCATTTTCAGCCTCCTCTTGCCCTTCTTTCATAGGACAATGCGCCACAAAGGCCGCGCCACTGCTCGCAGCGGCTTTGAGTACCGCAGGGTTAGTCGCTTGCAGGATATCCCCAGGACTTCCCCCTGAATTTAAGTTTATCGCCGGTCCTTTAATATCCACGCCACCGCTGTGAACAACGACAAAGCTTCCGCCCACTTTTAACGTGATTTTACTGCTGCTTTGTAAGGTGATATCCCCTTGTGCATTCACGCTGACCACACCTTGTATTGCCTCAACTAGGTCGCCCTCAACCGAAAGGTGGTGGTCTCCCTCAACTTTGTCTTGGTAGTTACCGGTTGTTTTGTGCGCTTGATTAAACGGTTAGTTTTATCTCACTAACGAGTGACCAAAGTAAAGCAGCAACACGTGATACTGATATGCGAGCTATATGAGCAAGTTAAAACACATTAACATTTAGCCTACAGCAACAAGTACACAGCCCCCAGAACATCCACAAGCGACTTTGTGACCTTCTAATGCAACAGGGATACCATTAATTTTCATTAAGCTATCGCCTTCAACGATAGTCCCTGTTTTTTTACATGAAGGACAATAAACAGAGTCGCCCACACAGGCGATTCCTTGGGTTTGCTTGGCGAGAGAAGAAGCCGTTAGAACCGTGCCACCAGTATTCGTCGTATCACTTTTTAAAATGAGTTTTCTGCCATTCACAAGACTACGCATTGCGTTTTTTCTCCTGATCAAGCTTTGCTAAAATCTGTTCGACCTGTTGCTCAAAATCAGTAGGAAGTGGGTTTTTACCAAAAAACAAAAAGGGTTTACGAGCTTGGTAATCGACAGACGAAACGGCATCTCGCCCCTCTTGCATATAAGCATTGAGAAACGTGATAAAACGATGGTTTTCACTGTCGGTGCTGGTCAGGAAACTGGAGTAATGGGAAACATTTGGCTTGTAAAGTATGGTTTTCAATTGCCCTGTTTTTTCATCAATGCCATACAGTTTAATCGCCAGCATTTTACCTGCATAGCCGAATTGTGCATCTTCATAGCGCGTTAAACGTACTTTCCCCATCCCATAGCTATACAGTATTCCTCTTTGCCTATCCGCAATAAGGTAAACCGGAGGAGTGAAGAAAGAGAGATAACCCAATAGCCACAAAAAACCGGGGAAAAAAATTAGCCAGCCGATAATCATCAATACCTTAAGATCATCATTTCTATAAATTTTATCAGTATAGTAATCGACCAAATATGTTCCAAGACTGATTTCCTTAGCTTTCATATATGGCAAATATCGCGATAACTCTTTTGGTAACTTATCTACCCCATATTTTTCATTGTAGTAGCTAGACCTATCTTGAAGGGTAAAATAATTTGACTTATGGTTTTCAATAAACCCGAACAGCGTATAAAATGCCATTACTAAGAGCACGATAAAAAAAGGTATCGTGTTGGTGAGCTGGCTATTTCGCTGTGGGGAGTTAATCACACAACGCTGTTTATTGACCGTATCTAAAAATACCAGCTTTTGAGGCTCCAACGGATCATCGTAGTGATGACTTTCTTCAATCAATGGCGTGGTTTCTAATTGCTCTGGGTGCTTTGTTGCCGTATATAAACTCGTCATTCGGTGCCTTCCTCATCAATACAGCCATAAAGTTTATCATCAGGATCACCGTTTCGGTAACGCAATGGCGCAATCTACGCTTTTCCTTTAGTTGCATCCATTGTCGCTTTTTTATACTACTTACCTTTTCATGAACAATTTGCTCTAACTTAGGTTTAGATTAGACATATTCACGTTCGACGCTTTGATTAACAAGTATTACAAGAATGCTAAAAGCTCCAAAAAAATAGAAGGTACTACAGCCCAATTATATTCTGGCGTATTCGTTTTTTGTCTTCCGGCTAAAACCCAATCAATTTTTCCGTGATAAGATTCAACAGCCGCTTTTAAGATAGCAATAAAATCTTGATGATTGCGTTCATCTTTGGGACGAAAAATTGTAGATGGCAACTCATTAATAGTATCAGCAACATAAAGCTCTCCATCAATAAAGTTAGTGGGGTCAATATACTTTTTCACAAAACGTCGGCTCGTTCTGTTCCACTCAATATCAATATATTTTCTGATAACAAGTATCAATTCACCGCCTTGGTTATTTTCAATTGTCATTATTTTTAATCCTGTAGGCTTGTTAGTAATCGTTAGCTTTCCATCATTAATACCTTTGATGTATTTCTCCCAATCTCTGTTCTGCGCAACAAAATTAGGACACTTTTCTGAAACCTGCATCTTCAAGTTAATTGGGTATAAGAGCCTTGAGTGAATAGTAACTATATCTACTCCACATTTTGAATGTCCTTATCGCGGCAAAAGGTTTACTCCTTTATGCCGCAAAAAGTGGCACTACTAAATTGGATCTACAACTATTTGTATTAATAAATTATCTTACGGATTTTATTTAACAACCGTTACTTTACCATCGATTATTGATAAATAAGGCATGAGAGAAAAAACCCTGTCATCATTCTCAATTGTTAATGGAGAAATTCTATCATACCCTGTTTCAAATCTAAAAATGCGCCCATTCATATATGAATTAAGCTCATAATCTTCCCAATCAATAGGAATTGCTTTGTAACCATCATTAAAAAAACGTTTAAATGGCATAGATTCCCACATTTTTTGTGGTGTACTACCTTGTTCTATTGCTAATGAATGCCACATTCCTTCTGTTTTTTGGTATATGGTATTCAAATTTTGATTTTTAAAATCATTTTGCAATGAGACATAAAACTCTTTTATGGCAGGGATGTCTTTTTCCGTCATAGGTGTTGCTGTTGTCCATGCCCAATTAGGCAAATTACTGGCATGAAAAGATTGAGAAACTTCGATCATACCTTTTTCTTTGCCATCCGACCTTGGACTATTGCCAAAATAAGATATTTCCCTTGGGTTAAAATGTGGGTCAACCGAAACTTTACCGTCTTCGACTATAAGTTTAACTCCTGAAACTGGATGTTTTCCGTTTACTTCGGTCACAATTGCTGAGCACCACATATTACTAGTTACTTTATGGTCACCTTTTAATGAATCATTTAGCATAGTAATGCTGAGTTTATTATCTCCATTTTGAAGATAGGAACTTATGGTTTTTCCTATAGTAAAATTACCCTCAATTGAATCTACATTATCCATAACCAACATGTCGTTAATTTTTATAAAACACAAAGCATCATTAGTATTAAAGCTAACGATATAGTTTGTTTTCATTTTTTCTTCTGCATTTGAATTACTCATAACGCCCACCATTCCAAACAACAAAAATACAATTTTAACCCAATGTAAAACGCCAGTCTGATTCATCTTTATTCAAAGCCTCATAAATTATCCATTCTTGATAGACACCTGGTTTTATAGAGGTTGGAAGATCTTTATTATTTTTGTTTTTATCTTTATCTTTTCCAACTCCGTATTTAGCATAAACTTTTGCTTTAATGCCTTCGTGATAAATAACAACCGTTAAATCGTCCCCCTTTTCTTTGTCAAAAGCGATATTTAGTTTAGCCGCAATTTCAGCACCAGCTTCAAAAAAACCTTGTATTCCCCAATAGTTAATACCTGCTTCTAAGTGCGCATTACCGATTAATTCACCTTGAATTTCAATATCTCGTCCGTCAGACTCAAACTCACCTTCATCGTCAGTTTTAAATTTAAAGTTACCATGCAATCCACAGCTAAACGTGAGTTCAAGCACCATTTTGGCATAAGCACCTTCGTTGCCTTCCTTAACAGCTTCTTCATTTTTCTCAAGGAATTCTCGTGCATTGTTAACAACAAAATCAACATGTGCATAGGTAGCAAAAGCGGTTAATAGGTCTACAGTAATTTGAAAACCAAATAGAGGCGCAAAACCAACCGAAACATTCCCTTGAGTAATAACACCATAATTTGAAGATTGATGTGTTTTTATTCCTCCTTCTATTTTTAGTACTGGATAGCAGAATTCAGTTGAAACCAAGGGATATTGCACTCTATTTCCTGAGCTTAATACAGAATTGATTTTATTAAATGCAGTATCAATACTATTTGTTAAGTTGAGCTTATTCTTATTTGTAAGAAACTCTTTTTTAAGCTCAGTGTTAAAGGCGACTGTTTCATCACCTATAATACTAGAGATCTCACCTTTAATACCTAATCCAGTTTTAATACCGTATTTTTTTGTGTGTTTAGTCCAGCCACTGTGCGTTGGTCTGTATCCTCTCGCTACATTATTTGCTGTTTGTTCAGCTTTTCGAGCTTCGTTACTCTTTTCCTCTAATGCAGATTCAAGGCCGATCTCAACACTAACTTTAAATTCACGGTATAAAATAAGATCAAATTGAGCGGATGCTAGATGCTTTTTTCCTTCTTTAAAAAGTAAAGCAGTACCATGAGTCACTGGGTTCAGTGTCACCTGGAGTAATTTTATGGCATTGGGAACGGTCAGAAATGGCGCCGCTCCACATTCTGATAATCTCATACCATACCTTTGACGATAACGAGGGTCATCAGTGAAACCTTTTCGATAAATAAAACTATCAAGCATAGATATTGGATTATTTTCCCCGAAAGAAAACTCAGATGTTCTTTTGGTATAAACAAGGACATCATCAAATACTTTCTGTGGGGAAAAATCCCCATAGAGTGAACCATTTTCATTAAATACGTTCCCAATAGGGCAGTTAGGATTATGCGAAATACAACCTTTTGGTGTAGCCATTAACTTTAATGGAACCGTTTTACCTTTTTTAGGTTCTATTAGATAAGTAAATCGCCTAAAAAAATGTTGTTCTTGACGGTATATTTCAGTTTTCCCATCAAAATTTATTGTGGCTTCTAAAGTGCAGTTTGTGGGGATATTGCATGATTGGCAAATATTCGCAAATACACTTGACTGTTTATTTTCAGATGAAGACATCATAATCCCTTACTTAGCTTTAGGTATTACAAGGTAGACTGTAAATACATAAGTTAAATATTAGTTTTAACTTAATATAAGAGTGCTTAAGCAAGCTTCCGCAGTAGCCCCAGTTTAGAAATGTCACGTTTCGGTATTATAAAAAAATAAACCTCTGCCGAGATAAAGACATTAAAAATGTTGGTGACTATGCTAGATAAAAAATTAAATCCCTGAAGGTTATATTCGTTTCTATCAATTAACCAATCGTTACCGACGAGTTACCCATTAATACACCGCCGCAGCTTACCGGATCGCCAGTTCGAGCCGCAGGTTTGCCATCAATAAATACACTACTTGAACCACCAACGATAGTTCTTGAATGCCCACCATGGGGCGCTAACGCATCTCCTTGCCGAGCCACTGCCTTGCCATCGACTTTTACTGTTGATGAACCTGTAATTACTTGGGTAGGGCCATACTTGCCATGGCCAGTATCGGAATCACCCATGAGAATAATTTTGGGCATAAATTAGTTCCTTATCGAACAATCGTCACTTTTCCATTAATAGTGGATAAGTAGGGATAGTAGTGAAATATGAGTCCCTCAGGACTAACTAGTTTTATTGGTAATAGCCGGTTAGGCACTACAATCTCCTTAGGCACTGTACTGCCGATAAAAATCTGGAATGGTATTTATTAACATCATCGATAACTTTTCAATTTTATAAAAGTCCATTGCATCCGGTATTGATAAAATCACACGCCATTCCGAAGGAAGAGAATCCACATCATATATTTCGTAATAGACAAGAAGATAACAAAATAGACTTATTGATTTTTCGTGATTGATATCGTGTTCATAACAAATATCTACGATCCTTTTTGCATACTCAAAGTAAAATGCCCATGTTTTTTCATGACACAAATCTGACGTAAAATATTTTAATGAACGTATTTTGGGATTACAGATAGTTTGCAAGATTAAACTTTCAATCGTTTCATGTTCTTTTTGGGTCTGATATTTTTCAGTTGCTCGAACAAAAAAAAGTGCCATTTTCGCTGTTAATAACGCTATTTTTTGTTGAGATAATAATTTCATTTCTACATCAGTAAAACGCATCAGCTTGCCCCCAAGCTTTGCATTATCGGGAAATCCGCGGCGCTCACGCTCAAAGCGGGAAGCGGTTTCCTCTCCCCATAACAATGTCTTCAGTTTCGTAATAGGACCTAAAAATACATGCAAACGCCAATTATCAAAGGTTCCAAGCACATCCCACACATTGCGAGGGTCATAAAAACGCCAAAAGACCGGCTTTTCTTGTCCCGGTATCATCACCATCAAGTATTTGCGCAGATGCTGACGTAACTCACGCATGGTTGCGTGCGTATAAACATAAATTCCCCAAGGCGTCTCTCGCGTACTTAACCAGCGTTGCACCTCTTCGGTGACTTCCACTAAATAGGGCGCTAATGATACAATCTCCGGTTGAATCGGTTCGCTGTATAAGCAACTCGCCGGCGGTTCGTGCTCGGCGAACAAATTAAAAACATCAGGCTCGGAAGCCGCATCGATAATGGCATAGCACGTTTCAGGTTTAACCATTTTCAGCCTCCTCTTGCCCTTCTTTCATAGGACAATGCGCCACAAAGGCCGCGCCACTGCTCGCCGCCGCTTTGAGTACCGCAGGGTTAGTCGCTTGCAGGATATCCCCAGGGCTTCCTCCTGAATTTAAGTTTATCGCAGGTCCTTTAATATCCACGCCACCGCTGTGAACGACAACAAAGCTTCCGCCCACTTTTAACGTGATTTTACTGCTGCTTTGTAAGGTGATATCCCCTTGTGCATTCACGCTGACCACACCTTGTATTGCCTCAACTAGGTCGCCCTCAACCGAAAGGTGGTGGTCTCCCTCAACTTTGTCTTGGTAGTTACCGGTTGTTTTGTGCGCTTGATTACCTTCAACCGTCACGGTCCGATTACTGGCAACAACCAGTTCATCGTTATGACCAATACTGGTTGTCCGGTCGTAATTAATCCGTTCACCCCGTGAGTTCAGCACATTGATGGCCAAATTCTTTTGCGCATGCAGATAGATTTCTTCTTGGCCAGCTTCATCTTCAAAACGCAGCTCATTGAACCCATCCCCTTTGTGGGTTTTGGTGCGAAATGTCGTGCGTGTTTTGTGTTTCGGTAAATCAATGGGCGGTCGATTACGGCCATTATAGGTACAGCCCGTAATAATCGGTTTATCTATATCATTGTTAAGATAGGAAACAATCACTTCCTGCCCAACTCTCGGGATGGACATAAACCCAAAGCCATCGCCGTTCCAACCGTGGGCGACTCGTACCCAGCAAGACGCGCTATGGTCAGGTTTGCCGCGCCTGTCCCAATGGAAATAGACGGTCACAGCGCCTTGCGCATTGGTATAAATTTCTTCACCCGGCGGCCCGACAACGGTAGCCAGCTCATCCCCATCCGCTGTAGGTTTATACCGATAGGGCGGTCGCCACTCTTGGGTGCTAGGCACAAAGGACAGCTGGTTACTCATCTGAGTCCCTTCACCGCCACTGTTATCGGCAAGGGGTTGCACGCCATGATGGGAGACACTCACCACCTGCCACGTCGTATTCATTCGAGGGCTAGGATGGTTAGACAAGGTAAAAATACGCCCCGGTGCTAACTCAATGCAGTTCGTCGTAGCCGTTCCTATTTGACGCTGGTTTTGCGATTGCTCGTAACGAATTTGATTTAAGGGTTTACCTTCTGCATCCTCTTGAAAACGACCATAGCTTTCAAACACTTCATGTTGTTGATGGACTTCGCCGGTGACTTGGTGGCTCAGTGGGTAAGAGGGGCGGAGTTGGTTGTAGTCTTTATCCACGCGGATATCGCTGCACAACTGTTCAGCGTAACGCCATGTGGTGGCCGTACTGTCGGTGATATCCGTTTCAGATTGCGGATTATAGGTGAGCGAAATACCCGCTTTCATGCCTAAGTGGCGGTCACTGTAAAACAGTTGTGGACCTTCTTCGAACCAGTAATTAATCCCTTCTTCAGCAGCAAGTCGACACCAGAATTCATACATCGTTTCGCGCTTTTGGGTGATATAGGGACGTTCAGAATGCTCTTCCGAATGGTAGAATTGCATATCGTGCTTCACACGCGCTTCATCCAGTAACACCTTAAGAACTTGGGGCACCGTCATATTTTGGAAAATTCGGCTATCTTGCTTAAGCGTCATCACCCACATTTCAGGGCGTATCACAAAGTGATACCAGGTTTTAACCCCATCGGTGTTGCCTTGCTCTGCCCCGGCTAAAATGCCTTGTACTGTGCGAAGAACTTTTCCATCTCGTTTTACGGTCAGCGAGGAGGCCACACCCAATACCGTTTGAAAATCAATCTCGGGTAACGGGCTGACCGCCTGAATCGACAGTGAAAAGAGTTGGGAAAGCCCTTCTTGCAAATCAAACTGGGTCACTTGAAACGTATTTTCAGGGAGTCCACCAATCGTGCAGGTAAATACTAATCCCGTCCCCATTTCGCCATTCATAATACGGTCTAGCAGTTGACCATGGGCTTCTTGCAAGGCTTGGTCCTGTGCATAGGTTCTGCCACCCGCATAGCCCCCTCCGTGAATAAGCGGGTTATTTTCGGGGCTGCCGAGTCGTTTGTTTTTATTGGGGTCTGTCCAAGACATGGGGGTTTCCTCTATAGGAGAAAAAGCGAAAAACGCAAACGAGCCTCGAAAGGCTCGCTAAATTCGAACTTATGCTTCGAGCGGCGCACGCCAGTCATCCGCACCCGAAGTGCCTGCAACCGTGTGCACCCAGTCCACTTTGCGGTAAGACAGAGAGACTTCGATTAACTGCGTGAAATCCGCTTTCGCTGGGTCTTGGCAGTGTGGCATTTGGCAATCGATATTGACGATGGTTGCATCGGTCAGGGTAGTGGTGAAGAAATGCTCTTGCTTGCCTTCAACCGATGTGCGGTACCATTTCAGTTCCACTTTCGGCAGCATCTCGCCAGACGCTAATGCGTTATACAGCAGCGGAACCGCTTTATTTAACGCCACGGTAAAACGGAACGGCTTGTGCGCACGTTGGCCTGAAGGTTGACCGGATTGTGGGTCAGTCGGCACTGTCACAACGTGAGAGAACTCTTGCACTAACATTTGGTCTTCATGACCTTGTACATAGATGTTGCCCACAGAATCCGCAGTAAATGCACCGGCAGTGATGTTGCCTTGGGTTTTTCCTTCAATGGAAATATAACATGGAGTTGGCATAGCGATATCCTTTATCAAGAATGACAAATTGGGTTAAGTCGACATAATTATCGATTAATTTCCGTCATCTCAGCCCGTGCGCACGGTAAGATTTGAGTTAAGGATGATAAAAGCAGATGAATAGCGTGTAAATACACGTACTACTTACGTATCTCTCTAGGATAAGTGACTTAGCGTAAACTGGTTGAAATATCGCTATATAATGCTAACAAAAACACCACAAACAAACGAAAACAGAATAATCATCGAGTGAAAAATAGACTAAACCGCGATAAGCCCAGTAAGTTCTAATGTACATAGAAATAAACTATGTTACTAAATGTTACAGCCGATAGACTTGATGTAATGTATTGATTTAAAACAATTAAAATGAAAACCGTCAACTGACTTCAATTTCAGTGAGATCACCGTCTTAAATTAACAGTGTATTAATCTGATTATTTTTATTTTAAAGTGAATAATATTGATAAGTAATTTTCACACAAAGAACAACTGACTATAGGTGAAACCAACACCGCCGCCGCTCGAATAGAACGAAAATTCAATTTTCTAAATAGTTTGTGTTGCGGCTAGGCGGCAAAAGAGGATAGCTTGGGGAGCATACACAAGTATGTGACCCAAGTAGCCGAGAGAAGCCAACACCGCCGCAACACAAAATATGACGAAAATTAGGCTGGGTTATCGATATCAACAAACTCCGCATCTAACCCATGTTCATCTACGAGCCACTGAGTCAGTGCTTTGATCCCATAACGCTCCGTTGCGTGATGCCCTGCGCTGTAGAAATGGATCCCCATTTCCCTTGCTATATGAATGGTTTGCTCAGAAACTTCCCCTGTTACAAAAGCATCTACGCCAAATTCCGCCGCTTGTAGGATGAAACCTTGCCCTCCACCTGTACACCATGCAATTTGGCGAATTTCTTCTTTTGCATTATCACCACAATGAAGAACTTTACGGCCAAGGCGAGTTTCTAAGCGAGACGTTAATTCTGAAGGTGTAATGGGTTGATCAAAAAAACCAAATGGCATTAACGGGTCGATTTGGCCATTCACCTGCACCCCCATAATATAAGCAAGCTGGGTATTATTACCTAATTGGTGATGCGCATCTAATGGGAGGTGATAACCATACAGGTTGATATCATTCGCTAATAATGTTTTTAAGCGATTCTTTTTCATCCCTTTGATGATCGCTGGCTCATTTTTCCAAAAATAGCCATGATGAACAATGATGGCATCGGCTTTCTTTTCAACAGCGACATCTAGCAAAGCTTGGCAAGCTGTCACACCGGTGATGATTTTATGTACATGTGGCCGCCCTTCAACTTGCAATCCATTCGGTGCAAAATCTTGGAACTCACTAACTTTCAATTCATCATTAATGATTTCTTCTAATCTTAAGTTATGCATTATATTGTCCTTTTTACTGCACAGCTAAACGGTTTACCCACCAGTTTGAAGGTAATTAACTGATAATCAATAAGCATAAACGGAAACATGATTTTTTTCTGTATTATTTAGAGCAAATCAGGTCTATTGCCCATGAAAAATAACTGGCGATTAAATAAAGAATGGAAGATAAAAAACAAAACCCCCACAACTCGACATTGCAGGGGTTATGACTGGACACTAAGTTTTAAATTAGCGATGACTTTCCAGCGTTGTCTCTGAGCGTTCTAGCCAAACGGGTTTATCGCTGGTCTTAGCCCAAACCTTATGTAAATGGCTATAAAATTTTGCTCTTTTTGGATAAAAAACCATAACCGGAAACGCAATAATGCCAGCTGTTACAGCTGCAGTGCGGCGTGCAAGTACCTGATTACGGGAATATTCGCGATATGTGGACATCGACATCCTCCTTCAGTTGCCACTTTATTTGCCGATCCTAGCTTTGCCCTATCATTCCCCATTAATACACATTTTTCATTAACACAGTAGTAAAGAGCGACTAAAACCGAGCAGATAATATGAAATATATTGACTGTGATTAGAATACTGCAAATTGTGTAATAAAACCACTCATCTGACCACTTAAAATGTAAATATGACTAAAAAAACTGACCATTCCGTATTTTTACTACATAATTTAACCAAGTGGTGTTTTATTTGAACATAAAAATCACAACTAATTAACAATAGGCAGTTCATTTCATAAACAACCACCCGCTCTTCCAAGCGAATAAATCGTTATTTTTATACTTTTTTTACACCCAGCCCATGCTTTTTATCAGCTTCTTTACAGCGAACCCTTTAGCCTTATCACATGGAAATAATAAGGAGAAAACACCGTGTCATTACTTTCCATTACTGGGGCAGTTCTTGTCATTTTACTGCTAGCGTATCTGATTTATGCCCTGCTTAACGCGGAGGATTTCTGATATGACGACGACCACATTGCTATTTTTAGGTAGTTTTTTGCTGATCCTATTCATCTTAGCAAAACCTTTAGGTAATGGGATCGCTCGGTTAATCGACAATGACATTCCCCGTCGATTAGCATCAAGTGAATCCCTACTTTGGCGTTTAACCGGTGTTAAACAGCCAGGAAGACACATGGCTGAGATGAATTGGCAACAATACGCCTTAGCGATTGTATTATTTAATATTTTAGGTTTTATTTTATTATTCGCTATTTTAATGAATCAAGGCTATTTACCGCTTAATCCACAACATTTTGAGGGAATGAGCTGGGATTTAGCCTTCAATACCGCAGTTAGTTTTATCACTAATACAAACTGGCAAGCCTATAGTGGTGAAAATACATTAAGCTATTTAAGCCAAATGGCTGGACTGACAGTGCAAAACTTTCTATCTGCAGCTACAGGACTTGCCGTTGCCTTCGCAATTATTCGTGCATTTTCACGCCATGGTAGTAAAACGGTTGGCAATGCATGGTTAGATATTTACCGAATTACGGTGTATTTACTCTTCCCTCTAGCGATTATTTTTGCACTATTTTTTGTCAGCCAAGGCGTTATTCAAAATTTTTCTAATTATTTACTTATTCATCCTTTAGATAGCAGTGAGCAGTTATTGCCGATGGGGCCCGTTGCTTCGCAGGAAGCGATAAAATTGCTCGGCACAAATGGTGGTGGATTTTTTGGCTCTAACTCATCACACCCCTTTGAAAACCCAACGGCACTCAGTAATTTTGTGCAAATGCTAGCTATTTTCCTCATTCCTACCGCCCTTTGCTTTGCTTTTGGTCGTGTTGTCGGCAACAACAAACAAGGTCATACCTTACTCTGGGTTATGGGGATCATTTTTGTGGTTGCTGCCATCGTCGTGGTTAAAGCGGAATATGTAGGAAACCCGTTTTTAACCGAGCTACACGCAACGAGTTCCGCCAATATGGAAGGAAAAGAGAGTCGCTTCGGGATCGTTGGCTCCGCTTTATTTGCCGTCGTTACTACCGCTGCATCTTGTGGTGCGGTTAATGCAATGCATGACTCCTTTACCGCGATGGGCGGCATGGTACCAATGTGGTTAATGCAAATTGGTGAGGTCGTATTTGGTGGTGTCGGCTCCGGTTTATACGGTATGTTGCTATTTGTGCTACTTGCCGTGTTCCTTGCAGGCCTGATGATTGGCCGGACCCCTGAATACCTCGGTAAAAAAATCGAAGTGCGCGAAATGAAAATGGTCGCATTGGCGATTTTGGTCACCCCAACCTTAGTGCTACTAGGTACAACTATTCCATTAATGACTGAAGTTGGGCGTGCTGGGATTTTAAATCCAGGCGCTCATGGGTTTAGTGAAGTGTTATATGCTTTTTCTTCTGCTGCTAATAATAATGGTAGCGCTTTTGCAGGTCTCAGCACAAATACCCCGTATTACAATGTGCTACTTGCGATAGCAATGTTTATCGGTCGCTTTGGTGTCATTCTTCCTGTTTTAGCGATCGCGGGTTCTATGGCCAATAAAAAACCACAAGCCCAAAGCCACGCTACTTTACCCACAACAGGCCCTTTATTCATTGGGTTACTGATTTTCACTGTGCTTCTCATTGGTGCCCTGACCTTTGTACCAGCCCTTGCTTTAGGTCCAATTGCTGAACAATTACACATTGGTTTTGCGGGATGATGAGGAGGAAAATATGAACAATAAAAATATTAAATTATTCGATAATAAGCTAATCAAACAATCTATTTTTGAATCTATCAAGAAATGTACACCACAAGCGCAATGGCGTAACCCTGTGATGTTTGTAGTTTTTATTGGCAGTATTATCACCACGTTTCTCTGGTTAGCCATGGTAATGGATTACACGCAAGGCAGTGCTTGGTTCAGTGGAATGATCACACTTTGGCTATGGTTTACGGTTATTTTCGCTAACTTTGCGGAAGCGCTCGCTGAAGGACGAAGCAAAGCACAAGCCCAAAGCTTAAAAGGTGTTAAACAACAAAGCAGCGCAACACGTTTAGCTTCCCCCTCACTGGAGGCAAGTCAAGAAATAGTGAGTTCAGACCAGTTACGTAAAGGTGATATTGTGTTGATCCGCGCAGGAGAAACCATTCCTTGTGACGGTGAAGTCATCGAAGGTGGTGCTTCGGTGGATGAAAGCGCAATCACAGGGGAATCCGCCCCTGTGATCCGTGAATCCGGTGGTGATTTTTCCTCTGTAACAGGAGGAACTCGCGTACTTTCCGATTGGCTGATCGTGGAGTGTACCGTTAACCCCGGTGAAACCTTCTTAGATAGAATGATTTCCATGGTTGAAGGTGCGCAACGCCGTAAAACGCCCAATGAGATTGCGTTAACTATTTTGTTAACTGCACTCACGATAATTTTTGTCCTCGTTTGTGCAACATTGTACCCTTTTACCCTTTTTGCCTCAGATTATGCAGGTGCCGGTGATGCGGTTTCTATTTTAGTATTGATTGCCCTATTAGTCTGTTTAATTCCAACCACCATTGGAGGCTTGCTTTCATCTATCGGTGTAGCAGGGATGAGCCGCATGTTAGGGGCAAATGTAATAGCCACCAGCGGTCGTGCTGTGGAAGCAGCAGGAGACGTTGACGTTCTATTACTCGATAAAACGGGAACGATTACACTGGGCAACCGCCAAGCCTCCGAATTTTTACCGCTAACGGGTATCACTGAGCAGCAACTAGCTGATGCCGCGCAATTATCTTCCCTAGCCGATGAAACACCCGAAGGCCGCAGCATTGTGGTGCTAGCAAAACAAAAGTTTAATTTACGCGAAAGAGATATTCACGCCCTGAATGCAACCTTTGTTCCTTTCTCCGCGATGACACGTATGAGTGGCGTCAATATTGGCGAACGAATGATCCGCAAAGGTTCTGCGGATGCCATCCGCCGTTATATTGAAGCTAACCACGGTAAATTTCCTGTTGAAGCGGATCAGCTGGTCGAAAAAGTGGCCCATTTAGGTGAAACGCCACTTGTGGTGGTTGATAATAAAACGGTTTTAGGTGTCGTTGCATTAAAAGATATCGTCAAAGGGGGTATGAAAGAACGCTTTGCACAAATGCGCAGTATGGGCATCAAAACCGTGATGATCACGGGGGATAACCACTTAACAGCCGCCGCAATTGCAGCCGAAGCAGGTGTCGATGATTTCCTTGCAGAGGCCACTCCTGAAGCCAAACTCGCGTTGATCCGCCAATATCAATCTGAAGGTCGCTTGGTTGCCATGACTGGTGACGGCACCAACGATGCACCGGCACTCGCGCAAGCGGATGTTGCGGTGGCAATGAATTCAGGCACCCAAGCAGCAAAAGAAGCCGGTAATATGGTGGATTTAGATTCTAACCCAACCAAGCTGATTGAAGTGGTGCACATTGGTAAACAGATGCTGATGACCCGAGGCTCATTAACTACCTTCAGTATTGCCAATGATATTGCTAAATACTTTGCGATTATTCCTGCGGCCTTCGCCGTAACATGGCCACAACTTAACGCATTAAATGTAATGCATTTGCACTCACCGGCCTCTGCAATTCTTTCCGCAGTGATCTTTAATGCATTAATTATTATTTTCCTGATCCCTCTAGCAATTAAAGGGGTTAATTATCGCCCAATGAGCTCACAATCATTATTGCAACGTAACTTAGGCATTTATGGTTTAGGCGGGCTGATCGTGCCATTTATTGGGATCAAGCTCATTGACCTATTTATTAGTCTCTTTGGGATATAAGGAATTGATTATGAATATGATCCGTTCATCGATTATTATGCTATTAATACTCACGCTTTTTACTGGTATAGCCTACCCATTAATGGTAACCGGCCTCGCCCATGTTTTCTTTCCATGGCAAGCTAACGGCTCTTTGCTCACTCAAGATGAACGCATTGTTGGCTCAGCCTTGATCGGGCAAAATGTGGATGACGCCCGCTATTTTCACGGTCGCCCCTCCTCAACTATTGATAGCCCCTACAATACATTAGCTTCTGGTGGAAGTAATTTAGCGGTCAGCAACCCATTATTACAACAAGTTATGACTGAACGCAGTGAACAACTGCGCGCAGAAAATCCCGATGCCAGTCATGCCATTCCAGCCGATTTACTCACATCGTCTGCCAGTGGCTTAGACCCCAATATTTCCGTTGATGCCGCGTTGTACCAAACGCCACGCATTGCAAAAAGCAGGCAAATTCCATTGGATGCGGTAAAATTATTGATAGAAACGCATACTGAACAGACATTGTTATCCTTTTTAGGCGAACCCGTCATTAATGTGCTAAAACTGAACTTAGCACTTGATGAATATCAACAACAAATAAATAGTCAAACTCACTAGGGGCTATGATGAACAATCAGGAACCTATCCGCCCTAACCCCGATGAACTCTTGGTCAAAGCCAATGAAATTGGACGTGGCAAATTAAAGATTTTTTTCGGGGCCTGTGCGGGTGTTGGAAAAACATATGCCATGCTCCAAGAAGCACAAAGACTCAGAGCGCAAGGGCTAGATGTGCTGATTGGCGTAGTAGAAACCCATGAAAGAGAAGAAACGGCCGCGCTACTTGACGGCCTTTCACTATTGCCCCCCAGACGTATTATTCATCACGGTCGTCGTCTAAACAGCTTCGATATTGACGCCGCAATTGCTAGGCATCCAGCCATAATTTTAATGGATGAGTTAGCATTTAGTAACCCTAATGGCAGCCGTCACCCTAAACGCTGGCAAGATGTCGAAGAATTATTAGATGCTGGTATTGATGTGTTGACAACCATCAACGTTCAACATATTGAAAGCCTGAATGATATTGTGGGAAGCATTACAGGTATTCGTGTACGTGAAACGGTTCCAGATCATATTTTTGATGCTGCAGACGAGGTGGTATTAGTCGACCTTCCTCCTGACGACCTACGACAGCGCCTTAAAGAAGGCAAAGTTTATATCCCAGGACAAGCCGAACGCGCCATTGAACATTTTTTCCGTAAAGGAAATTTAATTGCACTTCGTGAACTCGCTCTTCGCCGTACTGCCGACCGGGTTGATGACCAGATGCGTGAATTTCGCGACGGTAAAGGCCAAGCACCTGTTTGGCACACTCGCGATGGACTCTTGCTATGCATTGGCCATAATACGGGAAATGAAAAATTAGTCCGTACAGCCGCGCGACTTGCCGCAAAATTTGGCAGTGTCTGGCATGCTGTTTATGTTGAAACCCCTTCACTTCATCAGCTACCTGAAACCCAGCGCAGAGCTATCTTAAAAGCGTTACGCCTTGCTCAAGACTTAGGGGCAGAAACGGCCACGTTATCCG
This sequence comes from Providencia rettgeri, assembly GCF_023205015.1. NCBI lineage: Bacteria > Pseudomonadati > Pseudomonadota > Gammaproteobacteria > Enterobacterales > Morganellaceae > Providencia > Providencia rettgeri. The sequence continues at coordinate 1,265,101 of NZ_CP096258.1, read as the reverse complement.
ATCCTTCAGAAGAAAAAGCCATATTACGTTATGCACGAGAACATAATTTAGGGAAAATATTAATTGGTCGGCGTAATAAAGCAAACAAATGGTTTAAGCTCAATTTACGTCCCGGGTTTGCCGATCGTCTTGGTAAGCTCGGCCCTGATCTAGATTTAGTGATCGTCGCACTTGAAGAGCAAAGTGAGTGGGATAAAGAGCCGGAAAGAAAACCATTCTCTGAAAAATGGCGATCGGATATGAATGGCTATTTAATGGCTATTGTGATGTGCGCCGCTATCACTTTATTTTCACGTACCTTTTTATTGGCCCTCGATAAAGCCAACCTCGTGACACTCTATCTATTAGGTGTCGTGTTAATTGCATTATTTTATGGTCGACGGCCCTCTGTCTTTGCCGCGCTGGTCAACGTGATCAGTTTTGACCTGTTCTTTGTTCAACCTCATTTTTCCCTTGCGATCATGGACATGCAATATTTAGTCACTTTTACGGTGATGCTAATTGTTGGGGTTGTTGTGGGGAATTTAACTGCGGGTATGCGATACCAAGCACGTATCGCTCGGTATCGAGAACAACGGACACGTCATTTATATGAAATGACAAAAGAATTAGGCCAAGCCATTACCACAGATGATATTGGAAAAACAGGGTACCATTTTCTCAATAATGCCTTCCAAGCCAAAAGTTGCTTATTATTACCTGATGAGGATGGCCAATTAACACCGTTGCAATGTGATGGCTATACTGCAATGCAAATTGATAAAGCCATTGCTAAGTGGAGTTTTGATAAGCGCCAACCTGCTGGTGCTGGTACGGATACTTTGCCAAGTGTTCCTTATCAATTACAACCGATCACCACGGCAGATCAAACCCTTGCTGTTCTTGCGATTGAGCCAAAAAATATGCGCCAATTATTGATCCCTGAGCAACAGCGTATGCTGCAAACCTTTACGGGGCTGATTGCGAGTGCTCTTGCTCGTCTACAGCTGACCAAACAAGCTGAGTCTGCCAAATTAGATATTGAACGTGAACAACTGAGAAACTCGTTACTTGCTGCACTTTCTCATGACCTAAAAACACCGCTCACCGTTTTATTCGGTCAAACCGAAATTTTAATGTTGAATTTATCGGCGGAAAACTCGCCATTAACAGAGCAAGTCAACCAAATGCGCCAACAAGTACTTAGCACTTCGCGTTTAGTGAATAATTTATTGGATATGGCTCGCTTGCAATCGGGTAGTATTCAACCCAATTTAGCATGGGAATCACTACAAGAAATTACCAGTAGTGCCGTTAGAACCTTAGATTACACCTTACACAGTCACCCTTTAGAAATTGATATTCCAGCCGATTTATTACTTTATTGCGATGCTAATTTGATTGAACGGGTTCTAATCAATCTATTAGAAAATGCCGTAAAATACAGCCATAACGATACCCCGATTGGTATTCGAGCTGCCGTTGAAGGGCAAAAAATTCATATTGAAATATGGGATGCCAGCAATGGGATCCCAAATGGGCAAGAAAAAAATATTTTCGACAAATTTTCTCGGGCGCAAAAAGAGTCAGCGATCCCAGGGGTTGGCTTAGGGCTCGCTATTTGCCGTGCTATAATTCAATTACATGAAGGGGAAATTTGGGCGCAGAATAATAATAAAGGTGGAGCCAGTTTCCACTTTGTCTTACCTCTAAAGCAACTACCTGATATCGAAGTAGAAACATAAAGGATTAGCATATTGTGAGCACTAGCCATCAAATTCTAGTTGTTGAAGATGAAAAAGAAATTCGTCGCTTTGTTCGCTTGGCGCTGGAAGGTGAAGGCTGGAAAGTCTTTGAGGCGGAAAACTATCAACGCGGCCTCATTGAGTCCGGTACGCGACAACCTGATTTATTGATTTTAGACCTTGGCTTACCTGATGGCGATGGACTCAATTTAATTCGTGAACTACGCCAGTGGAGCAGTATCCCTATCATTATTTTATCCGCTCGCGAAGAGGAGTCGCAAAAGGTGGCTGCATTGGATGCCGGCGCTGATGATTACCTGACAAAACCCTTTGGTATTAGTGAATTACTGGCTCGTGTTAGAGTCGCTTTACGGCGTTTTGGCAAAGTAACTCAAGAAAACTCAAAATGCCAGTTTGGGGATATCACTATCGATTTTATTAATCGAATTGTTACCAAGCAAGGTGAAGAGCTCCACCTTACCCCGATTGAGTTCCGTTTACTCAGTGAACTGGTGGCTAATAGTGGCAAAGTATTGACTCAACGGCATTTATTACTACAAGTGTGGGGGCCTAATTATGTGGAACATAATCATTACTTACGCATCTACATGGGCCATCTACGGCAAAAGTTGGAGAATGACCCAGCACGCCCAATTCACCTATTAACCGAAACAGGGATTGGTTATCGCTTTATGCCTTAATCGACTATTAAGAATTGAATTCTAAGAATCTTACCGATAGTTTAAATTAAAAGTCTGCTTATAATTTCTTCACCTTTATTTCTATGGAGAGAAATTCGTGCAAATGCTTACCACCCAACTATCAAATCGTTTTTCATCTGCATTAGTGCTTTTTTTAAGTGTTTTTGTAACCACTCAAGCCCTTGCATTGAGTCCTGAAGAAAAAATTCGTACTGAATCATTATTAGCAGCACTTGGTAAACAGCAGGATCTTACTTTTACTCGTAATGGCACTGAGTATTCCGCTGTCGATGCTGAGTCTCACTTGCGATTAAAACTACGTAAAACAGAGAAACGCCTCAATACTGCAGAACAATTTATTGATAACGTTGCTTCAAAATCATCCATTACTGGTGAAGAGTATCAAGTCAAAGATGCACAAGGAAATGTGATCTCAGCCAATAAATATTTGCATGAATTATTAAAAGAAAAAGTGGATAACAAACCTCAATAAGTCGTATTACCCATAGAAAAAGCCGTGATATTAACTAGAAATATCACGGCTTTTTTTGTTCTAATTGACCCATCCTAAATAAGGTTGACACTTTTCCAATCTAAAATTGGAGAGTGTAATGAAAGCAATCACTAAACGAACTCAACGCGATTATTCCCTCGCTTTTAAATTACAGGTTGTTGACCAAGTAGAAAAAGGCGAACTCACCTATAAACAAGCTCAATATCAATATGGGATACAAGGATGTTCTACCGTTTTGGTATGGCTTCGTAAACATGGTAGATTAGATTGGTCTGAAGGTACGCCCAATACTCTTTATAAAGGTACTGCTATGACCCAAACTCCTGAGCAACAAACCCCAGAACAACGCATCAAACTACTCGAAAGGGAACTTGAAGAAGCTCGGCTTAAATCCGATTTCTTTGAAGCTGTTGTCAAAGTTATGGATAGAGACTTCGGAGTTCGCTTGTCAAAAAAGCGCAAGGCCGAGTTATTAAAGAAAAAACGGTTAAAAACCTCACCGTAACAATAGCTTGTCGTTTTATGAATATTAGCCGGCAAGCCTACTACAAGCGACAGGATAAGACTGAAGAACGACAAAAAATCGATACGGCCATTATTGATATTGTTAAGTCTGAACGCGCCTTTCATCCCAGACTGGGAGGGCGTAAGTTACATTTTATTTTAAAGCAAAAACAAATGATTATTGGTCGTGACCGGCTATTTACTTTATTGAAGGAACATCGGTTACTTGTGCCGAATAAGCGGGCTTATCATAGAACAACTTTAAGCCATCATCGTTTTCATCGACATCCAAATTTAATTAAGTCAGGATTTATCCCCACACAGCCTGAGCAACTCTGGGTAGCGGATATTACCTATTTATCGACACATGAGGGTGATACCTATTTAAGTTTAATTACGGATGCGTACTCGCGAAAAATCGTGGGATATCATTTAGATGACAATATGAAAACAAGTTCGGTGAAGAAGTCGCTGGTTCAGGCTTTAAAAAAACGCTGTTCGACAACATCGCTGATCCATCATTCAGATCGTGGGCTACAGTATTGTTCGTCGGAGTATCAAGAAATACATAGAAATCATAATATTCAATGTTCTATGACTGATGGCTATGATTGCTATCAAAATGCCTTAGCAGAAAGAATTAATGGAATATTAAAAATGGAGTATCTTCTAGTAAAACCAAGAAATTTAGAGCAGGCACGAAGGTTGGTTGAAGAATCAATCCAGATTTATAATGAAAGGCGCCCGCATTTATCATTAAACTATAAAACGCCCGATGAGGTTCACCGAGCGTTTTATGCCTGAAAAGTTGTCAACCTATATCAGGACTAGTCAAATGCTCTCGAACAGCCCTCTAAATAATTCATTTATCAGGGGCTCATTCGTGTTGTAGGAAAGCAGCAAGACCGCTAGACCCTAGGAGCATACATAAGTATGTGACTAGGGCAAATGGGTGAAGCTACTACACCTACAGCGCGAAGGATAACGAGGATTTTAGTTAGACTCGAGCTTAGCCCAAGTATCACGCAACCCCACAGTACGATTAAACACTAAATGATCTTCGCTGCTTAAACGGCTGTCAGCACAGAAATAGCCTTCACGCTCAAACTGATACGCCTTTTCTGCCTCTGCATTTTTCAGGCTTGGCTCAACAAAACCTTGGCGAATAACCAGTGACTCCGGGTTGATAACTGATAAGAAATCATCTTCTGCACCAGGGTTTGGTACTGTAAATAAACGGTCATACAGACGAATTTCTGCTGGTAATGCATGAGCGACGCTAACCCAATGAATAACGCCTTTGACTTTACGGCCATCTGCCGGGTCTTTATTCAGTGTGCCTGCATCATAACTACAGTAAATAGTTGTGATATTACCATCAGCGTCTTTTTCAACACGCTCTGCCTTAATAATGTATGCATTACGCAAACGAACTTCTTTGCCTAATACTAAGCGCTTATATTGGCGATTCGCTTCTTCACGAAAGTCTGCACGGTCAATATAGATTTCATTGCTAAATGGTACTTGGCGCGTACCCATCTCCGGTTTATTTGGATGGTTTGGCGCTGTTAAAATCTCTTCGCCAGCAGGCATGTTTTCAATCACCACACGAACTGGGTCGATAACCGCCATCGCACGTGGTGCTGACTCATTCAGGTCATCACGAATACAAGACTCTAAAGCGGCCATTTCAACGTTATTGTCTTGTTTAGTCACGCCGATACGTTGGCAAAATTCACGAATTGAGGCTGCGGTATAACCACGACGACGTAAACCCGAAATGGTTAACATACGTGGGTCATCCCAACCATTAACATGTTTTTCGGTGACTAGTTGGTTCAATTTACGCTTAGACATCACCGTGTATTCCAAATTCAGACGAGAAAACTCGTACTGACGTGGATGGCAATCAATGGTGATATTATCTAATACCCAATCATATAAACGACGGTTATCTTGGAACTCTAGCGTACATAATGAATGCGTAATCCCTTCTAATGCATCAGAAATACAATGCGTGAAGTCATACATTGGATAAATACACCATTTGTTGCCAGATTGGTGATGTTCCGCAAATTTAATACGATATAAAACTGGGTCACGCATCACCATAAATGGGGATGCCATATCGATTTTCGCACGTAAACACGCTTTTCCTTCTTCGAAGCCACCCGCACGCATTTTTTCGAATAATGCTAAGTTGTCTTCAATTAGGCGCTCACGGTATGGGCTATTTTTACCGGGCTCTTTGAGTGTCCCACGATATTCGCGAATTTCGTCTGGGCTGAGCTCATCAACATAAGCTAAGCCTTTTTTGATCAGCTCGATCGCGTATTGATACAAGGTATCAAAGTAGTCAGAGGAATAACGAACATCGCCGCTCCACTCAAAACCAAGCCATTTAACGTCTTCTTGAATTGAGTTAACGTATTCGACATCTTCTTTTACAGGGTTTGTATCATCAAAACGTAAGTTACATTGGCCCTGATAATCCTTGGCAATGCCAAAATTCAAGCAGATTGATTTAGCATGACCAATATGTAAATAGCCATTCGGTTCAGGTGGAAAACGCGTATGCACTGACGTGTGTTTTCCAGTCGCCAGATCTTCATCTATGATCTGACGGATAAAATTTGTTGGGCGAGCATCTGCCTCATTCATTGTCATCATTCCTCAATGCCAAAAGCGCGCTAAAAGCGTGTAGTATCTGAATATATTCTACCATAATCAATCAGGAAACAACCGTTTGATTGCGCCAAGTGCAGCAAAAGCGATGACCTAGAAGAATTTAGGGCAAAAAGCCCATCTTTACCCGCCGATATACGCTATTTTTAAGCCAGTAACATAACAGTCAAAACAATGAGTAACAGTAGCGGATAACTTTGAGCATGACGTTTATCGCTCAGGTAAGGCATTAATAAAGAAGCAAAACGGATCCCTAACCACGATGTCACAATGAGAATTAATGCCCCTTTGATATAGATCATCCCCAGAAAGCCTGCTCCGAGGTCAATGTGTTTATCAATGGCGAAATAAAAATAAGTTAATGTACCCGTGATTGCCATTGGTAATGTCAATGGGTTCGCAAAGGCAGCGGCTTGGATCATACTCGCACCTCTACGTCGCATTAAAGGAACTGTCATCACACTGCCACCAACACCTAAAAATGCCGCCACCGCACCAATCACCACTCCAATCGGGGTATCGGCAAAAATACCACCACGGGAGGCTTGTATACCTATAGATCCTGTTTTCATAAAACCAGGACGTATAAAACAATCTAGAATAGTGATAATGAGATAACCGATGAATATCCAACGAATTAATGCACTATCTACGGATAGCGCAACAATTGCCCCAAATATGCCACCAATTGAAATTGGAATAATAAAAGGACGTATAATTGGCCAGCTGAGATTCCCTTTTAAATAATGAGCGCGACTTGATAACGTTGATGAAAAAATCATCACGCAGGTTGAAGTTGCCACCGCAATCTGCATTGCCACAGTTCCTGCATCGCTTTGTGGCCCCCACACTAAGGTAATCAAGGCATATAACAGTGGAACCGTAATAAAACCGCCACCGAAGCCGAATAGTGCCGTTGTTATTCCTGAAATGAATCCAAATAAACACAGTAGCCAATCCACAGATAAGTCCTCATGAGTCATTGAAAAGTTATCTTATCGATGAAAAAAGCGCCTTGCTTATGCAAACTTGACAACCTTGTTTGAGATTTCGCCAATGTTATTAATAAATGCAATTTTTAACGTATTATTCATAACTACCTTTCATATTAGTCATAAAATAAAATTTTGGTAAATTAACCAATCGCATCTTTCTCTTTCTGATTTCCTCTATGTTTTTTTAAGTACGCTTCTATTTTCTTTTCTACTTTATCATTACATTCTTTTACCCAGATACGGTTATTCGGGTTTTGTTGCTTACATTTATCACCTTCATTTGATATTTTGAGTAAATCAACATATGTATCAAAATTCTTGAGGTAATATGCATCTTGCCCCTTTGGGTTATCTCTTGCGGCCATTTCTAAATAGTATTTAGCTTTATTAAAGTCCTGAGGGATCCCGCCGAGTCCATGTAAATAAATCGTCGAAAGATTTTTTACTGCGACAAGTACCTTATTACCATGAAGGTGGTAAGCTCGTTCATAATATGAAATTGCTTCTGGCATATTTATTTCCCCCCCATTACCATGCTGATAGTTTACCCCTGTAAATAACAGAGCTAACCCATTATTAGAATTAATTTTTAATACTCTCTTCAAAAAGAAATTTGCCAGTGCACACTCTTCTTTTGCAGCTTTCACATTATGTAAATGCTTAAAATCGGTGCAACCAATTCTGAAAAAAGAAAACAAGACATAATTATCATCTTCATTATTATTTTTTAATGCCCGATGATATAACTCAAGCACTTGCTGTTGGTTTGCAGGATAAGAAACTTTTTTAGGTAGGTCAGGGTCATAACGTAGTTCTGTTTCATTATACCCAATGGTATATAGACGATCTCTTACAGTTGGAATTAAAGGAGGATTTGTATTTCCTCCCCAAGTTGGAGTCCCTATTATGAACGCTCCTATAACGATAAACCATGAAATCAACCTCACGAAATTTCTCCTAAATCATAAGTCGAGAGTGAAGTTATAAGTATTTCACTAATTCAGTCATATTACATATTCCTTATGTTTTTGTTTTAGATAAATATTAATTTGTATAAAACAAGTAAATTAAATTATTTACTAATAATTTATAAATATAGATAATTACCATTCTTCTCGATAATCTAATAAAACTTGATAATCATATTTATTAATATTTAACTTTATTTTTTATATGCTTTTGAAGATTAGAGACCCAATCAAAAAGCACATCAAAACAACCATTATAATAATATTTCCTTCAGGGTTAATAGTTTTTCTATAATGCTACCATCATCCCCTAAGCCAAGAGAATACTCTTCACCAACATATTCATTTGGTTTATTTATCAAACCAAATGAATTTTTAATCCCATTCCTTTCTCCTTATAGATACTTTTTTATAATTATTTTAGGCGCTTTAATTTTAATTATTCGCGTATTTTAGAAAAAACACCTCCCCACAAAGCTAACAATTAATTATATTTTCTTTATAAACCAAACTCAATTGATAGTGATTATCATTATTTGTTATACCCTGTATGATTATCTTTTTCTTATTTAACCACCATAAAAAAAGGGTGGCCTAAGCCACCCTCTTACTCACTTATAATATTAAACTAAATTATTTCAGAACATTATAAATAACCGTTTCGCCTGCTTTCACATCGCCTTCAACTAAAATCTCGACACCAGCGAAGTCATCAATATTGCTGATGATAACTGGGCTAATCATTGATTTAGCATTGGCCTCAAGGAACGCAAGGTCGAGGTTCAGAATTGGTGTGCCAGCGGTTACTTCAGCTCCTTCTTCCACTAAACGTGCACAACCTTCGCCTTTCAGTGCAACAGTATCAATCCCCATATGAACAATGAGTTCGACACCATTTTCTGTTTCAAGGCAGAATGCATGATTAGTTTCGAAAATTTTCACCACCGTACCTGATGCCGGCGCTAACACTTCACTGCTTGTTGGTTTGATGGCAATACCATCGCCCACAATACGGCTAGAGAACGCTTCATCTGGCACATCGTCAAGTGAGAAAACTTGACCACTCACTGGCGCAACCAGAGATAAAATCACATTGCCTTTAGCTTTCGCAGGCTCTGTGGCTTTTTTCTCTTCTGCCGCTGCAACTGGCGCAGAACCTGCAATTGGGCCTTTTGCAATCACTTCAGTCATTGCTTTTGCCACTAATTCAGCACGTGTACCGACAATCACTTGCACATTTTGTTTGCTTAAGCGGATAACACCTGAAGCCCCTAAACGTTTTGTCATGGCGTCATTAACAATCGCTGAATCTTTAACACCTAAACGTAAACGAGTGATACAGGCATCAATACTGACGATGTTGTCGCTACCACCCACCGCTGCAACATATTGGCGAGCTTCTTTTTGAATATCACTATCACTGCTATCGGCAGGGCTAATGCTTTCGTCATAACCATCAATAGTTTCATCCCCTGCACTCTCTTCACGGCCTGGGGTTAACAGGTTGAATTTGCGGATCATGAAACGGAAAATGACATAATAAATGCAGAAGAAGATTAGGCCTTGGACAATCAACATATACCACTGAACGGCTAATGGGTTACGTGATTGCAATAACATATCGACTAAACCTGCGCTGAAGCCGAACCCTGAGATCCATTCCATTGTTGCTGCGATATAAACCGAGATACCGGTTAACAATGCGTGGACTACGTACAGAATCGGTGCCACGAACATGAAGGAGAATTCAAGCGGCTCAGTGATACCGGTGAAGAATGCCGCGAACGCACCGGCAATCATAATACCAGCAACTTTTGCCTTATTTTCTGGACGTGCACAGTGGTAAATCGCTAATGCCGCACCAGGTAAACCAAACATCATGATTGGGAAGAAGCCCGCTTGATAACGACCCGTAATACCTACTGTTGCAAGGCCTGCTTCAATTGACTTAGCACCGCCTAAGAAGTTTGGAATATCATTGATCCCTGCAACGTCAAACCAGAACACTGAGTTAAGTGCATGGTGGAGACCCACAGGAATTAATAAACGGTTGAAAAATGCGTAAATCCCCGCGCCCACAGAGCCTAAGTCTTTAATGCTTTCACCGAAAGAGACTAAACCGTTATAGACCACTGGCCACACATACATCAGTATGAAGGCTAAGATGATCATTAAGAATGATGTCAGAATGGGTACAAGGCGACGGCCGCTAAAGAAAGACAATGCTTTTGGTAGCTCTACGCCACTGTAGCGGTTGTACAATTCTGCAGACAGTACCCCAACTAAGATACCCACGAACTGGTTATTTATTTTACCGAATGCCGCAGGAACGCTTTCCAACGGAACATTCATGATCATGGAATAAGATGCAGGCGAACACAGTGTTGTCACGACTAAAAAGCCAACAAAACCGGTCAGTGCAGCAGCACCGTCTTTATCTTTTGACATCCCATAAGCAACACCAATAGCAAATAGCACGGACATATTATCAATAATAGCCGCGCCCGATTTAATCAGTAACGCCGCGATTGCACTATTGGCTCCCCAACCATCTGGGTCAATCCAATAGCCAATCCCCATCAGGATTGCTGCAGCTGGTAGTACCGCAACTGGCACCATAAGTGCCCTACCAATCCGCTGTAAGTAGCTAAGAATATTCACAAACTCCCCCTTTATCGCCCTATTTTTGTCCCATTTACGGGATCTTCTTGTTCACACACCTAAATCATAATTTAGGTTATTGAGAGTATCAATTTCATAGTCTAAATTAATTGTTTCGCGATGCAAAATAAATAGGTTCGATTTGTGATAAATATCAACGAAAGAGTTACTGATATGACTAAATTACTAGCTATTATTGAAAACTTATTTTATGATTAAAAATAACTTTTTTATGCTATTAACCTGTATATTCTCAGCACACTTGAATGCATGAACTGAAACAAAAACAGCAGGTCAAGCAAGTGATAATGCACAATAAATTTGAAGTATAACGAGTATTCCTATATCTAATGAATAACATCAGGGATACATATATATATGAAAGATTTCACAGACTTATTAGAGGTAATTAAGACATGAGGCTAATTCCACTTAACAATGCGCATGATGTCGGCATTTGGTCCGCACAGTATATCGCTGATAAAATCAACGCATTCAACCCTACTGCTGATCGCCCTTTCGTTCTTGGGCTACCAACAGGTGGCACCCCTCTTGCAACTTATAAGGCACTGATTGCTTTATATAACGCAGGAAAAGTCAGTTTTAAGCATGTGGTCACATTTAATATGGATGAATATATTGGTATTCCAGCTAATCATCCTCAAAGCTATCACACATTTATGCATGAGAATTTCTTTAACCACATCGATATTCAAGCGCAAAATATTAATTTACTGAATGGCAATGCCCCTGATGTTGATGCAGAATGCCAACGTTATGAAGATAAAATTAAATCTTACGGCAAAATTAATTTATTTATGGGCGGCGTAGGTAACGACGGTCATATTGCTTTCAATGAACCGGGGTCTTCACTGAACTCTCGTACTCGCATTAAGACATTAACGCCCGAAACACGCCAAGCTAACTCACGTTTTTTTGATAACGATATCAACCAAGTACCAAAATTCGCTTTAACTGTGGGAGTTGCCACATTAATGGATGCTGAAGAGTTAATGGTACTCGCGACAGGTGCAAATAAAGCCAATGCAGTTCATGCTGCGGTAGAAGGTTCAATCAACCATATGTGGACAGTAAGCTGCGTGCAAATGCATCCAAAAGCACTGGTCGTCTGTGATGAACCCGCAACACTCGAATTAAAAGTCAAAACGCTTAAATATTTCAAACAGCTAGAATCTGAAATTATTGAAAAGTTTAACTAATATTATATTTATCAATCACCCGGTCAGCGAAGGCTGATCGGTGACCCACCTTCCAGAGGTCAGGAGTTTAAGCCATGTATGCATTAACAAATTGCATTATTTATACAGGTCATGAAAGACTGGATAACCATGCGGTCATCGTCGATGGTGAAATCATCAAAGATGTTTGTCCTGTCTCTGAATTACCTTCCCATATTTCACAGCATGACCTACAAGGTGCAATCTTGTCCGCTGGGTTTATTGACCTGCAAGTCAACGGCTGTGGTGGTGTCCAATTCAATGATAATAAAGAAAATGTCACATTAAAGAATTTGGATATCATGCAAAAAGCCAATGAACGCACGGGATGTACCAGTTATTTGCCAACGCTGATTACGTGCTCTGACGAATTAATGAAGCATGGTATTGAGGTCATGACCGAGTATTTAAAAGACCACAAGAACCAAGCTCTCGGGCTCCATTTAGAAGGCCCATATATTAATGTTATTAAAAAAGGCACACATAACCCTGAATTTATCCGCCAACCATCCGCGCAGATGATTGATTATTTAGCCGCCCATGCAGATGCGATAACGAAAATCACATTAGCACCTGAAATGGTTGAAGTTAATTATATTCATCAATTGAAAGATGCAGGGATTGTGATTTCAGCTGGGCACTCAAATGCAACTTACGAGGAAGCCAAACTAGGTTTTAAAGCCGGAATCCGCTTTTCAACGCACCTTTTTAACGCCATGCCATATATTTCAGGCCGTGGCCCGGGTTTAGTAGGGGCTATTTATGACACCCCTGAAGTTTACGCCGGAATTATTGCGGATGGCTTACATGTCCAATGGGCAAATATCCGTAATAGCAAACACTTAAAAGGTGATAAATTAATTTTAGTGACTGATGCCACCGCGCCCGCAGGAATAGATCCTCAAACTGGTGAAATGGATCATTTTATCTTCGCAGGTAAAACCATATACTACCGCGATGGATTATGTGTAGATGAAAATGGCACACTCAGCGGCTCATCACTAACAATGATAGAAGCAGTAAGAAACAGTGTAGAGTACGTGGGTATTCCATTAGATGAAACACTGAGAATGGCAACGCTCTACCCCGCAAGAGCCATTGGAGTTGATGAGACGTTAGGGTCTATCGCTCCGGGTAAAATTGCGAATTTAACCGCGTTTAACCACGACTTCGACGTCCTCGCAACCTATGTTAACGGAGCAGAAGTCTACAAAAAATGAGTAACTAGCTAATGAATCAAAGCCACTCGCTGAAGCAAATTGGTAATATTGATCTCGTCAAACAACTCAATAGCGCTGTCGTCTATAGTTTGATTGACCAACATGGCCCGATATCAAGAATTCAAATCGCGGAGCAAAGCCAACTTGCCCCAGCCAGTGTCACTAAAATCACTCGCCAACTACTCGAACGTGGCTTAATTAAAGAAGTTGACCAACAGGCCTCCACTGGGGGCCGACGTGCCATATCGATTGTCTCCGAACACAAAAATTTTCACACCATTGGCGTTCGTTTAGGCCGCTATGATGCCACCATCGCCTTATACGACTTAGGTGGCAAAATGATTATCGATGCTCATTACCCTATCACGGAACCTTCTCAGCAAGCGGTAGAACAAAAGCTGATTTCCGCCCTTGAAGATTTTATCGAACATAATCAAAAACGCTTAAAAGAGTTAATCGCAATTTCGATTATTCTCCCTGGGTTAGTTAACCCAAATAGTGGAATTGTCTACTACATGCCACATATCAAAGTTGACAATTGGCATCTCATCGATAATTTACAAGCGCACTTTAGAATAACGTGTTATGCAGGGCACGATATTCGCAGCCTAGCGCTCGCTGAGAGCTACTTTGGTGCAACCCGTGATTGCGAAGACTCACTCCTCGTCCGTATTCACAGGGGGGCAGGGGCAGGTTTGGTCATCAATAAAGAGATATTGCTCAACCACCGAGGTAACCTCGGGGAAATCGGCCATATCCAAGTTGACCCACTCGGTGAACTTTGTCACTGTGGCAATTTTGGTTGTTTAGAAACCATTGCCTCAAACCAAGCGATTGAAGCTCGTGTAAAACAACGTTTAGAACAAGGCTATTCAAGCTCCCTTACATTGGAAAATTGTACGATTTCCCATATTTGCCAAGCCGCCAATACAGGAGACCCACTTGCCAATGAAGTTATTCAGCATGTTGGCCGTCAAATTGGTAAAGCGATTGCTATCTCAATAAACTTGTTTAACCCTGAAAAAGTCGTCATTGCAGGCGATATCACGGAAGCAGAACAAATTCTGTTACCCGCGATTCAAAGCTGCATTGACACACAAGCCTTAAAAGGGTTTAGGGAGAATCTCCCCATCGTCACGTCACAGTTAGTTCATAACTCTGCGATAGGCGCTTTCGCACTCACTAAACGGGCAATGCTCAATGGTGAATTATTACAAAAACTGTTTGAAAGCTAATTTTTACCGTTGTTCTCTTTAAAGCAGGTCGAGATACCTGCTTTTTTATTAGCGACAATCTGAACGTTTCGTTTCATAAGCTATTTTTCTATCGCGTCGTCTTCTCCCTCCTTTGTTCCTGTTACAAATTTTTGCGTTCTTTCACTGTATGACTTCACGCGTCACCAAATTACATTTATCTAACAGGTAAGACAAAAAGTGATTTTTTTCAAATACGGGCTTGTTTTTTGCTGGCTTTATCGACAAAATGATTATTCAACAAACAAACAGTCACGTTTTCTAAAAAATAGTGCAAAAAGCTATTGACTGTCGTGTGTGTAATTAGCATAATGCGCCCCGCAACGCCGACGAAGGTAATGCAAAAAAAGATGGCTATGTAGCTCAGCTGGTTAGAGCACAACACTCATAATGTTGGGGTCACAGGTTCGAATCCCGTCATAGCCACCATTATTTTGCGGGAGTGGCGAAATTGGTAGACGCACCAGATTTAGGTTCTGGCGCCGCAAGGTGTGCAAGTTCAAGTCTTGTCTCCCGCACCATTTTCCTTCTCGGTAGTATTGAATTTAAGATTGGGGTATCGCCAAGCGGTAAGGCACCAGGTTTTGATCCTGGCATTCCCAGGTTCGAATCCTGGTACCCCAGCCATCTTAATACAATCAATAGTAGAATTTCCCGGATGGGGTATCGCCAAGCGGTAAGGCACCAGGTTTTGATCCTGGCATTCCCAGGTTCGAATCCTGGTACCCCAGCCATCTACTTCCCTTCTTGTTGCAACAATCATTCCAAAGAAATAATAATGGCTATGTAGCTCAGCTGGTTAGAGCACAACACTCATAATGTTGGGGTCACAGGTTCGAATCCCGTCGTAGCTACCATTTCTTTTTGTTGGGGTATCGCCAAGCGGTAAGGCACCAGGTTTTGATCCTGGCATTCCCAGGTTCGAATCCTGGTACCCCAGCCATTCTCTCTTTAATCCCCCATAAATTAGATTTCCCTTAACACCCCGTAGTGCATTTAGGCATAACGTATTTATGTATAAACCCTACCTCTAATTTCATTTATCACTTTTATTGATAAATGAAACAAAAATAAAAAAAACAGCAGACACGTTCGATTTTTAATAAACAGGGGATCCATTTCCACTGTTTTCTATATTTTCACCTCTGTTTTTTAGCTTAACGGATTATTTTTTGCGATATCTTTATTTATTTAATCCCAACACTACTAAATAAGTAGCAACTTAATCGCTAAAAGTGATCTTAGAGCAACATTTACCCTATAAAATTTACGTTTGGGTAACTTTTATATCAAATATGTGACTTCAATCATTTTTATATAACCACTTAAAGTGGTAACCTTCCATGGAATTGTAGTTAGGTATGATTATTACCAGTCAAATTATTATCACTCACTGGTACTAATGAATTCAGCCCCTTCCTCCATTCCAACTAAATTAGCTCTCAAAAACTCTAATAAAAGTTTTAAACCTAATAATTATAAATTGCCAAACGCAACATTTTTACAGAGAAAATTTATGCGAAACATGATAAAGCAACCAATATATAAAATATTATATGTTCAAGTGATAGTAGCCATCGTTCTGGGTATAGCACTTGGTCACTTTTTTCCAGACATTGGTGAGTCACTAAAACCGCTTGGTGATGCATTCATCAAAATCGTTAAAATGATTATCGCACCAGTTATCTTCTTAACTGTTGTCACCGGTATATCAGGGATGTCAAACATGAAGGCCGTGGGAAGTGTCGCAGGTAAAGCAATGCTCTACTTTATCACTTTCTCGACAATTGCTCTCATCATCGGTCTTATCATCGCGAATATCATTCGTCCAGGTTCGGGGCTTAATATTGATCCAGCGACTTTGGATAGCAGCAAAGTTGCCACCTACGTTGAAAAAGCACACGAATCCTCGATTGTCAGCTTTTTGATGAATATCATCCCTGATACCGTCATCAGCCCATTAGTTAATGGAAATATTCTGCAAGTTCTGTTTATTGCAGTTATTTTTGGGTTAGCGCTAGCTGCAACGGGTAAACACGGCGAGCCTATCGTTAAGTTACTGCAAAACTTTTCTGAACCTGTGTTCAAAATGGTGGCGATGCTAATGAAACTCGCCCCTATCGGGGCATTCGGTGCAATGGCATTTACCATTGGTAAATATGGAATATCCTCTATCGGCAATTTAATGATGCTGATTATGACTTTCTATATAACATCACTGCTATTTGTCTTACTGGTGTTGGGAGCGGTAGCCAAATATAACGGTTTCTCAATCATTGAACTGATTAAGTACATCAAAGATGAACTCTGGTTAGTATTAGGGACTTCTTCTTCTGAGGCCGCATTACCAAGTTTAATGCGAAAAATGGAGCATGCGGGGTGTGAAAAATCTGTTGTGGGCTTAGTGATCCCTACTGGTTATTCATTCAACCTTGATGGTACCAACATCTACATGACGATGGCCGCATTATTTATTGCCCAAGCCACCAATATTGAGCTGACTATCTGGGAACAAATTTCATTGCTGCTAGTTGCCATGATAAGCTCGAAGGGGGCAGCTGGTGTAACAGGTGCAGGTTTTATTACCTTAGCAGCCACTTTGATGGTGGTACCAAGCGTTCCTGTTGCAGGCATGGCGCTTATTTTAGGTATCGACCGATTTATGTCTGAGTGCCGCGCTTTAACTAACTTAGTCGGTAACGCATGTGCGTGTATCGTTGTTGCACGTTGGGAAAAAGAACTCGACACAGAAAAACTGGCTCATGCGTTTTCAGCAAAAAATGAAACAATAGATTCAGTGATTACTGAAGACGACAGCATCAATACAGATATAAGTCACATTCAGCCAATTGATTTAGCTAATAATAAATAGCGCTAACTTCTTCATTTAATTATAAATAGGCCTCTAATTTTGCGGCCTATTTATATATCTAAGATAAGTTCTATAACCCTAACGCATACTTCAGAGCCAGTTTTTTTGCTTCTCCGGCGCGCTGTGCCGCCATCAACCCAAGATTCCTAACTATTTTCAATCCCGGTAACTTTTCACTAAATGCCATATAGAACACATCCATTCCAGCTTGCATGATTAAATTATCAGGTAAACGACGGCGTTGATAACGTTTCAATACATCAATGGAATTCCATGGTTGTATGTATTCACGCGCGTAAGTCACTTCTTTGAGCAATGCATCAACATCTCGATAGCCTAAATTCACTCCCTGCCCCGCTAAAGGGTTGATAGTATGAGCGGCATCGCCAATCAGTGCCAGCCCATCCATTACATAGCGACTTGCGTGGTGACGGGTCAGTGGAAACGCCCCGGAAGCTATCGCAGTGATCGGCCCTAAGCGTTCAGGAAAAGCTTCAGAAACCGCTCCCGTCAATTGTTCCATTGACATACCTTGTAAACGTCTGATCTTTGCGGGACTGTCATACCAGACTAATGAGGCCCAATTATCATACAGAGGTAAAAATGCCCTCGGCCCTGACGGAAAAAACTGCTGCCATGTTTTGTCTTGCTGAGGCTGCTGTGTTTGAATACTAATCAACATACATGATTGGCGATACTGCCAGCCGCGGCTACCAATTCCTGCCATTTTACGGACTTGCGAATTAGCGCCATCAGCGCCGACCACAAGCTTAGCTTGTAAAGTTCGGCCATCATCTAATGCCAACATCCACTCTTTTTGCTGCTTAGATTGATATAAATTGATAAGTCTCGCAGGGCAGATAAGGTCTAGATTGCTGTATTTTTCACATTCTTGCCACAATGCAAGTTGTAACACACGGTTTTCTACCATAAAACCGAGTTCAGGCAACCCAAGGCTTTGAGCATCGAAAACCACATTGCTATCGGGTTCTTCCCATGTTTCTAACTGGCGATATGGCGCACTCCGCATTGCTTTCACATGTTGCCAAGCCCCTAATTGTTCCAACAATTCAACAGAAGCGCGGCTAATCGCAGAAATACGAACATCAGGAGCACTTTGTGAGTCAAAGGCCGCAGGTTGTGCTTTTTCAAGCAAAGCGACTCGCATGCCTTCTTGAGCAAAGCCCAATGCTGCTGCCGCGCCAGTCATCCCTGCGCCAACGACGACAACATCATAAGATTCGATTAATTTATTCATACGTTCGCTACTATTTATTGTTTAATAAAGGTTATCGTTTGATAACAGTGACCACGTTAATAAAGGTATTGTACCGAAAAATGATGGCTGTCACAGGAAATATAGGTATTGAAGGCTTAGAGCTCATGCGTTTCTCTCTTCTTTATAACCTTACAAATAGTGTATTTTGCTGAAAACATTTTGATTTGCACAAAAAACAACCACAATTTCGCAACATCCTCTGGTCACTGATGCCGCAAATGAATACAATACGTGCTAATTTTAAAACAATAGGCAAATTGCCTGCCCTTAGATTTCGTGTGGTGATATTATTTTAAATATCTTTGCATTTATCCCATCATACAATGATGTCCTTAATCAAAATGCATGCGACTTCCCAAATATAAAGGGTAGGACTTTGGATTTACAACGCGTTTCGGAGTCCATTACACTAGCCGCTTCGAAAACACCGGATATACGACATGTCGACGAATAAAAAGCTATACATTAAAACTTGGGGTTGCCAGATGAATGAGTATGACTCATCCAAAATGGTATCTTTATTAGAAAATACCCATGGTTATCAACTCACTGAAATTGCAGAAGAAGCCGATTTATTACTGCTTAATACCTGTTCAATTCGTGAAAAAGCACAAGAAAAAGTCTTCCATCAACTTGGTCGTTGGAAGTTTTTTAAAGACAAAAACCCTGACATTATTATTGGTGTAGGCGGCTGTGTCGCTTCACAAGAAGGGGATTTTATTCGCCAACGTGCACCAAGTGTTGACATCGTTTTCGGCCCGCAAACTTTGCACCGTTTGCCTGAGATGATTAACCAAGTTCAAGGCACTCGTAGCCCAGTTATCGATATCAGCTTCCCTGAAATTGAAAAGTTTGACCGTTTACCTGAACCTCGTGCCGAAGGACCAACGGCTTTCGTTTCGATAATGGAAGGCTGTAACAAGTACTGCACCTTCTGTGTAGTACCTTACACCCGAGGTGAAGAAGTTAGTCGCCCTTGTGATGATATCTTGTTTGAAATCGCGCAGTTAGCGGCACAAGGTGTACGTGAAGTTAATTTGCTTGGCCAAAACGTGAATGCCTACCGCGGTGAAACCTTTGATGGTGAAATTTGCTCATTTGCAGAATTATTGCGTTTAGTCGCTGCAATTGATGGTATCGACCGTGTGCGCTTTACCACTAGCCACCCAATTGAATTTACTGACGACATCATCGAAGTCTACCGCGATACCCCTGAATTAGTCAGCTTCTTGCATCTCCCCGTGCAAAGTGGCTCAGACCGCATTCTAACAATGATGAAACGTGCGCACACCGCACTTGAATACAAAGCCATTATTCGCAAACTGCGTGAAGCACGCCCTGGTATTCTGATCAGTTCGGACTTTATCGTGGGCTTCCCCGGTGAAACAACCGATGACTTCGAAAAAACAATGAAACTCATTGCAGACGTGAATTTTGACATGAGCTACAGCTTTGTCTACTCCGCACGTCCTGGCACACCCGCTGCAGATTTACCTGACGATGTAACTGAAGATGAGAAAAAACAGCGTCTATACTTACTGCAACAGCGTATTAATCAGCAGGCACTAAGCTTCAGCCGCCAAATGGTGGGAACCGTTCAACGTATCTTAGTTGAAGGAACATCCCGTAAAAACGTTATGGAGCTATCTGGACGTACTGAAAATAACCGTGTGGTAAACTTTGAAGGCACACCGGATATGATCGGTAAATTTGTGGATGTCGAAATTGTGGATGTCTATACCAACTCATTACGCGGTAAAGTCATTCGTACAGAAGACCAAATGGGTCTTCGCGTTCATGAATCGCCAGAATCTGTTATTGCACGTACCCGTAAAGAAGATGAGCTAGGTGTTGGTAGCTTTCAACCCTAAGCCGCAACCATAGGATATTCAGTGACCGAGACAAAAAATTTGCAAATCGCAACACAAGAAATCTTTCTAGAACCCGCAGATAACCAGCGTTTAATGAGCCTCTGCGGGCCATTTGACGATAATATCAAGCAGCTAGAACGCCGCCTTGCTATCGAAATTAATCGCCGTGATAACCGTTTTAAGTTATCGGGTAAGCCACTGAATGTTCAAGCGGCGAGCAAAATTTTGCGTCAACTGTATGTCGATACCGCACCCGTGCGCGGTGTGACCCCTGATATCGACCCTGAAAATATTCACTTAGCCATTATGGATAGCCGCGTTTTAGAGCAATCTGCCGATAGCGTGCCTGACTATGGCAAGGCGGTGAATATTAAAACTAAACGTGGTGTGATCAAACCACGCACCCCAAATCAAGCGCAATATATCGCCAATATTTTAGACCATGATATTACATTTGGAATTGGCCCCGCCGGAACGGGTAAAACCTACTTAGCAGTCGCAGCGGCTGTTGATGCGTTAGAGCGCCAAGAAGTTCGTCGTATTTTGCTTACCCGTCCAGCGGTTGAAGCAGGCGAGAAACTGGGTTTTTTGCCTGGGGATCTCAGCCAAAAAGTCGACCCTTACCTACGTCCACTTTATGATGCGCTATTTGAAATGTTGGGCTTTGAAAAAGTTGAAAAACTCATTGAACGTAATGTTATCGAAGTTGCACCGCTCGCCTATATGCGTGGTCGTACCTTGAATGATGCGTTTATTATTTTAGATGAGAGCCAAAACACCACCATCGAACAGATGAAAATGTTTTTAACACGTATTGGCTTTAATTCCAAAGCGGTTGTGACGGGTGATATTACTCAGGTTGACTTACCTCGCGGTAGTAAATCAGGGTTACGTCATGCCATTGAAGTGCTTTCTGAAGTGGATGATTTAAGCTTTAATTTCTTCCACAGCGAAGACGTGGTTCGCCATCCCGTCGTTGCAAAAGTCGTCATGGCTTATGAAGCATGGGAAGAACAAGATAATAAACGTCGCCAACAATTACGTGAAGAAAAAGAACAACAAAAGCAATTTGAAAAGCAGGAAAACCCATAAATGAGTGACATCG
The DNA here is from genome assembly GCF_023205015.1 of Providencia rettgeri. Lineage (NCBI taxonomy): Bacteria > Pseudomonadati > Pseudomonadota > Gammaproteobacteria > Enterobacterales > Morganellaceae > Providencia > Providencia rettgeri. The sequence continues at coordinate 1,243,511 of NZ_CP096258.1, read as the reverse complement.
AAATTATTCTCGATTTACAAATTGCGTGTGAAAACCCTGATGGTTTGCCTTCGGAAGACGAGTTTCAGCGTTGGTTAACCGCGGTGTTGCCGAAATTTCAAGCACAAAGTGAAGTCACTATTCGGGTAGTTGATGAACCTGAAAGCCATCACTTGAACTTAACCTATCGCGGTAAAGACAAACCGACTAACGTGTTGTCATTCCCCTTTGAAGCCCCACCTGAAATTGAGCTTCCTTTGCTCGGTGATTTAATTATTTGTCGCCAAGTCGTTGAACAAGAAGCGGTTGAGCAACAAAAAACGGCAGAAGAACACTGGGCACACATGGTTGTTCACGGTTGCCTTCATCTTTTAGGCTATGATCATATTGAAGATGATGAAGCAGAAGAAATGGAAGGTTTAGAAACCGAAATTCTGGCTGAATTGGGCTATGAAGACCCATATCTTGCAGAAAAAGAGTGACCTAACTATAATTTTTTGAAATGCCTTTCTGATAGAAAGCATTACTTTACAAAAAATTGACGGTTATTTTGCAGATAAACCGTCAATTTTATGCTAAAAAGAATCCAGTAAGCTGTTTTTATTAACTAACCTAAGCTCCAAATACTTTAACTTGGCCTACTTTTGGTACCAAGTACAGCCAACAACGCTGCAGTTCGAGATACGACGAGTGAATACTCTAAATAATTCGAATTGCAGCTAGGCGGCCAGCGAGGCTTATCCCTAGGAGCATACATAAGTATGTGACTAGGGTAAGTGAGTGCAGCCAACAACGCTGCAGTTCGAAGTATGACGAGTATTTTTTTGAGGAATATTAAATTAACCGCCATGAGCGACGATAACTCTTCGAGTAGCGATAACCCTGGTCCTAAGAAAGGGTTCTTTGCACTGTTAAATCACCTATTCCATGGTGAACCTAAAAATCGTGATGATTTAGTCGAATTAATCCGCGACTCTGAACAAAACGATTTGATCGATCCTGATACCCGCGAAATGCTTGAAGGGGTAATGGATATTGCGGATCAGCGCGTACGCGACATTATGATCCCGCGTTCCCAAATTGTTACCTTAAAACGTAATCAAACGCTTGATGAGTGCCTTGATGTCATTATTGACTCAGCTCACTCACGCTTCCCTGTTATTAGTGAAGACAAAGACCATATCGAAGGGTTATTGATGGCAAAAGATTTACTGCCATTTATGCGTACCGACGCAGAGCCTTTTAGTATTGATAAGGTATTACGCCAAGCGGTTGTTGTCCCTGAAAGTAAGCGAGTAGACAGACTACTCAAAGAATTCCGCTCTCAACGCTATCATATGGCTATCGTGATCGATGAGTTTGGTGGCGTCTCTGGTCTAGTGACCATTGAAGATATTTTAGAGCTCATCGTAGGCGAAATTGAAGACGAATATGACGACCAAGACGATGTTGATATTCGTCAACTCAGCCGTCATTCTTATTCTGTCCGAGCCCTTACACAGATTGAAGATTTCAATGAAGCCTTTGGGACTCATTTTAGTGACGATGAAGTCGATACCGTTGGTGGCCTCGTTATGCAAGCCTTTGGACATCTGCCTTCTCGTGGTGAAATCATCACGATAGACAACTACCAATTTAAAGTTGCGATGGCTGACAGCCGCAGGATCCTTCTGCTTCACGTGAAAATTCCAGACGACGCGCCAGTTCCAACTTTGGAAGAAGAACAGACTTAATGAACTCAACGTCTATTTATCAAAGCCAGCGGTTACGGTTATTGCTGGCTTTAATTTTCGGAGCCAGTGGAACACTGGCTTTTTCGCCTTTCGACATCTGGCCTGCCGCGCTGCTTTCTATCCTTTTCCTCCAACTACTGACCTTGCAGCGTACAGCCAAACAATCTTTTGCTATTGGCTTCGCTTGGGGATTTGGCTTATTCGGTAGTGGGGTTAACTGGGTTTACGTCAGTATTGCCGATTTTGGTGGCATGCCGGGCCCTGTAAACGTATTTATTGTTATTTTATTAGCCGCTTACCTCGCGCTTTATACTGGCCTTTTTGGTGGTTTACTGGCTAAGCTTGCTCCTAAAGCTAATATTTGGCGTTTCGTTTTTATGGCGCCAGCGCTCTGGCAAGTCACTGAATTTCTGCGGGGTTGGGTATTAACTGGCTTCCCATGGCTACAATTTGGTTATAGCCAGATTGATGGGCCGATGAAAGCACTCGCCCCTGTATTTGGGGTAGAAATGATCACATTGCTTTTATTTAGCATTAGTGGTCTGTTAGTACTCGCTATCCTACGCCGCAGCTTTATCGCGCTCGCCGTTGCAGCTGCCTTCATTTTTGCCCCATTAATCGCCAAAAATGTACAGTGGTTTACCCCCCTTGAAGGCAAGAAAATGGAAGTGGCATTGGTTCAAGGCAACATTCCCCAATCAATGAAGTGGGAAGCCAGCTTCTTACAAAAAACCAAAGACACCTATATGGCGCTCTCTCGCCCTTATATCGGCAAAGCGTCTTTGATTATTTGGCCTGAATCAGCGGTCCCTTCTGTTGAGCTCGATAACCAAACGTGGCTTAAATCTCTCGACCAATTATTGGCAGAGTCGAATACCCAATTAATTACTGGAATTGTGGATGCACGCCCGATAGATGGTGAATATACTTTTTATAATACAATCATTGTATTAGGCGATAAAAACCCGTACTTGTACCCATCTAAAAACCGCTATAACAAACACCATTTAGTGCCATTTGGTGAATATGTACCTTTAGAAGATTTGCTGCGCCCTATCGCACCGTTCTTTAATTTGCCAATGTCAGGTTTTAGCCGTGGCGATTATGAGCAAGCGCAATTAGCGGTTGGTAATATTCATCTAACTGCCGCTATTTGCTATGAAATTATTTTAGGTACACAGGTCAGGGATAATTTTAAACCTGATAGCGATTACTTACTTACCGTCTCCAATGATGCATGGTTTGGTCAATCTATCGGCCCATGGCAGCATTTCCAAATGGCGCGTATGCGTTCATTAGAATTGGGACGCCCATTATTACGTTCCACCAATAACGGGATAACTGCGGTGATCAGTGCAGATGGCTCAATACAAGATATGCTGCCACAATTTAAAGCAGCGACGCTTGCTACTGAAGTCACACCAACAACTGGACTGACACCTTACGCACGTTGGAGCCATTATCCGATGTGGGGAGTAGTCGTTATATTTGGTATTCTTGGTTTTGCTCTGAATCGCCGTCAAAAATAACGATATTGACCCCACCTCAGTCGCTATCAATGAGGTGGGGTAACCCGCTAAGCAACCAGTAACCCTTGTAGATCCGCAATTTTCACTGTCACAATACAACCTGAGTTGAATTGTAAGAAATCATCTTCGATACCATCGGAAAAAATAACACCGTTATGGGGCATTAATGATTCAATGGCTAACGGGCTCCCTGGCTCAATCGTGCCAAATACCCATTTCGTTCCTGTTGTTTTACTTAAAAATGGCTCCCTAACACTAAACTGTAATTTACTTTCTCCCCAGCCAAACCCTTTTGCCAACGGATGATTATGTCCCCCCATAATTGCCTGTGCTCCCGCTAAAATAGATTGAAACCACCCTGTTGACCCAAGTCCTGTGGATATAATAATGCCAGAGGATGATTGAAACTCTTGCTCTCCATTCCAATTTAACAAATAACGTGCCGACGTGTGGCTTTTCGGACCAATGAATAAATCGTTCACCGCGAGTAAGGATTGCCCGTCATTGGTCGTTGCCTGTGCGAATGTCACCTTTTTTTGCGCTATTTTTCCTTTTAAGGTATTCATCACCACTTCCTGCAATTGTCCTATTTCAAAAGGAAGCAACTGACCATCCCACCTTTCAGGATCTGGATTAATAGCGATAACCGGTTGTCCGTTTAAGTACTTCAAGGTGTTCGCCACTAAACCATCTTGGCCAATCACGATAACAATATCGTGTTTAGAAAATTGGTAACTGGGCAATAATTTTCTCTCCAATAATTGAAACCTACCTAATGATTTCAATATCGATTCGGCTTGTATTAGTTGGCGTTGATATAAGTCATGTTCATTTAAGTAGTCACTCACCTCTACATGGTTGTGTTCCAAGTAAAATTTGGCTTGAGGCCAAGTATTAAAGCGCTCAATCAATTCCTGCAAACGTGTTTTACGCATTACTAAGACAAAACGTACGTCATTATTCCTTTGCATTATTTACCCCCCTTTCTTCATTAGCTGGCCAAATAAATCAGGCGATATATTGAGCTCACCAATCTTACCGGCATTTTGTGCTAATGATTCGAATGCCATCGCCATCAATTGTTCTGGTCCCATTTTTGCTAACGCTAATGCTTTTAAGTTTTCAACCGGTAATTGACTATAGGCTTTCATTTTAGATTCAATAGAGTAAGCATCGGCGTCCGACTGTATGCGTTGGTTTTCAACACTAAGCGCAACCAATTCATTGCGTTTTGCTTCTGCGTTCACCTGTGCGATTAACTCCTCTTGCTCGATTTCTGCTCGCTCTCGCAATATTTTCCGCTCATTATCAAGGCGCGCCTCTTCAATTTGCTGTTCTTTGGCTTGAACAGATAAGTCGGTTTCTAATTCCGCTTCTTTGATTGTGCGTTCTTGTTCGACAGAAAATTTACGTCTTGCATAAATGGCATCATCAGCCTCTTTCAGTATGGATTCTCTCGCTTGTGCTTCTAATGCTTTAAGCGTTTCAGGTAACGGTGCAATGGCTGAGATAGAAACATCCAAGATTTCAATCCCCAGAGACTCAATGACCGCCTGCACGGCGAGTTGCTGGCTTACCAAAACAACTAATGATTGACTAATTAACAATGCATCCCGCAGTGAAGTGGTTTGTATTTTGGCTTGGATCACCGTTTGAGCCGCTCGTACGACTCGATCATTTAATTTAAGGGGGTCTTCTGAAGCGTAACTTTTCCCGTCCTTAGATAAGTTAAAATTTAAGACGTCCGCTGTTTTTTCGGGCTGTTTTACCTGAAAAGAAATTTGCCCCTGAATACGTAAACTTTGGAAATCAGCTGTTTGTAAATTAAAAATAAATGGGGCTTCTTGTGCATTCAATGGAAGCGCCGCAATGGAGGTTTTATCGGAGTTATACCAAAAACTGAGCCCTTTACCTTGCTTACGCACTTTCCCATTCACGGATTGAATAACAAAAGTCGATGAATCTGCTTTGAAATATTTAAAGTTAATCATAGTGTGCTCCTCATTATTGTCTTTATGACTTTAATTAATTATTGTCCTATAGACATTAATTAGTCAAGCAATAATTGTCTTAATGACATTAACTGTTTTTTAGCGTATAGTTTATTCATCAATGCCAATCAGACTTTGAGTGATAACCAAATGAATGAAAAAGAATTTTTAGCTCACTACGATAGAAAAAAATTTCTATCGCCGCTTATCACTGTCGACGCTGTAGTATTTACCTATCATGAAAACACGCTGAAAGTATTACTTGTCGAGCGCGCTAATTTTCCAGAAAAAGGAAAGTGGGGGTTGCCGGGTGGTTTTATTGATGAAATAAATGATAAAAATTTAGAAGAGACGGTGTTACGTAAGCTGAAAGAAAAAACAGGGGTTATCCCACCCTATGTTGAGCAGCTTTGTACTGAAGGCAACCATCAACGGGATCCTCGAGGCTGGTCTGTCACTGTTTGTTATACGGCGTTAATTGCTTACCAATCCTGCGAAGCGCATATTGATACGGTGGATTCTGTCAGGTGGGTCTCTATTGATGAGATAGATCAGCTTTCTCTTGCATTCGACCACTTCAAACTCTATCAACAAGCAAGAGAGCGTCTAAAGCAAAAATCACTCTACTCAATCGTGCCAGGTTTCGCACTTCCTGACGTTTTTACCTTAGCTGAGCTGCAACATGTCCATGAAGTTTTGATTGGCAAACCTTTGCAAAACAAATCGTTCAGACGTCGGCTCGAACAAGCAGATTTGTTGATTGATACTGGAGAAAAACGCCACGAGCGCGGCCGTCCCGCTAATTTGTATCGTTTAAAACCACAATCCGCGGATTACCGTTTTATTCGTAATTTAGAATTTTAGTAATTGATATACCTGATAAATAAATATTATCAGGCACTTTAATGAATGCTATTGGCAAATAGCTGGAGTCACAATATAGGTAAAAATGAGTTTGTTCGACTTATGATAATTATGTGTAATGCCTTCGGGGAACATTTCATGCAGAATATCCATACCTGCATTTTTATCACAGTAGTTGCGGTTTAAAATCTCACGCATATTTTGCTGCCAGCTATCACCTTCCAATATATTGTCAGGGATCCCTTTGATCGTGTATTGGTAAAATAACATGCCATTTTTAGCAGTCACTTCCGTCAATAGAGTTACATCATCAATCAACATAGGTAGAGATTTAGCCATATCAGACAGAAAAATGCCCCGTAACATCGTTGGGTCATCATCCCCTTTTGCATTAAATGCATTGATTTTATCTTCTGTCGAGTTGGCTTTTATTTCATCATAGCGCTGGTCTATTTTTGAATTTTTTATCGTTTCTGACGGTTGTTTCGTTGTTGTTTTTTCTTCCACCTCAGGGGAGCATCCTGTGATTAATACCGCCCCTAAAAATAATCCAACTACTTTTTTAAACATAACCATCCCACTCACCTATTTTATTATTTATATAGCCGAATGAGTTTACCATAATGATAAATTAAACTTATAGGCAGAAAAGTCCCCTTTTTTATCTAAAGGGGATATAGCAAAATTAAAACGATGCAAACCACATACGCATTTTTAAGCCGTAAGAGCTAGTCCAACCCGATGTAAAGCTAACTAATTCGCCGTTATCAATCACCATAAAGGTGGGCGTCGCACTGACCCCGACCGCATTGGAAAGCTGACCGCTGGTATCGTTAATCACAGGAAACGTTAATTCTTTGTTTTCCATTCCCTTGATTAAGCGAGATGTTTCACCTGAGCGTATCGCTACTGAAATAATTGGCATACCTGATTGGCTTAATTCTGATACCGTTGGCGAAGTCAAATTACATACCCCACACCACGTCGCCCAGAAATAAACCAATATTGGTTTTTCTTTGCTTAACTCAGCTAGTGAAACGCTCTCACCATTCACTAGCGTGTGCTGTTCCAATAATACAGGTGCAAGGGTTTGTGGCTTGCGCCATAAATCCATCACTGTAAAAGCAATAAATAAAATAATTGCCAAAACAATAATTTCTTTAGACCACTTTTTTAGTCTAGACATACGTTTTTAACCACTTAGTTTTCAAATAGCCCAAATTTAACGTATAGGAAAACAAAGCATTTAATCGAAATTAATGCTTTGTTATTAAGTTAAAATGCTTTCTTTCCTAATTCGCTAATACTTTTCTAAGTAAATCTTTAGCTTAACTTTATCCTCTAAATAATTCGTGTTGTGGCTAGGCGGCAAACGAGACTATCGTGAGGAGCATACACAAGTATGTGACTCACGTAGTCGAGAGCAGCCAACAACGCCACAGCGCGAAGTATGACGAGGATAACGAGGATTATTTGAGCTTAGCGAGCTGCTCCTTCACTATCTCTTCAAACTGCTGCGCATCGATAGCGCCAGGGATCAACTCATCCCCCACCAATGTTGCTGGCGTTCCATTCACACCCAATTTCTCTGCCAACATCATATTGGTGCGAATACCATCACGGCTCTTATCACTCGCTTTCAGCTTATCATTACCAGTGGCTTTGAGGGCATCTTTGATATTTGCATCTGATAGCATGCCCTGTTTTTGCATAAATTTGTGGTGTAGAGCTTCAAATGCTTTCGGGTTTTCTTGCCATAACGTCATGCTTAACTGAGCTGAATCCATTGATGTTTGGCCTTTAAATGGTAAATATTTGATTACCACAGCCACATCATTAGGGTATTTTTTCACAATATCCATCAGTTGAGGGTCGAAACGCTTACAGAATGGGCAGTTGAAATCCGTAAAGTTAACTAAGACGAGCTTCGCATCTTTTTTACCGATAAGTGGGCTGGTTGGGTCATTAAACAGAGCATCCTGCTCCGCTTTTAACGTTTCTTTCATCTGAGCTTGTTGTCTTTCCCCTTGTTTCGCTTGCAGGGCAACAATGGCTTCTTCTAAAATTTCAGGGTTTTCAACTAAAGTATCACGCACTAATTTACGCACTTGTGCTTCTTGGTCTGCACTCAAAGGTGCCGCCTGTGCTACTGTTCCCATCATTAGTGATGAAAATAAGACAGCTAAAATTGTTTTTTTCATTTTGTGGCTCCTTTGGCCTGATTCATAATGGATATTAGCGATTCACGATCAAGTATCGTTGACAGTACTTCGCCTTCGGCCAAGTTAGGGCCATAAATTTGATTGAATGGAACAGCGACCTGCCCACGTTTTTGTAAAAATGCTGTAATTTCAGGTGAAGGTTTGGTCCAATCCCCACGTAAAGCAACCACATCAGGTTCACTGAGCAGTTGTTGGATATCATCCCTTAGCAGTACATTGTATTTATTTGCCTTACAGGTTACGCACCATTCCGCGGTGACATCAATAAATACCCGTTTATTATCCGCTAACGCGTCAGTAATTGCCTGTTCAGTTAACGGCTGCCAATTCACGGTATCTTTAACGAGAGAGCGGCTACCGGAATGCTGTTCTTGTGTCATCCAGACAAACCCACCAGCAAAAACAGCAAATAATATCAATGGTAAGATTGCCGCCCTAATACCCCGTTTTATCGCGATAAAGACCACCAATAACACTAAGAAAACAACAGCAATTGCGGTCGATGTGGTGACACCAAAATGCGGTATTAATAAGCTAATTAACCATAAGCTGGATATCAGCATCATTAACCCAAGTACAGCACGCAGCTTCAGCATCCACATACCAGGCTTTGGTAGTAAACGAGAGATAACCGGAAAAGCCGCGATCAGTAGCCACGGTAAACTCATTCCGACACCTAATGCCGTGAAGATCAACCACAACTCTTCCATTGGTGCTGCCAATGCAAATGCCACGGCTGTGCCCAAAAATGGTGCAGAGCAAGGCGTTGCCAGTAATGTCGCAAATACCCCTTGCCAAAAATGGCCACTGTTACCATGACCGCCTGCTGTCGCCAAGCATGTATTGGCCTTACTGCCGAGATTGATTTCAAATAAGCCAAATAAATTCGCCGTAAATAACGCCGTTACCAGCACCATAAAGCCGATAAACCACGGGTTTTGGAACTGAATACCCCAGCCAACTGCTTGTTGACCGACTCGTAATAACGTCATCAAGAGCGCCAGTAACCAAAAGGAAACTAGAATACCGAGAGAGGACAATAAAAACTGGCGGCGAATGGTCTTTTGCTCACCATTAGGCACCATCAAAACAGAACCAAGTTTCATTGCTAACACCGGAAGTACGCACGGCATTAGATTAAGGATCAAGCCCCCTAAAAGAGCAAATAGCATCACCTGCCATAAAGAAGCACTGCTCACTTTAGACGCTACCGTGCCGGTAAATGGGCTAACTTGATGGCTAACTTGCTGTGAAATATCGCCATCTGCAACAACAAAAGAAATGGTTTTTCCAGTTAAATCAGGAGAATCGCTACCCCAATCATCGCTGACATCTATTGTTGCTGTTAAATGGTCACCTGATGTTTCTATTACAGGCACGCCTAATGCCGCCCCTTCAACCACATCAGTGAAAATATTCGGTTGCTCCCACGCGGTTCCTGTGCTTTTTTGCAATTCAATGATTAGCTTATCATTCGCAAAACCAACTTTAGTTTGCTCAACTAAACCACTTGATGGTGGAACCGCACCTTTGGCTTGATTAAACGCCCAAGTAAAGTCAGCTGGAACAGGTTCTGTTAAATCGAGCTCAAACGGGTAATCTGTTAAAATACAAACATTACTGCACGTTGATAATGTTAACGTACCTTCAAGTTTATCCAACTTTTCATTACTTGTGACTGTAATGGGGAAAACAATATCCCCCATGTAGCCTTGAGTTGAAACGCCCGCAACATCAAAGCGACCCGGCGTTGGCCATTGCCAATCCGTTGATTCAACAGGTGACGACCACACAATTTCAGGCGCAACTCCGCCTTCACCAGGCGAGCGCCAATAGGTTTTCCAGCCTTCATCAAGCTTTACATCTAGCAAAATGTCGACTTTGCCATTTTCCTGTGCCGAACTTAATAACCTGACCTGCGCATGCTGCGGGGTATTATCACTCATCCACCCCGTATTCGCAGGTTGCAACCACCCCGTATCCGCAGCATATAAACTGCTCGAAAATAGTGCAAAAAATATAAAAAATGAATTAATTAAAAAACGCATTGTTTCCTCCAGAATAAATTACACAAACAAGTCCCTATTCGTTGTGCGCTAATTCCGAAGATTACAAAACTGTAAGTGTCGTCTGACTCTTGGAGGGGCATGTTTCTCTTCATTATTTGCTCTAGATATAAATAGATTAGTACAAAATAACGTTAATGCCGCTAAAGAAAGAAACATGAAGAAGAGAGGTTCAAGAACAGCAGGTAGCAAAGTCATCAATGACTTAGCACTCAGCTCACAACTGGAAAGCTGCGCACTGCCGCTATCACTTTGATTTACTTGGAATTCACTGATGTAAGAAAGGTTAATTCCCGTATTAATTTGTGCTTGCGCGAGTACATCCGGCACAAAAAAATTGGCGAACAGACGCTCTCCGACGGCGCGTTGATTTATACAAACCAATACCATCAGACAGGCGAATAACACTAATCCTTTACCTAATCTTAAATGCCTGTTCATGCGCATCTTTGTATAACTTCCTGAAATAACACTCATTATGCGACTTTGATAACCATAACGATAAAAACCAGTCTTTGGCTAATACCATTACCCCATCTATCTATAAGTTAAATAGAGGTTACATCTTACACAGCAAAATATTCCGTACAAGTACCATCAGCTAACTTTACAAATATTATTCCATTTCAAATCAGTAAACATGCAATTCCATCAAAACTCGGCACGTAAATTGCTTAATCCAATGTATGCCATGATACGAAGATAAATTGCACTTTAATAGTGCGTGATTATCAGTTTCAAACAATTTTAGATAGCAAACCACCATGTTAGTGCGGTAACTCAAAAATTACCCAAATAATATGCGAGACAGCTCCCGAAATTGAAACAATTTGTTTTCATTAATTAACAATTTTAATTACTTTTTAACAAGAATAAAACATATAGCGGATAATCGCGGTGTTATCTAAATCAGCGAAATATTTGCAAACACAACACAACAAAACCACAGTAATTCAGGCGTTATCTCGCGATAGCCCCTTAAAATTACAGCGGGCTTACACCGATGTTCTAAAGGAGTTGTAATTATGCGTATAAGTAAACTTGTATTATCGATGATGATTTTAGGTGCAACCTGCGCAGTCCAAGCAGAAGAATTAAACGGCACTCTGAAAAAAATCAAAGACAACGGTGTAATAGTTGTTGGTCATCGTGAATCATCCGTCCCTTTTTCTTACTATGACAATAGCCAGAAAGTGGTGGGTTACTCGCAGGATTATTCAAATGCCATTGTTGATGCAGTGAAGAAAAAATTAAACATGCCTGATCTGCAGGTCAAACTCATTCCAATTACATCACAAAACCGTATTCCACTCCTGCAAAATGGCACATTTGATTTTGAGTGTGGCTCAACAACCAATAACGTAGAAAGACAAAAACAAGCCGCTTTCTCTAACACTATCTTTGTGGTTGGGACGCGCTTACTCACCAAAGGTGACTCTGGTGTAAAAGACTTTGCTGACTTAGCGGGTAAAAATGTCGTCGTGACTTCAGGTACGACGTCTGAAATTCTGTTAAATCAGTTAAATGATGAAAAAAATATGAAAATGCGCATTATCAGCGCGAAAGACCATGGTGACTCGTTCCGTACTTTGGAATCTGGTCGTGCTGTCGCCTTTATGATGGATGACGCATTGTTAGCGGGTGAGAGAGCAAAAGCGAAAAAACCAGAGATCTGGGAAATCGTCGGCAAGCCACAAACTGAAGAAGCTTATGGCTGTATGTTACGTAAAGACGACCCTCAATTTAAAGTGCTTATCGATGAAACCATTGCGAATGCACAAACCTCGGGTGCCGCTGAGAAATCCTTTGACCGCTGGTTCAACCAACCTATTCCACCGAAAAATCTGAACCTGAAATTTACTTTGTCCGATGAAATGAAAGCCTTATTTAAAGAACCGAATGACAAAGCATTAAACTAATAAAAAGACAAACAGGGTATTACTGAAGTAAGAATTGCAAGGCGGTCGTTCCCCGCCTTGCATCCTCTTTTACGACAGTATTCGGGAATTTCATTGCCCACAGGAAGTCAATATTATGTCTATTAATTGGAATTGGGGGATTTTCCTTCAGGAAGCCCCGTTTGGGAATACCACCTATTTAGGGTGGTTAATATCTGGCCTCGAAGTCACTGTCACGCTTTCCATTTGCGCATGGATTATCGCATTCTTAGTTGGCTCATTTTTCGGTATTTTACGTACCGTACCTAACCGTTTTTTAGCCTTTTTAGGAACCGCCTACGTAGAGCTATTTCGCAACGTACCGCTTATTGTGCAATTTTTTACTTGGTATTTGGTGATCCCCGAACTGCTTCCTCGCTCAATCGGGGATTGGTTTAAAATGGATTTAGATCCTAACTATCAATTCTTTATATCTTCAATGCTTTGCCTTGGGTTATTCACTGCAGCGCGAATGACCGAGCAAGTACGTGCAGCCATTCAATCACTACCTAGAGGACAAAAAAGCGCTGCTCTCGCAATGGGGCTCACTTTGCCACAAACCTATCGCTACGTTTTATTACCCAACGCCTATCGAGTCATTTTGCCCCCCATGACGTCAGAAATGCTGAACTTAGTCAAAAACTCAGCCATTGCGTCAACCATTGGCTTAGTTGATATGGCGGCACAAGCAGGGAAACTATTGGACTACTCCGCTCACGCATGGGAATCCTTTACCGCAATTACGTTAGCTTATGTCGGAATTAACGTCATTATTATGATTTTAATGACGTTATTAGAGCGCAAAGTTCGCTTACCTGGCACCATTGGAGGGCGGTAAAATGATGTATGAATTTGATTGGAGCTCAATTGCTCCGAGTATGCCCTTTTTAATCGATGGCTTTATTGTCACCGCGAAAATTACACTGACCGCGATAGTGGTGGGGATTTTGTGGGGTACTGTCCTTGCTGTGATGCGGTTATCCACATTCAAACCCATTAGCTGGTTTGCAGCTCTGTATGTGAATACATTTCGCTCCATACCATTAGTCATGGTTTTACTGTGGTTCTACTTAATTGTGCCTAGCTTATTACAAAATGTTCTAGGCTTATCACCAAAAAATGATATTCGTTTAATTTCTGCAATGATAGCCTTCTCTCTTTTTGAAGCGGCCTATTACTCTGAAATCATTCGTGCTGGTATTCAAAGTATTTCTCGAGGACAAGCCTCCGCTGCGTTAGCCTTGGGAATGACAAATATGCAAACCATGCGGCTCGTCGTATTACCGCAAGCCTTTAAAGCCATGGTGCCTTTGTTGTTAACTCAAGGGATTGTACTGTTTCAGGACTCCTCTCTCGTGTATGTGCTCAGTTTGACCGACTTCTTCCGTACCGCCACCAATATAGGCGAGCGTGATGGAACACAAGTAGAGATGGTTCTGTTTGCGGGTCTGGTGTACTTTATTATCAGTTTTGGCGCTTCTATGTTAGTGAATTATCTTAAGAAAAGGACTGTTTCATGATAACCCTGAAAAATGTATCCAAATGGTATGGCCAATTTCAGGTGCTTACAGACTGCACAACTGAAGTTAAAAAAGGTGAGGTTGTGGTGGTGTGCGGGCCATCTGGTTCTGGTAAATCCACATTAATAAAAACAGTGAATGGTTTAGAACCTATTCAGCAGGGTGAGATTTTTGTGAATGACATTCAAGTTAATAACAAAAAAACTGACCTTGCAAAGCTTCGCTCTAAAGTTGGGATGGTGTTCCAACACTTTGAGCTATTTCCTCATTTGTCGATCATTGAAAACCTGACATTAGCGCAAGTTAAAGTATTAAACCGCGATAAAAAAGAAGCGGAAGCAAAAGGTTTGAAATTATTGGAGCGTGTAGGTTTATCTAGCCATGCCAATAAATTTCCGGCTCAACTTTCAGGTGGGCAACAGCAACGTGTCGCTATCGCTCGCGCACTGTGTATGGACCCCATCGCAATGCTATTTGATGAGCCTACTTCAGCGCTAGACCCAGAAATGATCAACGAAGTTCTTGACGTTATGGTTGAATTAGCCAATGAAGGCATGACCATGATGGTGGTGACCCATGAAATGGGATTCGCCAAGAAAGTGGCTAACCGCGTGATTTTTATGGATGAAGGGAAGATTGTTGAAGACAGTAAAAAAGAAGACTTTTTTGCAAACCCGCAATCTGATCGTGCAAAAGATTTCTTAGCGAAAATCTTGCATTAAGTTTATTTATTATTTGGCAGAGAACTATCAGGTTTTCTGCCACTTTCCTGATTAAAATCATTCACCATTAACTGCACTATTTTTCATTTACTTTTTTATAAATAAGCTTCCCAATAACGCCTCCCCCGCCATCTTTGGGGTGATTCACGCCATCCATAACATCAACCTCTGCAAAATCAAATGGAGAGATACCTTCAAGACACGCAACATTCACACCATATTGCTCAGGATTAGAACGGCGCTGATGAAAAGTATAAATACCACATACAGAGCAAAAAAAGTGAACCGCTTTCTGGGTATTGAAACGATACTCGGTGAGTTTGTCAGCCCCTTCTATTATAGTGATCCCTAACAAAGGGGCTGAAACTGCAATAGCTCCACGCATTCGACAAAAAGAGCAATTACAGCGTCTTTTTGTATTGAGTCCATCTGTTAATACAACCTTAAACTTCACTGCACCACAGTGGCATTGAGCTCTTTTTTCCATAACAATTCCACAATTGTATAATTGTTGTCAGATAAATTAATAGCAGCCACTATAAAGCAAAGGTCCACTCACCCGCTTAATGATTTTGTGCCTTTTCCATTTTTAATAAGGCACAAATAAAAATTAAAAGCCCAATTGATGTTCATTGGATGCATGCCTTCCACAATTAAAAACGGCACTATAAAATATTTGATAGTTTCGTTTTTTTTTGTGTAAAACACTACCAATCTTGCTGTTTTTTGGTTAAGTTTGATGGTCATTGGAATGTAAAATTCTAACTTCGCCCCCCAAAAACAAGATCCAGCTTCCCCTATCGGTTCAGCTAATCAACGATTGTTGTGATAAGGCATTGTTGTTTTCGGGTATGATCCGTTATGCTATGCGGATCTAATTTAAGAAAGACATTAATGCTACTTAATGTAGCCTTTACTCACCATAGGATTATCGGTGCCATGCAAGAACAATATCGTCCAGAAGATATAGAGCCTAAAGTACAGCGTCACTGGGATGAAAAAGCAACTTTCAAAGTGACTGAAGACAACAGCAAAGAAAAATACTACTGCCTGTCCATGCTACCTTACCCTTCTGGTCGACTACACATGGGCCACGTACGTAACTACACCATGGGTGACGTTATCTCTCGTTACCAACGCTTGTTGGGGAAAAACGTTCTCCAACCCATTGGTTGGGATGCGTTTGGTCTACCTGCTGAAGGTGCTGCGGTTAAAAATAATACCGCTCCTGCACCATGGACTTATGCCAATATCGATTACATGAAAAACCAGCTGAAAATGCTCGGTTTCGGTTACGATTGGGATCGCGAAGTCACGACTTGTACCCCTGAATATTACCGTTGGGAACAATGGTTCTTCACTAAACTGTATGAAAAAGGTTTAGTATACAAAAAAACATCTGCGGTGAACTGGTGCCCTCACGACTTAACCGTTTTAGCGAATGAACAAGTGGTTGATGGCTGCTGCTGGCGTTGTGACACTCCTGTTGAGCGCAAAGAAATCCCACAATGGTTTATTAAAATTACCGACTACGCAGAAGAATTGCTCAACGACCTCGACAAATTAGATGACTGGCCAGAGCAAGTTAAAACCATGCAGCGCAACTGGATCGGCCGTTCCGAAGGGACTGAGATCACTTTCAATGTTGCAGACCGTGATGAAACCTTAACGGTTTACACCACTCGCCCTGATACCTTTATGGGGGCAACTTATGTCGCTGTCGCAGCTGGTCACCCTCTGGCGAGAGAAGCTGCGACAAATAACCCTGAATTAGCCCAATTTATTGATGAGTGCCGTAACACCAAAACTGCAGAAGCAGATATGGCAACCATGGATAAAAAAGGGATGGCTACGGGCTTATTCGTTATTCATCCATTAACCCAAGAAAAACTGCCAATTTGGGTCGCTAACTTTGTTTTAATGGAATACGGTACGGGTGCGGTTATGGCCGTTCCAGCCCATGACCAACGTGACTGGGAATTCGCCCACAAATACAACTTACCCATCAAACCTGTTATTGCCGATGCTGATGGCAATGAACCTGATTTATCCCAAGAAGCGATGACCGAGAAGAATTCCCTGATTAACTCAGGTGAGTTCAATGGACTAGACCACCAAGCTGGTTTTAATGCGATTTCAGATAAACTTGTATCTCTGGGCGCAGGCCAACGTAAAGTAAACTATCGCTTACGTGACTGGGGCGTTTCACGTCAACGTTACTGGGGCGCACCAATCCCAATGGCAACACTGGAAGATGGTACTGTCGTGCCTGTTCCTGAAGACCAATTACCTGTCATTCTGCCAGAAGATGTCGTGATGAACGGCATTACCAGCCCAATTAAAGCTGATCCTGAGTGGGCAAAAATGACCATTAATGGTCAACCTGCACTACGTGAAACCGATACTTTCGATACCTTTATGGAATCATCTTGGTACTATGCACGTTATACCTGCCCACAATATGACGAAGGCATGTTAGACCCAGAGGCAGCGAACTACTGGTTACCGGTTGACCAATATATCGGTGGTATCGAGCACGCTATCATGCACTTAATGTATTTCCGCTTCTTCCATAAGTTGATGCGTGATGCAGGGTTAGTAAATTCCGATGAACCAGCAAAACGCTTACTGTGCCAAGGCATGGTGCTTGCTGATGCATTTTATTACACCGGCAGCGATGGCCAACGTGTTTGGGTCTCCCCGGCAGATGCTATTGTTGAACGTGACGATAAAAACCGTATTACTAAAGCCGTAGACAGTGAAGGTCATGAACTGGTGTATACCGGTATGAGCAAAATGTCTAAGTCGAAAAACAACGGTATTGACCCACAATTGATGGTCGAGAAATACGGTGCCGATACTGTTCGTCTGTTTATGATGTTTGCAGCGCCACCTGAGTTAACCCTTGAGTGGCAAGAGTCTAGCGTTGAAGGTGCTAACCGCTTCGTTCGTCGTGTTTGGCGTTTAGTGCATGAACATTCTCAAAAAGGTGCGACTTCGCCTTTAGATATCAGCGCACTGACACCAGAACAGAAAGACTTACGTCGTGCTCTACACAAGACAATTGCTAAAGTCTCTGATGATTTCAGTCGTCGTTATGCATTTAATACCGCGATTGCAGCCATCATGGAATTCTTAAACAAATTAGTTCGTGCACCACAAGAAACTGAACAAGACCGTGCATTAGTCCAAGAGTCTCTTGAAGCTATCACATTAATGTTATCACCAATCATTCCACATGCTTGCTTTGAAATGTGGAAAGCGCTCGGTCACCAAACAGACATTGACTTTGCACAGTGGCCTGTTGCTGATGAAAAAGCCATGATTGACGATACCAAGCTGGTTGTCGTTCAAGTTAATGGTAAGGTTCGCGGCCGTATTACCGTTCCGGCTGATGCAACCCAAGAGTTTGTCCTAGACATGGCAAAAAATGAGCCAAGCGTAGCGAAATACCTTGAAGGTGTTAGCATCCGCAAAGTAATCTATGTCCCAGGCAAATTGCTAAACCTTGTTGTAGGTTAATATTAGGTTGTTGGCTGATAAGGAGGCCAGGTGCGTTATCTGATAACTTTATTTTTGAGCCTGGCGGTGCTAGTCACCGCAGGTTGCGGTTTTCGTCTTCAAGGAACAACTCAAATTCCTGAGGAACTGAGAACTTTGCAGCTAAGTTCAAGTGACCCATATAGCTACCTCACAAGAGCGCTTAGGGAGCAACTGCGGCTCAATAATGTGACCATTCTCGAAACTGGAAGAGCCGGTGTTCCCATTTTGAAAGTTCTGAGTTCTAATGAAAACACTGAAACTGTATCCGTTTATCAAGATGGTAAAGCAGCAGAGAAACAATTAACACTGGTAATGAATGTGCAAGTGTTAATGCCTGATGGTGCTATCTATCCATTACAAAGCCGTGTTGAACGCACTTTCTTCGACAACCCTTTAGAAGCACTTGCAAAAGATGCAGAAAAAGAAATTGTTAGACAAGAAATGCAAGAACAAGCTGCACGTAATATCGTGCGTAAATTATTGCTTGTTCATTCAGCAGAGCTTGAAAAAGCAAAAAACCAAGCGGCTGATACGAATACTCAACCATAATGACGCGTATTTACCCTGAACAGCTGGCCTCTTCGTTACAAGAGTCTCTAAGAGGCCGCTATTTAATTTGGGGCAATGAGCCCCTTCTTCTTCAAGAAAGCCAAGATGCCATCCGAAAAGCCGCACAAGAGCAAGGCTTTGAAGAGCATTTTTCGTTTTCTCTTGAACAAAATACCGATTGGGATGAAATTTTTAGCCTCTGCCAAGCCCTCAGCCTATTCGCAAGCCGCCAAACTCTGACGCTATTATTACCTGAAAATGGCCCTAACGCCGCCATGGCAGAAAAGCTGAACCAACTAGCACAACTACTGCATTCAGATCTCCTTCTTGTGTTACGCGGTCATAAGCTCACTAAAGCACAAGAAAACAGTGCTTGGTTTAAAGCAATTAGCCAAGATGCTATTTATATCAGCTGCCTAACTCCTGAATATCAGCGGTTACCACAATGGGTTTCTAAACGCGCCTACAGTATGCGGCTTTCGTTAGAAACTGAAGCTAACCAGCTACTTTGTTACTGCTATGAGGGCAATTTACTTGGTTTGGCGCAAGCACTTGAGCGGCTGTCTCTTCTTTATCCAGACGGTAAACTCACCTACCCTCGGGTCGAAAGTGCCGTTAATGATTCTGCGCATTTTACCCCCTACCATTGGGTTGATGCCCTATTGGCTGGTAAATCCCGCCGTTCATGGCATATTTTAGAGCAGTTGCGACAAGAAGATGTCGAGCCTGTTATTTTATTGCGTTCAATCCAACGTGATCTCATGTTGCTTATTACATTAAAACGCCAATCTGCAACCACCGCGCTAAAGACATTATTTGATCAACACAAAGTGTGGCAAAACCGCCGAGGTGTGCTCACGGAAGCTTTACAACGTTTAACACTGCATCAATTGCAATCTGCATTAATGTTATTAACGCAAGCAGAAATCAATATTAAACAAGATTTTAGCCATTCCCCATGGCCTGACCTACAGTCACTGTCTATGCTATTATGTGGTAAAGCATTTGCAGAGAACTTTATTCATGAGTAATTCTTTTCCAAAACAACATAACTTGCTAGCGCTATTCGGAGGGACATTCGACCCTATTCACTTTGGCCATTTACGCCCAGTGCAAGCCCTTGCCCAACAGGTTGGTCTCGAAAAAGTTCTCTTGTTACCTAACCACGTCCCCCCCCATCGCCCACAACCCGAAGCGACGCCATCACAACGTTTAGAAATGGTGAAACTTGCGATTCAAAACCTGCCGTTGTTTACTATCGACACCCGTGAATTAGCGAAAAATAGCCCTTCTTATACAATAGAAACGCTAATTGAATTACGCCAAGAAATTGGGCCAGAAAAACCCCTGGCGTTTATTATTGGCCAAGATTCCTTATTGTCGATTAATAAATGGCACGGTTGGGATCGCATTCTTGATAACTGCCATTTATTAGTTTGTTCCCGACCGGGATATGCCACGCAGTTTGCCGACCCTAAAATGCAAAATTGGCTGTTAGAGCATCAAACAACAGACCCTATTACCTTAAACCAAATAGCGAATGGGTATATTTTTATTGGGGATACCCCATTGGTAAATATCTCTGCAACCGAAATCCGTGAAAAATTAAGCTCCGGTGACTCGTGTCAGGATTTAATTCCAGATGCGGTTCTGCAATATATTCATCAACAACACCTTTATCAGCAATAAGGGATCTCTCTTATTGAATTACAATTAGGGTATGGTTCAAAAATAACTTGCTCTATTAAATAGTTGTCTGGGTATTGAACAAGCAACTGTTTCATCATCGCTAACGGCCGGTTTAACGGTAAATTCCCCGCTAAGTAGTCATTAATCAGCCACAATAAGCGTTTTTTCTCATCTTTCGTAGCTTTGTGTTTAAAATAGCCTTGCATATGACTTAGCGCATTAACTTCAATGTTTCTTGAAGGTACCGTTGCCAATATTTCCATTAAACAGGCTTTATATTGATTAAAAAAACACTCAAGATCGGTATTGCTTTTAATACTTGCCACTAAGCGCCCGGTATACTGATAGCCAACTGGGGAATACGCCATAATGAGATATTTGTGGCAACTATGAAATTGGATAATATTGTGATGTGTTAACACGCGATATAAGCCATTTAATCTTTGTATCGTATATAATTTCGTCAAAAAGCAGTCCCAGAACGCAACATTTTGTAGTTTATCATCGGTTAATATCGGAATGCTTGCAGGGAATAGCCCTTGTAATTCACTGAATTGCGGCTGAGAGCAGATAATACCATTAACTTTGTCCTGCACGTCCTCATGGGAAAAACTCGTTACAAATTCAACCGTAGAATTCACTTGCCGATAAATATTAGCAGGCAGGTGATTAATCCCTTCAAATATAAAAACTTTTGGTTTAATTATTTGCACAATACGTATCTCATCCTAAAATATTTATCTGGGGAACAGTTTTTAGCGCTATTTTGTAAAGTTAGCACAAACTTCTTGCTCAAATGTACGGATATCCCTATAAATTTCACTCCACAATGAATAAAAAAGAATTTAGCCGATTTTTCTTAAAATCTAGGGTAAAATAGCAAGGCTGTTAATGTCTTTGATTCATTATCAGCGATTATTTTATCGACAAACTACAAACAGTGTTTAACGTGATATTCTGTTTATTTGAATAAAAGGTGAACCTTTTGCAAGGAACTGAACTCCAACAATTTATTATCGATCAGCTTGATGATGCTAAAGCAGAAGATATCATTACTATCGAT
The DNA here is from genome assembly GCF_023205015.1 of Providencia rettgeri. Classification (NCBI taxonomy): domain Bacteria; kingdom Pseudomonadati; phylum Pseudomonadota; class Gammaproteobacteria; order Enterobacterales; family Morganellaceae; genus Providencia; species Providencia rettgeri. Next base: position 1,222,104 of record NZ_CP096258.1, on the reverse strand, counting down.
GTTCAAGGGAAATCAAGTATTACTGATCAGATGATCATCTGTACAGGGACATCAAGCCGCCATTTGATGTCAGTTGCTGACAGATTAATCGAAGCTTGCCGCAAAAATGGTTTAATGCCATTAGGTGTTGAAGGGCAAGGTATTTCTGATTGGATTGTCGTCGACCTTGGCGATGCCATTGTTCATATAATGCAAGATGAAAGTCGTCGTATGTATGAATTAGAAAAGCTCTGGAGCTGAGTTTGAAATTACAGCTCATCGCCGTTGGAACAAAAATGCCGGACTGGGTCCAGACCGGCTTTATGGATTACCTCCACCGTTTTCCTAAAGATATGCCCTTTGAATTAACGGAAATTCCAGCAGGGAAACGTGGAAAAAATGCAGATATAAAACGCATTCTAGAAAAAGAAGGCGAATTAATGCTCGCTGCGGTAGGCAAAGGAAATCGCATCGTTACTCTGGATATTCCAGGCGATCGTTGGGACACTCCAAAACTTGCCGTACAGCTCGATAAATGGAAACAAGATGGCCGTAATGTCAGTTTATTAATCGGTGGTCCCGAAGGTCTTGCACCCGCTTGCAAAGCGGCCGCGGAGCAAAGCTGGTCACTTTCACCACTTACGCTTCCCCATCCACTGGTTCGTGTCCTTGTTGCCGAAAGTCTGTATCGCGCATGGAGTATTACGACTAACCACCCTTATCACAGGGAATAGTCAGGTTTAAATATGTTCAAAATGGCAATGGGATGAAAACACAACGCACCCCTTTTCGCGACCATACCGCTGAATCAGTTTTGTTTATCCGCCGAGCGCTTATCGCCTTCGGTGTGATTGTCATTTTAACGTCTATTCTTGTGACCAATTTGTATCATTTGCAAATTGTCCGCCACGAAGATTACCAAACGCGGTCAAATGATAACCGGATCAAATTAGTGCCTATCGCACCAAGCCGCGGGATTATCTATGATCGCCGAGGAACCCAACTCGCTCTTAATCGCACGTTTTATCAGCTAGAAATCGTGCCGGAAAAAGTCAGTAACCTACAAGAAACCTTAGATAATCTTCGTAGTGTGGTCGATTTAACTGACGAAGACATCACCAACTTTGAAAAAGAGCGTAAGCGCTCACGTCGGTTTACCTCTATTGCACTAAAAACACAGCTTAACGAAGTCCAAGTCGCGCGTTTTGCTGTTAATCAATATCGTTTTCCTGGTTTAGAGGTCAAAAGCTACCAACGTCGTTCTTACCCATACGGCTCTGCATTAACCCATGTGATTGGCTATGTGGCAAAAATCAATGATAAAGATATTGAACGTCTTGATAAAGAAGGTTTATTACCCAACTATGCCGCTAGTCACGATATCGGTAAATTAGGTATCGAACGCTATTATGAAGATATTTTACACGGTAAAACAGGCTACGAAGAAGTTGAAGTGAATAGCCGCGGGCGTGTTATTCGCCAACTTCATGAGCAACCACCGCAAGCAGGTCGAGATATCTACCTCACCATTGATCTCGAACTGCAAATTTATATCGAAAAGCTGTTAACCACCAGCCGTGCAGCCGTCGTCGTCACTGACCCGCGTAATGGGGAAATTTTGGCTCTGGTGTCGAATCCAAGTTATGACTCTAACTTGTTTGTTAACGGTATCTCCAATAAAGATTATCAAGCATTATTGAATAACCCTGATAGGCCATTGATTAACCGAACAACTCAAGGGCTTTATCCCCCTGCATCGACAGTAAAACCGTTTATTTCTGTCGCTGCGTTAAGTGAAAAGGTGATCACGCCCAACACCACCATTTTTGACCCTGGTTGGTGGCAATTACCCGGTTCAGAAAAACGTTATCGTGACTGGAAGCGCTGGGGACACGGCAAACTCAACGTATCAAAATCGATTATTGAATCTGCGGATACCTTCTTCTACCAAGTCGCCTATGACATGGGGATTGACCGTATTTCTGAGTGGATGAGCCGGTTTGGCTTTGGCGATTATACAGGAATTGACCTTGCTGAAGAACGCTCAGGGATCATGCCGACCCGTGAATGGAAACAAAAACGCTATAAAAAACCTTGGTACCAAGGCGATACTATTCCTGTAGGGATTGGACAAGGCTATTGGACCGCAACGCCAATTCAAATGTCAAAAGCATTGATGACATTAATTAATGATGGCCAAGTTAAAACGCCTCATTTGCTCTACGGCACAAAATTGGGTAATGCCATGGTGCCTTATGAAGATAAAGAAACCAAGCAAATTGGCGACGTGAATTCAGGTTTTTGGGAATTAGCTAAGCATGGCATGTACGGTGTTGCCAACGCACCAAATGGTACGGGCCGCCGCAGTTTCATTGGTACGCCGTATAAAGCTGCGGCCAAATCGGGTACCGCGCAAGTCTTCAGTTATGAAACCTATAATGCCAGTAAACTTGCTGAACACTTACGCGACCATAAGTTGATGATTGCTTACGCTCCGTATGATAAACCCACTATCGCTGTTGCGATTATTTTAGAAAACGGGGGCGTGGGCCCTGCAGTCGGCGACATTGTGCGGCAAATATTTGACCACGTTCTTCTTGGTGATAACAGCACTGATGTCCCGGTGTCAGCAACCAATCCAGGAGAAGATCGCTGATGCACAATCTAATGAATAACCATGGGCTATAAAGAATATGACAGACGATAAGAAAAAGATTTCGTTATCCACACGTCTGCATATAGATGTGCCTATGCTTCTGATTATTATCGCGTTGCTTGCATACAGCGCATTTATTATGTGGAGTGCTAGCGGTCAAGATCCTGAAATGATGGAACGCAAATTGGGGCAGATAGCATCAGGCTTCATCGTCATGATCGTGATGGCGCAGATCCCCCCTAGAATGTATGAAAACTGGGCACCTCACCTGTTTATCTTTTGCGTTATTTTATTGGTTTTTGTTGATGTGTTCGGGCAAATAAGTAAAGGGGCTCAGCGCTGGTTAGACTTGGGGTTTATTCGGTTTCAGCCCTCTGAAATTGCAAAAATTGCCGTCCCTTTAATGGTCGCTCGCTTCATGAACCGAGACCTATGCCCTCCTTCATTCAAAAACACCTTAATCGCACTCGTCTTGATTTTTGTACCGACACTATTAGTGGCTGCACAGCCAGATCTTGGTACCTCAATTTTAGTTGCCGCTTCCGGCTTGTTTGTTTTGTTCCTTGCTGGGATGAGCTGGCGGCTTATTGCTGTCGCAGCCATTGCTCTCGCTGCCTTTATTCCATTGCTGTGGTTCTTTTTGATGCATGGCTACCAAAGAGCCCGCGTCATGATGTTATTAGACCCAGAAACTGACCCATTAGGGGCTGGTTACCATATTATCCAGTCAAAAATTGCGATTGGTTCTGGTGGGTTAGTGGGGAAAGGTTGGCTACATGGCACACAATCACAGCTTGAATTTTTGCCAGAAAGACATACCGACTTTATTTTTGCCGTGTTAGCAGAGGAACTTGGCTTAGTCGGGGTGCTTATTTTACTTGGCCTATATCTTTTACTGATTATTCGCGGACTTTATATTGCTGCTAGCGCACAAAATACATTTGGCCGGGTTATGGTTGGTGGTTTGATATTAATCCTTTTTGTCTATGTATTTGTGAATATCGGTATGGTCAGTGGTATATTACCTGTGGTTGGTGTTCCCCTCCCTTTAGTGAGCTACGGGGGATCCGCTTTGATTGTTTTAATGGCTGGATTCGGTATTATCATGTCGATACATACACACCGAAAATTCCTTTCTAAAAGTTTATAAGATGAGGCTTAGTATGCGTTTACAATGGATAATGCTTGGCGTCACAGCCGCGCTACTTAGTGGCTGTGTGACAGAAAATGTTAAACAACCAGCCCAAGTGCCAACCAATGTACCCACTCAAGATGTATTAGGTGCAGAGCCTCATTATGAGCCGTATCATCCAACCGCAAATAATGATTACTCACGTAATGGCCAACAATACCAAATTGTGCGTGACCCATCACAATTTAGCCAAGTAGGCTATGCATCCATTTATGGTGCGGAGTCTGCCGGCAATATGACAGCGATAGGTGAACGTATTAACCCTGTGGAATTAACTGCCGCTCATCCTACTTTGCCTATCCCAAGTTATGTTCGTATCACTAACATGATGAATGGTCGCATGATGGTCGTGCGTGTTAATGACCGCGGCCCTTATGTCCCGGGTAAAAGTATTGCAGTATCAAGAGCGACCGCTGACCGCCTGAATTTAATGCCGACGACAAAAATTAAAATTGATGCTATTCAAGTTGCCCAAGATGGTACCTTGTCAGGTCCTGGGACCGTAGGTTCTAATTTTGTGAAACAAAGTTATGCATTACCAGGGCGCCCACAATTAGGTTCTGGCCCAATGGGTACCCCTGTAATGGAGAACTTGCCAACGCCAGAAAATACATTGCCCGTTCAGCAGCCAAAAGAGCCAATGCAGCCTACTATGCCAGATATGAACCTGCAAACCCCTACACCACCGCCAACTGCAACTACCGCTGAAGAACCTGTGCCAGAACGTGGTTTTCTCGTTCAAGCTGGTGCGATTAGTAACCAAACTAATGCACAAAACATGCTGAATGAATTGAAAACGCAATTTAATGTCCCTGGACGGTTACAACCCTACAACGGTATTTTCCGAGTACAATTAGGGCCATTTAGTACAAGACAGCAAGCTGTTGAGGTTCAAGGCCGTTTACAGTCTGAAAAAAATCAATCGTCAATGGTCGTTGCGCCATAAAACGATGCTAACTTAGGTCGCTCACGTCTATTTGGAGCAACCTAAATTCAGGCAATATTGAACTGACAAAAAATCATTGGTGCAGCGCAAAAGTCACTTTTTTCTTACCCCTTTCTTTTGCTAAACTGCGCCTCCTTGTGTTAACCGAATTTCGGATGTAATGGTAAAACCATGAATAATGTCGCTCCATCACGCATCGTGCGTCATACAGTGCTGGGCTCCGCACTCCTTCTTATGACTGCTAATATTGCAAATGCTAATGAAACTTTCCCGACCCCATCAATTCCTGCTGCACCTGCGATTGATGCAGAAGCTTATATATTAATTGATTATAATTCAGGCAAAGTTCTTGCTGAAAGTAATGCAGACCAACGTCGCGACCCTGCGAGTTTGACTAAAATGATGACCAGCTATGTTATCGGTCAGGCAATTAAGTCAGGCAAAATTGGTGAAAATGATATTGTCACGGTTGGAAATGATGCGTGGGCGACGGGTAACCCAATATTTAAAGGCTCATCATTGATGTTCTTAAAGCCTGGCGATCGCGTTAGCGTATCCCAGTTAACTCGGGGTATTAATTTGCAATCAGGTAACGATGCTTGTGTTGCAATGGCCGACTATATTGCAGGTGACCAAACCAACTTTGTACAATTAATGAATGGCTACGTGAACAAATTAGGGCTAAAAAACACCCATTTTGAAACGGTTCATGGTTTAGATGCGGATGGTCAGTACAGCTCAGCCCGTGATATGGCCCTTATTGGCCAAGCGCTAGTGCGTGATGTACCTGAAGAATACGCTATCTATAAAGAGAAAGAATTTACCTTTAACAATATCCGCCAAACAAATCGCAATGGGCTGCTGTGGGATAAGAGCTTAGCTGTTGATGGCATCAAAACAGGCCATACTAATGCCGCGGGCTACAACCTTGTCGCATCAGCAACCGAAGGCGACATGCGCCTGATCTCCGTTGTTATGGGGGGTAAAAGCAGCAAAGGCCGTGATGCAGAGAGCAAAAAATTACTCACTTATGGCTTCCGTTTTTATGAAACCGTTAAGCCATTACAAGCCAATGTTGACTTTGCCAGTGTGCCAGTCTGGTTTGGTGATGAAAATGAAGTAAAATTAGGTGTCACAGAAGATTTATACCTCACAATCCCACGTGGCCGCTTAAAAGATTTAAAAGCTAGCTATGAATTATCGACAGCTGAGCTCGAAGCCCCGTTAACCAAAGGCCAACAAGTCGGAACAATTAGCTTTCAGCTTGATGGCAAAATCATCGAACAACACCCTCTAGCGGTGTTAAAAGATGTTGAAGAAGGTGGTTTCTTCAGCCGATTAATTGACTACATCAAGTTACTCTTTCATCGCTGGTTTGGTTAAGACTTGAAACTAAAACAAGTCGCCCTCATATAGTAAATATTGAAATATAGTAAGTATCGAAATGTTTGTTGGATGAATACTTCTCATTGGCTGGTTTAATAATACCAGCCAATCTTTTTCAGCCAGCAGCCCAATTTAAAAATTAGGAGTGCCCATGAAAACGAAATTAGGTGAACTGCTTGAGTTCCCATGTCCATTAACCTACAAAGTAATGGGCTTGGCACAGCCTGAACTGGTTGATCAAGTGGTTGAAGTGGTACAGCGCCATGCGCCAGGTGACTATAGCCCAGACGTAAAACCAAGTAGCAAAGGCAATTATCACTCAGTTTCTATTACTATTAATGCAACTCATATTGAACAAGTTGAAACCTTGTATACTGAGTTAGGTGCATTAGAGTTAGTGAAAGTAGTGCTTTAATCAAAACTGTATTAAAGACCCACATCAAAGGCCGAATAGTCTGTTGCTATTCGGCCTTTTTTCGTTTTGTTCCTCTACTTTAGCGTGGATTACATTTACATCTAAATAACATTTGATTCCAATTTGAATCACATTTTATGCAAGTACCAGATACGATGTTAGCTTGAAGTATGGCAAACATAGGCGTTATACTGCCCGCAACGATAAAGACAACGTGGACACCTAAATTTTGTCAGATAGATGTATAACCATACGCCAACTCGGCCTTGCTCCTTATCAAACTGTTTCTGATGCGATGCACCATTTCACTGAACACCGTACGCCTGAAACTCATGATGAAATATGGCTGGTTGAACATCCTCGCGTATTTACTCAAGGCCAAGCCGGAAAAGCAGAACACGTTCTGGCGCCTGGGGATATTCCAGTCATTCAAAGTGATAGAGGTGGCCAAGTCACCTACCATGGCCCAGGACAGCAAGTGATGTACGTGATGCTTGACTTAAAACGCAATAAAATTGGTGTCAGAGAACTCGTCAGCGCACTAGAAAATACCGTCGTAAATACCCTTGCCCATTTTAATATTGCAGCGTATCCTCGCCCTGATGCTCCTGGTGTCTATGTTAATGGCGATAAAATTTGCTCCCTCGGATTACGCATACGGCAAGGTTGTTCTTTTCATGGTCTCGCATTAAATATTGATATGGATCTTGAACCCTTTAACCGCATTAACCCTTGTGGTTACAGCGAATTAAAAATGACTCAGGTGAGTGACCTTGCTCCCAAAGTGTCAGTTTCTGATGTTCAGCCTGTGCTAATTCGCCAATTCTGTGACACACTGGGATTTCATATTGTTCAATAATAATGCTATAATTTTTAACAATTTTAAAAATTATTTTAATGAATGGATAACAGCCTCCATTTAGTTTTATTTAGAATTATCACTTATCCATCAGCATAAAAGATAACTGGAACCGTCATATTATGAGTAAACCAATTCAGATAGAACGCGGAATTAAATATCGTGACGCCGACAAAATGGCGCTGATCCCTGTCAAAAACGTTGTGACTGAACGAGAAGAGATTCTACGTAAACCTGACTGGATGAAAATTAGGCTGCCGGCTGATTCCACTCGTATTCAAGGTATTAAAGCCGCCATGCGTAAAAATGGCTTACACTCTGTGTGTGAAGAGGCTTCATGCCCTAACCTTTCTGAGTGTTTTAACCACGGTACTGCGACCTTTATGATTTTGGGCGCTATTTGTACCCGCCGTTGCCCATTCTGTGATGTGGCCCATGGTCGACCCAATGCACCGGATGCAAACGAACCTGAAAAATTAGCGCAAACAATTAAAGATATGGCATTACGCTATGTTGTCATCACATCAGTTGACCGTGATGACCTACGTGATGGCGGAGCACAACATTTTGCTGATTGCATTCGTGCTATTCGTGAAAAAAGCCCATCAATTAAAATTGAAACACTGGTTCCTGATTTTCGCGGCCGTATGGATCGCGCGTTAGAGATTTTAACCGCAACACCGCCAGATGTGTTTAACCATAACCTTGAAAACGTGCCGCGTGTTTACCGCCAAGTTCGTCCAGGTGCTAACTATGAATGGTCTTTAAAATTACTCGAAAAATTTAAAGAAGCGCACCCCGACATCCCAACTAAATCTGGGTTAATGGTCGGTCTTGGTGAAACCAATGAAGAGATCATTGAAGTTATGCGCGATTTACGTCGCCATGGTGTAACGATGCTTACACTAGGCCAATACTTACAACCAAGTCGCCATCACTTACCCGTCAAACGCTATGTCAGCCCTGCTGAGTTCGATGAAATGAAAGAAGAAGCCATGGCTATGGGCTTCACTCACGCGGCTTGTGGCCCATTCGTTCGCTCTTCTTACCACGCTGATTTACAAGCTAAAGGTGAAGAAGTTAAATAGTCTCAACGGGTTAATTTATAGATGAAAAGGTCTGGTTTATATCAGGCCTTTTTTATTTTTTATAGATAAAAAAACTCGCCCTAGATAGCTAGGGCGAGTTTTCAGCTGTTCGTTTTAATCGTAATTATAAAAATTACAGAGGAATAACGTTAGCAGCAGATGGGCCTTTAGCACCTTCAGTAATTTCAAATTCCACTTTTTGGCCTTCAGCTAAGGTTTTAAAACCATCGCCCATAATCGCAGAAAAGTGAACAAATACATCTTTGCTACCATCTTCTGGAGTGATAAAACCAAAACCTTTAGATTCGTTGAACCACTTAACGTTACCTTTAACTTTAGACATCAAATATTACCTTTAAAATAAAATAGACACACCATCTGTATCGAGCTCAGTACATCAGATTTCTCAGTTACTTGTCTACAACCTAGATCACGAAAATGGACTAAAAAGGTAAAAAAATATTATTTATCGACAGAATAGGCTCTAATTTCGATAATAATTCTTAACAATAGTAATTATCACAACTAATAGTATTACTTATAGTTAATTATTTAGATTTTACTTCTCATGCAACAGTAACCAATCTTTAATATCTAAGCCCCCTGTATATCCCACTAATTTCCCATCGTGTCCAAGAACTCGATGACAAGGAACAATTAATGAGATTGGATTACGGGAGTTTGCCATACCGACTGCACGGCAATAATTAACGGATCCTAGCTTTAAGGCCAAATCTTTATAACTCCATCGCTCCCCATAAGGGATCCCACAAAGGTGTTTCCAGACTTTTTTCTGAAATTCTGTTCCCTGTGGGTTTAATGCAACCGTAAACGCGGTTCTTTTGTGATTAAAATATTCCTTTAATTCTTTCACGCAAAGCTTGGAATGATCATTCTTCGTTTCTTTTTCTGTTTTTTCATCAACAAAATAGAGGCTAGTTACTCCGTCATCATCAGCCGTAATATGGATCCACGGTTTAGGAAATTTATCCGGGGTTGCTAAATATTGATGGTACATAGTATCTCCTCAAAAGGACTCAATTACCTGATTGTATATACAGTTATAGAGTAAATTATTTCCACTTTGCAATGATCTTTTTTCTTAGAGTGTCTCTTTGAATCATCTAATACACTATTTTTTTATTTTCAATGTTAATAACCACCTAGCCAACAATTAGAATAATTATCATTCAACATTTCATATTCACTACATATTGTATGGTTGATAAATTTAAAATCCATATATAGTATTTGTGTATCGCATATCTTATTTTTAATGCTAATAAACATTCAAAAGGTAAATAACATGGCTGAGATTACCATTTATAGTAAACCTAACTGCGTTCAGTGTAATGCTACTTATCAAGCCTTAGATCGCAAAGCGATTCCCTACCAAATAATTGACCTTACTGAAGATAGTCAAGCCCTTGAACTTGTAAAAAAATTAGGCTATCAGCAAGTCCCTGTCGTTATTGCGGGTGACAAACATTGGGCGGGTTTTCGGCCAGACATGATTAGCCTATTAGCCGCTTAGGTGACGTCATGGAAACGGAATCACTCATCTATTTTTCAAGTCGCTCAGAAAATTGTCATCGCTTTATTGAAAAGCTAGATGTCCCTGCAACACGGCTACCTATTGGCAATCATGAAAGTAGCCTAATTGCAACAAAGCCGTATGTTTTATTACTACCGACCTACGGTGGTGGCGGAACAAAAGGTGCCGTTCCAAAAGAAGTGATCCAATTTCTTAATATTGACGTCAATCGCGCACTTATCCGTGGTGTTATTGCCGCGGGTAATACCAATTTTGGTGATGCCTATGCGATCGCTGGAGATATCATCGCGCAAAAATGCCATGTCCCCTACCTATATCGTTTTGAACTTCTTGGTACTGATAAAGATGTTCAATCCGTTCAACGAGGCCTAAAAACGTTTTGGCAACGTACAAACAACTAGAGTTATTTCAAATGGATAAAATGCAAAATACATCAGATGTCGATTATCATGCACTCAATGCAATGTTAAATTTATATGATAACGAAGGCCGTATTCAATTTGATAAGGACAAAGAAGCGGCTCACCACTATTTTCGACAGCATGTGAACCAAAACACCGTATTTTTCCATGATTTAAAAGAAAAGTTAGACTTTTTAGTACAAGAAAATTATTACGAAGAAAGTGTATTAGAACAATATGACTTTGAATTTATCAAAGCATTATTTAAACAGGCATACGCTCACAAATTCCGTTTTCAAACATTCCTAGGTGCCTTTAAATATTACACTAGCTATACACTGAAAACTTTTGATGGCAAACGCTATCTCGAACGCTATGAAGATCGCGTCTGTATGGTTGCCTTAACACTTGCTCAAGGAGATGAGTCCCTTGCTAAGTTATATGTCGATGAAATTATTACGGGTCGTTTTCAACCTGCAACGCCCACTTTCCTGAACTGCGGAAAAAAACAACGCGGTGAGCTAATTTCTTGTTTTCTTTTAAGAATCGAAGACAACATGGAATCCATTGGCCGCTCAGTAAATTCCGCTTTGCAGTTATCCAAACGCGGGGGTGGTGTCGCCTTTCTGATGACTAATTTACGCGAGCAAGGCGCCCCAATAAAATTGATTGAAAACCAATCTTCTGGGGTTGTTCCTGTCATGAAAATGTTGGAAGACGCATTTTCTTATGCGAACCAACTCGGTGCTAGGCAAGGTGCTGGTGCAGTCTATTTGAACGCTCATCACCCTGATATTATGCGTTTTCTTGACACTAAGCGTGAAAATGCGGATGAAAAAATACGGATTAAAACACTATCTTTAGGGGTCGTGATCCCTGATATCACTTTCCAACTAGCGAAAGATAACCAGGACATGTATTTGTTCTCCCCTTATGATATTGAGCGCATCTATGGTGTCCCTATGTCTGAGATTAGTGTTACAGACAAATACCATGAAATGGTCAATAACAAAGCGATAAAAAAATACAAAATTAATGCGCGTGAGTTTTTCCAAACTTTAGCTGAGATCCAGTTTGAATCTGGATATCCGTATATTTTATTTGAAGATACGGCCAACCGAGCTAACCCTATCGCAGGGCGCATTAATATGAGCAATCTGTGCTCAGAAATACTGCAAGTTAATCGCCCAAGTGTTTATGAAGACGATTTAAGCTATCAACAAATTGGTAAAGATATTAGCTGTAATTTAGGCTCCATGAATATCGCTAAAACGATGGATTCACCAAATTTCGCTCAATCAATAGCTGCTGCTGTTAGAGCATTGAGTGCGGTTTCAGATATGAGTGATATTCGTTCTGTCCCTTCCATTGCTGAAGGTAACCGGCAATCACATGCGATTGGGTTAGGTCAAATGAATTTACATGGCTACTTGGCAAGGGAGCATATCTATTACGGCTCAGAAGAAGCGCTCGATTTCACCAATATCTATTTTTATGCCGTCACCTATTACGCATTAAAAACATCCAATCAATTAGCTATTGAAAGAAAAACTGCATTTGTTGGTTTTGAACATTCAACTTATGCCTCTGGTGATTATTTTGATAAATATATCAACAATATTTGGCTACCAAAAACACAAACCGTTCAGGAATTATTCCGGCGTTCGGGTATCGAAATTCCAACTCGTGAAGATTGGCAAGCCTTAAAACAGTCTGTCATTACCTATGGGATTTATAACCAGAACTTGCAAGCGATCCCGCCTACAGGGTCTATCTCATACATCAATAATTCAACATCAAGCATCCACCCCATTGTTTCACGAATTGAAATTCGTAAAGAAGGTAAAATTGGTCGTGTTTATTATCCTGCTCCTTTTATGACGAATGAGAACTTAGAATATTACCAAGATGCTTACCAAATCGGTCCTGAAAAAATTATTGATACTTACGCCATGGCAACTCAGCACGTTGACCAAGGTTTATCTCTGACACTCTTTTTTAAAGATGATGCCACAACACGAGATATTAACCGAGCGCAAATATATGCTTGGCGAAAAGGAATTAAGACATTGTATTACATCCGATTACGCCAAACCGCCCTCGAAGGAACAGAGGTCGAAGGCTGCGTATCTTGCACTTTGTAATAGGAAAATATTTATGACCACCAGCACATCTAACACACCAGTAAAAGCCATTAATTGGAACCGCATTCAGGATGATAAAGACTTAGAAGTATGGAACCGATTAACCAGTAATTTCTGGCTTCCAGAAAAAGTGCCATTATCTAATGATATTCCTTCTTGGAATACCCTAACTGCTGCAGAAAAACAGCTGACTATACGTGTATTTACTGGCCTCACTCTACTAGATACCATTCAAAATACGGTTGGTGCGCCTTGTTTAATGCCAGATGCTCAAACACCTCATGAAGAAGCGGTTTTATCAAATATTAGTTTTATGGAAGCCGTACATGCACGCTCTTATAGCTCAATATTTTCAACACTTTGTTCAACGATTGATGTCGATGATGCATACCGCTGGAGTGAAGAAAACATTGCATTGCAAAATAAAGCGAAGATCATCCTATCTTACTATTGTGATTCACACCCTTTAAAGAAAAAGGTCGCTAGCGTCTTTTTAGAGTCATTCCTATTCTATTCAGGCTTCTATTTACCAATGTATTGGTCAAGTAGAGGGAAGTTAACTAATACCGCCGATCTTATACGTTTAATTATTCGAGATGAAGCTATACATGGCTATTATATTGGTTATAAATTCCAAAAATCATTAACACAATATGATGAGAATGCCCAAAAAGAAATTAAGGATTTCACATTCTCATTATTATTCGATTTATATGAAAATGAAGTGAGATATACCCAAGAACTTTATGACTATGTAGGGTGGTCGGAAGATGTCAAAAAATTCCTTCATTACAATGCAAATAAAGCATTAATGAACTTAGGTTATGAAGCCTTATTTCCAGATACTGTGACCGATGTGAGTGCCGCGATATTATCGGCATTATCTCCTGATGCAAATGAAAATCATGATTTCTTTTCAGGCTCAGGTTCATCTTATATTATTGGTAAAGCAGTGAGTACCGAAGATGATGACTGGGATTTTTAATCAAATCGTTAATTTGGTTTATCAATAAAAACAACTCACAATAAAAATCATACCATGATGAATTATAACGAAATTATTTATCATGGTATTTTTTAGTTCAACAAACGAACAATTTCGTTCGTTTTTTATATGTATATCTGTTCAATTGTTCATTTTTAATGAGTTAATCTGGCCTTATTTCTCAATTCAATCAAGTTTCACTTCATTTTAGATAAATTTAATTAATACATTCACTGTTAATTTCTTTTTTTTCACCTATCAACCTAGCATCTGTTTCACCTAAAAATAGAACAGAACATGTAATCCCCACATTGATAAATTAAATGTAAATTATTTTTAAATAAATTCAATCTCACCAGCAAGTTAACATTAACATGAATATTATAGAGGTCATTAGTATATAGCTTAGATATCGATTTTATTTACACGAATAAAATCATTATTCCTCTCTAATTTTTTGATTAATTATACTTAACCTAGGGTTGTCAGCTGATTTTATTATGCTAGGGTTTATTGCTTGCAAATTTTACTAATAACTCAAACGGAGGAATTTGAATTTAATCCATAATTAACTAGCCCATTAAACTAAATATAGGAATCTCTGCCCTAATAATTTTCAAAGGATAATCATAGTTAGAAAGCATAGTTAGGAAACATAGTGTTAGCTATCACTATAGAATTCATCACATTCAATATAGGTAATTTATCTTCCTTGTTGATTGAAAATTGGGTAAATAATATATGGCAATAAAATTACAAGTTAAAAATTTATATAAAATATTTGGGGATAACCCTGATCAAGCATTTAAGCTATTAGAATCAGGTATGAATAAAGATGATATCTTTGAAAAAACAGGCCTTACCGTAGGTGTTCAAGATGTTAATCTGACGATTGAAGAAGGCGAAATCTTTGTTGTCATGGGACTTTCTGGCTCAGGGAAATCGACCTTGGTGCGCCTCCTCAATCGCCTGATAGAACCGACTAGCGGGCAAGTCATGATAGATGGAGACGATATTTCCAATATCTCTGACAAAGCACTGCGCGAAGTTAGGCGAACAAAAATTAGTATGGTGTTTCAATCCTTTGCATTGATGCCACATATGAACGTTATCGATAACACTGCTTTTGGCATGGAACTTTCTGGTATCCCAAAAGAAGAGCGCCATAAGAAAGCCATGAATGCGCTTGAGCAAGTTAACCTTGAAAAATGGGCAAATTCATATCCAGATGAGCTATCTGGCGGGATGCGCCAACGTATCGGGTTAGCCAGAGCACTCGCCAATGATCCTGATATTCTGTTAATGGATGAAGCATTCTCAGCTCTCGACCCATTAATCCGTACTGAAATGCAAGATGAACTGCTCTCCTTGCAAGGGGACAAACAACGCACGATTGTCTTTATTTCCCATGATCTTGATGAAGCCATGAGAATTGGTGACCGCATTGCCATTATGCAAGGGGGCGTTGTCGTTCAGGTCGGCACACCTGATGAGATACTCAATAACCCCGCGAATGACTACGTTAAGACCTTTTTCCGTGGTGTAGATATCAGCCAAGTTTTCAGTGCTAAGGACATCGCACGCAGACGGCCAAATGCTCTATTGCACATCGCACCGGGTTTTGGTCCCCGTTCCGCGCTAAAAGTCCTCAACGATGAAGATCGCTATCACGGTTATTTAATCTCCCGAGGACATACTTTTGCTGGTGTGGTTTCTGTTGAATCCTTAGAGAAAGCGCTTCATGAAAAAGCAGGTATTGAAGCCGCAATTTTAACTGATATCGAACCCATTCAAGGTGATACATCCTTAAATGAAGTTATTTCTACAGTAGCACAGGCCCCTTGCGCCGTTCCGGTTATTAACGAAAAAAACCGGTATTTGGGCGTGATTTCAAAAGGAATGCTGTTACAAGCGCTGGATAAGGAGACACCAAATGAGTAAGCAAAATCAAGAAACAACGACGAATCAACAAGATCCATGGGCTGATACTGAAGTCACTGATACACCAACACAAGGTACTGAAAATACACCAGCTGATGACCCATGGGCAGCAACAAGCTCTAGCGAGACAAATACCTCTGCGGATGATCCTTGGGGCAATGCATCGGACACAACAACACCTGCTGATACCAGTTCGAGTGATTGGCTTGATGCCGCCCCAACAGATAGCATCATACCTGACCAGTTTAATATTATGGATCCCTTCCAGCACACACTGATCCCCCTTGATTCATGGGTTGCGCATGCAATTGACTGGGTTGTCCTCAACTTTCGTCCGGTATTCCAAGGGATACGAGCCCCTATTGATTTCATTTTGAGTGGGTTTGAACAATTTCTTACCTCACTTCCGTCCCCCGTTGCCATTATCATTTTCGCGTTACTCGCTTGGCAATTAGCAGGACGTGCAATGGGTGTGGCCACATTTATTTCGATGATAGTCATCGGAGCAATTGGGGCTTGGTCGGAAGCCATGGTGACACTCTCTCTGGTCCTCACGTCTTTACTATTTTGTATTGTGATAGGACTACCGTTAGGTATTTGGCTAGCGCGTAGTGATAGAGCCGCTAAAGTTATTCGCCCATTACTTGATGCGATGCAAACCACACCCGCATTTGTCTATTTAGTCCCGATTGTTATGTTATTTGGTATCGGTAATGTGCCTGGTGTCGTCGTCACCATAATATTTGCTCTACCGCCAATCATTCGTTTAACCATTTTAGGGATCAAACAAGTCCCAGCTGACTTAATTGAAGCCGCTGAGTCATTCGGTGCAAGTCCCCGCCAAATGCTATTTAAAGTGCAATTGCCACTGGCAATGCCAACCATTATGGCCGGGGTAAACCAAACCTTAATGTTAGCGCTGTCGATGGTTGTTATCGCATCAATGATCGCCGTCGGAGGCTTAGGCCAAATGGTCTTACGGGGTATTGGTCGCCTTGATATGGGTCTCGCATCTGTCGGAGGGGTCGGTATTGTTATCCTAGCTATCATTTTAGACCGTTTTACCCAATCTTTGGGGCAAGATACGCGCGGCAAAACATCATGTCGTTGGTATCAAAAAGGCCCTATTGGGTTAGTTATGCGCCCATTTTGTAAAAAAAACCATTAATCAAAACATCCTCCATTCACCTGAGTGCCATTCACGTGGCACCTAACTTGGCTCTTAACTTTAAAGCCAAGCTCGCTGCGAAAAAACAGAGGGAACAATATAATGAAACATAAAATCATTCTTGCATCTGCACTAACAGCCATATTTACCGTCCCATTAGCAAGTGCTGACGACCTACCGGGCAAAGGGATAAAAATTAACCCTGTTCAAAGTACGATCAGTGAGGAAACGTTCCAAACACTGATTGTGGCGAAAGCCCTTGAAGAGCTCGGCTATGATGTTCAACCTATCAAAGAGGTCGACTATAACGTGGCTTACGCCTCTATTGCGAACGGTGATGCAACTTACTTAGCCACCAGCTGGGTTCCTTTACATAATGCGCAATATGACGCCGCTGGCGGTGATAATGTGTTCTACCGCCAAGGCAACTACGTTGTCAATGCGGCCCAAGGCTACCTTATTGACAAAAAAACGGCTGAGAAATACAACATTACCAATGTTGAGCAACTCAAAGACCCTAAAATTGCTAAACTCTTCGATTCAAATGGTAATGGTAAAGCGGATTTAACGGGATGTAACCCAGGTTGGGGCTGTGAAGCTGCGATTAATAACCACTTAAAAGCTTATGACCTAGAAAAAACGGTCGACCATAACCAAGGTAACTACGCCGCGATGATGGCGGATACCATTACCCGATATAAAGAAGGTAAGCCTATTTTATATTATACTTGGACGCCTTACTGGATAAGTGATGTCCTCAAGCCGGGTCGTGACGTGGTCTGGTTAGAAGTACCATTCTCTTCGATGCCAAATGGTGAAAAAACAGATACCGCATTACCTAACGGAAAAAACTATGGTTTCCCACCGAATACCATGCATATCGTCGCCAATAAAAAATGGGCTGCGGATAACCCTGCTGCAGCAAAATTATTTGAAGTAATGAAGCTGCCTATTGCCGATATTAATGCGCAGAATTTAAGAATGCATAACGGTGAAGCATCACAATCAGACATTCAGCGCCACACAAATGCTTGGATCAAAGCTCACCAATCCACTTTTGATGGTTGGGTAAAGGAAGCCCAAGCAGCCGCTAAATAAGAACAAACAACCCAATTAATAACCTTAGCCACCCTAGCCGGTGGCTTTTTTGTATCAATGACAAAAAGAAATAAACCAAGGTAATAAATTTTGTTTATAGTAGTCGCCTAGCTAATAATAGGTAATCCTCATGAAACAGACCCAAACTGCAGAGCTAACAACAGGCCTCACTATTTTAATGGCCATTGCCACAGGTCTCGTCGTTGCCAGTAATTACTATGCTCAACCGCTTTTAGACACTATTGCGGGGCAGTTTAATTTAACCACGAATATGGCTGGGTTTATTGTCACTGCGGCCCAGCTGGGCTATGCGGCAGGTTTACTTTTTTTAGTCCCTTTGGGCGACTTGTTTGAACGTAAGCGTTTAATTTTAACCATGACCTTTCTTTCGGCATTAGGGTTATTAATTACAGCGCTTTCAAATAATGTTTGGCAAATCCTTTTAGGTACCGCCCTGACAGGGCTGTTTTCTGTTGTCGCACAGGTCCTGATCCCACTCGCTGCATCTATTGCTAAGCCACATAAACGCGGTAAAGCGGTAGGAATGATCATGAGTGGGTTATTACTGGGAATTCTACTTGCAAGAACCGTTTCAGGCGCTGTTGCTATGGTCGGTGGTTGGCGTGCTATCTATTGGGTGGCTTTTGCATTATTGATGCTGTTAATGATTGTTCTAGCAATTAAACTCCCTCGTTACCATCAAAAAACCAACCTAAACTATTTTCAGCTGATTTGCTCTATTGGCCGACTATTTTTTGGAACCCCAGTACTTGCGGTACGCGCTTCGCTCGGTGCATTATCATTTGCCAATTTTGGTTTGTTATGGACAGCAATGGCTTTTTTGTTAGCCAGCCCACCATTCAACTATTCTGAAGGGACTATTGGCTTATTTGGCCTAGTCGGTGCCGCAGGTGCACTCATGGCTTCCCAAGCAGGGCATCTTGTCGATAAAGGAAAAGGAAAAATCATCACAACAATCGGACTAGTTTTATTACTATTGTCCTGGATACCCATCGGTTTAGCTAAATATTCTCTCGTCGCCTTTATCATCGGAGTTTTGGTGCTAGACCTTGCGGTGCAAGCCGTCCATGTCACGAGCCAGAGTACGTTATATCGTATATTACCCGAAGCGCGCAATCGCCTAACGGCCGGCTATATGACGAGTTATTTCATAGGCGGAGCACTCGGTTCCCTGCTTTCAGGTTATGCCTATGAACATGCAGGTTGGGAAGGCGTAGCTGTTGCAGGGGCTATTTTGACGACCCTAAGTTTAATCATTTGGGCTATTGGTATTCGTTTTGATCCCATCATCACCATAACTGATGACTAGTTGCTACTCATACTGATATCAATCTCTTTTTAGATAACGATTTTTTGAGCTCTCCTTAATATATAAAAAATCATAATACATTAAAGTGATGAGCCTCAATCTTATCTACCAATATGTTGAACAAGTAAACCATTTATCATAGAACTAATAGTTATCAACTGTAATAGTAAACAAAGTAAATATTAGTGAATGACACAGTTAAACAAATACAATGACTCTATAAAAAGGTAGTATAACTGTTAAGATCTCAAATTACTGTTACGTCAAATAATGTTTTAATTACACAAAAATAGGTAGTTATACCTATTAGCTAAGTGTATCTATCTAAGTTGTAATTATTGGGTAACAAAAAAAATGGTATTGAGTTAATGTCATGTGATTATATATTGTTTCATATGATTGAAATTAGCCTTTAATTGAGTGTTAAATTGGTTATTTTGCAACCAAAAGTGACGCTATCAGTATAAAATAGTTAGTACGCTATACTAGAATAGGTAAATTACATTCATAAAATTTATGAATCATGTATCATTATCAAAATAAAATCGGCGATATTAATTAAGTACAATTGCTAATTCTATCTTTTAATATACCATTTAGATGGTTGATGACAGTTGTAATCTTACCAACTGAAACTAATAAGGTATCCCAATAATGGAAAGTTCATTTACACCTACTGAAGAGTTACTCAATACTCGTGTAGAACAGCAAGATTCACATGAAAACCCTATTCCGTATCAAGAAATTCTTTTAACACGCCTATGTATGCATGTTCATGGGAAATTACTTGAAGCGCGAAATAATATGTTAAGGTCCCAAGGTATTAATGAAACACTATTTATGGCGCTCATGATCCTTGATACAAAAGACTCCCGCAGTATTCAGCCATCTGAACTCAGTGCTGCCCTTGGTTCCTCTCGAACCAATGCGACACGCATTGCAGATGAACTGGAAAAAAATGGTTGGATTGAACGCAAAGAGAGTCACAATGATAGACGTTGCCTTCATCTACACCTCACAGAAAAAGGGGCTGAATTTTTAAATGGTCTATTACCACCTCAACACAGCGCATTAATTGATATTTGGTCTGTTTTAGATATTGATGAAAAACAACAACTTAATACGCTGATGCGTAAATTACTGACAAAACTGGATACTATAAAAGATTAACCATTATTTTTGTAAGGTTAATGTATTTGAGCCATTCTTAAGCTCAACGGTGAAAAAAAACTTTTCACCCAATAATATATCATTATCCTTTCACCCTTATGCTTTACGATATCCCATCAAACAGCAAAATCATTTGTAGTCTCAGTTTCCAGTGGTTAACACCTAACTACTGGAAACAACCGTGATCCTTATCCATAAAAATGGAGAAATACGAGTATGAGTTCCCCTGAGGAAATGCAACAAACGCAAACTCACCAACCAAATAAAAAAAGACAACGCAAAAATGCGCTTATCTTTTTGACGCTATTGTTTCTTATTATAGGCGTTGGCTGGGGGGTCTACTGGTATCTCGTTCTTCGCCACTATGAGTCAACAGACAACGCTTATGTCGCGGGGAATCAGGTGCAAATACAATCCCAAGTTTCCGGGAGCGTCATGACGGTCAATGTGGATAATACCGATTTTGTAACCAGTGGTACCGTTTTGGTTGAACTCGACCCACGAGATGCCGAGTTAACCCTCGATAAAGCAAAAACAGAATTAGCAAATAGCGTGCGTCAGACCCGCCAGCACATGGTTAATAGCCGCCAACTCCAAGCCAATATTCAGGTAAAACGTTCTGAATTAAACCGCTTACAGAATGATTTAAAACGTCGAGAAGTGTTAGGCAGCAGCCATGTTATTGGTAAAGAAGAACTGCAACACGCTAGAGAAGCCGTTGTCAGTGCAAAAGCTGCGTTAGACATGGCAATAGAACAGTATAATGCGAATCAAGCCATCGTTTTAAATAGCTCAATTGAAAAACAACCGGCTGTAGAACAAGCAGCGACCCAAGTTAGAAATGCTTGGCTGACCTTACAACGAACTAAGATTGTTAGCCCTGTTGATGGCTATGTTTCTCGTCGCAGTGTACAAGTGGGCTCACAAATCACCCCTTCAACACCGTTAATGGCCATCGTCCCTTCCAAGGGAATGTGGATTGATGCGAACTTTAAAGAAACACAACTTGCAGATATGCGAATCGGCCAGTCAGCGAAGGTCACGACTGATTTTTACGGTAAAGATATCGTATTCAACGGCACTGTTGTGGGACTTGATATGGGGACAGGTAGCGCATTCTCTTTATTACCTGCACAAAATGCCAGTGGTAACTGGATCAAGGTCGTCCAGCGCCTTCCTGTACGTATTGCCTTAGATGAAACTCAGCTTGAAGAGCATCCACTACGTATCGGTTTATCCACCGAAGTGACGGTTGATACGTTAGATAAAAACGGCAAAGTACTTTCTAAAGGGATGCGCGACACTCCCGCTTACCATACTGCTGCACTAGCGGTGGATATGTCTCCTGCCGACAAAATAGTTACTGAGATAATTAATAATAACCTAGGAAATCAATAGGTGGAGGTGCAATCGTGACGACAGCACCTTTAACGGGATCAAAACTCGCCTGGATGACGATTGCCCTTTCGTTGGCAACATTTATGCAAGTTCTTGATTCCACAATTGCTAACGTAGCTATTCCGACCATTGCTGGAAACTTAGGAGCATCCAACTCACAAGGGACATGGGTAATAACCTCTTTTGGTGTTGCCAATGCCATCTCCATCCCTGTTACTGGTTGGTTAGCGCGTAGGATTGGTGAAGTCAGGCTATTTTTATGGTCTACAGGCTTATTCGCTTTAACTTCATGGTTGTGCGGTATTTCCGGCAGCTTAGAGATGTTGATCTTATTCCGTGTTTTACAAGGTTTAGTTGCAGGGCCGCTCATTCCTTTGTCCCAGAGTCTGCTGCTTAATAATTACCCTCCCGCTAAACGCAATATGGCACTCGCGCTTTGGTCAATGACTATCGTGATTGCCCCGATTTGTGGACCTATTCTTGGTGGCTATATTAGTGATAACTACCATTGGGGCTGGATATTTTTTATCAATGTACCATTTAGTATTGCGATTATTTTTGCCATCATGCATACCTTAAAAGGCCGTGAAACTAAAATATCTATTCAGCGTATTGATACTATTGGTTTAGTACTCTTGGTTGTCGGTATTGGTGCGTTACAAATCATGCTTGACCAAGGCAAAGAGTTGGATTGGTTTAATTCGACTGAAATTATCGTCCTAACCGTTATTGCCGTTGTCGCAATTGCCTTTTTAATTGTTTGGGAGCTCACAGACGACCATCCTGTCATCGACTTGTCCCTGTTTAAAGAACGCAACTTTACGATTGGCTGTTTGTCCCTAAGTCTGGCTTACATGCTCTATTTTGGGACGATTGTCTTACTGCCACAATTGCTGCAAGAGGTTTATGGTTATACCGCAACCTGGGCTGGGTTAGCCTCTGCTCCTGTAGGGTTATTACCGCTACTGATTACGCCAATTATAGGCCGCTTTGGTAACCGAATTGATATGCGTTATTTAGTTACATTCAGCTTTATTATCTATGCCGTTTGTTACTATTGGCGTGCTTATACTTTCGAACCTGGAATGAGTTTTGCTGAAGCCGCTTGGCCACAATTTGTGCAGGGCTTAGCCATCGCTTGCTTCTTTATGCCTTTAACAACCATTACGTTATCTGGCTTACCACCAGAAAAAATGGCCTCTGCATCAAGTTTGTCCAACTTTACACGTACCTTAGCTGGTGCGATCGGGACATCGATTACCACAACCATGTGGACCCAAAGAGAGTCAATGCACCACGAAAACCTTGCTGAGTTTGTTAACCCATACAACCCAAATGCCCAACAGATGTACAGTGAACTGGCAAAAATGGGTATGAATGAGCAGCAAAGTGCAGCCTACCTAGCTAAAACCATTACTGACCAAGGGCTGATCATGTCAGCCAATGAGATATTTTGGCTCTCCGCTGGGATCTTTATCCTATTGATGGTAATTGTTTGGTTCGCTAAGCCCCCATTTGGGGCGGGTTCAAAAGACGGTGGTGCTCATTAATGAGGCCATCCCACTAAGTCGTCTTGATGACAGATATCAAAAAGCCATACATAGCAGGAAACACATCCTTTTATGTATGGCTTTAGATATCTTATAACGAAAAAGTATTATTTAACTTGGTTCTGCTGCCACCACTGCGCCAGCATAATTCCCGTTGCAACAGACACGTTCAAGCTTTCCACTTTACCTGTTCCGCCGATATACAGGCTCATATCACCTTGGTCCCACGTGCTATCACTTAAACCATCACTTTCTTGGCCTAAAACTAAGACCATTTTGGCAGGTAACTTCGCTTTTGCGAGATCTTGGCTGCCTTTATGGCTGGAAGTCGTCACAATGGTATAACCCGCTTTGCGGAATTTATCCAAAGTATCCGTTAATCCATCGGCATCAATCGCTTTAATGTGCTCAGCACCACCTTCTGCGGTACGAATTGCCGCACCAGACTCCAGCATGCCAGCATCCTGCAAAATCACCCCTTTGATACCAAAGTGCGCACAACTACGCATAATACCGCCCAGATTATGTGGATTTCCCACATCTTCCAGCGCTAATACACAGTCATTGCCTGTCGCTTGCTGCAAGTAAGCATCGGCACTCATACCACCACGTTTTTTGATGATAAAACACACACCACCATGATGTTCAGTTCCCGATGCTTTCGATAACTCTTCATCATCGACAACGTGGTAAGCCTTGCGATTTGCAGCCATCCATTTTAATGCATCACGAAAACGTGGCGTGACAGATTGCAAGAACCACGCGCGAACAATCGCATCAGGGCGGTTTTTAAACATGGCTTGACATGCATTCTCACCATAGATACGGGTTTCTTCTTGGCGCTGCTTACGCAATTGTTCAGGGTCAATTTGGCTCTTACCGACAATTCCACCATGGTCATTCGCTAACTCTTCGCTATCTGGCTTAGAAACAGTGCGCCAAGGTGAACGTTCACGAGGTGCATCATTACGGTTATCGGAGCGACGACCTTCACGACCGCCTTCAGGGCGATTTGAGCGACCGCCACGATCTTGGCGAGCACCATCTCGTCTATCGCCACCACGTTTGTCATTACCACGCCTATCATCACGGCCACCGCCTCGGCGTTTATCATTACCTGTCGTGTTGCCCTGCTCTTCACTGCGGACATACATCACTTTTACTTTGCCGTTTTTACCACTAAAATCATTCGAGTCGTTCATCACTATCCCCTACTAAGCTATGGCGCGAAGATTACATGATGTTGCATGGCTACGCTACCGATTCACACTATTATCTCATCTAAAAGTTATTGAATATACTTCTATCGTATAGAAATCGTTTTGCGTACAATATGCGCTTTCATTTTAGGCCTAAAAAATATCACTTAACATGACTCCGAATGCCGTTTATCACCTGCGTCAACAACGCCTCGCGTTATCGACTAAACCGTTTAAAGCGCGGGGCTGCCGAGTAAAACGTTGCCAATATTGCTTGTTACCTATTCCACAATGCCTGTGCCAAGACACCATATCGTCACAAGCAAAAAGTCAATTCTGCTTGATTATGTTTGATGGCGAAGTATTCAAGCCAAGTAATACGGGAAAACTGATTGCAGATATTTTACCCGATACTTTGGCCTTTCAATGGTCAAGAACAGAGCCTGATGCGCAACTACTGGCGGCATTGCAAGACACTACAAGGCAACCTTACCTTATTTTTCCAGAAAGCTACGCTCAAAATGAACGTGTCGTGGTCAATGAACCTACTTTGTCGGATAAACCCGCTTTATTTGTTTTACTCGATGGAACCTGGCCAGAAGCACGTAAAATGTTTCGTAAAAGTCCTTATCTTAATGATATTCCGATGCTTTCAATTAATACCAAAGCAAGAACGGATTATTTACTACGTACGCCATCAAGGGAAGAACAACATTGTACTGCTGAGGTCGCCGCTACCGTTTTAGAACTCGCGGGAGATTTAAACGCGTCAAAACAACTATTTAGCCACTTCAATCTTTTCCGTCAAAAATATCTTGAAGGAAAACCACACCACCCTATTGCACAGAAGCTACTTACCGAATCCTACCTCTAACTATTTATTGGTACTGTTTTCCTCTTTCTTTTCGAGCCCAGTACCATTAAATGACAACTTTTAGATCGTCGTGCTAATAAAACGTGAACGTGCTTGTATAAATTAACTAAACTCACCGGATAAACTAGCGCAATCGCAAAGATAAGGCATAGTATTCATAAGTATTACTCAGCCAATTTTTATCTATTGGCCGCTTATCTCGTTCAGCAAAGCAAAGGGTTATCAACTATGGGTTTAGTCAGTCAGTTAGAATCTTTATTCAGGCCAAAGTCTATCGTTGTCATTGGAGCATCTGAAAATCCGGGCCGTGCAGGTTCGGTAATGATGAAAAACCTTCTTACCAGTGGCTTTAAAGGCCCTATTCTGCCTGTTAACCCAAACCGAGACTCTGTTCTTGGTGTGCTTGCCTATCCGTCTATAGATAAATTACCGCTCAAACCTGACCTTGCCGTTATCTGTACTCATTACTCTCGTAATATCACCTGTTTACAGCAATTAGGGGAAGCGGGCTGTAAAGTGGTGATTATTTTATCGTCCCCTTCAATTCAGTTTAATGAATTAAAAAAAGTTGCCCAGCAATATCAAATTCGCCTATTAGGCCCGAATAGCCTAGGTTTTTTAGCCCCTTGGCAGGGCTTGAATGCCAGTTTTTCGCCAATTCCAATCTTAAAAGGAAAACTCGCTTTTATCTCTCAATCTGCTGCGGTATCAAATACCGTTCTGGATTGGGCAAGGCACCGAGACATCGGTTTTTCTTATTTTATTGCCTTGGGTGATAGCATCGATATTGATATTGACGATTTACTCGATTATTTAGCGCGTGACAGCAAAACCAGTGCCATTTTGTTGTACCTCGAAAGCATTAGTGATGCACGGCGCTTTTTATCGTCATCTCGCAGTGCCTCACGTAATAAACCTATATTGGTGATAAAAAGCGGTCGAACCCGCAAAGCACAAGAACTTCTAGGCGATAAACCGAGCCTAGATGCTGCCTATGATGCTGCGATACAGCGTGCAGGGCTACTTCGTGTACAAGATACTCACGAAATGTTTTCTGCTGTCGAAACATTAAGCTACATGACGCCATTACGCGGTGAACGCCTTTCAATCATGAGCAATGGCTCAGCCCCTGCCGCGATGGCACTCGATGAACTTCTCTTGCGAAGTGGCAAACTTGCAACGTTAAGTATTGAAACAGAAAATGAATTAAGTTCACTTCTACCGCTTGATTTATCGACGAAAAATCCAATTGACCTAGGAGATGACTCCACCGTTGAGCGCTATATCAATGTATTGAACAAAATGCTCGACAGTCACGACCATGACGCTTTATTGCTTATCCACACCCCCAGTGCGATTACTGAAAGCAAAACCATGGCAGAAAAAATCATTAAAACCATAAAACAGCACCCACGCGGAAAATGGCTAACTATCTTAACTAACTGGTGTGGTGAATATTCATCTCAAGAATCTCGTCGGCTATTTAGTGAAGCGGGGATCCCAACCTACCGTACCCCAGAAGGGGCAATAACCGCTTACATGCATATGGTGGAATATCGCCGCAACCAAAAACAATTAAAAGAAACGCCAGCCCTTCCAGTAGGTATCACCGCTAATACACAACAGGCTCATGAATATATTCAGCAAGCATTGGAAAATAATAAGTTGCACCTGGATACACATGAAGTTCAACCTATTTTAAAAGCCTACGGGTTAAATAGTTTACCCACATGGATAGCGCACTCTAGCAATGAAGCCATTGAAATTGCAGAAAAAATTGGTTACCCCGTTGCTTTGAAACTGCGTTCTCCTGATATTGTACACAAGTCAGAAGTACAAGGGGTCATGCTCTATTTGCGCAATGCTAAAGAGGTAGAAGATGCAGCGAAAGCGATTATGGAGCGTGTTTCAACAAATTTTCCTAATGCTCGAATTGAAGGGCTATTAGTACAAAGTATGGCAAATCGAGCTGGCGCTCAAGAACTCAGAATCGCTGTTGAGCTAGACCCTGTTTTTGGTCCTCTTATCATGCTCGGAGAAGGTGGCATTGAGTGGCAACAAGAGAGCCAAGCGGCAGTTGCTCTTCCTCCACTAAATATGGCTTTAGCTCGCTACCTCGTTATTAATGCTATCAAAAGTTATAAAATCAAATCTCGAAGCGCTTTAGAACCCTTAAATATTATAGGGCTGTCAGCTTTATTAGTGCGCGTTTCAAATTTAATTATAGATTGCCCAAATATTACAAGGTTAGACATCCACCCATTGCTCGCTTCAGGGGATGAATTCACTTTACTTGATGTCTCAATGACATTAAGCCCAACAGATGATGCGACCACATCAAGGCTAGCGATCCGGCCTTACCCTAGTGAACTAGAAGAAACAATCCATTTAAAAGAAGATCTTACGTGCTTGCTACGTCCGATCCTTCCTGAAGATGAACCGTTGCTAAAATCCTTTATAGAACAAGTGACAAAAGAGGATCTTTATTATCGCTATTTTAGCGAGATCAGCGAATTTACCCATGATGACCTCGCCAATATGACCCAAATTGATTATGACCGAGAAATGGCTTTCGTTGCGGTAAAAAACCCAAATACTGCGCCTGAAATTATCGGGGTCACACGAGCAATGGCTGACCCTGATAACCAAGAAGCCGAATTTGCAGTACTGGTTCGCTCCGATATGAAGGGGCAAACACTGGGTTATCAACTTATGCAAAAGCTACTTAGCTACACTCGGAGTCACGGCATTAAAAAGCTAACAGCAATAACCATGCCTGAAAACCGTAATATGATAAGCCTAGCGAAAAAACTGGGCTTTGAGATTGACGTTCAGTTTGAAGATGGAGTGGTTAATCTGACGCTTCATTTATAAAAACCCCTAAGAACAGGGCTCAATTTGTATAGTAATTAAACAAGTCGTCAATTTATACTAAATGGTTTGGTTAAATATGCTATCATCCACAGATCATTCGCTTAAAAATGTGCGCAAAGCGAGTTGCTATTGGACTAATAAGAGAAAATTCACACTGTGATGTTGTCAAAATTAAAACAAGCAAAACATCAACAATATTTGGCCAGTTTACCAAAACTATCTCAAGAAGTTGCTGATGTAAAAACGCTATATAAGACAGAAGATTTTCGTGATGAACTGCTTAAGCAAATCTCTCAAGCTCAAAATACTATCTACATAACGGCTTTGTATTTAGAGAAAGACGATGCAGGCAAAGACGTACTTCATGCGCTATATGCTGCAAAACAAGCTAATACATCATTGGATATCAAAATTCTCGTAGACTGGCACCGTGCTCAACGAGGGCGTATAGGCGTTGCTGCAAATGCAACTAATGCCGATTGGTATTATGATGTTGCTCAGCATTATCCTGATATCGAAATTCCTATCTATGGTATTCCTGTCAATACACGAGAAGCCCTTGGTGTACTACACCTCAAAGGCTTTTTATTTGATGATACCTTGCTATATAGCGGAGCGAGTATTAATGACGTGTATTTACAACGTCATGATAGATACCGTTATGACAGATACCACCTGATTAAAAATGGGCAGCTCACCGCATCAATGAAAAAATTCATTGATGCATCATTATTGCCTGCTGAAGCGGTTCATTTGCTCAATACTGAACCTCGTCCTAAAACAGCAGAATTTAAGCATTTAATCAAACAATTTCGCTTAAGCTTAAGGGGAGCTTCTTACCAATTTACAGGAAATACATCAAATGACGCATTATCGGTTACCCCTTTTGTCGGGCTTGGTAAGAAAAACGATTTAAACCGAGTCATCACCCACTTAATGGGTTCGACCAGTAATAAATTAACTATCTGTACACCTTATTTTAATTTACCCGCGGTTTTAGTCCGGATTATCAGCAGGTTACTGCGTGATGGTAAACAGGTTGAAATTATCATTGGTGATAAAACCGCCAATGATTTTTATATTCCTCCCGAAGAGCCGTTTAAAATTATAGGTGCATTACCCTATCTCTACGAAATTAATCTGCGTCGTTTTGTCAGCCGCTTACAACGCTTTATTGACAGCCAACAACTCACAGTCAGGCTCTGGAAAGATGGCGATAATACCTATCACTTAAAAGGCATGTGGGTTGATAATCAGTGGCAGTTGATCACGGGTAATAACTTAAACCCTCGTGCATGGGGCTTAGATCTTGAAAATGCAGTATTAATTCACGATCCAAAACAACAATTGCAAGAACAGCGTAGCCACGAACTCGCGTGTATCCGAACGCATACAAAAGTTGTTAACCATTATCGTGAACTGGACAGCATTCAAACCTATCCAGTTAAAGTGAAAAAATTAATCCGACGGCTACGTCGAATACGGGTCGATCGTTTAATTAGCCGCATTCTTTAGAATTTAAACAATAAGCGTCACACCAGTGGCGCTTTTATTTTGCAACTTTAATTTTCTAGGTATTTCAGCAAATATGCTCAAATTACTAATCATTAGCTTATTTATGTTTATTTTGGCTGGATGTCATGGTTTTCATTGGGCTAATGATAATTGGCAAGGTAAAGATAAAGCTCAGCATTTTGCATTTTCAGCGGCTATGGCTGCCGCTGGCAATGCTTATGCAGATAAACAAAATATACAACACCGTGATGCAGCGATATTTGGTATTCTTTTTTCTGTATCTCTTGGCGTAGCAAAAGAGCTTTATGATAGTAGGCCTACGGGCACCGGTTGGAGTTGGCATGATTTTGCCTATGATGTCGCCGGAGCAGTCGCTGGATATAGCATGTATCAATCCTTCAAATGATCCTCACCTTTCTTTTTCCAATCTTTTACATTCCTATTTTCAATATTTCGCTCACCATCGAAGTAACTATAAATTAAATCCTTATAGTTGAGCCATCTACATTAAGGAGAGTTTTATGATTGCCGTTATTTTTGAAGCCATCCCAATACCTGCGCAAAAAGACCGTTATTTCGAATTGGCAGCCAAACTTAAATCTGAACTGATGAACATTGAAGGGTTCATTGCTGTCGAGCGTTTTCAATCTGTCACAACAGAAGGAAAAATCCTCTCACTTTCATGGTGGGAAACAGAAGAAGCTATAAAAAAATGGAAAAACCACTTCATGCATATCAATGCACAAGTTGAAGGGCAGCAAGCCATTTTTTCTCATTATCGAATTCGAATTGCCCATACACTAAAGGATTATTCATTCAATAAAGAGGATAGTTCCGATGTATGACATTCATGTTATTCTTGAAAACCAAGTGGAAACTTTAGCACTATTGGCAACAACATTAGGGAAACATGGTGTTGGTCTTGAAGGCGGTGGTGTTTTTTCTATCGAAGGAAAAAGCCACGCGCATTTTCTTGTTACCCAGCCAGAAAAAGCGCGTAGTGCCTTAGCAACGGTGGGTTTACAGATTGAGAGTATTACACAACCGGTTATCCGCAAATTAAAGCAAGAGCGTCCTGGCGAGCTCGGCGAAATTGTTTCGCAACTCGCGCTTCACCACATTAATATCTTAGTCCAATATAGCGACCACAATAACAGGCTAATATTAATAACAGACAATGATATAGTAACTGCTGAAGTGACAAAACCATGGGAAAGCCTACCATGATACCCAGCAAAAATAGCATCCTCATTGAAGAAAAAGAACCATCAGAACAATCCATCGCAAAAGTTGCTTCTGCAATTGCTGATCCTTCAAGGGTCAGCATTTTGTGTGCATTAATGGATGGCAGAGCGTGGACAGCAACTGAATTAAGCGCAGTTGCAGATATAGCTCCATCAACAACAAGTGCACATCTAGCTAAGCTTTTAAATAGCCACTTAATTAGTTGTCTATCTCAAGGAAGGCACCGCTATTATCGACTTGCTGGCTCAGACATTGCCGAATTATTAGAAACATTAATGGGGGTATCTATGAAATTAGAGTATACCCACCCAATAACAACACCTACACATCTACGAAAAGCACGCACCTGCTATGACCACTTAGCAGGAGAAATTGCCGTTCAGATCTACGAATTTATGGATAAAAATGGCTGGTTTACAGCTAAAGAAAATAAATTATCGATGATTGGTACCGACCAATTCAAAAAATTGGGGATAGATATTGTTCCTCATACAAAACGGAAAATAGCATGTGCTTGTTTAGATTGGAGTGAAAGACGTATGCACTTAGGAGGGCTCGCAGGATCATTACTGCTACAATTCTTTGAAGAAAACAAATGGATAGATAAAACAAAAGGCTATAGAGAAGTTACTTTTACTTCGGATGGTAAAAAAGCCTTAAAGCGTATATTTGATATTAATATAGCTTAAATTCTCCCCCCAAATAGTGAACAGTTACTTTCTATCCTAAAACGATTTAATAATATAGTTGTAGAACCAATTAAAGCAGACGTAAGACTGTGTTTTCCTCAAATAACGCTCCAAGCCACAATGGGTCATTATCCATAAAATTCAATATGTTAATAATGTAAAAAAGCCCCGTGATTTTCATCACGGGGCTTTAAATAAGTGGCGGAACGGACGGGACTCGAACCCGCGACCCCCTGCGTGACAGGCAGGTATTCTAACCAACTGAACTACCGCTCCACTTATTCTTTTGCCTTTCGGCAGCTTACTGCTATTGAGCAATAAACTTTTAATTAATGTCTGGCAGTTCCCTACTCTCACATGGGGAGACCCCACACTACCATCGGCGCTACGGCGTTTCACTGCTGAGTTCGGCATGGGGTCAGGTGGGACCACCGCGCTATTGCCGCCA
This sequence comes from Providencia rettgeri, assembly GCF_023205015.1. Taxonomy (NCBI): domain Bacteria; kingdom Pseudomonadati; phylum Pseudomonadota; class Gammaproteobacteria; order Enterobacterales; family Morganellaceae; genus Providencia; species Providencia rettgeri. The sequence goes on along the minus strand of NZ_CP096258.1, from coordinate 1,189,999 downwards.
GACAAATTCTGTTTGTTCCCGTTTAGCTTTTTTATTCACTAAACCAAAACGTCAATCTCAAACAAGCTGTGTGTCCTTCACCTCTCGGCTTCTCACTCACTATCAAAAACAACCCAATCTCTCTAAAACACCTTCGGTGTTGTCAGGTTAAGCCTCACGGTTCATTAGTATTGGTTAGCTCAACATATCGCTATGCTTACACACCCAACCTATCAACGTCTTAGTCTTAAACGTTCCTTTAGGACCCTTAAAGGGTCAGGGAAGACTCATCTCAAGGCAAGTTTCCCGCTTAGATGCTTTCAGCGGTTATCTCTTCCGCACTTAGCTACCGGGCAATGCCATTGGCATGACAACCCGAACACCAGTGGTGCGTCCACTCCGGTCCTCTCGTACTAGGAGCAGCCCCTTTCAATCTTCCAACGCCCACGGCAGATAGGGACCGAACTGTCTCACGACGTTCTAAACCCAGCTCGCGTACCACTTTAAACGGCGAACAGCCGTACCCTTGGGACCTACTTCAGCCCCAGGATGTGATGAGCCGACATCGAGGTGCCAAACACCGCCGTCGATATGAACTCTTGGGCGGTATCAGCCTGTTATCCCCGGAGTACCTTTTATCCGTTGAGCGATGGCCCTTCCATTCAGAACCACCGGATCACTAAGACCTACTTTCGTACCTGCTCGAGCCGTCACTCTCGCAGTCAAGCTGGCTTATGCCTTTGCACTAACCGCATGATGTCCGACCATGCTTAGCCAACCTTCGTGCTCCTCCGTTACTCTTTGGGAGGAGACCGCCCCAGTCAAACTACCCACCAGACACTGTCCGCACCCCGGATAACGGGGCAACGTTAGAACATCAAACATTAAAGGGTGGTATTTCAAGGTTGGCTCCACGCAGACTGGCGTCCACGCTTCGAAGCCTCCCACCTATCCTACACATCAAGGCTCAATGTTCAGTGTCAAGCTATAGTAAAGGTTCACGGGGTCTTTCCGTCTTGCCGCGGGTACACTGCATCTTCACAGCGAGTTCAATTTCACTGAGTCTCGGGTGGAGACAGCCTGGCCATCATTACGCCATTCGTGCAGGTCGGAACTTACCCGACAAGGAATTTCGCTACCTTAGGACCGTTATAGTTACGGCCGCCGTTTACTGGGGCTTCGATCAAGAGCTTCTCCTTACGGATAACCCCATCAATTAACCTTCCAGCACCGGGCAGGCGTCACACCGTATACGTCCACTTTCGTGTTTGCACAGTGCTGTGTTTTTAATAAACAGTTGCAGCCAGCTGGTATCTGCGACTGGCTTCAGCTCCATCCGCGAGGGACTTCACCTAGCGCCAGCGTGCCTTCTCCCGAAGTTACGGCACCATTTTGCCTAGTTCCTTCACCCGAGTTCTCTCAAGCGCCTGAGTATTCTCTACCTGACCACCTGTGTCGGTTTGGGGTACGATTAATGATAATCTAGAGCTTAGAGGCTTTTCCTGGAAGCGGGGCATGAGCTACTTCATCACCGTAGTGACTCGTCATCGAACCTCAGCATGTAGTGAACCGGATTTGCCTAATTCACCTGCCTACATTCTTAAACCGGGACAACCGTCGCCCGGATAGCCTAGCCTTCTCCGTCCCCCCATCGCAATTATCACCAGTACGGGAATATTAACCCGTTTCCCATCGACTACGCATTTCTGCCTCGCCTTAGGGGTCGACTCACCCTGCCCCGATTAACGTTGGACAGGAACCCTTGGTCTTCCGGCGTGCGGGTTTTTCACCCGCATTATCGTTACTTATGTCAGCATTCGCACTTCTGATACCTCCAGCATACCTCACAGTACACCTTCACAGGCTTACAGAACGCTCCCCTACCCAACAATATTTACATATCGCTGCCGCAGCTTCGGTGCATAGTTTAGCCCCGTTACATCTTCCGCGCAGGCCGACTCGACCAGTGAGCTATTACGCTTTCTTTAAATGATGGCTGCTTCTAAGCCAACATCCTGGCTGTCTGAGCCTTCCCACTTCGTTTCCCACTTAACTATGACTTTGGGACCTTAGCTGGCGGTCTGGGTTGTTTCCCTCTTCACGACGAACGTTAGCACCCGCCGTGTGTCTCCCGTGATAACATTCTTCGGTATTCGTAGTTTGCATCGAGTTGGTAAGTCGGGATGACCCCCTAGTCGAAACAGTGCTCTACCCCCGAAGATGAGTTCACGAGGCGCTACCTAAATAGCTTTCGGGGAGAACCAGCTATCTCCCGGTTTGATTGGCCTTTCACCCCCAGCCACAAGTCATCCGCTAATTTTTCAACATTAGTCGGTTCGGTCCTCCAGTTAGTGTTACCCAACCTTCAACCTGCCCATGGCTAGATCACCGGGTTTCGGGTCTATACCCTGCAACTCATTCGCCCAGTTAAGACTCGGTTTCCCTACGGCTCCCCTATACGGTTAACCTTGCTACAGAATATAAGTCGCTGACCCATTATACAAAAGGTACGCAGTCACCCCACCCCAAAGCACATTCACTGCTTGTTTTGTGTGTTGGGCGTCGCAAAAAGCGCTCCGCCAACGCGTGTTGAATGTCACTTCAAAGTTGTCCTCAACACCAGAAAATGCTTTGGTGGTGGGGCTCCCACTGCTTGTACGTACACGGTTTCAGGTTCTATTTCACTCCCCTCGCCGGGGTTCTTTTCGCCTTTCCCTCACGGTACTGGTTCACTATCGGTCAATCAGGAGTATTTAGCCTTGGAGGATGGTCCCCCCATATTCAGACAGGATAACACGTGTCCCGCCCTACTCGTCGAGTTCACAACACTAACACCTTCGGATACGGGGCTATCACCCTTTACTGCCGGACTTTCCAGACCGTTCTCCTGATGCTAATGCTGATTAAGACTCTGGGCTGCTCCCCGTTCGCTCGCCGCTACTAGGGGAATCTCGGTTGATTTCTTTTCCTCGGGGTACTGAGATGTTTCAGTTCCCCCGGTTCGCTTCGTTTGACTATGTATTCATCAAACGATAGTGCAACGAATTGCACTGGGTTTCCCCATTCGGAAATCGTCGGTTGTAACGGTTCATATCACCTTACCGACGCTTATCGCAGATTAGCACGTCCTTCATCGCCTCTGATTGCCTAGGCATCCACCGTGTACGCTTAGTCGCTTAACCTCACAACCCGAAATTGTTTCAACGTTCACCTTACTGTCATGGCTGTGCGTGCATTCCTTCTTTGTTGGGCAGTGCTCGCTCATGCCACTCGCTAAAGTGACCGAAAATTTCAGGTCTGAAATTTTGAGAGACTCTCACATTGTTTAAGCGATAAACAATGTGCGTTGTTTTCAATTTTCAGCTTGTTCCAGATTGTTAAAGAGCATAATTATTCGCAATAGACTAGTTGACTAATCTATTCTGAATAATCAGAAAAATTTATGGTGGAGCTAAGCGGGATCGAACCGCTGACCTCCTGCGTGCAAGGCAGGCGCTCTCCCAGCTGAGCTATAGCCCCATAAAGGTATTTTTGGTATCGATGAATCTCTTTATAAGACTTTCTTATTCGAGGTCTTTTTTCTTAGGCAAGGCGTGGATTAGCGACGTTTACTTTTGGGTAAACGAGCTGAGCCATAACGCAGCATAAGAGAAAAGTGGTAGGCCTGAGTGGACTTGAACCACCGACCTCACCCTTATCAGGGGTGCGCTCTAACCACCTGAGCTACAAGCCTATCGATACCGCTACTCTATTTCATCAGACAATCTGTGTGAGCACTTCACAAAAACACTTCAATGGTAAGGAGGTGATCCAACCGCAGGTTCCCCTACGGTTACCTTGTTACGACTTCACCCCAGTCATGAATCACAAAGTGGTAAGCGCCCTCCCGAAGGTTAAGCTACCTACTTCTTTTGCAACCCACTCCCATGGTGTGACGGGCGGTGTGTACAAGGCCCGGGAACGTATTCACCGTAGCATTCTGATCTACGATTACTAGCGATTCCGACTTCATGGAGTCGAGTTGCAGACTCCAATCCGGACTACGACGTACTTTATGAGTTCCGCTTGCTCTCGCGAGGTCGCTTCTCTTTGTATACGCCATTGTAGCACGTGTGTAGCCCTACTCGTAAGGGCCATGATGACTTGACGTCATCCCCACCTTCCTCCGGTTTATCACCGGCAGTCTCCTTTGAGTTCCCGACCGAATCGCTGGCAACAAAGGATAAGGGTTGCGCTCGTTGCGGGACTTAACCCAACATTTCACAACACGAGCTGACGACAGCCATGCAGCACCTGTCTCAGAGTTCCCGAAGGCACCAAAGCATCTCTGCTAAGTTCTCTGGATGTCAAGAGTAGGTAAGGTTCTTCGCGTTGCATCGAATTAAACCACATGCTCCACCGCTTGTGCGGGCCCCCGTCAATTCATTTGAGTTTTAACCTTGCGGCCGTACTCCCCAGGCGGTCGATTTAACGCGTTAGCTCCGAAAGCCACTCCTCAAGGGAACAACCTTCAAATCGACATCGTTTACAGCGTGGACTACCAGGGTATCTAATCCTGTTTGCTCCCCACGCTTTCGCACCTGAGCGTCAGTCTTTGTCCAGGGGGCCGCCTTCGCCACCGGTATTCCTCCACATCTCTACGCATTTCACCGCTACACATGGAATTCTACCCCCCTCTACAAGACTCTAGCTGACCAGTCTTAGATGCCATTCCCAGGTTAAGCCCGGGGATTTCACATCTAACTTAATCAACCGCCTGCGTGCGCTTTACGCCCAGTAATTCCGATTAACGCTTGCACCCTCCGTATTACCGCGGCTGCTGGCACGGAGTTAGCCGGTGCTTCTTCTGTCGGTAACGTCAATCGTTGTTGATATTAGCAACAACGCCTTCCTCCCGACTGAAAGTACTTTACAACCCTAGGGCCTTCTTCATACACGCGGCATGGCTGCATCAGGCTTGCGCCCATTGTGCAATATTCCCCACTGCTGCCTCCCGTAGGAGTCTGGGCCGTGTCTCAGTCCCAGTGTGGCTGATCATCCTCTCAGACCAGCTAGGGATCGTCGCCTAGGTGAGCCATTACCCCACCTACTAGCTAATCCCATATGGGTTCATCCGATAGCGCAAGGACCGAAGTTCCCCTGCTTTGCTCCTAAGAGATTATGCGGTATTAGCCACCGTTTCCAGTGGTTATCCCCCTCTATCGGGCAGATCCCCATACATTACTCACCCGTCCGCCGCTCGTCAGCGAGAAGCAAGCTTCCCCTGTTACCGCTCGACTTGCATGTGTTAGGCCTGCCGCCAGCGTTCAATCTGAGCCATGATCAAACTCTTCAATTAAAAGTAGTCTGATGCTCAAAGAATGTCTTACTGACCGTAACGTTCTTTTGTTCGGCTAACTTTGTCGGCTTCGCATCGCTTCCCCTCGCCGTACCTAAGTACTGCCTCGGGTTATCTCTGCTTGCCTTCGCGTTATCCTTCCAAAATAAGCGTTACTACCTTATTTCATATATATGAATTAACGTGTTAGTCACTCTTCAAGACTTAAAATCAAATATTTTTTTGATAGTGTCCTGTGAGTGCCCACACAGATTGTCTGATAAATTGTTAAAGAGCGTTGCGACTGAATCTTTCGATTTTCGACTTCGAGGTCGTTGTCGCGAGGAGGCGTATATTACGTTTTCCTCCGTGAGAGTCAAGCAATTTTTTGCTTTTTCTTTTCAGAATCTCTCGCTGCCGTTTCAGTGTTCATCGCGCTTTGCGTTGTCTTGTTCCCGGTCAGTGGTGGCGCATTATAGGGAGTCAGAAAAATCTAGCAAGTGTTTTTTTGAAAAAAACCCTCAAGTGACTATATTTTATACTTTACGGCTAACTCGCAACCAAAAAAAGCGGTTTTATACGTAATTTGATATAAAAAAGGTGGCTAATGATAGCCACCTTTTAATTCTACAATAATATCAATTACTGTTTAGCAATGATTTCGTCATTTTCTACATCTAAAATGACTGGTTTACCTGGCAATAACCTACCTGACAGGATTTCTTGTGCCAGAGGGTTTTCAATTTCCTGCTGAATTGCACGTTTCAATGGCCTTGCTCCAAAGATTGGGTCAAAACCAGCCTCCCCAATTTTCTCCAGTGCAGCAGGTGTCGCACTGACTTCATAACCGTGCTCTTCAAGACGTTTGTATAAACGAGCCAGTTGAATATTGGCAATATTCGTAATTTGCTCTTTACCTAATGGATGGAACACGACGACTTCATCGATACGGTTAATAAATTCAGGCCTGAAACTATGGGATACCACTTCCATGACCATATCTTTCATTTCTGAATAACCAATCATGCCAAACCTTTCTTGGATTAAGTCAGAACCCAAGTTAGATGTCATAATGATCACCGTGTTACGGAAGTCTACCGTTCTACCTTGCCCATCTGTTAAACGTCCATCATCAAGCACTTGTAATAAAATGTTGAAAACATCAGGGTGTGCTTTCTCAACTTCATCCAATAAAATGACGGAATATGGACGACGTCGAATAGCTTCGGTTAAATACCCACCTTCTTCATAACCGACATAACCTGGAGGTGCGCCCACTAAGCGTGATACCGCATGTTTTTCCATAAATTCAGACATGTCGATACGAACCATTGCATCATCGCTATCAAACATGAAGTTTGCTAACGCTTTACACAACTCAGTTTTACCTACCCCAGTTGGCCCTAAGAACATAAACGAGCCAATTGGGCGATTTGGGTCAGATAACCCTGCACGGCTACGACGAATTGCATTCGATACGGCAACGACCGCTTCGTCTTGCCCAATAACACGCTGATGGAGTTGCTGTTCCATGCGTAACAGTTTTTCTCTTTCGCTTTCTAGCATTCGAGATACTGGGATACCAGTCCAACGCGCTAAGATTTCAGCAATTTCGACATCTGTTACTTTGTTACGTAACAGTTTCATGCTTTTACCTTCAGCTTTCGTTGCTGCTTCCAGCTGTTTTTCCAATTCTGGAATTTTACCGTATTGCAATTCGGACATTTTTGCCAAATCACCCATACGGCGTGCTTTTTCCATCTCTATACGTGTATTTTCAAGTTCAGCTTTAATATGCTGAGTACCCGTTAATGATGCTTTTTCAGCTTTCCATTCTTCTTCTAACGCAGAATACTCACGCTCTTTTTCAGCGAGCTCTTCTTCTAACATTTCAAGACGTTTTTTACTCGCGTCATCCGATTCTTTTTTCAATGCTTGCTGTTCGAGTTTGAGCTGAATAATACGACGTTCCAGCCTATCTAAGGATTCAGGTTTCGAATCCATTTGCATACGTAAACTCGCACCCGCTTCATCAATCAAGTCAATTGCTTTATCAGGTAACATACGGTCAGTAATATACCGATGCGATAACGTTGCTGCCGCCACAATCGCTGGGTCTGTTATCTGTACGTGATGATGCAATTCATACCGCTCTTTTAAACCACGTAAAATGGCAATTGTGTCTTCAACCGATGGCTCTGCCACATACACTTTCTGGAAACGACGCTCTAAAGCTGGGTCTTTTTCTATGTATTGGCGATATTCATCTAATGTGGTTGCACCAACACAATGTAATTCACCGCGAGCTAGAGCCGGTTTTAACATGTTACCCGCATCCATCGCACCATCGGCTTTACCTGCACCAACCATGGTGTGTAACTCATCAATAAACAGAATGACGTTACCTTCCTGTTTAGCAAGGTCATTTAGAACCGCTTTCAAACGCTCTTCAAACTCACCACGATATTTCGCACCTGCAATCAGCGCCCCCATATCTAGGGATAGTACGCGCTTATTTTTTAACCCTTCAGGTATTTCACCATTTACAATACGTTGTGCTAACCCTTCAACAATGGCTGTTTTACCAACACCTGGCTGACCAATCAGCACTGGGTTATTTTTAGTACGGCGTTGCAGTACTTGAATGGTCCGACGAATTTCTTCATCTCGACCAATCACTGGGTCTAATTTGCCTTGCTCTGCACGTTCGGTTAAATCAACAGTGTATTTTTTCAAGGCTTGGCGCTGGTCTTCAGCGCTTTGGTCATTCACTTTTTCTCCACCACGCATCTGTTCTATTGCCTTTTTTAAATTATCTTTATTAACACCAGCAGCTTTGAGCATATCTGCTAATGTCGTATTGGCTTCTAAAGCAGCGACAAGAAATAATTCTGAGGAGATAAATTCATCTCCGTGCTTTTGTGCCAACTGATCACATAAATTCAAATGACGTATTAAGTCACTTGATGGTTGAACATCGCCTGCTACACCTTGCACTTGAGGTAAACGCCCTAATGCATCTTCGACTTTTTGCTGAAATTGTACGGCATTCACGTCTAACGTCGTCAGCAATGGACGAACGGTGCCACCCTCTTGATTAAAAAGGGCGCTTAATAGATGAATAGGTTCGATAAACTGGTTTTCGCGCCCAAGGGCTAGTGATTGGGCGTCAGCGAGAGCTTGCTGGAATTTATTCGTTAAACGGTCCAGACGCATAACACCTCCAATAAATGAGATTAAATTTGCTACTGGATACTAGATGAGGTCAGTTTTTAAATATTCAAGTTTTGCAAGGAATTATTTTTGTTATATTCGTTAATTTAGAATAAAAAACCAAAACTAGGTATTTATCCATATCAACGAAGCCATCCTACCGGTCTTTCCTTCTCTTCGATAGGAAAAAAATCTGTTTTTGTCTGTTACGGTACAAAAATCACCACCATAGACCTTCGTTACGCCAGCAGCCTGTAGTTTTTTACGTGCTAATAAATAAATATCAGCCAGATATTTATCATTATAAGGAATAAAAGCAGAGGCTAAATCAGATGATTGATTAACAAAAGCCGCTTTGACTTCCTGACCGACTTCAAATTTCTCAGCACCAATAGCGGGACCAAGCCAAGCAATAATTTCATTTGCAGGACTAATAAATTGAGCAACTGTATTTTCAAGAACCCCATGACATAGCCCACGCCAGCCTGCGTGGGCTGCTGCCACTTCCGTTCCTGCTTGGTTAGTCAATAACACAGGCAAGCAATCCGCTGTCATAATAGCGCAAACTTGCCCTACCTGATTGCTATACACGGCATCTGCTTGCCTATTGTGAACTTTCTTACCAACAAGATTGAGTACATCCGTCCCATGAACTTGATCAAGCCAAACAGGCTGTTGCGGTAACTGAGCAAGTTTTTCAAGACGCTGACGATTTTCACTGACGGCATTGGGGATATCCCCAACATGATCACCTAAATTCAAGCTATCGAAAGGTGGCAGGCTCACTCCACCAGCACGCGTTGTACTACAGCTAGCTATATTGTTAGGTTGTGGCCAATCAGGGAAAATCAATGTATTCATTACCAGTCCATATCGTCTTTATGCAGTTCAGTATCTGCTTTTAGAGCTTCAATAAGCTTAACCATATCATCAGGTAACGGTGCATGCCACTCCATTTGAATACCTGAAATTGGGTGATATAAGCGTAACATGGTGGCGTGCAGTGCTTGCCTATCAAAATTACGCATCACTTCCAGAAATTCTTCTGTCGCCCCTTTTAATGGACGCGGACGGCCACCGTATAAAGGGTCACCAATTAATGGATGATTGATGTGGGCCATATGAACACGGATTTGGTGGGTTCTCCCCGTTTCCAGACGTAAACGTAACCGAGTATGGGCTCTAAAGTGCTCCATTATTCGATAATGCGTTACCGCAGGTTTCCCCATTGGATGAACAGCCATATGCGTTCTTTTGGTAGGATGACGTGAAATAGGCTCTTCTACCATGCCACCCGCTGTCATACGGCCTACCGCAACCGCTTCATATTCACGCGTAATTTCTCTACGTTGCAATGCTTCAACAAGGTGGGTTTGAGCAGGAACTGTTTTTGCTACAACCATTAAGCCAGTGGTGTCTTTATCTAAACGATGAACAATACCGGCTCTTGGCACATCTGCAATTTCAGGATAGCGATATAACAACGCATTCAAAATTGTGCCATCAGGGTTCCCTGCACCAGGGTGAACAACTAAATCACGTGGTTTATTAATAATTAGGATATCTTCATCTTCATAAATCACATTAAGTGGGATATCTTGTGGTTCCCAGCGATTATCTTCTTCAATGAGGGCATCGATTAAAATTTGTTCACTGCCGAAAACTTTTTCTTTTGGCTTATTGATAACTTTGCCATTAACCTGCACTCTATCAGCTAAAATCCATTCTTTTATGCGAGAACGTGAATAATCAGGGAACAATTCGGCCAAAGCCTGATCTAAACGTTGACCAAGCTGTGATTCAGCGATAGTTGCACTAAGTTGTACTTGTTGAGCCATAAATTAATCTACTTTTTGGTGTTTGTATTTTGACGGCAGCGCCGTTTCATTTAAAATATATGCTATTGTAACTCGAATTTTGCCGGGAGCCTTATGGATAGACTCCCTCGAAACACTCAGAGGATAACCTACACGTGATGATACGTATGAAAAATCTGGTGGCTGCAGCCACGTTGAGCCTGATTTTAGTCGGCTGTTCCAGCACTCCTGAAGTCAGCCCTGATAGCTCCCCTGCTGAAATATATGCAACGGGTCAGCAAAAGTTACAGGACGGCAATTTTAAAGCAGCGATTAAACAATTTGAAGCTCTTGATAACCGTTATCCATTTGGTCCATATGCTCAACAGGTTCAATTAGACCTGATTTATGCATATTATAAATCAGCAGAGCTGCCAATGGCGATAGCCGCGATTGACCGTTTCATGCGTTTGAATCCAACTCATCCAAATATTGATTATGTCCTCTATATGCGAGGCTTAACCGCAATGGCTCTGGATGATAGCTTATTGCAAGGCCTTTTTGGTATCGACCGCTCAGACAGAGACCCACAGCATGCACGAGTTGCATTCAAAGATTTCAGTCAGCTAGTGCGCTACTACCCTAACAGCCTATACTCCAATGATGCGAGTAAGCGGTTAGTCTTCTTAAAAGACCGCTTAGCGAAATTCGACCTTTCTGTTGTCGAATACTACAACAAACGCGGTGCTTATGTCGCGGTTGTTAATCGTGTTCAACAAATGCTAAAAGACTACCCAGACACAGAAGCAACACGTAATGCCTTAGCATACATGGAAATTGCTTATAATGAGATGGGGCTAAACCAAGAAGCGAATAAAGTTGCGAGTATTATTGCTGTAAACCCACAATAATACCATCGTAAGATCTAAAACAGCAGCCATGGCTGCTGTTTTTCTTTGTTAGCAGTGATTTAGTTGCTTGCTCATTTAAGTTACTAATTTTAACCCAAAAAAAACTCAGGCCAATAACCGTTCCGTTAGCCAACCCAATCAGTTTCCCTTAAACCATTCATCTTGGCAATGCTTTTTCGCCCCTTTTTTACGTGAAATCACACTTCGGATGGGTGCAACTCTTCCCCTGAATGAGATGTGATCTACATCAATTTTTTCTTAGCAAGAACAGGTATTCTGAACTCAACAAAGACGGAAACAATGAGAGGTAACTATATGATAGTGAACATTACTAGCAAGCAAATGGACATTACCCCAGCGATTCGTGAGCACATTGAGAGCCGTCTAACAAAACTCGACAAGTGGCAAGTATCTCTGATAAATACCCATGTTGTATTATCAAAAGAGCCACAAGGTTTTATGGTTGATGCCAACATAAAAACAGCGACAGGAAAATTGGTCGCAAGTGCCAAGCATGAAGATATGTACGTTGCAATTAATGAACTAATTAACAAACTCGAAAGACAACTCAATAAAGTGCAACATAAAGGAGAATCAAGAAGAGCCTATAATAGTGTAAAAGAAGCGAATAATACTGTTACGTTATAATTTTATATTATCTATCAACTAATCTTGAACCTTATAAACGCGCTCACTATGGGCGCGTTTTTTATGTTTCTGATCCTTATCTATTGACTTCTGAGTGAGTATCGGGTTTATTTAAATTGAATCTGACGAAAGGTATCCATATGAATCTTAATTTTGTTTTCTTTTTCTTCTTTAGCAACGCCTAATTAGGGGCTTTTGTCGTTCGAGAAAGAAAAGAAGACAAAATTAAAAAGCCCCCTCTAGGGGGCTTTTTTTATATCATAATATTAACAGGGGTGGGCAGAATGGAAAACAGCACTAATTTATTGAAAGTAAGAGAAAAAATAAGCCAACTAGATAGTGAGTTACTCAATCTTTTAGCAAAGCGCCGTGGTTATGCTGTTGAAGTTGCTGAAACAAAAATTGATGATAGCCGCCCGATTCGCGATAAAGACCGTGAACGCCAGCTTTTGGATGTTTTAATTAACAAAGGCAAACCTCTAGGACTTGATGGTTTTTATATTACTCGTTTATTTCAAATGATTATTGAGGACTCTGTTCTTACACAACAGGCGATTTTACAAAAGCATTTAAATTTAACCCCTAGTGACACTGCCCGTTTCGCATTTTTAGGGCCGAAAGGCTCTTATTCACACATTGCTGCACGCCAGTACTCAGCCCGTCATTTTGACCAGTTGGTTGAATGCAGTTGCCACAAATTCCAAGATATTTTTTCATTAGTTGAAAATGGGCAAGCAGAATACGGTATTTTGCCAATAGAAAATACCAGTTCAGGTGCAATTAACGATGTTTACGATTTACTGCAAAATACGTCATTATCAATCGTCGGAGAGATTCGACTCCCAATTAATCATTGCCTCTTAACGACAGGAAATACCGATCTCAGCCAGATCAAAACCGTTTATAGCCACCCACAGCCTTTCCAGCAATGTAGCCAGTACTTAGCGCAATTCCCACACTGGGAAATAAAATATTGTGATAGCACATCAACCGCAATGCAAATGGTTGCCGATCAAAACTCACCGAGTGTCGCAGCTCTTGGAAGTGAAGCCGGTGGCGCATTATACGATTTAAGTGTAATAGAGCATAACCTTGCTAATCAGCAAATTAATATGACTCGCTTTATTGTTGTTGCACCACAACCAATTGAAGTCACAGAACAAGTTCCTGCAAAAACAACACTGCTTCTGACCACTGGCCAACAAGCTGGTGCTTTAGTTGATGCATTAGTTATTTTGAAAAATAATAAGATAATTATGAGCAAGTTAGAATCACGCCCAATTAATGGAAAACCCTGGGAAGAGATGTTTTATGTCGATGTTCATGCAAACTTGCGTTCAGATAATATGCAACAAGCTTTAAGAGAACTTTCAACAATTACTAGGTCAATTAAAATATTAGGCTGCTACCCATCCGAAAATGTGGTTCCTGTTGAACCTGAAAAAATTACACCTTAATAAGATATAGTTAGGCTGCATTTTTCAGTGCAGCCTATTAAACTGAAACTATACTCTCACTTCAGGTTGGTGATTCGACGATTTCACTCTGAAATAATTGACTAGCTCCTTCAAATGGTACGCCTGTTCATTTAATGAGTCCGCTGCGACAACAGATTCTTCAACTAAACTCGCATTTTGTTGTGTGGTTAAATCAAGCTGCCCGACCGCACTATTAATTTGAGAAATACCATCGCTTTGCTCACGGCTAGCTTGCCCAATTTCACGTAATAACGCATTCATCTCTTTTACACTATCAACCATGCCATGTATTTGTTGCGTTGCTTTTTCGACAAGTTCCATGCCTTCTTGTGTTTGGGACGATGAATTTTCAATCAACCCACGAATATCACTCGCGGAAGCAGCACTTTTCTGTGCTAGCAACCTTACTTCTCCAGCAACAACAGCGAAGCCTCGCCCATGCTCACCCGCTCTTGCCGCTTCCACCGATGCATTCAATGCTAAAATATTAGTTTGGAATGCAATGGAGTCGATGAGATTAATAATTTCTGTCATCTGTGATGATGAGCCATTAATTGCACGCATTTTATTCGTAACTTGGCTCATCATATCACCATTGTTTTGTACAATAATCGCAGTTTGGTCTGCAAGCATACTTGCTTCATGAGTGTGTTCAGTCGTGTTTTGAACCGTTGACGTGATTTGTTCCATTGAACTGGCTGTTTCTTCAACTGATGCGGCTTGCTCTTCAGTACGCGCGGCCAGGTTTTGGTTCCCCGCAACAATTTGCCCTGCTGCTGCCGAAATACTTTCAGAACCTTGCTGAACCTCTTGGACGATTTCCAGTAAGTGTTCTTTCATCGCATTCAGTGCATTTAGCAACACACCCGTTTCATCTTTTGAAGTAACCTGAATATCTTTAGTCAAATCCCCATTTGCAATTGACTGAGCGAAATTAACTGCATTTTCCAATGGCCTGGTAATTATTGTCGTAATATACCACCCCATTACGCAGCCCACGCCAATACTCAAGATCGATAGCACTGCCAGTAATATTTTATTACTTTCATAGTCTGCATTAACTTTCCGGCCAATCTCTTGCATCTGCAAATCTTGAATTGCCATTAACGTTTGAATTTGTTCTCGATAATCACGCTGAATACTCGACGTTTTCGTCATCATTTCGTCAATAGCAGCCTGGCGATTATTCTCTGATAAAAAGGTATTGATGCGAGTAATTGATGAATGAAACTGTTGGCGAATAACACGCAAATCAGCCAAGACTTCTTTAGAGCGATCATCTGTAACGTTATTTTCTAAGTTTTCCATCAATTCATTAATTTTTAATGTAATTTTAGCCAATTCTTCTCTGCGTTTATCACTACCACGATCATCCAGTAAAATTAGCTCTTGGATCCCTATAAAAGAATAGAAGTTATCCATCATTTGCCCTGCGGTAGAGGCGATAGGATAACTTTCATACAACACTTGTTTCATGCCATCATTAGCTCGGTTCATATTCGCTAAAGAAAATATTGAACTTAAGATAATAAGCGCAACAAAACTACCAAATGCTACCGTTAACTTCATACTGATTTTAAGATTTTTAAAAAACATATATTTACCACGCTAACCATCATTTAATGAGTAGTGTTATCGGTAAAATAGATGAAATCTTTATCATATAAATCGATCGATTCATAAATATTAATTTTATAAATCGATTAATTTAGAATTAAATAGTGAATAAATTTAATTTTTGACTGAGTGGCATATTATTCGATAGAAATTATATAGATAAGTACAATTGCTTATTTTAAATAAATATATACGGAAAGATTAGCTAAAACAGGAGGCTATGGAAGATAATAATAAATTAACAAAAATTAAAGCCCCCTACCGCTATAAAATACGATAGAGAGCGGGGGATGATTATTTCCGATTATCATTTGCTCGTTGCAATAATGATTGACTTTCTTTCATAAAATGATGGGCATCTTCGCCGAACCACTGGCTAACTTGATTAAATTGGCGAATAAATTCTGTTTTATCTTTGTTCTCTAGTAGTGCGATTGAATCACCTAACAACTGGTGATATCGACGTATCAATTCAACATTTTCATTTGAAGACATAATAATGTCTGCATATAGCTGAGGGTCTTGGGCAAATAACCGCCCAACCATCGCAAGCTCTAAACGGTATATAGGCGATGATAAATCAAGTAATTGCTGTAAATCGATATTTTCCTCAGCAAGGTTTCGCCCGTAAGTAAATGTTGTAAAATGGCGTAATGCCTGAATAAAGCTCATGTTTTTATCATGCTCTTCGGCTGATATTTCTTTCAAGCGAGCTCCCCAAACCAATAACTGTTCAAGGAACCACTGATAAGCCTCTGAGCTACGGCCATTACAGTAAGCAAATACTTGCTTTGCAACACTACCAATATCAGGGCCAAACATCGGGTGAAGCCCAAGTACTGGCCCATCATGGGCTGCTAACATCGCTTCTAATGGCTGTTGCTTAATCGATGCAATATCCATCAAGACCGTGCTTTTATCCAGTTTCGGCAGCTGGTTAATGACTTGCACCGTTAAATGTATTGGTACACTAATCATCACGATGCTAGCACCAGCAACTATAGACTCTACTTGCGGCCAATCACCTTCGTTCAAGGTTTTAACTTGGTAGCCTGATAAGTTAAGGAGACGATGAAATAGCCGTCCCATTTTCCCATCACCACCGACAATCACAATTGGTCCTGCTGATGGGTTCAGTGTTTTGAACCCTTTATCATTTTCACGTGCATAAGATTCACGCATGATCCGTCTAAGAATATCTTCAATCAGATCAGGCGGGATCCCCATACGCTCAGCTTCGGCACGGCGTGCTGCCAACATGCTTGTTTCTCGTTCAGGCACATAAATCGGTAAGCCGTGTAAGCTTTTCACTTCACCAACTTCAGCAACCAGTTGCAGCCTTTTTGCTAATAAATCGAGTAAAGATTTATCAACTTCATCAATTTGTTCCCGTAAATGGGTTAACTCAACAGACATACCAATACCTTGATCAGCTCACTTTACTCAATTTTTGCGCACGTTGTTCAAGCACAGGTAGCAATGCCTGATGTAAATTACGCAATACCGTTTCCGTCGTTTGCCAGTTAATGCAGGCATCTGTCACTGACACACCGTATTTCATTGCGTCACGGGCTTGTTCAGATGTTTGATTCCCTTCATTAATATGGCTTTCTAACATAATACCTGTAATTGATTCATTACCATTAATAATTTGTTCAATAATAGAATCAACAACCAATGGTTGACGGCGGTAATCTTTATTTGAGTTTCCATGGCTACAGTCCACCATAAGCGATGGCGCTAAACCTGCTTTTTTCATTTCCGCTTCACAAGCCGCGATATCTTCCGCATTGTAATTTGGCGTTTTTCCACCACGTAAAATGACATGGCCATTACTATTACCTTTAGTATGTAATAAACAAACTTGGCCAGATTGGTTAATTCCCATAAAACGGTGTGGCATGGCAGCAGCTTTTAATGCATTAATTGCTGTAGATAAGCTTCCATCTGTCCCATTTTTAAAACCAACTGGCATAGATAAGCCTGATGCCATTTCACGGTGTGTTTGTGACTCAGTCGTTCTTGCACCAATTGCAGACCAACTGAATAGATCCCCTAAGTATTGGGGATTGTTAGGATCCAGTGCTTCTGTTGCTAATGGTAGCCCCATATTCACTAAATTAGTTAATAAGTCACGAGCAATATGTAGGCCTTTTTCCATTTCAAAAGAGCCATCCATAAATGGGTCACTAATCAAGCCTTTCCAACCCACTGTTGTACGAGGTTTTTCAAAATAGACACGCATCACAATATATAAGCTATCACTTAATTCTTCGGCTAATACTTTTAGACGCTCACCATATTCAATAGCGGCATCCACGTCATGAATTGAGCAAGGACCACATACCACGAGTAAGCGAGGGTCACGTTGGTGAATGATATCAGCAATCACTTGGCGCGATGTCGCAATGGCATGCAGGCTGCTGTTACTCAGCGGATATTTCTCTTTCAGACTCTCAGGAGTGATTAATACCTGCTCGTCTTGAATATTCACGTTGTTGAGTACATCTTTTTGCATGATCATTTTTTACCTACTTATTAGCTTATATTTGCTTAGTTTATTATTTACGTATTGTGTTTGAGTGCATGAGTAATAACATACCATGCATCGTAAACAATTCAATCCATTTATGTAAAATATCTCTATTGATGTATATTTTTATTTACACAAACATATCTAATTGATAGTTAAATAAATTAAAGAAAGATAGATATTTCCACCATTTAAATTAGAGTTGAAAATCACTTATCTGTAAATATTTATTTACAGATAAGTATGAGTTACCAGCTATATTCTAAATAGTTCAAGTTGTAGCAAGGCGGCAAAGTGAGGACATCGCAGGGAGCATACATCAGTATGTGACCTGTGTGGTTGAACAAAGCCAACACAGCTACAGCTTGAAATATGACGAATATAGATGTGACTAGTGTGACTGAACGCAGCCAACACAGCTACAATTTGAAATATGAAGAATATAGTGGCGAATAAAAAGGCCCGCAAAAGCGGGCCTCTCTATAACATAACTTTCGGATGTAGCGAAAGCGTATTACTTGGCGTTCAGACGCTCTTTGATACGAGCTGCCTTACCAGAACGCTCACGCAGGTAGTACAGTTTAGATCTGCGAACAGCACCACGACGTTTAACAGCAATGCTATCTACGACTGGAGAGTGAGTTTGGAATACACGCTCAACACCTTCGCCGTTAGAAATTTTACGAACAGTGAATGCAGAGTGCAGACCGCGGTTACGAATAGCGATAACCACGCCCTCGAATGCCTGCAGACGTTTTTTAGAGCCTTCTACGACCCATACCTTAACTTCCACGGTGTCACCCTGACGGAATGAAGGTACGTCCTGCTTCATTTGCTCTTCTTCGATTTGTTTAATAATGTTGCTCATAATAACTCTCTTACCCTAGGTAAACTGATATATTTAGACAATTAATTGTCTGGATTCATTTGTTGCTCAGACTGATATTCCCGTTGGAATTCAGCCAGCAACATCCTCTGCTCGTCAGTCAGAGCTAGGCTTTCCAGAAGCTCAGGTCTTCTAAGCCAGGTACGGCCGAGTGATTGTTTCATGCGCCAGCTATCTATTTTAGCGTGGTTTCCTGAAAGTAAAACATCAGGAACTTGCATGCCATCTAACACTTCAGGACGGGTATAGTGTGGACAATCTAACAAACCATCTGCAAAAGAATCTTCTTGGGCAGAAGCTTGATGACCAAGTACCCCGGGTATAAACCGTGAAACTGAGTCAATCAACACCATCGCGGGAAGTTCCCCACCACTGAGAACGTAATCACCGATTGACCATTCTTCGTCAACTTCGGTTTGAATGATACGTTCATCAATGCCTTCATAGCGGCCACAAACAAGAATTAACTTCTCATTGGTTGCCAGCTCGCAAACACCGTCTTGACTGAGTTTGCGCCCTTGCGGTGAAAGATAAATAACCTTTGCACCCTCACCAGCCTCAGTTCTTGCTGCGTTGATTGCATCCTTAAGCGGCTGCACCATCATCAGCATGCCTGGACCACCACCATAGGGGCGATCATCAACAGTCTTGTGCCTATCGTGAGTAAAATCTCGCGGATTCCAGCACTCAAATGTTAGCAGGCCATTTTTCACTGCCCGGCCAGTTACCCCGTACTCGGTTATTGCGCGGAACATTTCGGGAAACAGGCTAATTACACCAATCCACATGATTTTGTCCCACTCATCAAAACCGTTCAACCGGAGATTTAAAAACCAGGATCCCAATCCACTTCAATAAGTTTGGCATCGAGATCGACTTTCTTGATAACCTGCCCATCAAGAAACGGAACCAACCGCTCCTTGATGCCAAATGCATCTTTTAAATTCGCCTTAATGACCAGTACATCATTTGAACCGGTCTCCATCATGTCAGTGACGGTACCAAGGTCATACCCTTGTAACGTCACTACGTGGCAGCCCATCAGGTCTTTCCAGTAGTATTCGTTTTCTAACTCAGGAAGTTGGGTTGAATCAACCGCAATTTCAAAATTAGTCAAGAGTGCTGCTGCATCGCGGTCATCGACCCCGTTCAGCTTGACGATGATATCCTTGTTATGATGTTTCCAATCTTCAATTTCAATGTGTTGCCATTGACCTGAACGTTGGATAAACCAAGGCTGATACTCAAAAATACTTTCAGCATGTTCGGTGGACGAAAAAACTTTGAGCCAACCACGAATACCGTATGCCGCACCTAATTTCCCCAATACTATTGGGTTTTCAGGTGGCTGTAGTTTAGTTTGCTTGCTCATTGTTACCACCGCGACAGATTAAGCTGCTTTCTTAGCTTGTTTGACCAGTTGTGCAACACGGTCAGAAATAGTTGCGCCTAAGCCAACCCAATGCTCAACACGGTCTAGGTCTAAACGCAGTTCTTCTGCTTGACCTGCAGCGATCGGGTTGAAGAAACCGATACGCTCAATGAAACGACCGTCACGCGCATTGCGGCTATCAGTCACAACGATTTGGTAGAACGGACGTTTTTTAGCGCCGCCACGAGATAAACGAATTGTTACCATAACATCCTCATTAGTTAACAAAACAACCAGACTCCATCGAGGGATAGAGTCCGGCTGTCATATAAAAAGCCCGAAAAGTTTACTCACTTTGACGCAAAAATCAATCAAAAGTGCGTTTTGTTTGAGGCTTTATTGCTTAACGCCCCGGAAAGCCCGGTGGCATCATACCCTTCATGCCGCGCATCATCTTGGCTAGGCCGCCTTTTTTCATTTTCTTCATCATGCGTTGCATGTCATCAAATTGTTTTAAGAGGCGATTAACTTCTTGCACGGTAGTTCCCGAACCTGCCGCAATACGACGTTTTCGTGAACCTTTAATAATTTCTGGTTTTTCACGTTCTTTACGTGTCATGGAATTAATCATCGCTTCCATACGAACGGTGATTTTATCATCCATTTGGGACTTAACGGCATCCGGTAACTGAGACATTCCTGGCATTTTGCTCATCATGCTCGCCATGCCGCCCATATTACGCATTTGCTTTAATTGACTTAAAAAGTCGTTTAAATCAAAGCCATCTCCCGTTTTAAGTTTTTTAGCAAGCTTTTCAGCTTCATCACGGTCAACTTTATGCTCAATCTCTTCAATCAGAGAAATCACATCCCCCATACCAAGGATACGAGACGCTACACGCTCTGGATGGAATGGTTCTAAGGCATCAGTTTTTTCACCAACACCTAAGAACTTAATAGGTTTCCCCGTAATCGCACGAATTGAAAGCGCCGCACCGCCTCGTGCATCACCATCCACCTTGGTCAACACAACCCCTGTCAGTGGTAAGGCTTCGTTAAATGCTTTCGCTGTGTTTGCCGCATCCTGCCCTGTCATCGCATCAACGACGAATAAGGTCTCAACGGGCTTAATAATGCGGTGAACCTCTTGGATTTCCTCCATCATCGCTTCATCGACATGCAAGCGACCTGCGGTATCCACCAACAACACATCGTAGAATTGCAATTGTGCATGTTTTAATGCTTTTTGAACAATTGCTGCGGGTTTTTCTTGTACTTCTGAAGGGAAAAAGTCAATTCCAACGCTTTCAGCTAATGTCTCTAGTTGTTTAATCGCTGCAGGGCGATAAACGTCAGCAGAGACAACTAATACTTTTTTCTTTTGCTTTTCTTTTAATAGCTTACCTAATTTTGCAACGCTGGTTGTTTTACCGGCACCTTGCAACCCCGCCATTAAAACAACCGCGGGGGGTTGTGCAGACAAATTAAGTTGGTGGTTTTCGTCCCCCATCGCCCTAGTCAGTTCATTTTGAACTATTTTAATGAACTCTTGGCCAGGTGTTAGACTTTTATTGACATCTTGCCCAACGGCATTTTCTTTAACTTTTTGAATGAATTCACGGACAACTGGTAAAGCAACGTCAGCTTCCAGTAAGGCCATGCGAACTTCGCGTAGTGTTTCTTTAATATTTTCATCAGTTAGACGGCCACGCCCACTGATATTGCGCAACGTGCGCGATAGTCTGTCAGTTAAATTATCAAACATATGTCTTAGCTCAATTCTGTTGATGGGCCGATGTCAGCCTGATCTGGTTGCTAATACAGATAATTTCAAGTGTCATTATCTAACAACTTGAATTATAAGCATCAATGCCTTCACTATGATGAAGGGAAACCAACACTAAAAATAATCGCGGCAAAATAATGCCCCATTGTAACATGCCCACAGTTTTTTCGCTGCCCCCTGTTTGAAACAGATGATACAGGTTATTATGGCTTGAATTTAATAATACGAACCAAGCAGTAGGCGCATGAAGTGCTATCAGCAATGAATATATTGTGATTGGCCCGTCCAATAGTTGGAGCCTACACTCGTACAAGTTATACTATGAAATAACTTTCCACTAAAAACGATTAACGACACTATACTATGCCCGTATTTGCAGTCATAGCAGTTTGTACATACATGGTCAGTCTATTACTGATCGTCCCTGGCCAAGTGCGTAAGCAGCCACTCTACCGCTATCTTGCACTTTTTCTTGCTGTGATTGCGTTAGTAACTCACGCTATTACATTGAAATTTTTGATTTTCAGTGAAGCCGAAGGACAAAACCTCACACTGCTGAATTTAGGCTCAACAGTGAGCTTGCTCATGTGTGTGATTATGACTGTTGTCGCTTATTGGGGAAAAGCTTGGTACTTAACGCCCATCGTCTATAGTTTTGCCATCATTAACTTGATGTTGTCGACGCTAATGCCTGGGGAGTTTATTACGCATCTCGAAGCACGAGTACCACTTTTTGTTCATATTGGCCTCGCTTTATTGAGCTATGCAACACTTCTTATTGCCGCCTTATATGCGTTACAAGTGGCTTTAATTGACCATCAGCTAAAAAACAAAACCTTAAAATTTAGTCCCGATATGCCACCTATGATGGTAATTGAACGTAAAATGTTCCACGTCACTCAAGTTGGCGTCATTTTGCTGACTCTTACCTTATGTACCGGCTTTATTTATATGGATAATATTTTTGATAAAGAAAATATCCATAAATCGGTGTTATCCGTGATCGCCTGGTTTGTTTATATCACTCTACTTTGGGGCCATTTCCATGGAGGATGGCGAGGTAAGCGCGTCTTATTTTTCCATGTTGGCGGGTCAATCATTTTAACCATGGCTTTTTTTGGTAACCGTCTAATACAGGAGTTTATGGTATTTTGACACAAATAAAGTCACTCTTTTCACAGCATAAGGAAACTTGTTTTGGATGATGTGTCCACGAGTACGCTAATCATCATATTGATTGTTTTAATTTTTATGTCAGCCTATTTTTCTGCATCAGAAACAGGGATGATGACGCTAAACCGTTATCGGTTAAAACATTTAGCAAAACAAGGCAATCGCTCAGCGATCCGTGTTGAAAAACTTCTTAAACATCCAGACAAGCTGTTAAGTCTCGTCCTTATCGGTAACAACTTAATTAATATCGTCGCTTCTGCATTAGCGACGATTATCGGTATGAGGCTGTATGGTAACGCAGGAGTCGCGATATCGACGGGGATCCTGACCTTTGTGATCCTCATTTTTGCTGAAGTTATGCCCAAAACGCTGGCTGCGCTCTACCCTGAAAAAATCGCATTTCCAAGTAGTTATTTCTTAAAACCATTACAAGTGGTCATGATGCCCATTGTTTGGGCATTTAATACGATTTCAGCGTTGCTGTTACGTTGCATTGGCGTGAAATCACTAACCGCAAGAACTGATGCGGTTAATAAGGAAGAGTTACGCACTATTGTTAACGAATCAAAGCATAAAATTAGCCGCCGAAATCAAGATATGTTGATTTCAATTTTAGATTTAGACAAAGTCACTGTCGGCGATATTATGCTGCCTAGGAATGAAATTGTTGGCATTGATGTCAATGATGACTGGAAGTCAATTATTCGGCAGCTCACCCACTCACCTCATGGCCGTATTGTGTTATACCGTGATTCACTCGATGACTCTATTGGTATTTTACGTGTCCGTGAAGCCTACCGTCTTATGATGGAAAAACGTGAGTTTAATAAGCAAAACCTCATAAAAGCTGCTGATAACATTTATTTTATTCCTAACAGTACACCTTTAAATGTTCAGTTAGTTAATTTCCAGCACAATAAAGAAAAACTCGGGATCATTGTTGATGAATACGGTGAAATTCAAGGCCTTATCACTGTAGAAGATATATTAGAAGAGATAGTGGGTGACTTTACAACCTCTATGTCGCCATCCTTAGCCGAGGAAGTCTTGCCACAAAGTGATGGGAGTGTTCTTGTGGACGGCACTGCAAATATTCGTGAACTGAATAAGGCTTTTGACTGGAATCTCCCTATAGATGGCCCTAGAACGGTTAATGGGATGGTTTTAGAGGTTATCGGTGACATCCCACAACCTGAAGAGCAAATCGTGGTAGGCCATTACCTTATCGAAGTATTAACGATGAGTGAAAATATCGTTAAGCAGGTGAGGATCACGCCACTTACTTTTAGTTCTCAAGTCCCTGATCTTTGAGTTGACTATAAACTTGCCAGTAAATTCTCATATAAAAAAAGAGCCTTCATTGGCTCTTTTTAATAGCGGATATGCCATAAAAAACTAAACGTGTAACTGCTCAAGTTTCTCTGCTGGTAGTGCTAACTCATCGTTCTTATTGATTCCAATTTCTGACGCGATAACATTACGTGCAATTTGCTGAGCTTCTTCTAGCGAGTGCATTTTGTATGTACCACATTGGTACACATTCAATTCGGGAATTTTGTTTTGATCTTTCACTTGCAAAACATCTTCCATTGCAGCTTTCCATGCCTTAGCAACACGCTGTTCATCTGGCTGACCGATAAGGCTCATATAAAAACCAGTACGACACCCCATTGGTGAAATATCAATAATTTCAACACCATTACCGTTGAGGTGATCACGCATAAAGCCTGCAAAAAGGTGCTCTAAAGTATGCGTTCCTTTTTCTGTCATGGCTTCTTCATTGGGCACAGTAAAGCGCAAATCAAAAACCGTAATGGTATCACCACTTGGTGTTTTCATGGTCTTTGCCACACGTACAGCAGGTGCTGACATGCGAGTATGATCGACAGTAAAGCTATCTAATAATGGCATTTCGTGACCTCCTCGAAAATAAAAAATATTTTCTAAAATAAATGAAACTATTTTGAAAATACATAGTCTGAATTATTGAAAGACGCGCAATTTGTTATCATCCCTAATTCTCTAAGAGATTTTTTATTTGGCCACCTAGAGTGGCCATTTCTTTTAACGCCCTGCATGAATGCGCAGATAGTCCTCAAAGCTTTCGCTCTCATTTTGTTCCATCTTTGCTTGCTTCTCTATTGAAGCTAATCGTGCTTGCTCAAATTGCTCTTCAGTTATCACTTCATACGGCTCATTCACTAACTGTTCAAAATATTTTTCAGCTAATTCTAACCCGTAGCCACCAATGCCTTTCTCTAGCATTTCATCCATAACAAGTGCTGAATATGTGAGAGTAGGGTCTTTAAACATAGCAACAAATTGGTGACAAACCTCTTGATACTTGGCATCACAACAAGTGTCTAATACTTCAGCCACGCGAATCAAGTCATTAAATAATTGCTGCCCGACTTCAACTAATGGCTTAACTTCACTGCCACAACCGAAACCAATAACTTGACCTGGTTTACGGCCTTCGAGGATGACACGATTCCAGTTTTGACGACAACAGTCTAATTCCTGTGCATTCATTTCAGGTGCATCAGCAAGTACACACCAGATTAAGAATAGATCAACAAAACGAGCTTGAGTTTCATTAACACCAATTGCACTAAATGGATTAATATCAAGTGAACGGACTTCAATGTACTCAATACCACCGCGCAACAACGCATCAGACGGTGATTCACTACCTTTAGGTACGCGTTTAGGCCGTATTGGGGCGTAGAGCTCATTTTCAATTTGTAGCACATTCGTATTCAGTTGAATATATTTGCCATCTTTTTTTACACCCAGTTTTTCAAATTCAGCTGAAGGCTTATGGATGGCTTTTTTTAGGCTTTCGACGTATTCATCCAGTTTATTGAATGTGATATTTAAATCACTTTGTGATTTATTTGTATACCCCAAGTCACTCATGCGTAATGATGTCGCATAAGGCAAGTAATACGTACCACAGTCCGTTTTATCAAATGATAGTGTAGTATCTCTATCTTTCAAAAAAGAGCCGCAGATAGCCGGAGATGCGCCAAATAGATAAGGAATAGCCCAACCAAAGCGGTAGTAATTTCTAATCAGGCGCAAATAGCCTTCAGAAATTTTTTCTTTGCCACTTTCTGCATCTTCAATACCAGCCCATGCTTGCCAAAATTCAATCGGCAAAGAGAAGTTATAATGCACCCCTGCTATCGTCTGCATCAAAGCGCCATAACGATTTTTAAGGCCCTCACGGTACAGTGTTTTAAACTGCCCTACATTAGAAGAGCCATATTGCGCAAGAGTGATTCTATCTTCACTTTCAATAAAGCACGGCATACTCAACGGCCACATTCTTTCATTTTGAAGGTGACGAGCAGTATAGCGGTGCAAATCCCGCAAAAAAGCCAAATTATGGCTAATGCTTTTATCTACAGGAGTAATAAATTCGAGTAAGGACTCCGCAAAATCTGTCGTGATCCATTTATGTGTTAAAGCTTTTCCCAGCCCTTCTGGATGCAAGGTCTCTGCAATTGCGCCTGTTGGGGTTACACGCAATGTTTCACGCTCTATACCACGTTGAATGCCATTTAGTGTTTCTGGGTGCGCCTCTAACCATGAGAGCGCTTTCGATACGTCCGGGATCAAGTCGACCTCCCGCCTGTGATGTTAATTTATTTTATTAAGGCAATTACTTTAGCCTAAATCACAGAAATTGTCGCTGTCTAGATGTGTTGTTTATGAGGGAATAAATCAAAGAGCTATCGAAAATATGATTTAGTTAATTTTATGAATGGCAATTTTAGACAAAAAAAAACTCCTCGAATGAGGAGTTTCTTAATGATGGTGCATCCGGGAGGATTCGAACCTCCGACCGCTCGGTTCGTAGCCGAGTACTCTATCCAGCTGAGCTACGGATGCAAAATTTGGTCGATAGTAAATCGATAGTTACAATAACTATTATTGAATTAAATTAATAAGGTATTATTGATATCGCTAAGTTATTAGCTAAGAGATGGTGCATCCGGGAGGATTCGAACCTCCGACCGCTCGGTTCGTAGCCGAGTACTCTATCCAGCTGAGCTACGGATGCATACTTAATGCAAGATGTGCTGCTCTCTCAAACTTCTTTATCAACTTCTACTTCTATAAATCAATTTCTTAGTTACTGCTTTGTTTGGTTGCTAAAACCGAAACAACACCCCATCAGATGTTCTCATAGGGTTAAAGATGGTGCATCCGGGAGGATTCGAACCTCCGACCGCTCGGTTCGTAGCCGAGTACTCTATCCAGCTGAGCTACGGATGCATAATCTAAAATGGCGGTGAGGGAGGGATTCGAACCCTCGATGCAGCTTTTGACCGCATACTCCCTTAGCAGGGGAGCGCCTTCAGCCTCTCGGCCACCTCACCATATTTTAGTTACACACGATTTGTTTTTTCAAACATCTCGTTGCTGTGTGGCGCACATATTACTTTCCTAGACTTAGAAGTCAAACAATTTTTCCAAACTTTTTGCATTCCGTTGTCTGTTTGCACATTTCACAAGCAAGATGATTAGTTTAACACCGAAAAAGAGACATTTCAGCCCTTATGGCACTAACTTTATAAATAAAAATACAGGGACAAAATCATTCTATAAATGAATAAAAATGAGTTCACAGGATTGATTTGCCTATATTTCAAACAAAAGAAAATAAACTCTCAGCACAAAGGGACCTAAGACTAAACAATAAAATGAGTTCGAGGAAAGATAGTTATAAAAAAGAAAGGATGTTCCTAGAAATAATGAGAGTAAGACAAGCGCCCATTCTTGCTGTGTGGTCAATCATTGGACGCTTATTCATTATTATTGATTATCTGGTTGAGTCTTTTCAGCCTGGATCCGTTGATAAATTTCTTCACGGTGAACAGAAACTTCTTTTGGGGCATTAACACCAATACGAACTTGGTTGCCTTTGACACCCAATACAGTAACTGTTACCTCATCGCCTATCATGAGTGTTTCACCAACTCGACGAGTCAGAATAAGCATTCTTTGCTCCTTGAAATATTAAAAGAGTCGGGTCTCTAGGTATCCCCGCTATTGTCCATCACACACCGTGAAAACGCAAAGCAATGACATTCACCTAAAGCATTGATGCCATCAATACAAGCATTCTAATTATTTACAAACAAAATATAGCACTACAAACGATACATTAACAATGCCGCAACAGATTAAAGTTGCCTCATTTTTCAATGAGGCAACGTTGTAAGTGCTTACAGGCGTGCTTCAACCCACTCTTCGACACTCGCCATAGCAGCAGGTAATGCGCTAACGTCAGTACCTCCTGCTTGAGCCATGTCTGGGCGACCGCCACCTTTACCACCTACCTGGCTTGCGATGTGGGAAATCAAATCCCCTGCTTTAACTTTAGCCGTCAAATCATTAGTTACCCCAACGATCATACTGACTTTATCACCACTTGTTGTTGAAAGCACGATAATCGCTGATTTCAACTGATTTTTAAGGTCATCAACCATAGTTCTCAATAACTTAGGATCAGTATCTCCTAATTGAGTGACTAACAATTTGATGCCTTTCACCTCTTTCGCTTTACTACTTAGTGAAGCACTTTCTTGAGATGCTTGTTGATCTTTTAGTTGCACAATTTCTTTTTCGAGCTGGCGAGATTTATCTAATGCCGCTTTTACTTTCTCGACAAGGCTATTAATATCACCTTTTACTAGGTGTGCAATTGCCGAAAGTTGCTCTGATTGATTATGTATGCTTTCAATCGCCATTGAGCCTGTCGTCGCTTCAATACGGCGAACACCTGCAGCCGTACCTGATTCGCTCAAAATACGGAATAAACCAATATCACCAGTGCGACGCGCATGTGTGCCACCACATAACTCGATAGAGAAATCCCCCATACTCAGAACGCGCACACGCTCTTCATATTTTTCACCGAACAATGCCATAGCACCTTTTGCTTTAGCACCTTCTAAATCCATTAGTTCAGTTTCAATTTCTGAATTTTTACGAATTTGCGCATTCACAATATCTTCTACTTCACGTAGTTGTTCTTGTGTCATCGCCTCAAAATGAGAGAAGTCAAAACGCAAGTATTTATCATTAACCAATGAACCCTTTTGAGAAACATGGTCGCCTAATACTTGACGTAATGCCGCATGCAGTAAATGTGTTGCTGAGTGGTTTAAGCGGATCGCATCACGTCTAGCGCTATCCACAAAAGCTGTAATTCTATGGTTAACAACCAGTGACCCCACCTCTACCTTACCAATATGCCCAATTGCTTGACCATATTTTTGTGTGTCAGTGACTTTAAAGCTTGCATTGTCATTGTTTAAGTAACCCGTATCGCCGACTTGCCCACCAGATTCGGCATAAAATGCCGTTTTATCGAGTATAACTAAGCCTTCTTCACCAGCATTCAAGCTGTCTACAGGGTGGCCATCTTTATAGAGTGCAGTAATAGTAGCTTGTTGCTCATCATATTGATAACCGGAGAATTCACTACGCTTATCGACTTTAATTAAAGAATTATAATCCGCACCAAAACCACTGGATTCACGCGCACGACGGCGCTGGTCTTCCATCGCTCGCTCAAAACCGTCTTCGTCGACTTTAATATTGCGTTCGCGACAAACATCTGCCGTTAAATCAATTGGGAAACCATAAGTGTCATATAAGCGGAATGCCGCTTCACCATCTAGGGTATCCCCTTTCAGTGATGCAAGTTCTTCATCTAATAATTGAAGACCGCGCTCTAAAGTACGCGCAAATTGCTCTTCTTCAGTCTTGAGAACTTTTTCAACTATCGCTTGCTGTCGTCCAAGTTCTTCTGCCGCAGGCCCCATGACTTTAATCAGTGGCGCAACTAATTTGTAGAAAAAAGTGTCTTTTGCACCAAGCATATAACCGTGACGAACAGCACGACGGATAATGCGACGCAAAACATAACCACGGCCTTCATTCGATGGAATAACACCATCACTAACAAGGAATGCGCAAGAGCGAATATGGTCAGCAATAACACGTAATGATTTATTTTCTAAATCTGTTGCGCCAGTTGCTTTAGCTGCCGCAGCGATAAGGTCACGGAAGATATCAATTTCATAGTTTGAATTAACGTGCTGCAGTACCGCAGAAATACGCTCTAAGCCCATTCCTGTATCAACTGAAGGTTTTGGTAGAGGCTCCATTGTCCCGTCAGACTGACGGTTAAATTGCATGAAGACTAAGTTCCAAATTTCAATATAGCGGTCACCGTCTTCTTCAGGGCTTCCCGGAGGCCCTCCCCATATATGATCACCGTGATCATAGAAAATCTCGGTACATGGGCCACAAGGACCAGTATCACCCATTTGCCAGAAGTTATCTGACGCATATGGTGCGCCCTTGTTATCACCAATACGAATAATACGCTCAACTGGAATACCTATTTCTTTATTCCAGATATCATAAGCTTCGTCATCAGTTGCGTAAACGGTCACCCACAACCTTTCTTTTGGTAAGTTAAACCATTCATCGCTAGTCAATAACTCCCAAGCAAAACGGATAGCGTCATGCTTAAAGTAATCGCCAAAGCTAAAATTGCCTAACATTTCAAAAAATGTATGGTGGCGGGCGGTATAGCCCACATTTTCTAAGTCGTTATGTTTACCACCTGCACGCACACAGCGTTGCGCGGTTGTCGCTCGGGAATATGCTCTTTTATCCAGGCCAAGAAATACATCTTTGAACTGGTTCATCCCTGCGTTTGTGAACAATAGTGTAGGGTCATTATTTGGCACTAGTGAACTACTAGAGACCACTTGATGACCTTTTGTATGGAAAAAGTCGAGAAACGCTTGACGGATCTCAGCGGTGCTTTTACTCATATTTATCCCGATATCAAGCTGGAAACAGAATTACGAATTGTTGAGATGGAATGTAACATCACCTCTAATCAACTCTCCGATTAAAAAGTGACTGATAAGATAAAGTCTCTTTGTGCAGAAGTAAAATATAGATACATCCATTCGCAGCTTTCATTGTAAAGCGTATAGATATTTTCTGAAAGTATGTTTATACCTTGCACTGATGTATTTTTCCACAGAAAAACTGTTCAATAAACTATTAATGCGATAGGTCTAAAACAAAACAGGCGCCACCACTTGAGCGGGACGCCTACAAATAACATATAAATCAAATAATTATGTTGATATTAAAATTCTTCTGGTGCTTCTTCTTCATCAGCATCATTGATAAAGTCTGTTGCCGCACTACTAAATTCACCCGTGTGGTTCAATAACATTTCACGCAGTTTAGTATCAATTTCTTGAGCGACGTCTGGATGCTCTTTTAAATAATTTGTTGAATTAGCTTTACCTTGGCCAATCTTGTCGCCGTTATAGCTATACCAGGCCCCAGCTTTTTCAATTAACTTATGTTTTACACCCAAGTCAATTAACTCGCCAAAGGTATTAATACCTTCACCATACAAAATTTGGAATTCAGCTTGTTTAAATGGTGCTGCAACTTTGTTTTTTACTACTTTAACGCGAGTTTCACTACCAACGATCTCTTCGCCATTTTTCACTGCGCCAATACGACGGATATCTAAGCGAACAGATGCGTAGAATTTTAATGCATTACCACCCGTTGTTGTTTCTGGGTTACCAAACATAACACCTATCTTCATACGAATTTGGTTAATGAAGATCAATAGAGTGTTAGATGTTTTTAAGTTACCCGCTAACTTACGCATTGCTTGGCTCATCATACGAGCTGCTAAGCCCATATGTGAATCACCAATTTCACCTTCAATTTCAGCTTTCGGTGTTAACGCGGCAACGGAGTCAACGATGATCACATCAACTGCGCCTGAACGAGTTAATGCATCACAAATTTCTAGGGCTTGCTCGCCGGTATCGGGTTGAGAACACAGTAAGTTATCGATATCTACACCTAGCTTTTTAGCATAGATGGGATCTAAAGCATGTTCAGCATCGATGAAAGCACACGTTTTACCACTACGCTGTGCGGCAGCAATAACTTGCAGAGTTAGTGTTGTTTTACCTGAAGCTTCAGGGCCGTAGATTTCAACAATACGGCCTAGTGGCAAGCCACCAGCACCCAATGCAACATCAAGGGATAAGGAGCCTGTTGAGATAGTTTCAACATCCATAGAGCGGTCTTCACCAAGACGCATAATGGAACCTTTACCAAATTGTTTTTCAATTTGGCCTAATGCTGCTGCAAGTGCTTTTTGTTTGTTTTCATCAATAGCCATGTTTACTCCCTAAGTGCAATGATTTGACCACTGCAGATAAAACGATTGAATTCGGTTTGTTGAAATTAATTATACTGTATAATCATACAGTATCAAGAAAATTTTTAATTTAACTGCTCTAAAAGTGTTTCGAGTATATAAACTGTTGATTGAAAACGAACTTCGTTTCTGTTTCCTTGAAACACTCTATGCTGTGTAGTGACAAATACTGTCTGGTCTGCCTGTTTTTGTGCAAAACCAAACCATACCGTACCAACAGGTTTTTCTACACTACCGCCCCCCGGGCCTGCAATCCCACTGACTGAAATAGCAAAATCTGCACAAGCTGCTTGTAAAGCGCCCTCCGCCATTTCAGTAACAACCTGTTGGCTGACCGCGCCATACCGCTGTAAAGATTCACTTTTAACACCGATCATTTGGTGCTTTGCCTCATTGCTGTAAGTCACAAAACCGCGCTGAAAGTAGTCGGAACTACCCGATATATCAGTCAAAACCTTAGCAACCCAGCCTCCAGTACAAGACTCCGCGGTTGTGACTGTTTTACCCTGTTCTTTCAGTTTCAGCCCAACCTGAATACTCAATGTTTCAAGCCGCTTCTCATCTATCATGATGTTATCTACCTTTATGCCATTTTTTTACGAGCGCGATCCCAAACCCATAAACCCGCTATCGCAATTGCGAAGACAGCACCAAAACCAATACCTGCATTCACAACTGACAAACCTGCTTTAATTGCTAATGAGTACAAGCCTAACATAATCAGCATTGCACTATTTTCACCTAAATTTTGTACCGCGATCGCATTCCCTGCCCCAACGGTTTCTTTCCCTTTTTCTTGCAATAATGCATTCAATGGAACAACAAATAAACCACCAAAAACACCGAGAATGATTAAAATGAAATAGGATGGAATGATATTTGTTTGCAAGGAAAGTAACACCACCATCATCCCGATAATAACCCCTGCAGGAATGCAGCGATAAACTGTTTTTAGGGTAATAAATTTGGCAGCAAGCCCAGCACCTGCGACTATTCCCACGGCAACCATCGCATTTAGAATAGTCGGCGTTGTGTTGTCTTGTAACCCCAATGCCACAGGTACCCATGCAACAAGCAGAAAACGCAGTGTTACCCCGGCCCCCCAGAACAAACTGGTTCCGACTAGTGAAAAACGACTTTCTTGGTTTGCCCATAGCACGCGGCACGCACTGAAAAAAGACGTCATCAGCAATTTAAGATCCCAACCTTTTCCCGGCCTCGCAGCGTCTAAATGTGGGATGAAAAAATTCGCAATAACGGCTAGTGCGTAGAGTACAGCACATGTTCCCAGCGCTAAGATTAAGTTAATATCGGAAAGCATTCCGCCAACAACTGAGCCCACTAAAATGGCTGCGATTGTTGAAGCTTCCATGACACCATTGGCCTTAACAAGGTTATCTCCCCCGGTCAGTTCACCCAAAATACCGTATTTAGCTGGCGAATATGAAGCGGCTCCGATCCCCACTAACCCATAACAAAGGAATGGGTTTAGGCCAAAACAAATTCCTAATGCGCCAATAAATTTGAAGATGTTAGAAAACAACATCACTCGGCCCTTTGAGAACCTATCTGCAATTTGCCCAACAAACGGCGCTAAAACGATGTACGTGAAAACAAACACCATTTGCAGGATAGGATGGCTCCATTCAGGATAGAACTCGGCTTTAAGCTGGGCTAATATGGCGAACAATAGTGCATTATCTGCAAATGCAGAGAGAAACTGTGAAGCAAGTACGGCTTTCATTCCTCTGCTCATTAGCGGCGAATTGGAAGTACTTTCTTGCATCTTATTCATCCTTTAATGCCATTTGTTTTAATGTAACAAAGTCCGTTTTACCACTACCAAGTACTGGCAACTCTTTAACAAAACGAATATCGCGGGGAACCGCTAACTCGGTTAACCCTTTGCTTTTGGCTGCGCTAGACAATGCACTACGGTCTAATTCTTTATCTGTTGTGAACAAAACAAGCGCTTCACCCTTACTGCTATCTGGCTTTGTCACCACACCGTGATTTGCATTAGGAGAAAGAGAGGCCACCATTTGCTCAATACTTTCGAGGGAAACCATTTCGCCTGCAAGTTTAGCAAAACGCTTAACACGGCCTTTTATCGTACAGAAATTTTTATGATCTAATTCAACGATATCACCGGTGTCGTACCAACCTTCCTCTATTTCACCTTGTGCATTTTCAGCTTGCGGTGTTTCAAGTACGCCTGGCGCTTCAACACGCAAATACCCTTTCATGATATTTGGGCCTTTAAGCTGTAATTTTCCGCCTTGCTCAATACCAGAAATCGGGATAATTCGCGCTTCCATTTCAGGTAGAATTTGCCCTACAGAACCTTCTTTCGCAGCCATAGGGACATTGATTGATACAATTGGTGCACACTCAGTTACCCCATAGCCCTCAAGAATTCGGATACCAAATTTATCAAACCAGATCTTTTTCGTTTTATCTGATAATTTTTCTGCGCCGGCAACCACATAACGCAAACGTGCAAAATCATACTGATGAGCAAACCGTGCATAGTTACCTAAAAAGGTTGATGTCCCAAATAAGACGGTACAGTTTTTGTCATAGACTAATTCAGGAATGATCCGGTAATGCAATGGACTTGGGTAAAGGAAAACTCGGCTCCCTGAAAATAGCGGGATAAATAGCCCAACCGTCAAACCAAATGCATGAAACAGCGGCAGTGACGACATAAAGCGGTCACGTGGTGTGAAATCAGCGATTGTTTTAATTTGTTCTACGTTTGCCATTAAACTGGCATGGCTATGGACAACACCTTTTGGTGTACCTTCTGAGCCGGATGTAAATAAAACAATCGCCTCATCGGACGGTTTACGGGGAATAATAGCTTTTTTAGGGTTAAATAAGTGCTTAATAATCCATAATTTATCTTGCCATGTTACTGTGTCTTTTAAATCTTCAAGGTAAATCCAACTAGCTTCTGGCACTTGCTCTGGAATATGCGTTAAGTTGCCTTTTTCCAAAAACTGGCGGGAAGTAAAGACCACTTTTGCAGCAGAAGCTTTTAACGCGTTGCTAATACCATGACTGCCCGCAGTGTAATTAAGCATAGCAGGTACTCGGCCTCTCATTAAAGCACCGAAAATTGCAGCCGCGGTGACTGTCGCATTTGGCAGTAATAAGCCAACCCTTTCATTTTCATGAGTATAACGTTCAATAATACGACCAACCCCTAAGGTTTTTTTCAATAGAGATTGATATGAATCTTCTTTAAATGCGATGTCTTCAATACAAGGCGTGCGGCGCCCAAAAAACTGGACACTTTGAATAAATTCTTCAACTAATGTGACTTGTGGTAAACAAGACATACGTGCGGATTTCATGATTTGGTACAGATGTTCACCCGCCAGAGCACGACGTTCTACCGCTCTAGGAGCTTCTGGCATAGGAATTTCTTGTGCCGGCAAGATATGCAATGTGATCTTCGGGAACCATTTTAATGGAAAAATCCCTTTCAGACGCCCAAAATGGCTATATTGTGCACCTTCTATACGAATAGGAACAATTTTTGCTCCTGACTTAGCTGCCACAAACGCTGCACCTTCGTATATTTTCATTAAAGAACCATGAACTGAAATTCGACCTTCGGGAAAAATAACTATCGGACGACCTTTTTCTACCTCTTTAACAAGGTGACGAATACCTAGTGGGTTGGCGGGATCAAGAGGAACAATATCTGCATAAGGCTTAAGGCGCTTCACCATTTTTGGTGTGGCAAATGTCGAATAAACAGCAAATACAGGCTTAACAGGCAAGAAAAGTGCAATCAATACACCATCAAGAAAAGAAACATGATTAGGTGTAATTAAGCATTTATCTTGATTAAATTCTTTCGCATCGCCAATAACTTGTACACGAAATAAAAATTTAAGTACTGTTTTGACTACCTTTGCCAACATAATGAATCCCTATACTATGATTATATTTTGATATATTAGAGTGATACGTTTCTACCCTTAGCTGCGTCTATCTTACTGAGCCGCTCCATTTACTCTAATTGGTATATTCCTAAAATACCGATGACTTACCATAAATACGTTTAAGTTAAATCATTAAGTTGTGTGATGATATCGTCGACTGGCTGCGCAGCATCAATAATATGGTGTGCTGTCGCGCGATATATAGGCTCCCTTTGCTGCATCACTTCTTCAATTTCTTCAACTAAAGATTTCCCCGTCAAGCTTGGCCGCTGATCGGCTTGTGGTTCCGCAGCAAGGCGTTTTGCTAAAACTTCAGGATTGGTATTTAAATAAATAACGGTGCCGTTATTACGCATAATTTGCTGATTTTCTTCTGCAAGAACAAGGCCTCCACCAGTAGATACAATCATGTTATTTTGCTTAATCGACTTAAGAACGTCAGTCTCTAATTGACGAAAGTAATCCCAGCCGTGCTGTTCAACAATTTCAGCAATACTTTTTCCAGCTTTTTCTAAAATCAATTTATCTGTATCAACAAATTGATAACCTTTAGATTCTGCAAGTTTTTTACCTATTGTGGTTTTCCCCGAACCTCTTGGACCGATAATGTAAAACATTAAATTTCATCCCATCATCATAAATACTAAGCAATACTAACTACAAATTTGCTTATGATAAATTGCCTTATTTGGCAAATAAAAAAAGAAAGCCACACAAGTGTGGCTATCTCATCATGTTGACTCTTTATGGGCGACTTAAAAAGTCGCCATATCCGATCCATTTATACGTTGTCAGAGCATCTAACCCCATAGGGCCACGTGAATGCAGTTTTTGCGTACTCACGGCAACCTCTGCACCTAAACCGAACTGCCCACCATCGGTAAAACGCGTACTTGCATTAACATATACCGCTGCTGAATCTACACACTGAACAAAATAGTCAGCTTGATGAATGGATTCTGTCAAGATAGCATCAGAATGTGCGGTGCCATAATGGCGAATATGGTCGATAGCCGCGTCAATATCATCAACAATTTCGACGTTAAGATCCAGTGATAGCCATTCATCAACAAGGTTTTCAGGTTTTACATCAACAACGTTTGCTGGGCCTTCTTTTAGCAAGGGAAGCGCTTTCTCACTCGCATGCAATGTCACTTGTTGCTGCGCCATTTTTTCACTTAAAAATGGTAAAAACTCATTCGCAATCTCTTTATGAACTAATAATGTTTCAAGTGAATTACAGGCACTTGGGCGCTGAACTTTTGCATTAATAATCACGTTAATCGCTTTATTAAAATCTACGGATTTATCAACAAATGTGTGGCAAACGCCAATTCCCCCCGTAATGACTGGGATCGTTGATTGCTCACGGCATAATTTATGTAAACCCGCACCACCGCGAGGGATTAGCATATCAACGTAGCGATCTAATTTGAGTAATTGTGCGACTAATTCACGGTCAGGGTTATTAATAGCTTGTACTGCATCTGCTGGCAAGCCGCTATTTTCCAATGCTTTTTGAATAACTTCCACCACCGCAAGGTTAGTATGATGCGTCTCTTTCCCGCCACGCAAAATGACCGCATTACCTGTTTTTAAACATAACGAGGCCACATCAACAGTGACATTAGGGCGAGCTTCATAAATGACACCGACAACCCCCAATGGGACACGACAGCGCTGTAAATTTAAGCCGCTATCCAATTGGCTTCCATCAATGATTTGCCCAACAGGATCCGCTAATTGGCATACTTTTCTGACATCATCAGCAATACTTTTTAAACGCTCTGGCGTCAATAATAAGCGGTCTTGCAACGCTTCGGTCATACCGCTTGCTTTTGCCTGCGCCATGTCTTTTTGATTCGCTGCGAGTATAACGGCATTGTCTTGTTCTAATAGATCAGCAATTTGTAATAATGCTGCATTTTTTTGTTTGGTGCTTAACTGAGCTAATTGCCATGAAGCAACCCTTGCTGCCTTACCCATTGTCTCTAACATAATTAACTC
The DNA here is from genome assembly GCF_023205015.1 of Providencia rettgeri. NCBI lineage: Bacteria > Pseudomonadati > Pseudomonadota > Gammaproteobacteria > Enterobacterales > Morganellaceae > Providencia > Providencia rettgeri. Next base: position 1,152,029 of record NZ_CP096258.1, on the reverse strand, counting down.
ACTATCATATCATCACGATGAACAGCCACAGAACCGTGTTCATAGCCAAGTATTTTGCTGATTTCTTGTGAATGGTGCCCCGCAATCATTCTCAGTGCATCACTATTATAGTGGCTGACCCCATGAGCAAGGTCTTTTCCTGCCATATTACGAATACGGATCACTGCACCTCGAGAGAAATCGCCTTCAATTTTCTGAATACCTTTTGGCAATAACGAGCTGCCTTTTTCCATGATCGCCAATTGTGCACCATCATCAATATACACATCCCCAGCGGCTGGAGCTCCGAAAATCCAACGTTTACGATTTTCCATTGGATTTTTTTGCCCATAAAAACGGGTGCCAACCGGAAGGTTTTCAATAACCGCATTAATCACATCCGGTTTATTTCCAGCTGCAATGATAACATCAATCCCTGCGCGGCCCGCGACATCTGCCGCTTGCAGTTTAGTTGCCATTCCACCGGTTCCTAACCCGCTGACGCTTCCCCCCGCCATTTCACGAAGCTCATCATTAATACCATACACTTCCGGGATCAATTTTGCATTTGGATTACTGCGTGGGTCTGCATCATATAAGCCTTCGATATCAGTCAGTAATAACAGTTTGTCAGCATCTCCGAGGATCGCAGCCAAAGCAGAGAGATTGTCATTATCACCGACTTTGATTTCCGCAGTAGCAACGGCATCGTTTTCATTGATAACAGGAATGATTCCGTTATCTAGCAGTGCTTGTAAGGTATCTCGTGCATTTAAAAAACGTTCTCTGTCTTCTAAATCGGCTCGTGTCAGTAACATTTGCCCGATATGAATACCATAAATGGAGAATAACCGTTCCCATAACTGAATTAAACGACTTTGGCCGACCGCCGCAAGCAACTGTTTAGATGCTATGGTAGCCGGCAGTTCGGGGTAATTTAAGTGTTCACGACCTGCGGCAATTGCCCCAGAAGTCACAATAATAATACGATGCCCTTTTTCATATTGCTGCGCACATTGCCTAACCAGCTCAACAATATGAGCTTGATTTAAACGGCGCGAGCCCCCTGTTAATACACTGGTCCCTAATTTAACTACCAGCGTCTGGCTATTTTTCATCATTTTTCTGCCATTAGGATTAATAAACCAAAAAGTAGGTATCATTTTTATCAGGAGAAGCGCGTTATGCCAACAGGCATAACGCAAAATTCAACAAAAGTTGGTTTAAAACAAATTTATGCGCTTAATTCCAGTTTTAATTCTGCCATTAGCGGGGAGGGAAAGAGGCTTAACTCAAGTTCAGATAATTGTTTAGCAAGGGCTTGATGAAAAGACACTAAATTTTGCTCAATTGCCTCAATAGTTGCTGCATCTTTCAGTGTTTTAACTTGCCAACTACCATGGCTATTGTATAGGCCAAAATGATAAGTAAACTCAAAGCCTTTATCAGTTGCAACCAATTTTAGCCACCACCCCCAAAATTCACGTTTTTCTGGCGCAATATTTGCGTTTACACAAACAACAAGGCTATCAAATATATAACAACCATTTACACATTGTTTTTCACGTAAATAAGGTCCTATCGTAGCAAACTTCTTTAAATACTTTCCATTTGAGTAATCAGTCGGTAAAGCCATGTTAAGGATCTCCTTCTTGGGAAGACCCCTTTTTAACAAATGGGAAAAAATAAGCAAGTTATTAAATAAAATTAAAGTATTTTTGCTTTCAACCAGCTGGTAGTTTCACTTAATGCCTTTTCGAAATTAGCAAAAACAGGCTTGCTTGGTAGCATTATCGTGTCAGCATCCATCGATGAACGTCGAATTAAATCAGATTCCGCTTTAGGACTATAAATATCATCCTTAAGGCTAATTGATAACATTGGGACTTGACTACGTTTCCCTAAAAGCCCCTGATTTTTAAGTGAATAACAGCTTAATTCATGCCGTAAAGCAGAACCATCAACTTGATAAATACCCAAACGACTGGCGAACACATCCAAAACCATCCGAGGAATATCTTGCTGATACTTCTCTTCATGCAATAAGCTGTGCACAATTGGCCCTATGACAGCGACTGCTTTAATTTTATCTGGGCACATATAAGCTAATCTTAATGCTATATTTGCGCCAAAACGCATGCCCACAATACCAAAACGCGTATGGTCAATCCAAGCAATATCCCCTAGTTGACGAACGATTTGCTCATGTAAAGTGCTTGTTTCCTGCGTCAACTTTTGCTTAACCGAATAACCAATGGATGGCATATCCAGTGTTAGCATCGCAATGCCAAGAGGTTCGAGGTAATCACGAAAATAGCGGCAAAAATCAATCTGTAAGCTATCTAACATACCGCAGATCATCACAGTCGGGTAAGGCCCTTGCCCCTGTGAAGGGATATGTAGAAAACCGCAGACTTCTTTTCCACCATCAACTTTAAATGGAATTTTCTTTAAGCGGTATTGAGAAAATTTCGCTGCACTATCATAAGCTTTGCATGCCAGCAAAATAGCTTGGTCAGCAAGCTCATCGCCCTTAATAAATGGGTAAGCAGCGATACTGTACAAGTTAGCTGAACGCAACCAAGCATCCCCTGCCTCTGCACCTTTCTCAAACTCTAATGCTTTTTGTTGCCAATGCATGGCTTGCTGGGACCATTCGAAACACCAGTTTCCGCGACGATTGCCAATGACGGTATCCAATAAGTTATCATTACTGCGCTGTGCATCAGAGATAGCAATACGGCTCAGTACATCTTCAATTTCTAAGGCGTCTATCCCCCGCCAAATCCACATTAAGCGGTTGATCATACGATACCACCCCGCATGATGGGACCCACTTAACACGCTATGTTCTTTGATTTGAGAAATGGTTTGAGATGAATAAGAGACTAATGTTGACGTTTCAACTTGCCTGACTTTAGGTTTGAAAAGTTTTTCTGAAAGGTTTTGCTGAGTCATCCCTATTTCCTTGTCTATCGGAGTTGAATTTGGCCAAAAAAAAGAAAGGGAATGCAAAAATGCATTCCCCAAATTATATCGTGTTTAGCTTAAATATTTTAGGTATTAATGTGTTCTTGCAATCAATAAAGTCGATAACACTTTATAATAACAATATTTTTTCACCTAAAAATCGCCTGAAACACAGACTTATTTATCTTGTTCACACAACGGTTTAACAAAAACGACACCCATATCCCATGGCTGTTCAATCCATGTGTCTTGTGGGATATCGACTACGTAATCATCAACTAATGGACGACCCGCTGGTTTAGCAAAAATAGTCACAAAGTGCGCTTTAGGGTACATATCACGAATAGCTTGTGCTGTACCGCCAGTATCAACTAGGTCATCAATGACAATATAGCCTTCACCATCACCTTCGGCGCGTTTAATCACGGTTAATTCACGCTGGTTGTCATGGTCATAGCTAGAAATACAAACGGTGTCAACGTTACGAATACCAAGCTCACGTGCGAGAAGTGCACCAGGAACAAGGCCACCACGGCTAACCGCGATAATACCAGTCCATTGCTCTACTGGTAATAAACGTTGTGCGAGTTTACGGGCATGTATTTGCAACATATCCCACGTTACGACATATTTTTCGCTCATAAAATTCGGGTCCCGACTGCTGAGTAAATCTGAAATGTGTCTTGCGGAAAAAAGGTTGCGCGAGATTATAGTGATTTGGCCGGTTAAAAACCAGCAAAAAGCGTCATTCACCATTAATTATTATCATTTACACTGTCCATTGCTTAAAAGAAAGTGTTATCCTGAGTTTATCAGCAATGCATCATTTAATTTTGCATATCAAGCTAGTAACTAACATAACTCAACTAAAAATCTCTGAGGTAATTTGAGTTGCTCGGTCAATAAAACTAGTGATGCCATACCCCAAGGAAATTAAATATTTTCCCTAAATAATTTGGGTTGTGGCTAGGCGGCAAATGAGAAAATCCCTAGGAACATACATAAGTATGTGACTAGGGTTTACGAGTGAAGCCAACAACGCTACAACTCAAAATATGACGGGAAAAGGAGAAAAACGTGTCTGAACTTGCTACATTATCCCCCCAACCGCTATGGGACATTTTCGCTAAAATCTGCTCTATTCCACACCCTTCATACCATGAAGAGGCTTTAGCCGCACATATTGTTGATTGGTCAAAACAAAAAGGCTTTCACGTTGAACGTGATGAAGTAGGCAATATTCTGATCCGTAAACCGGCTACGCCTGGTTACGAAAACCGTAAAGGTGTTGTTTTACAAGCTCACTTAGACATGGTGCCACAAAAAAATAACGACACGGTACATGACTTTAAAACCGACCCAATTCGCCCATATGTTAACGGAGAGTGGGTCACAGCTGAAGGCACCACTTTAGGTGCTGACAACGGTATTGGTTTGGCTTCTGCATTGGCGGTTCTTGCCGATGATAGTGTTGAACATGGCCCAATGGAAGTTCTCCTGACCATGACCGAAGAAGCCGGTATGGAAGGTGCCTTTGGCTTGAAAGCAGGCTGGTTGCAAGCCGATATTCTGATTAACACCGACTCAGAAGAAGAAGGTGAAATTTACATGGGTTGCGCCGGTGGTGTTGATTTCACAACCACATTTGACCTGACTCGTGAAGCATTACCACAAGGCTATAAAACTTTCACAATGACCCTAAAAGGCTTGAAAGGTGGGCACTCAGGTGGTGATGTACATTTAGGCTTAGGTAATGCCAATAAGCTGCTAGCGCGTTTTCTGGCAGGACACGCAGAAGATTTAAGCCTAAAATTATTAGATTTCAGAGGCGGTACTGTCCGTAATGCGATTCCTCGTGAAGCCTATGCCGTTATTGCTGTTCCAGCAAACAAAGTTACTGAATTAACGGCATTAAGAACACGCTATGAAGATATTCTGAAAAACGAATTAGCTGTCGTCGAACCTAACCTTGTGCTGCTACTAGACGAAACACAGAGTGAGCTAAAAGCGCTTTCTGATGACTGCCAAAAACGTTTTGTTTTCTTCTTAAATGCGGCGCCAAACGGTGTAATTCGCATGAGTGATGTTGCTATCGGCGTCGTTGAAACGTCACTTAACGAAGGTGTTGTACGCCTTACTGAAGATAAAGCAGAAATTATCTTCCTTGTTCGCTCACTCATTGATAGCGGTAAAAACTACGTTGTTAACATGCTGACATCTATCAGTAAACTAGCACAAGCCCAATACCGAGCAGAAGGCAGTTACCCTGGTTGGCAGCCGGATGCAGACTCACCAGTCATGCATTTAGTCAGCGAGACCTATAACAAGCTGTTTGGTAAAATCCCTAATGTGATGGTGATCCACGCAGGCCTTGAATGTGGTCTATTCAAAAAACCTTACCCAGACATGGATATGGTTTCAATTGGGCCAACGATTCGCGGTGCACACTCCCCTGATGAACGTGTGCATATTGCAAGCGTTGGTGAGTATTGGAAATTATTAACAGCGGTTTTAAAAGCTATTCCTGTCAAAGAATAAACTGTTGATGACCTAAAGGCCAAACACCCATCACCAGATGGGTGTTTTTATAATTCGAGTAACAATTGTCGTTCAAGCTGCGGGCTTTGCAGCATGACATGTAAACCAACTAGCCGAACACCACGCCCTAAGCGACGATTATCCCAAACTTGTTTCGCTATTTGCACCAAATCTTGTTTATTAAGAACTGGATATACGTGTTCTTGTGTGGTTTGCTGGAAGTCTGCAAATTTAAATTTCACACCTTGGCGAGCAATTCGTAGGTCAGGTTTTACCTTCGCCAAACGCCGTTGTAATTCGTCATATAATTTATCAAGTAACTGTAAACAATCGGTCCATTGGTCAATATCCACTGCAAGCGTGCGTTCAACCCCCACTGATTTTCTTAGCCTATCAGAGTTAATAGCTCGCTCATCGATACCATGGCAACGCTCCCATAGTACCTGACCAAATTTACCCATACTTTTAATCAATGCAACAACATCATATTTTTGAACATCAGCACAAGTCATCAACCCCATATCCGCTAATTTTTGGGCTGTTACCTTACCCACACCAGGGATCTTTTTTAGAGGCAAGTTAAGAACGAATTGTTCGATATTTTGCGGAGTGATTACGAATTGGCCATTAGGTTTATTCATATCTGAAGCAATCTTTGCCAAAAATTTTATTGGCGCTATCCCTGCTGAAGCCGTTAATTGCAGTTCATCGAAAATTTGCTGACGAATAGCCTCTGCGATTAACGTTGCAGAGCCGTGCAATTGTGTGCAATCCGTGACATCCAAATAAGCTTCATCAAGAGAAAGCGGTTCTATGAGGTCTGTATAGCGTGCAAATATCTTTTGAATATGCAAAGAGGTTTCTTTATAAAGTGCCATATGCCCAGGAACAACTTTCAAGTGCGGGCAAAGCCTAAGTGCAATTGCTGTGGACATCGCACTGTGAACACCGTAGCGACGAGCTTCATAATTTGCAGTGCTAATCACACCTCGACGATCTGCACTTCCCCCCACCGCAATAGGCACATTGCGAAGGTTGGGATCGTCCCGCATTTCTATCGCTGCATAAAAGCAGTCCATATCAATATGAATAATTTTACGCACGGGTTAGCTCTGCCAATCAAACACCTGATTAAATATACAGTATATTTATTGGCTATGCAATTATTGCTACGTCACCATAAAATTGATGAGCAGGGAGATAACTTAATGATAATTAGTCAATTCATCATATTGCAATAATTATCTGCCAAGCTACCTAATTAAATGCTTTATTTAAAGTTTGTCTTAAAAACAAGCATTAATACTTACTTTTAAACAAGAAAGTAATAAAAAGAGTTGTTTTATCAACGACAATACCTTGAAAACTATCTATGGATTATATCTATGGCAATTATATCAACATCAAAATATGTTAAGTTTATGGCAACTCTCATAATACTGTTTGCTAGCCAGACCGCTTTTGCACTATCCCCTAAAATTGTTGCGCACCGAGCAGGAACTGCGGATGCTCCTGAAAATACGCTTTACGCTATTGATTTAGCGATTAAAAATAAGTCAGATGCGATTTGGGTAACCGTACAATTAAGTAAAGACAATCAATTAGTTTTATATCGTCCAAGTAAATTGGATGAACTAACCGATAAAAAAGGTAAGGTATCCACTTACACAGCTGAGCAACTAAACCAAGTCAATGCAGCTTACCAATTTAGCCAAAAACATAATCAACAATTTCCTTTGCAGAAAACCACGATTAGTACGTTAAAAACTATTTTGCAGGAATATCCGAATACAACTTTCTATGTTGACCTGAAATCACCTGATGCAGACCCTAATATTCAAGCAAAAGCTATTCTTAATCTATTGAAAGACACACATAGTGTTAATCGAGTACGTTTTTATTCAACTAATGGCGCATTTTTAAATGCACTAAAAACTCTTGAGCCTAAATTACAGTTATTCGAAAGCCGAGATGAAACTCGCACTATACTGGCAAATAGTGTGATAAGCCATCAATGTCCTATGAAAAATCATGAATCTGAAACCCGTTGGTTCGGTTTTGAATTACATCGAAAAATTGAAGTTGTTGAGAAATACACTCTAGGTGAAGCTCGTTCACCTGCGGTTATTTCATGGGACAAAGAAGCTATTGATTGTTTTAGAAAAAATGGCAAGGCTTATATCATTGTTTTTGGTGTTAATAATGAAAGTGACTACCAACTCGCAAAAGAAATTGGTGCTGATGCTGTAATGGTTGATTCACCTAAAGCATTTAGAAAATAATATACTTCAATATAAAAACTAAGTTATTTCAATAATAGCTTAGTTTTAACTTACATTATTTAAAATAATCATTTTATTTTATTACATAATAACAAGTTATATTAAAGCGTGTCTGTAAGATTAAATTGTATAATGGTCTTTCATAGCGACCTTAGCCAACAATACTGTTAGCTAAGGTCTATAAATGAAGAGTTGAATTATATAATACGGTTTTTATTGAGCAGTTTTTTACGTGCTTCTTCGCGTGCCATGCGTTTCTTACGTGCATCACAAGGTTCGGGACAATCACACACTTTTTCAACACCAATACTGCTTAACCCACCGCAGCTACCTTGAATACTCTTACGCTTAATAATGTACCCAAGTGACATGCCTAAAAAGGCCAACAAAAACAGTGCAAAGGCTGCAATGAAAATATTAAGCATTTTTTTGTCCTCCCACAACTACTGTTTTTTGGTTAAAAACGGTTCGAATGCCTTAGTATAACGCTCTTCAAAACCTTTATCTGTCTTAACAATCATGAAAACAGGAATATTCATTTTTTCAGCTAAAGCAAAGCCAGCTTCAGGCCCCAAAACATTTAGCCCTGTAGATAAGCCATCAGCACTCATGCAATTTTCTGCAATCACCGTAATAGAAACTAAATTATGGGTGATTGGTTTTCCTGTTTTCGGGTCAATGGTATGAGAAAAACGAACACCATCTTGTTCGAAATAATTGCGATAGTCCCCTGATGTGGCAATAGAACGGTCACCGGGTTCAATGACCTCCTGTGCTGTTTGGCTTACCCCATCCGCTACAGGTTTTTCTATTGCAATACGCCATGGTACTTCTTTACCATTTGTTCCTTTTGTACGTACTTCACCACCAATATCAACCATATAATTATTGATATCTAATGATTCTAAATATTCAGCAACAACGTCAACACCATAACCTTTAGCAATTGAGGAAAGGTCGACGTACAGCTCAGGGATTGTTTTAATTAGGTTATTATCTTGAACGGAGAGTTTTTCGATACCTGTCCAGGCTCTACGTTTAGCCAACTCTTCATCTGAAGGTGCTTTAGTCACTCTTCCTTCAGGGCCAAAACCCCATAAATTAACTAAAGGTCCAACCGTTACATCTAATGAACCACTTGTCAGCTTATTAATTTCAATCGCTTTTTTAACCACTGTTGCCGTTGCAGCAGAAACAGGGAATGGTGTATTCACTTCTTTAAATTGGTTAAAACGACTTAATTCTGAATCTGGGCGGTATGTTGACATTTGGTCGTTAACTTCTTCTAACCGTTTATCTATTTCAGCTTGAATAGCTTCAGGCTTTGGCTCCGAAGAGTCTGTAACATATTTAACCGAATAGTACGTGCCCATCGTTTGTCCCTGAAGGTTCTGTTGTTCAGGTCCACCACAGGCAGTAAGAAACAGAGCCGCAACAAATAGCAGTATTGGGGTATAGATTCTTTTACTTAGCATAATTTTCTCCGCGTCAATCATGAGCGCATTTTGTTAAGGTCGCCCAGACTATTAACACACTTTACATCGTCACCCATGCAGAGAATGTTCCAGTCAAAATAATTATAAATATATCGATTAAATGCTAACAAATTAGCACTTAATCGATTTACTAAAATCACAAAGAGGGAAAATATTTCCCCTCTTTAAAGTATTACTGTCTACTGACTTTGATAAGTCTAATAAAATCAGCTGAGTTGCTTAACCACCGAAGTCATCCAATAAGATATTTTCATCTTCAACACCGAGGTCTTTCAACATTTTAATCACAGCAGCATTCATCATTGGAGGCCCACACATATAGAACTCACAATCTTCTGGCGCTGGATGGTCTTTTAAGTAGTTTTCATATAAAACATTATGGATGAAACCTGTATAACCATCCCAATTATCTTCAGGCATAGGGTCTGAAAGCGCGACATGCCATGTAAAGTTTTCATGTTCTGCAGCCAGTTGGTCAAAATCTTCTGTGTAGAACATTTCACGGACTGAACGTGCACCATACCAGAAACTGATCTTACGTTTAGAATTCAAACGACGCAGCTGGTCAAATATATGAGAACGCATTGGCGCCATTCCTGCACCACCACCGATAAACACCATTTCTGCATCCGTTTCTTTCGCGAAAAACTCACCAAACGGCCCAGAAATCGTTACTTTATCCCCTGGCTTTAATGACCAAATATAAGAAGACATGATCCCCGGTGGGACATCTGGATTACGAGGAGGTGGCGTAGCTATACGCACGTTTAGCATAATAATGCCATACTCTTCTGGGTAGTTTGCCATAGAATAGGCGCGAACAGTTGGCTCTTTAACCTCAGACACATAACGGAACAGGTTAAATTTATCCCAATCTTCTCGGTACTCTTCAGGCACATCAAAATCTTCATATTTGACAACATGTGGTGGACACTCAATCTGAATAAAACCACCTGCACGGAAAGGTACAACCTCGCCTTCTGGGATTTTCAATTTTAGCTCTTTAATGAAAGTGGCTTTGTTATCATTAGAAATAACTTCACACTCCCATTTTTTCACACCAAAAATTTCTTCTGGAAGCTCAATTTTTAAATCTTGTTTAACGTTGACCTGACACGCTAACCGGCAGCCTTCTTTTGCTTCGCGCTTGTTAATGTGAGAAAGCTCAGTCGGCAGGATATCACCACCGCCTTCTTTGATTGTCACACGGCATTGACCACAAGAACCACCACCACCACACGCTGATGAAACAAAAATACCTTGGTTTGATAACATGCCTAATAGCTTGTCACCCGCTGGAGCTTCAAAGCTTTTGTCTGGATCGCCATTAACTTCAACTTTGATGTTCCCTGTATTGACTAGCTTGGATTTTGCAAACAGGATTAAACCTGTCAGCACCAAGACAATCAGGGTAAACATCACGACACCTAAAATAATAATTTCCATGAATTCTTCTCGCCTTTATAGCTGCACACCGGAGAAGGACATAAAGCCCAATGCCATTAAACCGGTTGTCACAAAGGTGATACCTAACCCTTTTAGACCCGATGGAATATCTGAGTACTTCATCTTCTCACGGATAGCCGCCAGTAATACGATTGCGAGCATCCAACCGATCCCCGAACCAAACCCATACACGACCGATTCGCTAAAGTTATAATCACGTTGAGCCATGAAAGAAACACCACCGAAAATTGCACAGTTAACGGTAATCAATGGCAAAAAGATACCTAACGCGTTATACAGTGACGGGAAGTAGCGGTCTAAAATCATTTCCAGGATCTGAACTAACGCGGCAATAACCCCGATAAAAGTGATGAAGTTCAAGAAGGATAAGTCAACACCTTCCGCAATCGCACCATCACGTAATACCAAGTTGTATACCAAGTTATTGGCTGGAACAGAGATCCCAAGAACGACCGTTACAGCGATACCCAGTCCAAAAGCGGTTTTTACATTCTTCGATACCGCAAGGAAAGTACACATTCCCAAGAAAAATGCTAATGCCATATTTTCAATAAAGATGGCTTTAACGAACAGGCTAATATAGTGTTCCATGTGATTAGTCCTTCTCTACCTGAGCTGGTTTCAGAGTCCGTAGTCCCCAAATCAGCATACCAATGATAAAGAATGCACTTGGCGCGAGGAGGAACAAGCCATTTGGCATGTACCAACCACCGGTTTGTAGTGATTCAAAAACTGTGATACCAAACAATTTGCCGGAACCAAATAACTCACGGAAAAAACCGACTAAAACAAGGATCACACCATAACCTAGACCGTTACCAATACCGTCCATGAAGCTTTCAATTGGTGGAGCTTTCATTGCGTAAGCTTCAGCACGTCCCATGACGATACAGTTAGTAATAATCAAGCCAACAAATACAGAAAGTTGTTTTGATATTTCATAGGCGTATGCACGTAAAATTTGGTCAACGACAATAACTAAAGATGCAATGATCGCCATTTGAACGATAATACGCACACTGCTCGGAATATAGTTCCTAATGAGTGAAATAAAGAAGTTAGAAAAAGCCGTTACTAAGGTTACAGCAATCGTCATAACAAGCGCGGTTTCTAACTTTGTTGTCACTGCCAATGCAGAACAAACCCCTAATATCTGTAAAGCAATTGGGTTATTATCAAATAGCGGCCCAAGCAGGACGCGTTTTACTTCTTTTGAATCAGCCATTATTCAGCGCTCCTTCACGTACTTTTTTCAGGAACGGACCAAAACCGTTATCCCCTAACCAGAAATCAAACATATGTTGGATCCCGTTTGATGTTAGAGTCGCACCTGAAAGGCCGTCGATACCGTATGGGTTATCTGTAGCACCACCGCGCACGATTTTAATTGCCGGGATCCCCTGTTCATTGAACAGTTTTTTACCTGGCCATTGTGCTTTCCACTGAGGATTATCAACCTCACCACCCAGCCCTGGTGTTTCACCATGTGCGTAGTAAGTAATACCACGAGAGGTAACGCCATCTGCATCTACCGCAATAAAGGCATACATGACAGACCACAAACCAGAGCCATAAACAGGTAAAATAATTTGTGATATTTTTCCTGCTTCATCTTTAACCAAGTAGATTTCAGCACTATTGGCACGGCGGCGGATTTTTGCAATATCCTCTGCAGGAGAGAGTGCAATACTCGTTTCTTCGCTGCGTAGCTCGCTATTTAAGTCATAACGGCTAGTGCTGTCAGATAATTCATTAGTTTTAAAATTCAAAAGCTTAGGTTCGATGCGTTCCTTATACACATTTTGAACTTCCTCAGCGGTCATTTTAGGCTGTAGCAATCCAGCAACACTTAAAATGTTACGTTGAGTATCTAACTGAATTTGTTCTTGCTGCTGTGGTTTTAAACCAACGGCAGCACCTGCGACGACAATAGAGCACACTAGACAAAGAATAAAAACAACTAGAAATGTTCTGCCGACGCTATCGTTATTCATTGGTTTTTCATTAGCCACGAGCTTTTCTCCGCTTAATATTTGCTTGAACGACCAGATAGTCAAACAGAGGAGCAAACAGGTTGGCGAATAGGATCGCCAGCATCATCCCTTCTGGATAAGCTGGGTTAACAACCCTGATAAGGACACACATTACACCGATCAAAATGCCGTACGCCCATTTACCTTTGTCTGTGAATGAAGCTGATACTGGGTCTGTCGCCATAAAAATCATACCGAATGCGAAGCCACCGAGTACCATGTGCCACCACCATGGCATAGCAAACAATGGGTTGGTATCAGAGCCGATAGCGTTGAATAGGTAGGACATTACGATCATACCAACCATCACACCAGCGACAATACGCCATGATGCGATGCGGAAGAACATGATAAGAGCCCCACCAATAAACAGCATCAGTGTAGACACTTCACCAATTGAACCTGGCATGTTACCTAAAAAAGCTTGCATCCAAGTAATAGGTTCATGAGTCACCGTGTTCATTAGCGCATGCTCACCACCAGTTGCCCATTGTGATAATGGTGTTGCACCAGAGAAGCCATCTGCGGCAGTCCAAACTAAGTCACCTGATATTTGAGCAGGGTAAGCAAAGAATAAGAAAGCACGCCCCGCTAATGCCGGGTTTAAGAAGTTACGCCCAGTTCCGCCAAAAATTTCTTTCGCGACAACAACCCCGAAAGTAATACCTAATGCAGCCTGCCATAAAGGAATAGTTGGCGGCACGATCAAGGCAAACAGAATCGAGGTAATAAAGAAGCCTTCGTTTATTTCATGGCCGCGGATCATGGCAAATAACACTTCCCAGAAACCACCGACTAAGAAAACGACTGCATAGATAGGAAGAAAATACACTGCACCCAGCAGCATTTTGCTTCCCCACCCTGCATCCATCGAAAGCGATGCGCCTAAAAACTGCGCTAAGCTATAATGCCAATCACTCGCGAGAACTTGTTGTAACTCAACCCCACTATATAATTGGTGCAATGCTGGGATAGCTTGGTTACCAACGTTATACATTCCCCAAAACATTGCTGGGAAAACCGCTAGCCATACCAATATCATCATACGTTTCAGGTCGATGGTATCCCTGACATGAGAACGCCCTTTTGTTACCGTACCCGGCGTATAAAAAACAGTCGAAACTGCTTCAAATAACGCATAGTATTTTTCTAGCTTTCCACCGGGCTCGAAATGGTGCTCATACTTTTCAAATAAATTTTTCAGACCCATGGAATCACCCTTCTAGCTCAATCTTGGTCAGAACATCACGTAATACCGGACCATATTCATATTTCGCTGGGCAAACGTAGGTACATAAACCTAAATCTTCTTCGTCCAACTCTAAACAGCCCAATTCTTGTGATGTGTCAGTGTCTCCGGCAAGGAGATCGCGCAATAAATGAGTGACCATGATATCAAGAGGCATGACTCGCTCGTAGTTACCAATTGGTACCATCGAACGCTCGCCACCGTTCATTGTCGTTGTAAAATTAAAGCGTTTATTTTTCAAGAAGTGCCCGATTGTGGTACGAGTAATCGTAAATTTATTAACACCAGGCATAATCCAGCCAAATAATTCTTTATCGCGACCTTCGGCTAACACTGAGACTTGATTATGAAAACGACCAAGATAGTGATGAGTATCATCGCATGTCACGCCCCAAAGGACTGAACCCGAAATAATACGGTTTTCACCTGCTTTAAGCTGACCTTGTGTTAATTCATATAAATCAGCACCTAGGCGAGTACGCAGAAGACGTGGTTTTTCAACTTGTGGCCCTGCCAATGAAATTACGCGGTCTGTGTATAGGTGACCCGTAACAAATAGCTTACCAATAGCAATAACGTCTTGGTAATTAAGGCTCCAAACTTTTTTCTTAATACTAACAGGTTCTAAGAAATGAATATGAGTTCCCGCTAAACCAGCAGGATGCGGCCCTGCAAACTGAGTATAAGAAATTTGGTTATGTGTTGTGTTCTTCGGTAAGTCTCCCTCTCCATGACACACATGGATTTTACCTTCCGTTAAGCGACTTAAAACCAAAAGCCCATCGTTAAATGCTTGTTCTTGCTCTTGAATAACTAAAACAGGATCCGCTGCAAGTGGGTTAGTATCCATTGCAGTGACAAAAATAGCGACAGGTGAAGAACCAGGCTGAGGTGAACGGCTAAATGGACGCGTTCTTAAAGATGTCCACATACCCGATTTTATCAAATTATCTTCAACTTGCTGTTGAGTTAACGTTGATAGCTCATCACGAGTATAAGCTGCGAAAGTTTCTTGTTCGTCACCATCAATTTCGATGACAACAGATTGAAGCACACGACGCTCACCACGATTAATCGCAATAATTTGACCACAGGCGGGGCTTGTAAACAAAACCCCTGGGTTCTTTTTATCTTCAAAAAGAACCTGTCCTTTAACTACACGCTCACCTTCTTTAACCAGCATCGAAGGACGCATTCCGACATATTCCTCACCTAGCAAAGCTACGTGTTGAATTTTCGGGCCGTCTTCTATCACTTGGGCTGGCTCACCTGCGATAGGAAGGTTGAGGCCTTTTTTAATTTTAATCATAAGATCTGCACAAGTTTATCAGTTAAACCCTAAGCTAACGATTCAGCAATGAATGATAGCGACTCATTAAATAAAAAATAGCTCAAGCAATTGTCATCACTTAAGCAGGTATTCTCACATAATTGTTACTAAATTTTATCTTCTGCCAACTATAATTTTATCAGTTCCCACTCGCTATGTCCGGCTATAGAAGTGACATAGTTCAAGCAAATTGCATTAATATTTAAATTTTTCTGTTAACAATTCGTTATTATCGATGCTTTAGCTCATATTTATCGACTAATGTTTATTTTTTAAGCAACAAAGGTCCATCTAAAAACTATTAACAAACTATATTAATTTCCGATTTACTCATCTAGAATGCATAAAATATGTACTCTTTTTATTCAATAACATTTTCGTGATATGGCTTAAATATGAAATTAAGTAAATTTTTTAGTGCAATTTTCTTATTTACACTCATATATTCCCCTGCTATTCAGGCGAGTAACTATTCATTTCTACTTAACAATAACGTATCTGATAACCTAAACACATCTATTTTTATTCAAATATTTAAGCAAGAAGGTTTATTAGAACTCTATCAAAAAACGCCATCAGGAAAATATGAGTTATCGAAAACGTACCCAATTTGTAAATTTTCAGGCGGGCTAGGTCCCAAAAAAATTGAGGGTGACCTGAAAAGCCCGGAAGGATTTTATCAAATTACAGCAGAACAGCTCAATCCTAACAGTCGGTATTACCGATCTATCAATATTGGTTTTCCTAATGAGTTTGATAAAGCACAAGGCTATAACGGTAGCTATCTTATGATCCATGGCAGTTGCGTTTCTGTAGGATGTTATGCCATGACGGATAAATATATGGGAGAAATTTACCAAAGAGTAGAAACGGCCCTACTCAGTGGCCAACCTGTCATTAACGTCAGCATTTATCCATTTAGAATGACAAATGAAAATATGCTGCGCTACCGCAATTCCAGCCACTATAGCTTTTGGAAACAACTCCAACCTGCTTACGACTATTTCAACCGTACAGGAAGACCCGCCGAGGTGTCTGTCGCGTTCGGTAAATATGCAGTTATTGACCAAACTGAAACCCCAACAAAATTGTTAGGGTCTAAATCACAATATGCGCTCACCAAGATAGAATAAGACAAAGTTGCCAGGTTCAATTCGCTGCCAATTTTCGTTACCCGTTAGTGGTTGCGTAGCAATAACAGAAACGACATCAGTAGGTGTCGTGCATTGCTCAAAATCGATTTCAATATCTTGGTCAAGTAATTTAGCTTTACCAAATGGTGCCTTGCGCGTTAACCAATGTAAATTCGTTGAACTAAATGCCATCATATATTGCCCATCAGACAGCAACATATTAAACACACCTTTATGACGCAATTGGTCAGCTAAGGTCGCAATAAAGCGGAATACACTTTTCCAATTCGATGGCCTGCGTGGATACTTTTCACTGAGTTGATGAAGTATCCAGCAAAATGCCCATTCGCTATCGGTTTCACCTATCGGGCAATAGCGACCAGTTTTCAGTGTGCGATATCCCTTTAACTGCCCATTGTGCGCATACGTCCAATTGCGCCCCCATAGCTCTCGAGTAAAGGGGTGAGTGTTTACTAACGACACATCCCCTCGGTTTGCTTGGCGAATATGAGCAACAATACTTTCTGACTTAATCGGGTATTCCTGCACAAAGCGAGCGACTGGTGACAAAAAACTCGGTTGGGGATCTTTAAATGTGCGACACCCGAGCCCCTCATAAAAGGTAATTCCCCAGCCATCTTTATGTGGGCCAGTTTGCCCACCTCGGGAAATTAACCCACTTAGGCTAAACGAAATATCGGTTGGAACGTTGGCACTCATGCCAAGTAACTCGCACATTTAAAAACTCCTGAAACAGTAATAACTGTTATTTCACCATCTCTTTTTCAATTAACTGAATTAAGATATGAATAACTTTAATATGAATTTCTTGGATACGGTCGGCATACCCAAAGTGTGGGACTCGAATTTCGATATCCGCGGTGCCGGCCATTTTCCCGCCATCTTTACCTGTTAGCGTGATGACTTTCATGCCTTTTTCACGTGCAGCCGCAATCGCTTTAATGATATTTCCTGAATTACCAGAGGTAGAAATTCCGAGTAAAACATCCCCTTTCATACCTACAGCTTCGATAAAACGTGAAAACACATATTCATAGCCGAAGTCATTACTCACGCAAGATATATGACTCACATCTGATATTGCGATCGCAGGATAGCCAGGGCGATTTTCGCGGTAACGTCCTGTTAATTCTTCAGCAAAATGCATTGCATCACAGTGAGATCCTCCATTACCACAAGATAATACTTTGCCACCCGCTTTAAAAGAGTCAGCGAGTAGAACTGCGGCCTGTTGGATAGCAGCGATATTCGCATCATCATTAAGAAAATTCGATAACGTTTCGGCCGCTTCTGTCAGCTCACCACGGATTAAGTCTTGATACATGAGATTTCCTCTTAATTAAGAATACGTTATAGAAAGTACGATTAATTCATATCCAAATTATCCTAAAAGAAAAATAGCGCTCCATGGCAAAACTCAAATAGATATCAGTAATTAATCTTTAATAGTCAGATTGTTGCACAGGGATAACTTTGTTTCTACTTTTGATTGTGCTGTCTTGATCCTATCGACAAAGTTCATCGGAACTCATAACCAATCACCTTACTTTTTATAAAGCCAATAAAACAAATTCCGACGATAACTTCCTTTATATGACGTTTTTGTGAGCTAAGTTGTAATTAAGATGTAAATATATTGCTAACTCTTTATTAATGGGTATAGATTAAAGCAATAAACAGGTCAGACCTCTTACAAGTGGATGGGAGCTTAATTATGATCCTTCTCAGCATTGTGTTATTTCTCGCCTTAATCGGCGTACTTTGTTATCACAGAACCGCTTTAATTTTTAGCACAGTATTGTTATTAGCCTACACCGCAGTGATGGGCGCCATGAACCTTTGGAGCTACTGGCTGTTACTACCAGTCGCCTTGGTATTATTTCCTTTTGTATTCAGCCCAGTCCGCCAATCTCTTTTCTCCGCTCGTGCGATGAAAATGTTCCAAAAAGTCATGCCACCGATGTCACGTACAGAAAAAGAAGCGATTGATGCGGGAACAACTTGGTGGGAGGGTGATCTTTTCCGTGGTGCTCCTGATTGGAACAAGCTACACAACTACCCGAAACCTCAATTAACGGCAGAAGAACAAGCGTTTATTGATGGGCCTGTTGAAACGGTTTGTGGCATGGTCAATGACTTCGAAGTGAGCCATGAACTTGCGGACTTAACACCTGAAGTATGGCAGTACCTACGTGATCACCGCTTCTTCGCTATGATCATCAAAAAAGAATATGGTGGCCTTGAGTTCTCTGCATATGCACAGTCACAGGTTCTACAGAAGCTCGCAGGCGTGTCTGGTATTCTTGCTATCACGGTAGGTGTGCCAAATTCATTAGGCCCGGGCGAATTACTGCAACATTATGGTACTGACGAACAAAAACAACGTTATTTACCTGGCTTAGCGACGGGTGAAGAAATTCCATGCTTTGCGCTAACCAGCCCTGAAGCAGGTTCCGATGCCGGTGCTATCCCAGACTCAGGTGTTGTTTGTATGGGTGAATGGCAAGGCGAGCAAGTATTAGGAATGCGTTTAACATGGAACAAACGCTATATTACCTTAGCGCCAATTGCCACCGTATTAGGCCTCGCATTCAAACTTTCAGACCCAGATAAGCTATTAGGCGGTGAGAAAAACCTTGGTATCACCTGTGCATTAATTCCAACCAACACCCCAGGAGTTGAAATTGGTCATCGCCACTTCCCACTAAATATTCCATTTATGAATGGCCCTACCCGCGGACAAGATATTTTTGTACCTATCGATTACATTATCGGTGGTCCAAAAATGGCAGGCCAAGGCTGGAGAATGTTGGTTGAGTGCCTTTCTGTGGGCCGTGGTATTACATTGCCATCTAACTCAACAGGTAGTTTGAAGAGTATTGCCATCGCAACGGGTGCTTACTCTTATATTCGTCGCCAATTCAAGTTACCCATTGGTAAAATGGAAGGGATTGAAGAGCCATTAGCACGCATTGCGGGTAATACTTATCTTATGGATGCGGCGGCAACTCTCATTACCTCTGGGATTATGTTAGGTGAAAAACCTGCTGTTCTATCTGCTATTGTTAAATACCATTGTACGCACCGAGGCCAGCGCGCCATTATTGATGCCATGGATATTACTGGCGGTAAAGGCATTTGCCTTGGGGATTCAAACTTTGTTGCTAGAGCCTATCAAGGCGCACCAATCGCCATTACGGTTGAAGGGGCAAATATCCTCACCCGCAGTATGATTATCTTTGGCCAAGGGGCTATCCGTTGCCATCCTTTTGTATTAGAAGAAATGGCCGCAGCACAGGATAATAACTTACATAAATTCGACAAAGCCGTATTTGGCCATATTGGTCATGTAATTAGTAATCAATTCCGTAGCTTCTGGCTTGGTTTGACCAATGGCCGTGGAAGTCATGCTCCGACCAAAGATGAAACCCGTCGTTACTATCAAATGCTAAACCGCCAAAGTGCCAACTTAGCATTGCTATCCGATGTTGCCATGGGCGTGTTAGGTGGCAGTTTAAAACGTCGCGAACGTATCTCAGCTCGTTTAGGGGATATTTTAAGTAACTTATACCTCGCATCTGCAACTTTAAAACGCTATGAAGATGAAGGCCGCCAAAAAGCTGACTTACCACTCGTGAAATGGGCCGTTGAAGATTGTTTGTATCAGTCTGAAAAGGCAATGGATGATTTATTGAAAAACTTCCCAAACAGAGCTGTAGCAGCAGTTATGCGTTTCACGCTGTTCCCAATTGGTCGTTCAATGTCTATGCCATCTGACAGACTTGACCATAAACTGGCTCAAATCCTGATGGAGCCATCAGAAACGCGCGACAGATTGGGCCGTGGGCAGTATTTAACACCTGCGGAAAACAACCCTCATGGCTTAGTTAACCAAGCCTTGCTGGATATCATTGCCGCTGAACCTATTTTCGAACGTATTTGCCGCTTAAAAGAGCGTAAGCTCAGCTTTACTCGCTTAGATAAGCTTGCTGACCAATTACTTCCTGAAAATGTGATTACGCAAGAAGAAGCCGATATCTTGCGTAGAGCAGAAGCAAGTCGATTACGGACAATTAATGTCGATGAGTTTGAATTTGATGATTTGGGTGTACTTCCTACAAAAAAGTCGCCAAATGAGCCGTCAAATGAAGAAACCAGTAAGAAAAAGAAAGCGGCTTGATTGATTATTAAGTAATAAAAAACTCAAGGAGTTATTCGCCCCTTGAGTTTTTTATTAGTGTAAATTGTACATCAATTTTCTACGTACTCGGGGAGTTTTTTCGCTGTTTAGCCTCTAATATATAAGGTCGTAATTTAATTTTATTATCCCAGTCACCTAGCTTAAATTGGCAAATCTCCCCACCTTCATTTGCACAAATTGTTAGATACTCTTTTGCTTTGTCTATTTTTCCAAATTCATAAAAATAGATTTCAGAGGCGGCCTCTAACGCTAATAGACGGTAATAACCTTTAGTTTCTATCAACCTTTCCCAATATTTTATTGACTGATCCAAATCAATATCCACACCAACTCCGTGATTATTAAAGTAAGCTAATCGGTATAAACCCAGCTGGAAATTAGGATCAATCATTACAGCTTTATTTAAATATTCTAAACCAATTAAACAATTTTCATCTGCAATTCGCTTTAAATTGACTAGACTTTTTTCAGAACAGGTCGAATCATCAAAATATAATAAAAATAAAAGATAATGGGTTTTGGCGTCACCTTTATCTACTTTATTTTTGAGTAGATAAAATTTCTCTGCTGTCTCAATTGGTGTCATGGCCTGAAAAAATTTTTTCTCTTCTTCATACTTCATATTATTAGTAGAAAAAGCAAGCATCCTATACGACGGAGGTTTCACGTCACTACTTTGTAAAAAATTTTCACTGTATGAATATGAATCATATCCACTGAGAATAAAAACTAGCACAACCAATAACCATTTCATATTAACCCATTAAATACGCGATCGTTATTTGATTTTAAAAATGGTAGTGTATTTTTCATTGTAGTCATTAATTCATTATTTAAGCTTATAGATGAAATACCGGCCTTACTCAAACCTAATAATTCTTCAGACTGCGTTTTACCATCACTGTTTTTATCCATTACCAATAATGCATCACTGGGAGAAACCCATCCGGTTTTTTTTAGCTCTCCATTAAATTTAAATAGCACACCAAAATCATATGGTAAAGTTTCCACTCCATTATTATTTAAATCATTATCAAACACAGGTCCTTGTCCCACAATTGTCAAAGATGATGCTTCTGAATACTTATTATGATCATCGAATGAAATATTATCCGTATTGGTCAAAAAACTATTACCAGCACTAAAACCTATAGATACGCTTTCAAATTGGTTACTTTCCGGATTTGTGCCTTTAAGACCAATAAACACATGACCAAAAGAAGAATCCCCTATATTTGTATTATCACCTACAACATCTATATATTGGCTATCTGGCGGAGAAACAAATATAGTAAAGCTAGGTCCTCCATAGCTAGAGAAACCATTATCATCTAATTCAAACAATCGACTATCACCTTCATTTACGCTTTGTAAATAATGTTCTGGTATATATTCTTTAACATCCATACATCCCCCCTTTTATCTCTATTAATTTCTCATATAGTTATCTATATCATTGAGATATTTTTTACATTTTTCGCTACCATTTTTAGCTCCAATATCTGCATAATATCTAGATTTATCAATATTTTTTATATTTCCATCATCATCAAAAAGAGTAATTTCAACTAAGTAGTCACAGACTAATACAGAATCTCTCCCTCCTTTTTTTATTATTTTATCTAGAATTAGATTTGCTTTACTTTCATTTTTATTCAATACAACCCCTTTATGATAAAGTTTACTCATTTCAAATAACGCCATATTATTATCAGGATTTATATTAACTGATTCAATTAAGTAATTAACAGCTTTTTTGCAGATGAAATTAGGTATCGACGGTTTAAAATCAAAATACTTGCAATTAGAATCCTTAAGGAATAATTTAAATAATAATAAATTACTATTTGAATCTCCTGATGCAGCCTTTTCAACTAACAAAAAGAAATCTTTTTCATTTCTTGGTGGTGGGTACTCATCACTAATAGATGGTTCATATATTAAATACTTACTATCATAATTAAATGATAACATCCTATATGATGGCATAATGATATCTCTTTTAAAACCATTAGCTTTACACTCTAAAAAGGCTAAGCCAAGTATAAAAATCATCAATTTCATATTATTCTCATTTAAATAAAATCAATCATTAAAAGAAAACAAATTTATTTTTACATATAAAAAAGTATTGTAAATAACCTAAAAGAGTAATTTTAACCTTAATTAAAAACAAAAAAATCCAGCCATTTATTTAATAGCTGGACCCATTAATTTTTTGAGGAATTATTTAAATTACAACTCCAACGCCAATAATTCCTCTATCGTCTGGCGGCGGCGAATCAATTGTGGTTTGCCATTCACAAACATCACTTCGGGTAATAATGGGCGGCTATTGTAGTTTGATGACATGGATGCACCATAAGCGCCAGTGTCATGAAAAACCAGAAAATCGCCAACTTTTACCTCAGGTAAAGCGCGAGTTACCACTAAACCGCCCTCTAACTGGGTAAATACATCTCCTGATTCACACAGAGGGCCAGCGACAATAGTGTCTTTTAGTTGAGCCCCATCAACGTTACGTCCATCCGTGGGTAATACTGAAATATGGTGATAGCTGCCATACATTGCTGGGCGCATTAGATCATTAAAACCACTGTCTACAAGCACATAGTGGCGGCTACCCATATCTTTAACGGCTCGCACTTCAGCTAACAATACGCCTGATTCCGCAACCAAATATCGGCCAGGTTCTATTTCAAGTTCAATTTTGTGTCCTAAGTGTTGTTCGATACGTTGGCGAGCGTTATCCCATAAGCTGTAATAATGCTGCACATCGATTAATTCATCGCCTTCACGATACGGTGTTGATAGCCCGCCACCTGCTGAAATGGCATGAAGGTCAACCCCTGCGGTTGTGACTAACGCCACCATAGAATCACATACATCGGCAAGATGTTGATAGTCAACCCCAGAACCAATATGCATATGAATACCAATCAATGACAAATTGTAATGGCGAATTTTTTCTAACGCTAAAGATAAGTCTTCATGCCAAATACCGTGCTTACTATTTTCGCCGCCAGTATTAGTTTTTTGGCTATGACCGTGACCAAAACCAGGGTTGATACGCAGCCAAACAGGATGGCCAGCTTTTTGCTCGCCAATTTGTTCAAGCATATCAATCGAGCCAGCATTCACAGGGATATCTAACTCAGTGACTTTCGCTAATGTCGCCCTATCGAGCACATCCGCTGTAAAGACGATTTCTGAGTTTTCACGCCCGGGCTGGAACCCTGCCACCAGCGCACGTTCAATCTCCCCTAAGGAAACGGAATCGACTTTAACGCCTTGCTGCTTCATTAAGCGCAGGATATGAATATTCGAGCACGCTTTTTGTGCAAAGCGCACGGTATCAAAAACTTGTAATTGCTTGATACGCTCAATGATCACCGCGCTATCATAAACCCAAACAGGGCTACCATACTGCTCAGGTAATGCGCGTAAATACTCAGGGGTTAAATATTGGCTTGTTGTCGTTGCGAATGAAGTCATTGTCTTTCTCGTTTGCAAGTTTTTATTATATTAAAAGCTATTATTCAAAGAATAATACGGGAAAAAAAATATCTATTTTGCTAAAGTCTATTCATATTTGATATGGACTTTATTTAAGGACTTTTTATGCAAGCCATTTCATGGCGGCACATCGAAATATTCCGTGCAGTAATGACGACCCCTAACCTAACGGAAGCCGCTGCGCTGCTAAACACCTCACAGCCGACTATCAGCCGTGAACTTGCTCGCTTAGAATACCTTTTACAGTTTAAGTTATTCGATAGGGTCAAAGGACGTTTACAGCCAACAGCACAAGGGTTACGCTTTCTTGAAGAGGTTGAACGCTCTTATTATGGCTTGGAACGCATTAAAAATTCAGCAGAAACCATCCGCCGCTTCGAACATGCACAAATATCGATAACCTGTCTACCGGCTTTCGCCCAATCTTTATTACCCCAAGTTTGCCAGTCATTTATGGAAAACTACCCTGATGTCAGTATCACGGTGATCCCACAAGAGTCCCCTGTACTAGAAGAGTGGTTGTCAGCCCAACGTTACGATTTCGGCTTAACAGAGCATCTACAAATGCCACCAGGAACTGAACAACAAACACTGGGAAGTTTAAATGAAGTGTGTGTCTTACCGGCGAGCCACCCTTTAACCCAAAAAGACGTGTTAACCCCCAGCGATTTTCAAGGCCAACGTTTTATTAGCCTGTCATTAACTGACAGCTATCGTCAGTTAATTGACTCAACCTTTGCGGAACATCACGTCGAACGCAAAATGGTCATGGAAACGCATTCGGCATCATCCATTTGCGCCATGGCACTAAAAGGGATTGGAGTTTCTATTGTTAACCCGTTAACTGCATTAGATTTTCACCAACAATCCGCTGGGAAGTTAGCGCTGCGCCCACTCAGTTTTTCGATTCCTTTTACTGTTAGCTTGATAAGGCCTATTCACCGCCCCTCATCACAATTGACCAATATTTTTACTCAACATTTAGAGGATAACTTTAATCAAATAAAAACCCAGCTAACTTCCGCGCTGTTGCATCAATAACTGCCAGTGAGGTGAAGTTTCAAACCAATTGGCCAGATAATCAATCACCACCCTCAGGGCGGTTGGCATTTTTTGCCGACTAGTATACACAGCGTAAATACCTAGCGGCATTGGCGTATATTCAGGTAATAACTGAACTAACTTCCCTGAAGCCAAATGATTAGCAACTGAATAATAAGGTTGCATAGAGACACCTGCGCCTTGCAATGTTGCTTCAGCGAGAAATACGGATTCGTTAGCACTTAAGCGCCCATCAACTAATACACTATACTGCACGCCTGCTTTTTCAAATACCCATAAGCTACGACCAAAAAAATTGTAGGTTAAGCAATCAAGCAAAACTAAATCCTCTGGCTTTTCAGGCTGTTTTTTTCCTTTTAAAAAGTCAGGTGAAGCACAAATGACAGAATGGCAAGTTGACAAGGGTTTTGCGATTAAACTCGGTTCCAATTGATTTGTGATACGGATAGCCAAATCAATTCGTTCTTCTATCAAATTAACCGATTTATTCGATATTTGCATATCAATAGCCATATTCGGGTAGAGCTGCATAAACTCAGAAATAGCCACAGAAAGCGCACTTTGGGCGATTGATTGTGAACAACTAATACGCACTAAACCAGATAATGCTTTTGCATCAAGCTCTTGCTGCACAGGCACCATTTGGGAAATCGCATTAAGTTGCAAAGATTGTTGATATACCCCTTCCCCTGCTGAAGTTAGACTTAATTTCCGTGTGGTGCGATTTAATAAACGTACTCCCGCCCATTGTTCCATTTCCGACAAATAGCGTGTCACCATCGCTCTAGACATATCCAGTTTTTCAGCTGCGCCGCTTAGGCTGCCCTGTTCAACAATAGTAATAAATACTTCCGCCGCTTTTAATCTATCCATACCATTCTCATTTGACCGAATTATGCAACAAACAACACCTAATTATGGGGTTTTTCATCTCATCATTGCAATTTAGTATACACGACATGCAAAACAAACTTTTCTGTATAACTTCATTTTAGGATACAACATGAAATTGACCTTATTAGCGGCAACCGCGCTATTTGCCACAACGATAAATCTGGCCCAAGCTGAAACACTCACACTAGATGTTTATAACCCTGGAAATAACAGCGTATTTCCAGTTTCCTCTGAAATAATTAGCGGTTCAAGTGAAGTGGTGTTGATTGATGCACAATTTCAAAAAAATGATGCACAACAATTGGTTGATAAGATTAAAAAACTCAATAAAAAATTAACTACGAT
This sequence comes from Providencia rettgeri, assembly GCF_023205015.1. Taxonomy (NCBI): domain Bacteria; kingdom Pseudomonadati; phylum Pseudomonadota; class Gammaproteobacteria; order Enterobacterales; family Morganellaceae; genus Providencia; species Providencia rettgeri. The sequence continues at coordinate 1,125,513 of NZ_CP096258.1, read as the reverse complement.
TTACATTAGCCATTCTGACCCAGACTACTATTTTGGGCTAGATACCCTAACAAACGCCTTCCCAGAGGCTAAAGTGATCGCAACAGCAAACACAGTTGAAGCCATTAAAGCCACTAAAGATGGCAAGCTGGCTTACTGGGGCGGTGTATTAAAAGATGAAGCCCCTGCCCATGTTATTGTCCCTGAAGTTATTAAAGGAGACTACTTCACCGTTGATGGCGAAAAACTTGAAATTAAAGGCCTTGATGGCGTGTCACCAGATAGAACTTATCTCTGGGTTCCATCATTAAAAGCCGTTGTGGGTGGCGTTATTGTTTCTGACAATATTCATGTATGGGTAGCGGATACCCAAACAGAAGAGTCACGCAAAAATTGGCTACAAACATTAAAAGACATCAAAGCTCTGAACCCAGCAACCGTTGTTCCCGGCCACTTTACGGGGGCGTCTAAATTAGATGTAACGACGGTTTCTTTCACTCAAAAATATTTACAGGACTTTGAAAGTGCATATAAAACAAGTAGAAACTCAGATGAACTCATCCAAAAAGTTGCAGCGAAGTATCCACAATTAGATGACAAATCAAGTTTAGAGCTTAGTGCGAAAGTCATTAAAGGCGAAATGAAATGGCCTCAATAACCAAGTAATATTCACTATTCCAGCCATTCAGTGAGTATATCCCGCATCTACTCACTGAATGACTTACCCAAAACAATTTGGCTGATTTAATGGAATGATAGTGGTATTAATCTTTTGATGATAATGATACAACTTAATTCAAATTACTTAAAAATAGCAAACCAAGAGAACGATTATGAGCAACATCACCCTACACTATATTTATGACCCTTATTGCGGCTGGTGTTACGCTGCCGCACCTTTAGTTGAAATTGCTAACCAACACCCAAATATCAACATTGAAATGCACGGTGGCGGCATGTTAGCAGGTAATGCACGCTTACACTTAGATGATGAGTTTCGCCAATATATCCTGCAATCCGATAAACGAATTGCATCAATGACTGGGCAAGAGTTTGGCGATGGCTACATAAAAATGCTACACGAACCTAATTTGGTCATGGATTCAACGCCACCACAAACCGCGATATTAGCGGCAACCAAGCAAGGCAAAGGCTTTGAGATGCTTAAAGCCATCCAAAAAGCGCACTATGTTTCAGGGCGCCATATTAAAGATGCCGACGTGCTTCTCGACCTCGCAAAAGAGATTGGCCTTGATGTCACCCAGTATGTGTCCGACTACAGCGAATGTGAACAGCATGAAACTCCAGCCCACATCGGAAGCAGTAAGGCGCTGTTAGCACAGTCAGGGGCTTCCGGTTTCCCAACGCTGTTGATACAACAGCAAGATAAATGGTTACGCGTTCCATTACAAAATTACCTTGGTGAACCGAGTAAGTGGCAGCAGTTTTTAGATTCTTTAGTCACTGCAGCATCTTAATAAATTCCCTTTCCTGTATGCACGTATGGTTGTTTTTTTATTCAGTATTCCCTTATTGATAAATACAACCATACGCTAGCACTAATAATTAACGCAGGCCCAAATGGGATTGTCTTCGTTTCTTTAGCTATTTGTACCAAAGATGCTCCCTCAAAATCAGCTAGGTTTGTCTGTTGCTTCTTTGTGTATATTTTAGGCAATAACCCATAGGTTACCCAGTATTGTAATAGCCCCACCCCTGCGGCAACCCCCAGAAAGTAAGGTAATTGCCAAACCCCAAGCCAGGCCGAACAAGCTGCAACGAGTTTAAAATCCCCTCTTCCCATTTGTGGTTGATGCGTTTTTTTCTCAACCAATGTCACCACCATTAGCATCACTAAGTAACCGAGTAACACCGCATAAATAGCGGAAACGACATTCCCATTCGGCAAATGGATTTGATATAACAGCCCCAACCATAATAATGGGTATGTCAGGATATCAGGAAGATAACCTATTTTATTATCAATGATAAATAATGGAATTATTAAATTAATATATAAAATTAAAAATAAAATCATTCTAAAATCATTAGATACCAAATATATTATAGAAATTAACGCACTATATATTAGAAACAAAATAGTGTTTTTCATAATGATTGCCGATTTATCAAAACAAACAACCGGCAAATAGATGAGCAGTTTTTTAGTTAAGAAAATCGATATTAACAACATAAAAAAACAAAAGAAAATATAAACAAAATCAATGAAATAGATACCAGATTCATTTTGACACGATGGGGTGAGTTGCTCTGATGGTGCAATAATAGATATAACCGATGATATTAAAACACAGATTAGTTCCTTCATATTAACTCCTTATTCCTTTATGGAGATAAAAATAAATATACTGTGAATTTCATCTAGTCCAAACACTTTAATTCCGTAGATTAAAGTCGGTTTATTCGAATATTATTATCACTTAGTTCACTTTCATTACTGTTTAATGATGTCCCTTATGGCACAGACATACTATAAAAGGCCAGTATTTCGTTATAAACTAGGTAGCAGTGCTTGAGTTTAACAATTCAACCCCCATATTCATCAAAGCTATATTATTTATTAACCCAGTCTGTACTAAGGAAAAACTATGCGCGTTCCACGCATTTATCACCCTGAGCCTCTTCAAATAAAGACAACGATTTCTCTTGGTGATGATGCTGCAAACCATGTAGGTCGGGTACTACGCATGACAGCGGGCCAAAAACTCGAACTTTTTGATGGCAGCAATCAGATCTTTAGCGCTGAAATTACTGAAGCTACTAAAAAAAATGTATTCGTGCATATTGAAAATAGCCAAATTGACGATAGAGAATCCCCACTCGATTTACACCTTGGGCAGGTCATGTCTCGTGGGGAAAAAATGGAATTTACCATCCAAAAATCTGTTGAACTCGGGGTTAATACAATAACACCTTTATTATCAGAACGTTGTGGTGTTCGCTTAGACGGTGAACGGCTCGAAAAAAAATTACTGCAGTGGCAAAAAATTGCAATTGCAGCCTGTGAACAATGCGGCCGCAACCGAATTCCAGAAATTCGCCCAGTGCAACCCCTTGAAGCCTGGTGCGCGGAAAATGACGGCGCGTTTAAAGTCAATTTGCACCCAAGGGCAACAGAAAGTATTAATACGTTACCCACTGAACTGAAGAAAGTACGATTGTTGATTGGCCCTGAAGGTGGCTTGTCAGCAGACGAAATTGCCATGACAGCAAATTATCAATTTACCGATATACTGTTAGGGCCTCGAGTATTACGAACAGAAACGACTGCGCTAACCGCTATCACAGCACTGCAAGTGCGCTTAGGTGATCTGGGGTAAGGAGAAAAAATGATCAAGCTCGGTATAGTGATGGATCCTATTTCATCCATCAAAATCAAGAAAGACACCAGTTTTGCAATGATGTTGGAAGCTCAGCGTCGTGGTTATGAAATCCATTATATGGAAATGAATGACCTGTATTTACACCAAGGTGAAGCTCGCGCACAAACCAAAATCGTGACGGTCGAAGAAAACCCAGAAAAATGGTATGAGTTTCAAGGAGAGCAAGATATTGCGCTAAGTTCTCTTGATGCCATTTTAATGCGTAAAGACCCGCCTTTTGATACTGAGTTTATCTATGCGACTTATATTCTAGAAAGAGCGGAGCAAGCTGGCACCTTAATTGTGAATAAACCACAAAGCCTACGTGACTGCAATGAGAAACTCTTCACTGCTTGGTTTGCTGAGCTAACACCGGACACATTAGTCACTCGCAACCCACAAAAGTTGAGAGAATTCCACCAAAAACATGGCGATGTCATTTTTAAACCACTAGATGGCATGGGTGGCGCTTCGATTTTCCGCCTCAAGCAAGATGACCCAAATGTGGGTGTGATTATTGAAACGCTAACAGAACATAGCTCTCGCTACTGCATGGCACAAAACTTTCTGCCGGCAATTAAAGATGGTGATAAGCGTGTCTTAGTTGTTGATGGTGAACCTGTTCCTTATTGCTTAGCGCGAATTCCAGCTCAAGGCGAAACCCGAGGTAACCTTGCTGCAGGTGGGCGCGGGGAAGCGCGTCCTTTAAGTGAAAGTGATTGGGCCATTGCACGAGCCGTTGCACCAACATTAAAAGAAAAAGGCTTAATCTTTGTTGGCCTCGATATCATTGGTGACCGTTTAACCGAAATTAACGTGACTAGCCCAACATGTGCACGGGAAATTGAAGCTGCATTTGATATCTCCATTACCGGTATGTTAATGGATGCCATTGAACGCCGTCTCAATAAATAATTTATAGCGGTGGTTTATCTTTACTGATGATTTTTACTGTTTTTAGACGGTAAACGTCATCAGTTTGCTCTACCACCTATAATCTAACCTTTTATTGTATTCTATTAATTATGATTAAATTTGCTGGAGTCTAAGTTTGAATCTGCAAAACCATTTTCTTATCGCCATGCCATCCTTAACAGACCCTTATTTTGAACAATCGGTCGTTTATGTGTGTGAGCACAACGAAAAAGGGGCGATGGGGATTGTGATTAACAAACCTATTGATGACTTTTCCGTCGATACGATGCTCAAAAAACTCGAAATCACAATTTCAGATAAAGTTGATGATCGTAATTTAAAAAAGCCAGTCATCGCAGGTGGCCCAGTTGCAGAAGAGCATGGGTTTATCTTACACACACCGATTAAGGGTTTTTTATCTAGCCTGCATTTAAATGATGAAGTGATGGTGACAACGTCAAAAGACATTTTAGAAACGTTAGGAAGTGAGCACTCACCTGCAAACTCATTAGTTGCGCTAGGTTATGCAAGCTGGGAACCTGGCCAACTTGAACGGGAAATTATGGAAAATAGCTGGCTAACTGTCGAAGCTTCTCCTCAGCTTATTTTTAACACCCCCATTCATGAGCGCTGGAGCGCTGCGGCTAAATTAATTGGTGTTGATATTTATACCATTTCAATGCAAGCGGGGCATGCTTAATGTCTGGAAGAACTTTGTTAGCCTTTGATTTTGGAACCAAAAGCATCGGTGTAGCGGTTGGACAAGAAATTACAGGTACTGCACGACCATTAACCTCACTAAAAGCGAGTGACGGCCGCCCTGATTGGCAACAAATCGAAAAGTTACTTAAAGAATGGCAACCTCAGTTGGTTATTGTTGGACTTCCCCTTAATATGGATGGTACCGAGCAACTCGTTACAAGCCAAGCCCGTAATTTTGCAAATCGCATTCATGGCCGTTTTGGTGTTAAAGTCGAATTACATGATGAACGTCTTTCCACTGTTGAAGCAAAAGCAGGTCTTTTTGAACAAGGTGGTTATCGCGCACTCAGTAAGGGCAAAGTGGATTCAGCCTCTGCCGTAGTGATCCTTGAAAGCTGGTTTGAGCAACATCTTTAAATTTACACGAATATGAGGTTATTTTTCGTCTTAATCTCATGCAAAGGTGCCGCTCTGATGTAATTTGCTTTACACTATGGTCAACAGTCGCTGTTCATGTATGACATGAATAAAATAGTATTGAATAAACTATATTGAATAAAACAATGACCATTCAAAATAATATCTCTGATGTCACCGCGCGTATTGAGCATGCTGCCGCAGAGTGTCAGCGCTCACAACAAGACATTACGCTACTTGCGGTAAGTAAAACAAAACCTTGTGAGGCTATTTTAGAAGCCATTGAGGCAGGTCAGCGCCAATTTGGTGAAAATTATGTTCAAGAAGGTGTTGAAAAAATTCAATATTTTTCGAACAGAAATGACCTTATTTGGCATTTTATTGGCCCGTTACAGTCAAATAAAAGCCGCCTTGTCGCTGAACATTTTGACTGGTTCCATACCTTAGACAGAGCGAAAATTGCCCAGCGCTTAAATGACCAGCGTCCCAGTGAAAAAGCCCCTCTCAATGTGCTAATCCAAATTAATATCAGCGATGAAAACAGTAAATCGGGTATAACGCGAGAAGAAGTGGCAGAGCTCGCTGCACAAGTCGCGACTATGCCCAACCTTGTGTTACGTGGGCTAATGACAATTCCTGCACCTGAAACGGATTATGAGCGCCAATGTGCTGTGTTTCATCAAATGAATGAGGCATTTAAGCAATTACAAATTACTTATCCCACAGTTGACACGCTTTCAATGGGGATGACTGACGACATGCGCGCAGCAATCCATTGCGGTTCAACACTTGTTCGCATAGGAACCGCTATTTTTGGCGCGCGCCAATATCACCCATAAATAGGAGAACAGAATGCAACATCGTAAAATTGCCTTCATCGGCGCCGGAAATATGGCTCACGCCATCATTGCTGGGCAGGTTAACCATGGTTACCCTGCATCGATGATCACGGTGTGTTCTCCTACGCCTGTACGTCGAGAAAAACTGGCTGAACAATATGGCATTATCAGCAGTGATGATAACTTAGCCGCTGTTAAAGCTGCAGATGTGATTGTCCTTGCTGTTAAGCCGCAAATGATGAAAGAAGTATGTGAACCACTACAAAATGCGGCTGATTTTGAGCAAAAATTAATCCTCACCATTGCGGCTGGGATCCCAGCTGAACGTTATAACGACTATTTCGCTCATTCGCTGAATTTAGTACGCATCATGCCAAACACACCATCATTGGTAGGGAAAGGCGTTAGTGGGCTATTTGCTCAAGGGAAAGTTTCAGAGCAAGACAAACAATTTGCACAAGAACTGATGCAGAGTGTCGGCTCCACGATTTGGTGCCAACAAGAGCAAGAAATCAATAACATTATTGCCATTACTGGTAGCTCTCCGGCTTATTTCTTTCTATTTATGGAATCGATGCAACAAAAAGCGGAACAACTCGGTTATGATAAACAGCAAGCTAGAGACCTTGTTCTTCAGGCGATTGAAGGGGCTGTAGAGCTTGCTAAGTCGCAAAACGATACGGCTTTTTCGACTCTACGTGAACAAGTCACCTCTAAAGGCGGTACCACCGCGATGGCTTTAGAGCAATTTTATAATGGAAATCTTCCGCAGATTGTTGCCGATGCAATGCAAAGCGCAATAAATAGAGCTGAAGAAATGGAAAAACTTTTTTAAATTAATCGCGGAACTCACCATGCAGACCTTAGTATTCGTCGTTACGACCCTGATCCAACTGTACATTTTTGTATTACTACTGCGCGTATGGATGCAGTGGGTACGTGCAGATTTCTATAACCCTTTTTCTAAATTTGTCGTTAAAGCAACACAACCTATTGTCGCACCATTGCGCCGAGTCATTCCTTCTTTTGGTGCGATAGATACCGCATCTGTCGTTGTTGCGTTTATTTTAGCGATTGCAGCCATTATCTTTGGTATGTGGGCGACTAACTTACTCCCAATTTTAGGTGTAAGCATTCTGCCTATGGGGCTGATTTTATTATTAACCTATACTGGTAAATTGATTTTTTGGATGATTTTAATCCGTGCGATTTTAAGCTGGGTTAGCCAAGGCCGTAACCCTGTAGATTATTTATTGTACCAATTAACAGAACCTTTAATGGCACCAATTCGCCGAATCATCCCTGCGATGGGCGGGTTAGATTTCTCCGCAATGATTGTCATGTTTATTTTAATCGCTCTGAATTATTTGCGTGTTGATATTTCACTGATGATTGACCCATCATTAACTGCAATGATGTATTCCATTGGTATTATGTAAAAACGAGTTTTAAATAATGCAAAAAGTTGTTTTAGCCACCGGTAACCCGGGAAAAGTGAATGAGTTAGCTGACCTACTACGTGATTTTGGGATGGATATCGTCGCTCAAACCTCATTAGGTGTTAAGTCCGCAGAAGAAACGGGCTTAACCTTTATTGAGAATGCGATCCTAAAAGCGCGCCATGCAGCAGCGCAAACCGGGTTACCCGCAATTGCTGATGATTCAGGAATTTCCGTTGATGCCCTCGGTGGCGCGCCGGGAATTTACTCTGCCCGCTACGCAGGTGAAGAAGCAACAGACGAGCAAAACCTAGTTAAGCTATTAGAAGCAATGAAAAATGTGCCTGATGACCAACGTCAGGCTCAATTCAACTGTGTATTAGTCTATTTACGCCATGCAGAAGACCCAACGCCGTTGGTTTTTCATGGTCGCTGGCACGGTGTTATAACTCATGAACGCAAAGGCCAAGGTGGCTTCGGTTATGACCCAATATTTTATGTTCCTGAATTAGGTTGCACCTCAGCAGAGTTAACTAAAGCAGAAAAACAAGCCGTTTCACATCGTGGAAGAGCACTCACAATGATGTTGGATGTGCTAAAGAATGCTTAAATTACCTCCGCTGAGCCTGTATATCCATATCCCTTGGTGTGTGCAAAAGTGCCCTTATTGTGACTTCAACTCACACACACTTAAAGGGGAAATCCCTCAGCAAGAATATGTGGCGCACTTATTGGCCGATTTAGACATTGATGCAAAATTAGTTGCTGGGCGTTCGGTAAAAACCATTTTTATTGGGGGTGGAACGCCCAGTTTATTAAGTGCAGAGTCAATGCAGGCCTTAATGGATGGCGTACGTCAGCGAGTTGTTCTAGACCCTCATGCGGAAGTCACCATGGAAGCCAACCCCGGTACTGTTGAGGCTGACCGTTTTGCTGGTTACCAAGCAGCAGGGATCAACCGTATTTCTATTGGCGTACAAAGCTTCGGTAATGACAAGTTAATCACTTTAGGCCGTATTCATGGCGCTGATGAAGCGAAGCGCGCCGCTCAGTTAGCCACCAATCTTAATTTAAGAAGCTTTAACCTCGATTTAATGCACGGGTTACCTGCGCAAACTCAAGTTGAAGGTTTATCTGACCTGCGCCAAGCCATTGAACTTGCACCTCCACACCTGTCTTGGTACCAATTAACCATTGAACCAAACACCCAATTTGGCTCACGTCCTCCGGTATTACCCGATGACGATACGCTATGGGATATTTATACCGAAGGCCATAAATTATTGAGTGCGGCAGGTTATCAGCAATATGAAACATCTGCCTATGCTAAACCCGGTTACCAATGCCAACACAACCTCAACTACTGGCGCTTTGGTGACTATTTAGGTATTGGTTGTGGCGCTCATGGAAAAATTTCTTTTGAAGATGGGCAAATTTTACGAACCGTAAAAACAAAGCATCCTCGAGGTTATATGGAAGGCCGATACATGCATCAATCTTATGATGTTGACGCCTCTGATAGGCCATTTGAATATTTCATGAACCGTTTTCGTTTACTTGAAGCCATGCCTCGAACTGAGTTTACCCAATATACTGGGTTACCAGAGTCAACAGTTAGAGCGGCTATTGATGAAGCCTTAGCTAAAGGTTATATCACAGAAACGGCGGATGAATGGCAGATCACAGAGCATGGAAAATTGTTTCTCAATTCTCTATTAGAGTTATTTTTAGGTGAAGAATAGCGGTTATTCCGTTCATTTATAAATCATTTCGCTTGTAAATTAGATGAAAGCCCACTTCAAATTAAAGTGGGCTTTTTGTTTAGAGGTAAAAACGAAATAGACAAGAATAACAATTGAGGTAATACATATTGCCACTATCAATAAGACAGTGGCAGATATCTGTTATAGAGCATTCACCACCGCATTAACTTGCTCTGTTAAGCTAACTAAACCACCACCTGACAAATACCATAAGTCAGATTGCAGGTAAGTAATTTTGCCATCTTTATACGCTTTGGTTTCTTGAATGTTGCTATCTTCAAATACTGTTTTATCCAATTTACCAGCACCAATCGCTTCGCTACGGTCAACAATCAGGATCACATCTGGATTAGCTTGAGCAATAGTTTTGGTATCCACTACACGGCGTTTTGCTTTATCTGCACTTTCATCAACCGGTAGGTCAGCGCGTTGCGCTTTCACAACGCTGTAAACAACGGCTTGGCTATTTGGAATTAATTTGCCGTCATTATGCATCAATACTAAAACTTTTTTATTGGAATCAGCCGCTTTCTTCTGGGCGTCTGCGATGACTTTATCTAATTGGACTAACTGCTCATCAACCGCTTTTTGGTTACCATAAAGTTCGCCAATCACACCAATATTGGCTTTCACAGAATCAATGTAGTGTTTGCTATCAGAACCTAAATTAATAGTGGGTGCAATTTTTGATAACTCATCATAAGACTTGCCTTGACGACCCGTGATCACAATCAGGTCAGGTTTTAATTGCGCGATTTTGGCTAAATCAGGTTGTTTCATTCCACCTGCATTTTCCATTGATGCAGGAATGCTGCCTTTTATATAAGCGGGAGCATTGCCTGTTGGGAGTGCAACAACTTTGTCGCCTAAGCCGAGTTTTTGCATTGAGTCATAAACACCAAAATCAAACAGAACCACTTTTTGTGGTTTTTTCACGACTTCAGTTTCACCTGATAGGTGTTTGATCATTACTTTCTCCGCACCTTGCGCTATCACCGCATTTGGCGTGAAAGTGGTAGATTCAGCGCTTAGAGCGATAGGCGCAGAGAATGACAACACAGAAACAAGTAGAGCAGGTATGAATTTTTTCATTTAAATGATCCCAATTTAGTCATTAAGCCAAACCCGCATTGTAAAGTGAGTGGCTTAGATGTCAATCAAATAAGAATCAATTTCATTTTCATTCCCATTAATGGAATTAATATCACACAAATTGATGATGACAATAATATCGCTAAATAAAAAAACAGTAATGTACAAAAAATACATTACTGTTCATAAGGTTATTGGTGATTTTAGCGCTATCAGCTACTTTTGATTGAATTAAGTAACGAAGCGCGCTGTTGTTCTATTGAAGTCACTTTAGAACAAACTTGTTGGCCAAATTGCTGGAAACTTTTCTCTTGTTTTTTCCATTCTGATTCGAGTTCTTGCTGTAACCCACCTAAGTTCCCTAACATGCCTTGTAGCGCTTTACTGGCGTCACCACCTGATAACAATTGCTTGCGCCCCATTTCGTTGATGCTGTCTTGTAAAATACCACCTAGGCTTTCATTAACTAGCTCGCGCCCTTTCGTTTCAACAGTTTTCATGGCTTCATGGTGAAACACATAACCACTAGGGCGAGTCTCAATAATTTGATTGATTTGCCCATTAAGCTCTTTTTCTAATTTTGTTAACCGGTTACGGATATTGCTATCGCTACCGACCACTTTAACGACAACTTTGTCTATCGTTTCCCTGGAGGCTGATAATTTTTTTTCTGATTCTTGTTTTATCCAAGGTAAGTCCTGACGAATAGCGGCTTGGTAACGAATAGCTTGCTGCTTTTGGGCATCTGTTGCAGCAATATTTTTACCGTTAAGCGTGATATCACCATTTGGCGTAATTTTTAAATCGCCACTCGCACCAATGACTTGCACACTTTCAGGTGTCATAAAGATGTCATCCTTTGGTGTTACAGAACAGCTATAGTCTGCAGCTTGACTCGTTGCACAAGCAAGGAGTGAAAATGCAATTAATGTACGGCGTAACATAAAATCTCCTAGTAGAGCATGAATTAAAAAACAGAACGCCCAATTCGTTTCGATAGCAATTCTAAAGCCGCACAGCCGACTAAAGAGTTCCCCGCTGAGTCTAGCTCAGGTGACCAAACCGCAACAGTAAATTGGTTTGGTACTACGCAGACAATGCCCCCGCCAACGCCTGACTTTCCGGGCATTCCTATCCGAAATGCAAACTCACCAGAGCCGTCATACATACCACAAGTCATCATTAATGCATTAATTTGCCTTGATTGTAGCGGTGTGATGATAGGATCAATGGAACAAGATGACATTCCTTGCGATGTTAAATAGGAAAAACATCTCGCTAATTCAACACAGTTCATACTTAGAGAACAATAATGAAAATAAGTTTCGAGAACTGTTAAAACATCATTTCCAAAATTCCCAAAAGATTTCATAAGATAAGCAATAGCGGCATTACGACTGGCATGTTCCAGTTCTGAGCGAGCAACAACCGTGTCATAGCTGATATCAGGTTCGCAAGATAGCTTTCGGACAAACTCCAACATACGCTGTTTCGGTGCGCTTAGGCGTGATTGCAGCATATCCGCAATAACAATTGCCCCCGCATTAATAAACGGGTTTCGTGGGATCCCCTTTTCCATTTCAATTTGAATTAACGAGTTAAAGGGTAGCCCTGAGGGTTCTTTACCTACGCGGCTCCAAATTTCCTCTTCCTCATAACGTGTCATTGCAAGCGTGAGGCTTAATACTTTTGAAATAGATTGAATTGAAAAACGTTGATATGCGTCCCCTGCGGTGAAAATATCACCGTCAATCGTGGATACCGCAATGCCTAAATGGTGGGAAGGTACGCAACCTAAAGCAGGAATATAATTTGCAACACAACCTTGCCCAATCAGTGGGCGAACTTGGTCTAGGATATCGTTGAGTAGCTGGTTAGAAAACATGGCGCTCAAAACGTTGACTCCAGATAGTATTTGCAACAGAAAATAAAGGCACCCAATTTTTGGATGCCTCTTCAATCGACTGAAAAATCAGTTTATTTATTGAGATTTACTCAATAAAATTATTATTCCCACCAAACATCAAAAAGCTCAGAAACGACGACGTCATTCATCCCTTTTGATTTTAGCCAATTTTCAACAATTTGGCGGTGCTCTTCGGTACATTTACCAATTTTTTGCAGGCAAACGATCCCTTCCCAGCTCATATAGCCACTAGCTTCAAACGCTAAACCATTCGGTTCAATCGCTTCTGCAATCAGTTGGTCAACGGTGCTGTCAACTTCCTCAATCGGCGTACCTTCTTTAAAGCTCCACTTAACGGTAAAGCCTAACTCTTGGAACTCATCCAAGCGTAATTTTTTACGTAAACGACGACTACGTGGTTGTTTAGCCATTATTTGATCCTCTCAAACATTAAATCCCATACACCGTGCCCTAACCGCTGGCCGCGCTTTTCAAATTTTGTTTCTGGTCTTGTTTCTGGACGAGGAACGTAATCACCTGATGGTGATAAGTTTTTATACCCTTCGACACTCGTCATCACTTCAAGCATGTGCTCTGCATAAGGCTCCCAATCCGTTGCCATATGGAAAACACCACCGATAGCTAGTTTGCTGCGAATTTTTTCTGCAAATGGAACTTGCACAATACGACGCTTATTGTGTTTCGCTTTATGCCATGGATCAGGGAAAAATAACTGAACCATTTCAAGGCTACCATTTGGGATCATGCAGTCTAAAACTTCTATTGCATCATGGCACATCACCCGTAAATTAGTGACGTTTTCTTCTTTTGCCGATGCTAAACATGCGCCAACACCGGGTGCATGAACTTCAATACCTAAAAAGTTTTTATCTGCATTTTGAGATGCCATGGTCACCAATGAGGCGCCCATCCCAAAACCAATTTCCAAAGTCACTGGATTTGAGTTATTGAATACTTTGGCAAAATCAAAAGGCTCATTGATAAAATCAATGCCTTTTTCTGCCCATTCTTTTTCTAATGCGTCTTCCTGACGTTTTGTCAGACGCCCTTGACGGCGGACAAAACTACGGACTCGGCGCATAACCCGCCCATCTTCATTATATTCGGGGGAGATAACATTATTGATCATAATAAAGGTTCTAAAATGAGTGCCCAATTAAGTTAATGTGCCAACAATCAAGTTTATAAAGTGATTTGTTACCAAATCTATCAATTTACAGCCCTAAATGCCTAAGTAATAGTGATTAATCTTACCCTTGAGGCATGGCGGATATCGGAGTTTAGCAAAACTTCCACAAGGATGCAGTTGATAATTCGCTAACTTTACACTAAACAACACAATAGCGGTTTACAGCCCTCTTCGTCTATGTTGCAATTCCTATCATGACTGGAAATATCAATAAAAAATAAAATTATTAATGGAAGCTCAACAATTTTCATCTGCAGTACTCAACTGGTATCACAAATACGGTCGTAAAACGTTGCCATGGCAACAGGAAAAATCGTCCTACCATGTGTGGTTATCTGAAGTTATGCTGCAACAAACCCAAGTGAGTACGGTAATCCCCTATTTTGAGAAATTTATTTCTCGCTTTGAGAACGTCACCGCCCTTGCCAACGCACCTCTTGATGAAGTTTTACACTTATGGACAGGGCTCGGCTATTACGCTCGGGCTCGAAATCTCCATAAAGCCGCTCAAGTGATCGCGACTCAATATGGTGGCTCATTTCCCACTACATTTGATGAAGTTTTCGCGCTGCCCGGTGTTGGCCGCTCCACTGCTGGGGCAATTTTATCATTATCGCAAAAACAGCATTATCCTATTTTAGATGGTAATGTTAAACGCGTATTAGCTCGCGCTTATGCGGTTGATGGCTGGCCGGGTAAAAAAGAAGTCGAAAACCGTTTGTGGGAAATCAGCACTGATGTCACCCCCAAAGAGGGAGTCGAGTTTTTTAATCAAGCGATGATGGATTTAGGCGCGATGGTCTGTACCCGAAGTAAGCCAAAATGCGAGCTGTGCCCACTTAATTTTGGCTGCATGGCCTATGCCAATCATTCATGGCAAAACTACCCGGGCAAAAAACCTAAGCAAAAAATCCCTGAGAGAAGTGCTTGGTTTTTGATTATGCAGTACGACGATAATGTGTGGCTAGAACAGCGTCCACCATCTGGCATTTGGGGTGGCCTATTTGCCTTCCCACAGTTTGACTCTTTAGAGCAACTTAATGATTATCTGGCCGAATCAGGCTTAGAATATTCTCAATTAGAGCAATTAATTTCTTTCCGCCACACATTTAGCCATTTTCATTTAGATATTATCCCTGTAAAAGTTAACATTCAGGCATTTAATTCTGCCATGGATGAAGGCAAAGGACTCTGGTATAACTTACACCTAGGCGCAACTATCGGCCTTGCAGCCCCAGTTGAAAGTTTACTAAAACAGCTCGCCTTACTACCTGATATTTGAGGAAAAATTAATGAGTAGAACCATTTTTTGTACATTTTTACAACGTGATGCAGATGGGCAAGATTTTCAGCTTTACCCAGGTGAGTTAGGAAAACGTATTTTTAACGAGATTTCAAAAGAGGCGTGGAGTCAGTGGATGACTAAGCAGACCATGCTCATTAATGAAAAGAAACTCAATACGATGAACCCCGATGATCGTAAAATGTTAGAACAAGAAATGATTAAGTTCTTGTTTGAAGGCCATGACATCCATATTGATGGCTATACACCTGAAAAATAATCTGTTTGTCTACCTACTCAGTAGGTAGACTTTTGCCCCAAGACTGTGAATCGTATGAAAAAACTATTTGCGCTGAGTTTATTGATCCCTCTAATTATCTCTTGTTCAAGCAAGCAAAAACCTGACTTTAACCCGGATTATGTCAAAGATACCAATGGGTTCAATATCTTAATGGGCCAATTTGCCCACAATATTGAAAATATTTGGGGCATTAAAGAAGTGTTAATTGCTGGTCCAAAAGACTACGTTAAATATACCGATGAGTACCGAACTCGTAGCCATATTAATTTTGAAGCGGGGACCATTACTGTAGAGACTATTTCAGCGGTAGAACCTTCACAGTATTTAAAAAAAGCGATTGTCACCACCTTATTAATGGGAGACGACCCAAGTTCCATTGACCTCTATTCTGATATCAATGACATTCCCCATAGCAAAGAACCCTTTTTATTTGGCCAAGTGCTTGATAACACAGGTGAAGCGATTCGTTGGGAATGGCGAGCCACAAAGTTTGCTGATTATCTGATTGAAAATAAAATGCAGCGCCGCCAATCGGGTATGAATGTTGTTTGGTCCGTAACTATGCAACTAGTACCAAACCATTTAGATAAACGGGCTCATAAATATTTACCTTATATTAAGAAATCCTCGGCCAAATATGGCGTAGATGAGTCATTAATCCTTGCGATTATGCAAATTGAGTCGAGTTTCAACCCTTATGCGGTTAGCCGCTCTGATGCGCTTGGTTTAATGCAAATTATGCCAAATACAGCCGGCAAAGATGTTTTCCGCTCACAAGGAAAATCCGGTGTTCCTAGCCGTAGCTATTTATTTGACCCAGAGAAAAACATTGATACGGGTACAGCTTACTTAGCTATATTGCAAAACACCTACTTAGGCGATATTCGTAACCAAACCTCACGCCGCTATGCTGTTATTACCGCATATAATGGCGGCGCAGGCAGCGTTCTGCGGGTGTTCCACAGCGATAAAAAGCAAGCCGCGCAGCGTATTAATAATTTAGAACCGGGTGAAGTGTATGAAACCTTGTCCACTAAGCACCCAGCTGCTGAGTCACGTAATTACCTCATTAAAGTGAATAAAGCACAGAAAAATTATCACCGCTAAAATTTTTATGCATTCAAACGCCAGTCCAAGTAACCGAAGACTGGCGTTTGATAATAACCCTAGTATTTCCATACTATTTCGATTAAAAACTAGCTAACATGTTGAAAAAAAGCGCATACAGTCAAAAGTTTATTGAAAGCGCCTTGACTCAACCAATGAAATCAGGTTTAATACGCTCCGTTGCCCGGATAGCTCAGTCGGTAGAGCAGGGGATTGAAAATCCCCGTGTCCTTGGTTCGATTCCGAGTCCGGGCACCACTTATTCAAAGAACCCGCCCAAAAGGCGGGTTTTTGCTTTATACCTCTCTGAGGTCAACACTCGCCCAATTTCAACTCAACTAAATTCAACTCGCCCTCATATCTGCCCCATTTAGGTGGACATAGCATGTTATCTCCCAAGGAAATGACAATTTCATTGATTTACCCACCTCTGATTTGTTCACTTCCCTTAAAAAATAAGACAGCTATAATTAAATTCTGCCTAACAAATTGTAGAGGTGATAATGAAAAAGCCCCTTCTACTACGATAAATTCCGTAAATCCTCAGGGATATTCTTTTTCAAAATGCGCCAAAAGTCCTCTGCGGTTTTATTTAGCCGTGTATCCATGCGGTAAATATACGCTTGGATAGGTATTGTTAATTCAGGGGTCTCCAAACAAACTAGCTTTTTCTCTTTTAATTCATTCACTACCGAATAAATGGGTAACCATGCAATTCCATGGCCATCCAAAGCCATATTTTTTAACAACTCACTCATTGATGACATGAAAAGTGTTTTCGAATTGATCGCACCAAATTCACTTAACCGACGATTAACTAACCTTCCCATATATGAAGCACTGGTATAATTCAGCAATGGCACTTGAGGTTGGTAGATATCAAATAGCGGCTTACCATGCTCATCCGCTGCACAAATTGGGTATAATTCAGATTCAAATACATTCAATGAGGAAAATGGGGATTGCATTAAATCTTCATCATAAAATGAGATAATAAAATCACTTTTCCCTTCTCTCAATGTGTTCACAACTTGCACCACATCAATGGCTTCAACATGGTAAACAAACTCCTCACCGTAACCAGACAGCCCATGAACCAATTTAGGCAGTAATGTCAGTGACAGCGAATGAGCGGCAGCAATTTTAATATTCGGTAGGCTCAATACATTGTGACCGGATAGTTCATTTAAGTTACATTCCAGTTGTTGTAATAAACTACGCGCTTGAGAATGAAAAATTTTGCCCTCTTCAGACAACTGTAAAGGGGAAGTCGTTCTATCAAATAATTCAACGCCAATGGCTTCCTCTAAAGCTTTAATACGACGGCTAAATGCGGGCTGAGAAATACTCCGCTGTTCTGCTGCATGAGAAAAATGTCGACATGATTCTAGAGTTAAAAAATCATATAGCCATTTTGTTTCTATATTTTTCATTTTATTAAGCCTTAAATTGACTTGCTGTTAAAATATAAAAAATAAAACGTATTTTTATTGATATTTTAAGTTAATGACTAGTTAAATAACAAAGCTAGATTTGTAGTTATGTTATTTGTATTATGCATAGCCCTACCATTTAAAACATTAACAAAAATCAAAAATAAATTTTATTTAATTTATTTAATTCATAAAACCTAGCCTATTCAGGCCTTCAGAGCAATTTATAAAAATATTTTTATTTTGAATAAAAGTTCTTAATGCGTATCTTGCATCAAACCATACTTACTTGCATTTCTCATCCAAGACAAACATTGATAAATATTAACCACAAGTTAAGCAGCAATAAGTAAGTTAATAATCATTTGAATATTAACCAATATGTTAAATAAATGAAGAAAGATAAGCATTTATTGATTTTTATTTTATAAAAAGGCTAATGAAATGCAGGGGTATTAAAATGAAAGGTTTAATTGGTGTATTAGGTGGTATGGGGCCTGCCGCTACTGTTGATTTATTTAATAAATTTGTAAGCTATACCGTAGCAAATAGAGACCAAGAGCATATCCCTTTAATTATATCATCTATTCCTGATATACCAGATCGAACAGAAGCGCTATTAAACCATGGTGAATCACCTTTACCTTTAATGACTGACTATTTAAAGAAACTAGAAAGTGCCGGGGCCGAATGTATTGTTATACCTTGTAATACAGCACATTTTTGGTTTAGTGAACTAAAAAAATTTTGCCATGTCGACATGCTAAGCATTGTTGAGACGACAATGAAAGAAGTACTAGAAACCAAGAAAAAAAATATCGGATTACTTGCAACAAATGCCACTATGTATATGGGACTATATCAAAAAAATATAGAGAATAAACATTTAAACTGCATTACCCCTGATAAAAAAAGCCAAGAAAATGTAATGGAAAGCATTTATTTATTAAAATCAGGAAATAAAAAATTTGCTGAGTCAATTATGAAAAAGCAAGCTGAAATTTTATTTTCCCGAGGCGCTGAAATTATTATTCTTGGCTGCACCGAGGTTCCCGTTATTCTTGAAAATGAAATTAATAGTTATCCAGATAAATATATCGACTCAACCAGCTCATTAGTCAGAGCAAGTATTCACTGGTATGAAAACAGAGTCGGAAAACAAAATTTAATGATAAATAAAAATATTTAACTTATATCAAATATCAAAATTAATTTTTTAATATTACTAATGACAATATATTGTCTATTGGAGACGATTATGGTTTGGCTAGAAATCATTGTTGTATTAGGTGCAATATTCTTTGGTATACGCATGGGCGGAATAGGTATAGGACTCTGTGGTGGGTTAGGATTAGCGGTATTAACTATCGGATTTGGTTTACCTATAGGTTCACCACCTGTTGATGTTATTCTGATTATTATGACAGTTGTGGTAGCAGCATCTGCATTACAAGCTGCGGGCGGGATGGATTATCTAGTCCGCCTAGCCAGTAAATTTATGCGTAAAAATCCTAAGTATCTAAACATTATAGCGCCAATCACCACTTGGGTGATGACTATCATGGCTGGTACAGGTTTCATTGTGTTTTCTATGCTGCCTGTGATAGCAGAAATTGCAAAAGATTCGGGCATCCGACCATCTAGAACATTAGCTGGCTCAGTGGTTGCTTCACAAATTGCGATTTCCGGTTCTCCAATCAGTGCCGCAATGGCCGCGATGCTGACCATTATGGAAGGTAACGGCATCACGTTTATTGTGGTTATGTCAGTCTGTTTACCCGCCTCTTTTGTTGCTGCCATGGTTGCCGCTTTTATTGCATCACGTCAGGGCTGCGAACTTGAAAACGATGAGGTCTATTTAGAACGTTTACAAAAAGGCTTAGTTCATAAATACGAAGAGAAAAAAGGCGAGAGCACAACGAGAGAAAAATTCTCTGTTGTTCTATTTATTATTGCCACGATTGCTATCGTGATCCTCGCTGCATTCCCACAATTACGTCCCGGTTTTGATATCGGTAAGCCGATGGGAACACGAGATATCATCATCATTTGTATGCTAAGTGCAGCATGTTTGATGGTGGTTTTCTGTAAAACATCACCGGATTCCATTGTATTAGCACCAACATTCCGTTCAGGAATGAGTTCTCTTGCAGTGATCCTCGGAATTGTGACATTAGGTACCACTTTTGTTGATGCCCATATGGACCAAATCAAGGCCATCGCGGGAGATGTATTATCTGCATATCCTATTTTATTGGCTTTAGTTCTGTTCTTGACCTGTGCCTTGTTATATTCGCAAGGTGCCACAACACCGTTAATAATTCCATTAGCCATTGCCTTAGATGTCCCGACATGGGCAATTTTGGCCTCTTTTGTCGCCGTCACCGGGGTATTTGTCTTACCCACTTACCCAACATCATTAGCTGCCATTGAATTCGACTCTACTGGGTCTACTCGAGTCGGAAAATATATTTTAAATCATCCCTTTATGTTACCAGGGCTAGGTGGAATTATTGCCGGTGTCGCTTTCGGCTTTATCATTGCACCAATGATTGTCTAGCACAAGGGTGTGAGTCTCCCTCACACCCTTTACGCTGTAATAAAATGATTTTATTGACAAAATGAAGTTAAACTTTGGCTCTATTTAGCTTTATACTTTGTTTAATTGGCAAAATACAATTACGAGGTATAAAGCTATTTTTTTCATACCCATAGGTATATCTGCAAAAAATATTATGACAGCGTATCAAAATGACTCATTACTCTATTTAATTTTTTAAATTAAATTTTATAAATTAAAAATAATGGCCTATTAGCCATTCAATATCTCTTTATTAAATGTAGTTTAAGTTTGTTTTCATTCAAAAGTGTGAGCTGAAATGTTTTTGCATGAAATATCCGCTTCTGAAAATAGTTAAAATAATTATACTCGACTTCATATTCATTTCTAAAAAAACAAAACAAGGAATGAATTAAGATTTTTATCATGATTTTCATCATGTTACAGAGTCAATTTCGGCAGTCTCATTTCCCAATGAAAGTACTCAATTAAGTGACTAAGATTAGGGTTTGAATCACAAATTTTAGTTTTTAAGATACTTACTTTCAAAAATGACGACGTCGTCATATTAAAAAAAATTTATTTTATCTATAACATTAAATAACCATTTTTCTTACATACATACACTGTTCATAGTTAAGCGTTAAAAAACTAAAGCAAATGCGTTATAAAAAAACGCTTAATGTTGACGTCAACATTAGGGTTAACAACTAGAAAGAGGTCTTAGAACATGAGTAACCTACCTGAAAAAATGAAAGCAGTTGTTTGTCATGGCCCACATGATTATCGCTTTGAAAATATTAAAAGACCAACGCCAGGATTTAGAGAAGTTGTCATCAAAGTTGATGGATGCGGGATCTGTGCGGGTGACTGTAAAGCCAACGATGGTGCTCAAATGTTTTGGGGTGATGACCCATGGATCAAAGCCCCAGTAGTTCCTGGCCATGAGTTTTATGGCCGCGTTGCTGAGCTAGGTGAAGGCTCCGCTGAAAAATTCAAATTGAAAATCGGCGATCGCATCTTAGCAGAACAAATTGTCCCATGTTGGGAATGCCGTTTCTGTAAATCAGGTAAATACTGGATGTGTGAAACCCATGATATTTACGGTTTCCAAAAAGAAGTTGCCGACGGTGGTATGGCTGAATATATGCGTTTTTCAGAACGCGCTATTATCCATAAAATCCCTGATGAACTATCCGATAAAGATGCCGCATTAATTGAGCCAATGGCTTGTGCTATCCACACTGTACGCCGTGGTGATATCGATTTAAATGACGTCGTCGTCATTGCGGGTGCAGGCCCACTAGGGCTGTGTATGATCCAAGTCGCCAAATTAAAAACACCGAAAAAACTGGTTGTTATCGATGCGATTGATGAACGCCTTGAATTAGCAAAGAAATTTGGTGCTGATATTGTTATCAACCCACTGAAAGAAGATGCCATTAAATTAGTTAAAGATATGACGGAAGGCTATGGCTGTGATGTTTATATTGAAGCAACGGGCGCGCCAATTGGTGTTACTCAAGGACTAGAAATGATCCGCAAACTTGGCCGTTTCGTGGAATTTAGCGTATTCGGTAAAGAAACAACTGTTGACTGGTCAATCATTGGTGACCGCAAAGAACTCGATATCCGCGGAGCCCACTTAGGCCCATATAGTTATGAAGTTGCTATAGACCTGTTTAGCCGTGGCTTAGTTAGCGCTGATGATATCGTTACTCACTTCTATTCCATCGATGAGTGGGAAGAAGCTTTTGTCATGGCGAAATCGGCAGACTCAATTAAAGTCGTCATCAAGCCATAAACATGTTTTAACTGGCAGTAATAATTGATAATTCAAATAAACACTAAATAAGTAAAAACCCTACATATAATTAAACGCTCTTTTAGGAGAACATCTTATGCTGAGTAAATTTAAAAAGTTAGCTGTCGCTGCAAGTGTACTGACTTTAGGTATGGCATTTAACGCTACCGCTAAGCCAGTTTCAGTGGGCATGTCATTTCAAGAATTAAACAATGAATATTTCGTCACCATGAAGGAAGCCTTAGAGAGCGCTACAGGCGATATGGGCGCACAACTATATATCTCAGATGCGGCTCATGATGTATCAAAACAAACCAGTGATATCGAAGATATGTTACAGAAAAAAATCGATATTCTGTTAATTAACCCGGCAGATAGCGTGGGTGCTGAAACGGCTGTACTGGCTGCGAAAAAAGCCGGAGTTGTAGTTATCGCCATTGATGCACAAGCAAATGGCCCAATTGACTCTTTCGTCGGTTCTAAAAACTATGACGCGGGCTTAATGGCGGGCAAACGTTTAGGTGAAGCATTAGGCGGCAAAGGCGAAGTAGCAATTTTAGATGGTATCCCTGTTGTACCAATTCTTGAGCGTGTTCGTGGCTTTGAAGCGGCAATGAAAGAATACCCAAATATTAAAATCGTAACTAAATTGAACGGTAAACAAGAACGCGATACTGCGATGAATGTGACAGAAAACATGTTGCAAGCAAATCCGACCCTCAATGGGATCTTCAGTGTTAACGATGTCGGTTCTTTAGGTGCGTTAGCAGCGATTGAGTCTTCTGGCCGTGATGTCAAATTAGTGAGTGTTGACGGTTCTCCTGAAGCGGTTGCTGAGATTGCCAAAGGTAACTCGCCATTTATTGCTACTTCGGCGCAATTCCCTCGTGACCAAGTTCGTATTGGTTTAGCTATGGGCTTAGCAAAATACTGGGGCGCCAATGTCCCTAAAGAAGTCCCAATTGATGTTAAATTGATTGACAAAACAAATGCTAAAGACTTTCACTGGTAATCGTTAGTTATCAATAACCGATGTATTGCACCTGTATTTCTGATGTTCGGTGCAATACATTTTCATAAATATTAATTATTAAATGCATATTGGAATAAAAATTCCAAATGGCTTTGTTACCCATTTTTAAGCAGTTGAGAAATATAGGGAAGCAATATGATGCAATTATTAGCATTAAAAGATGTCAGTAAAACTTTCCCTGGGGTTAAGGCGTTAGATAATATTAATCTCTCCCTAGAAAAGGGGGAGGTTCACGCATTATTAGGTGAAAACGGCGCAGGTAAATCAACGCTAATGAAAGTGTTATGTGGAATACATAAACCTGATAGCGGACAAATTCTGATTGAAGGCAAAGAACACACCTTTAATAACTACAGAGATGCAATAAAAGCAGGCGTAGGTATTATTTTCCAAGAATTTTCTCTTATTCCTTATTTAAATGCTTTTGAAAATATATTTTTAAATAGAGAGTTGAAAAATAAGTTTGGTTTATTAGATAGAAAATTAATGCGAAAAAAATCGCAGGAAATCCTAGCTGAGCTGGGTGTAAACATCAATATTGATGAACCCATTAGCCATTTAAGTATTGCAGAACAACAGTTTGTTGAAATCGCAAAAGCACTGTCTTTGGATGCTAAAATTTTAGTGTTAGATGAGCCAACTGCGACATTAACCCCCAATGAAGCAAACCATTTATTCGATGTAATGCGCGATTTAAAAGCTAAAGGGGTTGGAATGTTTTTTATTTCCCACCATTTAGAAGAGATTTATGAAATCTGTGACACCATCAGTGTACTACGCGATGGACAATATATAGGGTCGCGTAAGGTCGATGAAACAGATTTAGACGTTATTATCGAAATGATGGTTGGCCGTGAGGTTGAAAATATTTACCCTCATAAACGCCAATTTAACGAGCAAGAAGTCATCTTAGATGCGGAAGTTCAGCGTTTTTCATATAGCCCAACTAACCACCTTCAACTAAAAAAAGGTGAAATTTTAGGGCTTGCTGGATTAGTCGGTTCAGGTCGCACAGAAACTATTCTTGCCATGATTGGTGCTGATAAGGCTTACAAGAAAAAAGTTGTTTTAGAAGGCAAAGAAGTTAAAGTTAAATCAGCTGCGACTGCACTGCAATTAGGTATCGGTTTATTACCAGAAAGCCGAAAAACTCAAGGACTTGTATTGCCGTTTTCCGTTAAAGAAAATATATGGCTAAACAATCACGCTCAAAAATTATTTTTAATTCAAAACAAAAAAGAACTCACTTTATCTATTGATTTAATTTCCCAAGTAAAAGTTAAAACACCAGAGCCTCACACTGCAGTTTCTACTTTAAGCGGTGGAAACCAGCAAAAAGTTGTTATTGCTCGCTGGCTAAATAAACAAGCCAAAATTCTTATTTTCGACGAACCCACTCGAGGTATTGATGTTGGGGCAAAATCAGAAATTTATCAATTAATGCGCTCTCTAACTGAAAAAGGAATTTCCATTATTATGATTTCATCGGAGCTACCAGAAGTTATTGGTGTCAGTGATAGAGTTTTGGTTTTTCGAGATGGTGAAATTGCCGCTGAGTTAACTGGAGACGAAATAAACTCAACTCAGATCATGGTACATGCGGCCGGCAATATTATATAGGATAACGACTATGTCTAATCAAAGTGCAATTCCATTAACTAAAAATAAATTTAGTTTTTCTAAGCTAACAAAAATACCTGCATTTTTACCACTTGTTGGTTTAATTCTTTTATTTGTCTGCATGTCCATTTTTAATGAACATTTTTTAACTGTAAATAACCTTTCGACCATTGCTCGTCAGGTTTCTATTAATGCCATTATCGCTATCGGTATGACATTTGCTATCTTAACAGGTGGAATTGACTTGTCCGTTGGTGCTGTTATGGCGCTGTCTGGAACCTTGATGGCTGGCTTGATGAAATATTATGGAATGGACCCCTATGCAGCCATCGCTCTTGGACTATTATCGGGTGTTGCTTTTGGCTTTATTAATGGGATTTTAGCCGCTTATGGTAAAATGCCACCAATTATTGTCACCTTAGGCGCCATGATTATTGCTAAAGGGTTAGCCTTAATTTATACCGGTGGCTACCCAGTTTCAGGATTACCTCAAGAGTTTGCTTTTTGGGGACGAGAAGAATTAATGGGAATTCAAGTTCCTATTTTATTAATGCTTGGCCTTTATCTTATTTTCTATGTTGTACTAAATCATGTCTCTTTTGGCCGTTATATTTACGCTATTGGTGGTAATGAAGAAGCAGCACGCCTGAGTGGTATCCGCGTTGAACGTTATAAAATGTTAGTTTACGTTATTAGCGGTTTTACTGCTGCATTCGCTGGGTTAATATTTACCTCTCGAGTCATGAGTGGGCAACCCAATGCAGGCGTAGGCTTTGAGTTAGATGCGATTGCTGCGGTCGTACTCGGCGGCGCCTCAATAGCAGGAGGCCGTGGTATGATCATTGGCACACTCATTGGCGCAATGATCTTAGGTGTACTTAATAACGGTTTAAATTTATTAGGTATTTCACCTTATGTTCAATATATTGTAAAAGGACTAATTATTTGGGGGGCGACATTAATTAGCTCAATGAAACGCTAAATGAATTACCCCTCATAACTATTAAAGTAGGCAGGTATCATTACCTGCCTACTTGTATTTACACTTTAACTATTATTCATAAACAACAAGTTTCCCATCAACAAATATTTGCTTAGTTTTATGACCTTTATGGGAGTCTCGCTCTATCTCAGAAAACAATAGCTCAGTCGTTAATTCACCAAGATATACCGAGTCATGATGTACACCTGAAATAGATAAATGGTAAGTATCTGCATAAGGAGGTAAATCAACAGAAAAATAACGGCAAGAGAGGCCTAATTCTATAATAATTTTATACATCCCAGCGGTAATAATTCCATTTAACCCAACGATGTACATATTAGGTGTATAAAGCTCTTGAACTTTTCTTCTTAGATAATCTTCATCATTCTTATTAAACATATAACTGCTGTATAAGACATTAATATTTTTTCTATTGGGAAAATTTTCATATATACCCGCTAAACGAGACAAACTAATTTCAGAACCTTCTGGTCCTGAAACAATAAGTGTATTTTCGCTATTTTGTTGACTAAGAAATTTTCCTGTTAAGGCACCAATTTCAAAATTTTTCAAAAATAAACCCGAGTACTTATTTTGATAGCCATAAATTGACCGGTCAACAAAGACTAAAGGCACATTATGTTTATCAATTAATGATAAATAACTTGGTTGGTAATCTTTATCGTCACGAACGGGGGATAATAGAATACCGCTCGCCTTGTAACTGACTAACGTTTCAATTGCTGTTTTCTCTGCTTTTTCATCGCTATCTGAATCAAAAATCATGACTTGATAGCCTTTTTCTTTCGCTAAGCGTGAGACTGTTTGAATAAGCACAACATAAAATGGGTTAAATGTGCTGTCAGTAACCACACCTATTATACGGCTATTTTTATTTTTCAGATTACGTGCAAAAAGATTTGGCACATAATTGAGTTCTTGTGCTATAGCTAATATTTTATCCCGAGTTTCCTTCTTTACCATCTCAGGATGATTAAATGCTCTAGAGACGGTAATATCGGTTACATTGGCACGTTTTGCTATATCAATTATTGTTGTTGAGCTATCTTGTTTTGTCATAATTATACTAGTCAACCTTTAATGAATCCCCTGAAGAATAGGCTAGTAATCCATTTGGCTATTATCAGGGAGAAATATGCGATTATTCATTATACCGTTTTGAGCTTGAAGATAAATCAATTTCACTTTCTTTAAGAAGAATAAATGACTGATAATTCAAAATATTGACATACCGCATGAATTAGAAATGTTAAATAAACAAATTGACATTTAAAATATATTTTAAATAACTTTTAGCTCAATCAGCACTGATAAAATCAATCCTAAAGCGACAAAAATAACAACAATTGAAAATAGCATTTGAATGGTTCTATTGGAAATATAATGCATTATTAATCGACCGATTAATAAACCAATGACACAAGAGACAATAAATATAATACTAATTTCTTTAGGGTATTGAAACCCATTCAAAACATTAATAAAAATACTAATACTACCAATACAGAAAATAACCATTAACGATGTTGCAATAATACTCTTCATATTCAAATTAGTGAACTTTCGCAATGCAGGAACAATAATAAAACCACCACCGACACCTAGCATACCAGTAAGTAATCCTGTAATGACACCAATCCCCCCAAAGATTAACGCTGTTTTAGTGTTCCAAATAAATTTCCCAGTTTCTGTATTAATTAAACAATGTGCATCATTTTGCTCATCAACCCTATTGAAAAATATACGCCCCCCGACATAAAGCATAACAAGGCTAAAAATAAGTGTTAACCAAACTGGAGGTACAATATGGGCAAGGTAAATACCATACTTAGCAGAAGGGATACTCAATAATGCTATCCAAATTGCGGCTTTATAACGAATACTTTTTTTTATAAGCCCTTGAATAACGCTGATAAAAGCCGCTATTGTAATTGCTAGAAGCCCAACAGGCGCAGCGAGTGCAACACTCCAACCTTGGCTTGCCATTAAAGCAGGAACAGCAAGAATTCCCCCGCCAGCTCCCGTCAAACCGAGTAGACAGCCTATCAATAACCCTTCTAATATCAATATTAACATTATGAATTTCTTATCATTATTATTAAATATATTCGCTGAATATTAACGCTTACCGAGCGTTTTCTCCAATACCATTAATGCCCTATTAAATGGTACTTCTCCTGCAATAATATCGATTAACCGAGTATCTTGGAAAACCGCAATTGTCGGCACTGATTTTATACCATATCGAGGAGCTAAAGTGGGCGATTGAGCAATATCAACAATGCCAAAAATGATATTACTTCCTTGAAAATATTCAGAAAGTTTAATGAAAATAGGTTTCATATTTTTACAAGGTAAACACCACGATGCCGAAAAATAAACAACTACAGTTTGTTGCTCATCTTGCTCTAGGGGGTAAAGTGTACTCGAGAAATTATCACTATCTAGCGATAAGATATTGTGCATTCTATGCTGCCTTTTTATCAATTTATCCTGAACTAACATACAGAAACAATATACTCGATAATATATCACTTCTTATCCATTAGTTGATCAATATTATTGGGAATTTTATTATTATTTAAAATCAATAAATTAACTTATTACCCATCATAAAATGCATGTAAATATGATTTAAAACAAATGATTAAAATAGCTTTCAACTGCTATCAATATTTATATTGACTTAAAGAAACTATAATTATATATAACTGATTTATTATATATTTATTTTTAACTTGTATTTCAAGCGTTATAGTAATCACATTATTTGGTGAAATATAAAGATATTTATAATTAACAGTAAACCAGACTCTCTACACTTAATAAAACCTTTAAATTTTTTATTTAGATTATGACTGAAATATGTCTAACGGATCTCAACGAGATCTAACAGCATAAAACGTTGAGATAGAACGCATGGCAATTATGAGTTCACACCTCACAACAGTCGCTAACCACAACAACTATACGAAGTAGTCACCATGGCTAAGCGCGATTGTCGTGTAAAAACACCGACAGATAAAGAAGAAGGGGTTAAAACCAGACACTATACAGTGGGTTACACCCCGAACCGAGGTAAACCCAACCCCAGCCCACAACTCACTTTAAGTGGTAAGTGGCTGAATGAGTTGGGGTTTACGGTAGGCAATCACTTTACCCTCACACGCTAAGCCGGACAGTTGATTATCCGGTTGGCTGAGGGGGAGTAAAACCGCTAAAGAGATCCCAGTATTGAACTGGGATCATATCTCATATTAGATCTTCACCATTATGAAGGACTATAACCCTATCTTTCCCTAACTCTTCTTTAACTAGGTGAGCAATTTCATTTGTACATATTTCAAGTAATTTATTCGATACACTAATATAGAAATAAGACTCAGGATCTAAACCGTATTCATTTGAAATTTCTTTGTCAAATGGTCCTAATTCTCTTGCTCTATATAAAATATAATGCTTTGGGAAAATTTCTGGGTATTTAGTCAGAAATACATCCAGTTTTTTTTGTAACTCATCGACCGATAAAGTCGTGTAACATCTTAAATCTATAGACATATCACCCTCATTTCACTCTAACAGCATTCCCAGATTTATCAATAATAATCACTTTATCCAATCCCATAATTGGCCATTTAGTAAGCTGCTGTTGTAACTCAGGAACAGAAACTTTAGTATCGGACATATTAATAACTACATTGTTAGTTTGTCCTTTATCTATTTTTCCTTTTACCTCAGACCATATATTTCGCACACTACTTGACTTAGGTGCATAGTTATCAAAAATTTCACCATTAATACGATAATCAGGGTCTTTATTTCCTAAAACGGCCGGGTTTTGTTCTACATGAAAACCTGATTTAGATAATATTTGAGCACTCTCATTTTCACGATTAAGTGAACGAATATTTTCTTTTGTCATTTGAGGGGTGACTTTTGTAACGTGCCCAGTCAATGAACCATCAGATTTAGTTATTACATTGCCGATTGTCCCTGTTTGCCAAACATTTGTTTCTGGAGAAACTATCCCACCACTCGGCTTACCTGTAGTAACTTTATTTCCTAAGTAGCCGCCTGATACAGCTGCACTACCAAGACCAACATTGATTAAGCCATCAGCTATTTTTCCATCTGCGATTTGGGCAATACCAGTTCCAGTTTGATAAGAACCGCCTGAAATCAACGCTAACCGCATTAATTGGCTGGCTCGTCCCGGCCCAGCTAATAACGCATCAGTACCAATCATCGCTTGCCATGCATGTCTTTCTTCGGTGCTGAGTTGTCCTAATGCCTTATTGTATTCTGCTGATAAATCAGGTGTTGCACTGCTTGGGTACTTCAATATTTGTTCTACTGCTTTGAATGCATCCGCTTCACTCATTCCCCTCAATTGCAACTGTGTAGCATACGCATTAAGGTATTCAGTTAATGCGGCTTCGCCTGCTTTATCTAGCGTACCTTGACCATACTGATAGAGTAATTTGTCGGTATAATTATCTTTATCTGTTAAATAGATAATATTTTGAGAGGCTTCTTTAAGGTTTTTTCCAGCCTTTTGATCTTCTAGTGCTTTATCTCTTTTATCGTTATCATCTGGACTTAAGAAGTTATTCTCAACCGTCGTCTTCCCTGCTTGGGCTGCATTCCCTGCACTCGAGGTATCTCCACCCACTAAACCGCCTGCAATACCCGCTGCCAAACTCGCAAATGCACTGACTGTCGCTTTTTCGTCTTCCGTCAGTTGGCTCACATCTTTCTTATACAGTTCTTTTGACAGCATTCCAACCGCTTCCGCTGTCATTGCACCGAGCGATTGTGCCCCTGCATTTTCACCTTTTGCCAGCGCTAATGCAACATTCGCAATACCGTGTGCGGCTATTTTCCCTTTATCATCTTCGATATGTTGACCGATGTAGTTCGCAATATACGGCGCACTCGCATTCGCCACCGCTTTATTCACATCTCCACTGATAAGCCCTTGAATCAAAGAGGTGCCTGACTCGACTATACGGCGATTATCCCCTCCGACACCCCATTCAGATTTGTTAACTTGAGCTTGAATAGCATCTTCTCTTTCCTTGCCACTCAACTCAGGGTGCTCTCTATCTACATCCTTCGTAGCTTTAATCGTCTCATTCGTCACCGCAATATCAGTAATCTGCTTACCTAATTCGCCCACTAACTGCGTTTTTTCTATCCGTTTTTGCTCTTTTTCTTTGTCAAAAATCGTATTGAGCTTCTCATGGGCATTATCTGTATCACGGCTTAACTCGTTGATATCTTGTTTCTGATTACCCTTATCTCGAATTGTAATCTCGCCTTCTGACACCGCTGAGTGTGTCGTATTGCTGTCTTTCCCTTTGTTATTCACATTGGTCAACAAGGAGCCTGCGGCATTACCCGCAAGCTGGTCTGCAAATGGAGAACCCCCTGTGCTAAAGCCGCCACTTTGGCTATCCACCTTGTATTCAGCTTTATTTTTGATATCCCCAAAGCCCAGCGTGCCCGTATCCAACTTGTTCTTTTCAGCGTCCGCAGTGCTGCTAATCACCGCCCCATCGAGTTGCGTATGATTACCGACGGTGATATCAAAACCGCCTTTGCCTGCATTAATAAGCGACAGTTTGACGCGATTTCACAGCTAGACGAGAAAGAGAGAGAAGCGATTGAGACCGTGATTAACAGCATCTTACATATGCATGATGCTAAACGGTGGACATCAAAGAGTAATTAATTGGAAGTGGTCAAAACCAGACAGTATACAGTGGGTTACACCCCGAACCGCGGTAAACCCAACCCCAGCCCACAACTCACCTTAAGTGGTAAGTGGCTGAATGAGCTGGGGTTTGAGGTAGGTAGTCACTACCCCCTCACTCGCCAAGCCGGACAGTTGATTATCCGGCTGGCTGAGGGGGAGTGAGATCGTTAAGGAAGATCCCGACCCTATATGGATAGGGATCTCTATCTTAGCTGCTCATTAATCGCCTTAAAAAATCGCGAGCATCCCTTTTAGCTCTACCTTTTCCTCTTAAACTTGCTTCATAGTCTTCTACTGTCAATATTTCATTTTTACTAATAGAATGGTCTATAGTTGAAAGATCAAATTCAATGACATACTTTTTATTTATTAAATATCCGTAGATTTCAACATACTGATCAATTCCTTGATATAGAATATTTGCGGAATCAATATGCGTAAACTCATTAGCTAGAAATGGAAAAATAATATTTTTTTCTATTTCTTTAAACTTTATCAATTCATCATTATTTTCATTCTTCATGTTTAATCGATCACTCCAGGTGTAGCTGTTACTAAATTTCCATGCTTGTCGGTAAGAATAGTCATTGTATTTGTGGGTTTATTGCTAAACTTATCAATTCCAATAGGTTTATCTAACGTAACTACCCTTTGGTACAATATCTCTTTCTGCCCAGTTGCTTTATTATCTGATGTTTGTATCTTACTAATCGGAACCTTTGTAACATCAGGATTTTGAAGCAATGATTTAACTTCTGATTGACTAATCGTAAATTGGCTAGCATTAGGCTTACCAGAAAAATGGCGTTTAACTAAATGTTCCCATCCAGCTTTTGCATTACCATTTTGAATATTTATACGAGACTGAGTGATAGGGTTAGCCAGTTGATCTTTATCTATTGCATT
This sequence comes from Providencia rettgeri, assembly GCF_023205015.1. NCBI lineage: Bacteria > Pseudomonadati > Pseudomonadota > Gammaproteobacteria > Enterobacterales > Morganellaceae > Providencia > Providencia rettgeri. The sequence goes on along the minus strand of NZ_CP096258.1, from coordinate 1,093,058 downwards.
TTGAGAGCCATTTGTTACTTTCGGTTTCCATACGCCACCTTCATATACGGAGCCGCTGGCATCATATACAGTTTTACCATCAAACTGATTATTTGGATGCTTAACATCTGTTACTTTCCCTGCATCTTTAAAGCTATACTCACCTTTTCCTGCATCCCAACTTGGCATTTCTTTGCCGCTTTTCGCAAATGCCAAATAAGCTTTTGCCGCTGTAAATTGTAATGCCTTAGCTGTTGTTGTTGGAGGTGAGCCACTTAATATTTCGGCAGCTTTCTCTGGGGTCATTTGCTCATTAGACCAAAATACGTCTAATGGAATACCGACCATATTCCCCCATGCTTCAAGGAAGCCTCTTGCAGGATCTTGTCCTTCTGGGTGATCACCTTTCGCAAAGTCATTTAGAGCAGCATTAACATCATGGATGCTATACCCTTTCTTTTCCATTGACTCGGCGAGTGTGAACGCCGATTGTCCATAATCAGCCAGTCCATGTGGCAGACTCAGTGCATTATTCTCAACCGTCGTCTTCCCTGCTTGGGCTGCATTCCCTGCACTCGAGGTATCTCCACCCACTAAACCGCCTGCAATACCCGCTGCCAGACTCGCAAATGCACTGACTGTCGCTTTTTCGTCTTCCGTCAGTTGGCTAGCTGGTTTGTTATACAGTTTCTCAGATAACATTCCAACCGCTTCCGCTGTCATTGCTCCGAGCGATTGTGCCCCTGCATTTTCACCTTTTGCCAGCGCTAATGCAACATTCGCAATACCGTGGGCAATGATGCGTCCTTCTTTGTTCTTCTCTGGAATATTTTTGGCGATTTCATTCGCAATGTACGGCGCACTCGCATTCGCCACCGCTTTATTCACATCTCCACTGATAAGCCCTTGAATCAAAGCGGTGCCTGACTCGACTATACGGCGATTATCCCCTCCGACACCCCATTCAGATTTGTTAACTTGAGCTTGAATAGCATCTTCTCTTTCCTTGCCACTCAACTCAGGGTGCTCTCTATCTACATCCTTCGTAGCTTTAATCGTCTCATTCGTCACCGCAATATCAGTAATCTGCTTACCTAATTCGCCCACTAACTGCGTTTTTTCTATCCGTTTTTGCTCTTTTTCTTTGTCAAAAATCGTATTGAGCTTCTCATGGGCATTATCTGTATCACGGCTTAACTCGTTGATATCTTGTTTCTGATTACCCTTATCTCGAATTGTAATCTCGCCTTCTGACACCGCTGAGTGTGTCGTATTGCTGTCTTTCCCTTTGTTATTCACATTGGTCAGCAAGGAGCCTGCGGCATTACCCGCAAGCTGGTCTGCAAATGGAGAGCCCCCTGTGCTAAAGCCGCCACTTTGGCTATCCACCTTGTATTCAGCTTTATTTTTGATATCCCCAAAGCCCAGCGTGCCCGTATCCAACTTGTTCTTTTCAGCGTCCGCAGTGCTGCTAATCACCGCTCCATCGAGTTGCGTATGATTACCGACGGTGATATCAAAACCGCCTTTGCCTGCATTAATACCCGTTTGTTTATCTACCGATTGATAATCGCTGTGCATCTCGGTTTTATTAACATTCACTGAAGCGGTGGTATTTAAGCCTGTTCCAATACTACCGCTTAAACTGCCGCCCTGTTGCTTTGAGTCATACTTATCAGTAACTTGTTGGCTCGATAAAGTTAAATCCCCGCCCACATTGGCTTTAACAGTTTCCCCACTCGCGTGTGCGCCTGTCAGCGTGGTATCTTTGCCGCTGTTGAGGGTCAGTTGTTTGCCTGCGTTCACTTCGGTATCGGTGTAGAACTGGCTGTCACCTTTTTCAAAGCCGCTGCCTTTATTCACACTCGCATTGACATTCCAACCGCCCGTACTGATACCCGCACCGATTGAGCCGCCTTTACTTTCGTTTTTCCCATCCACTTTTTGCGTGTTGGTGGCACTGGTCAGGTTGATATCATTTTTGGCGGTTAACGTGACGTTTTTATCCGCATCCAGTTGGCTACCTTGTACTGTCAGATCCCCTTGGCTACCCTCTTTTTTACCCGTCGCAGTAAGGGTGATGTTATCCCCCGCACTTAAACTACTACCTGACGCCGTATGCTGCTCGGTTTTGGTGGTCGATTTAGACGAACTGCTGCCATATGACACATTAACGCCAAAGGCATCTGCTACACTGCCGCCTTCTTTCAAACCTGCTAGCTCACCCGCTTGTTGAGCCTGAACGCCTTGTAGACCTGCCTTCATCCCTTTAAGGGCCGCTAATTGTCCATCATCTTCTTGTTTTGCCGATTTCGCGGTCTGCGCCATTCCATCTAACATGCTGCCCGCTGCACCGCCGAGGGAAACCGTCAACCCACTGGATTTGGTTTCCACTGTGGTGATATCGGTACGGCTATTTTCAGCCGCCGTAATATTCACATCACTACCGATCACATTGATATCTTTCGCCGCGATCACATCACTACCATGAATGCTTGCTGTACCACCTGCGGTCAATGTCACATCGCCTGCCGTACTCCCAATCACACTGCCTTTTTTCTGGTTACTATCCGTATCGGTGGTCACTTTTTGTGAATTTGAACCAACCGTGAAACCAATGCCGCCAGTGCTCATCAGGCCTGACTTGGTTGTTTTCGACATATGTGTTTCATGGGACGCTTCATCAGAAGTGGTCACATTTAACTGATTTCCAGCGGTAACATTGACATCGTTGGTTCCAAGTAAATTACTCCCTTCGATATTGACGTTGTTCCCTGCGGTCACTTTCACACTATCGCCGCTAAATGTACTACTGATAGCGGTACGTTCGTTCACCTCATCATGAGTTTCTTTTGTCGTGCTTGATAAAAAGCCTTTATCCGTGCTTTTTGTGTGTTTCGCATAGTCACTAGTTTCAATACCAGAGGAAATATTGATGTCACGTCCAACATTGATCGCCAGCTCTCCACCGCTGGTCACAGTCGTTGCACGAGCGGAAAGATCTTGCCCAGCCGATAAGGTTAAATCCCCTTTAGTTTGGATTTGCGTGCCGACTTCAGTGCTATTAGCCCCACGATAGTAATTGCTTGAATTATGCGTGTAATCAAATGCCGAGCTGACATCACGAGTTTCTAAACTAATATCGCGTCCCGCAATAATGGAAGTTTTGCCATCAACGCCTAAATTGCCGACATCTGTGGCTATCAAGTTGATATCTTGTACCGCTTTTAAGATAAGCTGGCCATTATCACCTGTGACATAAATACTGGCAGGACGATCGAGCCATTGTGATTGGCCATCACCACGCTGCGCAGTTTCACTGAGAATATCGCGACCTGCTGAAAGAGAAACGCTGTCTAATCCACGAATTTCCCCACCGATATTCTTAATATCTTTTAGGGTATCAAGTTGTACATCTTTACCTTGAATGCGCCCACTATTTTCGATATTTTCAGCACGTAAATCGGTCAGTTCACGGCTACTGATTTCACCGCTATTAAGGATATTACCGGTCATGTTGGCGGAAACATTACGCCCCGCTAACAATGCACCATTACCGTTTAAGTCCCCTTGACGGGCTCGGACATACACTTGCGGAACACTAACCATTTCAACGCGGCCATCCGGCAGTGTGACTTCTTTATTCACCATCCACACGATGTCTGTGGTTAAGTTCGCCATTTGCTCTGGTGATAATGCAATGCCCGGAGTCAGGTTAAATTGCTTACCAAACGCAACACCGTTAGTTAGCAGCGCGCGATATTGCTCTTCATCACTATTGTAGTTGCCTAATAAGCGCTGTCCTGTGGTTTCAATCAGTTGATCACGAACTAAACGTTGCTCATAGTAACCATCCCCCAAACGCTTATGGAGCTGCTCATTGGTGACAATATCAATACTCGACAACCATTTCTTGTAGTTAGTGAAACGCGGGTCGGTTTCAATCAAAAATTGGCTATCACTACCCGGTGTTAAGTTAAACAGACTATTGTCGGGTAATTGAGTGTTTGGCCCAACGGTTCTTATCACGGTATCGAGGTTGTCTTTCCCCTGAGGCCCTGTCTCCGCAGTGATATTTTCCCCTTTGCCTACATCAGTTTGCCCTTGAATGTCAGCTCCGTTACCGATGTTGGCATCATCAACGTGTAATGATGAGTCAACCGATTTGTCGTCTTTAACATCCACTTTGTCTGAAATTGAAGGTAACTGCGCCACTTCCATTTGTTGGCCTGGCTTCAGGTCTAATGGCGTGTTTTTGCTATCTTTTAACGCCTGCTCAGTAACAGCTGTACCTTGGTTTTCTTGTTGATTAGCGTCAGAAACACGTTCGGCTTGCCCATCCAGTTGGTTCACTTTCACTGAATCGAGCTGAGTTTTATTGATCCCCCCCGCGTTCTCGGCAACCTCTAATAGATGTAAGGCTAAATCTTCTTCGCTATTAACCCCTTGGTATTTTGACGTGCTAGTACGCGTTTTCCATTTACCACCGCCTTTATAGCGATAAATCGTATTTCCATCTTCAAAGATACGGCGAACACCCTGTGCTTCTTCGTTGTTGAGATCATAGCCTGTTAAGATCAGGTTTTGCCCCGCAACAACGCGTGAATTTTCATTGTTCAGCTGCTGACCATCAATCGTCAAGTGCTTTCCACTCGTAATCAATGCGGCATCGCGTTTGATAACTTGGGTTTCATAAATGATACGGTCGTAATCGTATTCATAAAAATTCTTAGTCCAGTTACCATACTCAAACATCCGCCAGCGATTAGATTTTTCATAATGAATACCCACTTCCTTGTTCAGCGTACCATCTTCATTAATAGCGTAACGCGTTTGGTTGCCATTACGCGGCTGAATTTTATAACGTCGCCCATTACCAAAATCGTACCAGTCGAAATGTTCACGGCTCACTTCCACGGCTTCGTCAGTCAGTTGTAAATGGATATCTTTATTTTCAAGTAAATCCGTTTTTAGTGTGAGGTTACCTGCCGCTTCAATGTTAGCACTGTGGTTTTTCACGCTTTTAGCATGACCGGTGGCTTTTAGCTGGTCGTTTAATTGGCTACCGATGGTTAAATCACCATCACTGTAAATTAAAGCGTGATCACGGTTCAACAGTTCACCAACTGCAAGGTTGGCCTCTTTACGCCCAGCAATAACTGCTGCTTTATCTCCTTGTTTATCATTGACTAAGCTATTTACTGCGATGGCTAGGAAATCACCATAAATGCGGCCTGTTCCTAAGTTACTTAAGGAATTAGCAACAATATGGGTTAATACGCCATCAATGAGCCCAGTATTGTGTACCTGACCACTGGCTTTTATACGAGTACTTTGCCCACTGATCTCACCTGAAAGTTGGTTAATAACGGTCGTTGTGTTTAAAACCAGCTCGCCAAGACTAGAAATTAACCCTTTATTGGTAAAACCTTGAGCAAAATTAGCCGTTAGGTTTTCACCTGCCTGAATGCGTCCCGTATTTTCAAATAGTTGATTGAAGGTGAGCGATAACGCTTTTTGCGCGATAAGTTTACCTTCACCTGTTAACTGGTTCGCCGTGATCGTGGCAGAGCCATTACTGACTATCACCCCTTGCTGATTTGATACTGCTAGGACTTTACCTTGCGCTTTATCGGTTACATTCAAATCCGTTCCCGCAGATAGCATCCCTTGTATGTTATTCAGGCTTTGTGCGATATTCGCTTCAATCGCTTGCCCTGCACGAACCGCCCCGCTTTGGTTATCTAAATGTGTGGTTCTGAGGTTAACATTTGCCCCTTCAAGGCCTTTACCTGCTTGAGCTGTATTTTTGTTATCGATAGACTCCGCAGAAATATCAAGGTTTTCATTGGCTTTGATCCAGCCTTGCTGGTTTTCAATTTGCTGTTTGACTACCAGTTCAACATTATTGAGACCTTGAATAACACCACTCATATTATTGAGTTGTTGGGTATTTACGTTCAGGTTTTGACCGGACAAAACCTGCCCTTGCTGGTTATCAATCCGTTGATGAATATCCAGCGTTGTACTCCCCTGAGATTGAACAACCCCCTCAGTATTATCGAGGTTTTTTCCTGTCACTTTTAACGCCGATTGGCTCAGTAATAACCCTTTTTGGTTATCAATTTGCTCAGCATTCACTGTGAGTCCAAGTTTTCCTTGAGCCACACCTTGGGTATTATTTAAATCCCCAGTATTCAATTCAAGCTTGCCATTACTCGCTAATGTCCCTTGCTGATTTAGCAATGCCTGCTGCTGGGTATTGATATCCATCGACTGCCCAGCGAAAATTTGTCCGTTCTGGTTCTCAATACCTGTCGTGGTGAGTGATGCCGCTCCTGAGCTTTGAATTTGCCCCTGCTGGTTAAGCAGTTTGCCACTGTCAATCGATAAACCGCCCCCACTTAATAAACCACCATTTTTTTGCGTAAAGCTATTGTTTATCTGCTCACCATGGGTGTTGAGTGTGAGCTGCTTTCCTGCTTGAAGTCGACCTTGTTGGTTATCCAGTGCCCCCGTGTTTGCCGTTAAATTATTGACGGCAAGAATTTCCCCCTCCGTATTATCAACACGTTTTTTCTGACTATCGAGGGAGATTTGGTTCGCTTGTATTTGCCCTTGGCGATTGATTAGCTCTCCAACTGTCATCGCTAGATTTTGGCTAGCAAAGATGCCTTGATCGGCTTTTTTCGCAAGATTCGTCAGTTTCTGGCCCTGTGTATCAATACTCACCGAGTGGCCTTTAATCACACCTTCACGGTTATCCAGTTGCTGCGTTGACATTGAGAGCTCAGACTGGCTGCCCACTAAACCTTGCTGGTTATTAACACCTTGGCTGTTCAGCTTAAGCGTATTTTTCGCCACAAGTCGGCCTTGCTCATTATTGAGCTCACCGGTTGTTAGGGTTAACCCGCCTTGTGCATAAATGCCTTTATTGTCACCGCTTTGAGTGTTATTAAGCTGCTCACCGTGAGTATCAATCAGCATGTCACTACCAGACTGAATGGAGCCTTGTAGGTTGTCAATTTGTCCGCTATTTAACGTCAATGTTTGCTGGGCTAACAACGAGCCTTGTGTATTATCAAACCGCTGGTTATGGGTATTAATATCAATGGTATTTGCTTGTAAATAACCCAACTGGTTTTGTAGTGCTTGGTTGCTCATCTGCAACAGTTGCTCTGCGGCAATTAACCCTGCTTGGTTATTGATACCATTAGCCACATCCAGTTTTGCATCACCATGGCGAGCAACCAATTTTCCTTGCTGGTTTTCGATATCACTTGCCGTTATGTTCAGCCCATTCTCACCAATGAGTGCCCCGCTTTGGTTTAATAATTCACGAGTTAAATCAATGTCTAGCTGACCATTTTTTGCAGTGATGACTTGTCCATCACGATTATCAAGACTATTGGCGGTTAATGAAAAGTCGCCATTACTGCCTATTTCACCCGCTTGGTTATTCAGCTTCCCTTGTAAATTAATTTTCCCAGCTTTATCGCCAGTTTGTAATAATTTCCCGCCTTGGTGATCAAGGGTATTTGCCGTTATTAAGATATGATCTGCTTGGGTGACAGCCTGATTTAGCGAAAGCATTCCACCTTCAATATTCAAGGTGTTCGCTGCCAGTATTTCACCTTCATTACCGTCTAGTGATTGACTATTTAAGGTGACATTCCCCATGCTCGCAATCACTTTACCTGTGCGGTTAATCAATGATTGGGTTTCCACAAATACACCCTGCCGGCCGGTCAATGCTCCACCCGTGTTATCCAGCACTTGTTGAATTTGTAAATCAAGCTGCCCCATTCTTGCGCTGAATATTTTACCTTTTTGATTATCAAGGGTATTAGTTTTGATCAGCCAAGAGCCGTTACCACTGATATCCCCAGCATTGTTATTAACATATTGGGATACCTCAATGACCCCCTGTTGTTCACCTAATTGGGTCATGGTGCCTTTTTGATGAATTAAGCGGTTCGCAGTGAGTTGGATGTGCTGTGCTTGTGTGTTTGCAGCTGTTAGGTCAATGCCTTTACCACTTAGTGATAAATCGCCTTGAGCAATGATTTCACCACGCTGACCTTGCAATTCTTCAGTGGTCAGCAGCATATTCCCTTGTTTACTAATGGCTTTACCGTCAATATTGGTGAACGACGGTGTGTTAAGGGTAAAGTCTTGTTCGGCAAATAAGGTGCCTTGGGTGTTATCTACGCTCTGCTTCGCATTTAGGATTAGTGCCCCGACTTTTGCCGCGACCACAACACCTTGCTGGTTAGCAAGCGTATTGACATCAAGACTTAGTGTGCCTTGGCTGCTAATATTCCCTGACTGGTTATCAAGGGTTTGAGCAAGCTTGATTTGCCCTTTTTCACTGCCCGTTTGCAGCATTTTCCCACGCTGATGAGACAGGTTTTGTCCTTCAATTTGGATGTTATCGGCCTGCGTCACCGCGTCATTGAGATTAAGTTCATCCCCCGTTAAAGCCAGTTTTCCTTTTGAGAGAATTTCCCCTTTTTCACCATCCAACTGCTTAAGTGCCAATTGGTTATCACCAAAGCTGGCAATAATTTTACCGGATTGGTTAATTAAGCGTTCCGCTGCTAGCTGAATACCTTGATTGCCTAATAATGTCCCTTGTGTATTATTCAGCGCCTGTTGAATAGCCAACGTCAAATGGCCTAATTTTGCCGCAATAATTTTGCCGTCTTGGTTGTTTAGCCCGTTTGCCACAATATCAATTTGGCCATTACTGGAAATTTCACCTTTCTGGTTATCAAATTGGTTTTGAATATGTAGCTCAGTTTTACTTTCCCCAGTTTGCAGCAAGGTGGCACCCTGATGGGTAAAGTTGTTGGCTAAAATAGAAACTTGGCCTGCTTGCGTGAAGCCTTGGTTTAAATTGATATCGGCACTTTCTATGCGCAATGCATTTTGCGTATAAATAGTCCCTTTTTCACCTGCTAAACGATTTGCCGTTAATAAAGCAGCACCGGATAAACTGCTCATTTTACCTTGCTGGTTGATCAGCTTATCGGCTTTAATCATCAGGTACTTATCGGTTTGAATAACCCCACGAGTATTATTCAATTCACCAGCAGATGTTAGGTCTAAACGATGGTTCGAGCTAGTGAGGATTTTACCATCCGTGTTGTCAACGGCCCCTGCTTGTAAATTCAGATCACCTTTGGATGCAATACTCCCTTGGTTGTTATCTAATCCATTAGCTACATTGAGTTTCAGCGTTTTATCACCTGTCTGCAGCATATTGCCTTGACGATGAGATAACGTATTTGCTTGTAAATTAATGTGTTCTGCTTGTGTTGTACTTTGGTCAAGATTGGCCGATTTTGCGGTTAACCCCAGTGCACCACTGGTCAGAATTTCCCCTTTCTGCCCATCAAGCGTATCTGTTTTGATGATCAGGCCTTGTTTACCGGATGCGAGTATCGTGCCTTGTTGGTTGCTCAGGTTTTTGCTTTGAATATCAACCTTGCCATCACGGCTGAGTAACTGCCCAGACTGGTTATTTAACTGCTGCGTCGTGATTGAAGTATCACCTGCAAGGTTAATTTCCCCTTGCTGATTGTTTAATAGCTTGGTATTTAAGGTATTTTTTGAGTTACCCGTTTGGACCAATTTGCCTTGCTGATTATCAATTAACTCAGGTGCAATTAACGTGAGCTCATTGGCAACAATCTCGCCGCGATGATTATCAATGCCCGTTTTAGCCGTCAATGTGGCTTTATTCGTGGCTTTTAGGTGCGCATTTTTCGTTCGAATATCGGTTGTCGTTGAGATCAACACAATATTGTTGGCTTGGGTATTAGAATCAGACAAATCGAGTGAACTACCTGTCGCGGTCAAGGTGTCTTTGGCGACAATATCCCCTTGTAATGCGACCGATTTATCTCCTTTAACTGTTAATGAACCCGCGGAGGTCAGCTTACCTTTGCTATCAACCCCTGCAGCTAATAAAGCGCTACGATCACTGTTAATTTGCTCTGCATGAACTGCTGCATCACGCCCTGCAACGATTTGGCCTTTATCGGTGTTAGTTATTGCCTGTTTCGCTTTGAGCTGGATATCGTTTTGCGCCAGTATAGTACCGGTATTATTGATAGCATCTTGGCTAGTCAGGGCAATATTTTGGCTAGCGGTGATCACGCCAGAGTTACCTACTTTCCCATCCGCTGACAGGGTAATATCCCCGGCTTGTGCCCCAATATGCCCCGCATTACGCACGCCTACACCGTGCTCTGTCCCACGCATTTTAATAGTATTGGCGTACATCCCCCCTAATACGGCAACATCTAAAGCAAATTCAGGCTTATCATCGGCAGAGGAATTATCCGTTTTAAGAATGGTTGTTCCATCCGCTGCCACGGTATTTTTCCCTGTCGTGATCGCTAAATCTTTGGCATGTAATTTCGCATTGATATTCACTGAGCGGGCAATCAACGCGGTGTAGTTGGTACCATTGCCGTTATAGCCTTTCCCAAGAATGTTGATACTGCCTTTATCGACCTCAAATCCTTTGATTTTACCGTTTTCAATTAAAGTTTTTCCCGCCGATAGCAAAGCTTTATCGGCATTGATAAACCCACAACCGTTACAGGTGATCCCCGCAGGGTTGGCGATGATCACATCCGCTTTTTTCCCTGCCACTTCAATAAAACCATTAAGTTGACTCGGGTCACGGCTATTTACCTCATTGAGGATAATTTTGGCTTCCCCTTTAGCGAGCCAATCATTACCTTGGATCATCCCACCAAGCTGTGTATTTGTGTTGGTGCTGCTGTTATTGAGGATCGCCCCTTTGTGATCAACATCGAACTGGCTGTATTGGTTACGAGAGACGCCATCACGGTTAGGCGCTTGAATATTAACTTGCGGTAAACCATTTTGCGTATTAACAATGGTCGGTTGTTGGTTACCCGGAGCCTTACCATCTGCAACGATGGTCGATGACGAAACGCTAAAGCTCACCATGCCTAATGTAAACCACAAAGAAGTGACTATCGGTTTAACTGACCAGCGCACTCGGCAACTTGTTGCTTTCTCTACGTGATTTTCACTCGAACCCGCAGGACCCGCACGATGGCTGCGAGTAATATCTGAAACCACCATCACCATTTGGCGAGCAGCATTAAAAATTAGGCGGTAAAATAACTTGTTCATCCTGAGAGTCCTTAATAATTCCAGTTTACAGAGAAAGCAAAAGTGGCAGGGTCGGTTCTAAAACCATCAGGTTTAGAGAAGGGAGTACCGATAGATAAGTCATAACTCAAATTGGCAGGGGTTATTGCCCCACGTAGGCCAATCGCCCCACCCGCAAGGTGAGTCCCTAGATTCTGGTTAGTCCAACGCCCACTGATTTTGCCGTAATCAGCGCCAACGTAGAGCTCTTGAGCCGGAATAGGCAGTGACCATGATAAGGTGTTACGAAGTGTCCAGCCTTCATCCGCACTGAGTGTACGCTCACCATCAAAGCCGCGCACCGTCCAGCGGTTACCAATACTAAATTGATCTTGAGGCGTTAAGGGACGGTCGCTTATTTGACGCGAATACTGGGTATCAAAACGCAACGATTGTTCGGCCACTGTAAAAGGAATGCTAGCTGATGCGTTAAACTGCATCACAATCGCGAGGGCTGTCGCATAATCTTGAGAGTCTTTACGACGAAACTCTTCAAAAGCAGGCATAGCGCCAAACCAACGCGTCCCGTGTTGGTAACTTGCCCCCACATTAATGGTTGATTGCCCCACATACTGGCGATGGTTTAGACCTAACTTCCACGCTGTAGTGCGCCGTTTTTGATTTTCAATTTCAGTGTTTTGCACAAAGTTACGGGTTTCGCGCAAATTCAGATCATAGGTCGCGGTGGTTTTCGCTGTGGCATCACGGTAAAGCACATTGCTCAGTTGCAAATTCAAGCTTTTACTTTTACCGCGATATTCAATATCACTATTTGCACCAGCAATAGTTTGAGTGTATTCATAATCACTCGCGGTGGTGGCAAACTGCCAATAACCAAATGGCACCGAGTAGTGCGCGCTGTAGTTGGTAGTGTCTTTATCGCTAGAAAAGCTTAAATCGCGAGTCGCTGTAAGATAGAAAAGATCGCTGAGAGAAGTCGGGTTATCCAATGCAAGCATCACGCCCGCTTGGTTTTTACCGGTACTTTTTGAACCCGTATTATCCACCCACGCGCCCGCATGCCAATAGCGTGATTGCTGACGGTTGATCACAATTTGGGTTTCACCCGGGCCATCACCGGGGATCATTTCCATCGATGCTTGTACAGTTGGCAAACGTTGTAGGTTTTCTAAGCCTTGCTCAATATCCCTCAAATCCAATAAATTACCTGAATGGGCTGGCATTGCGGTATACAGCGTACTGTATTGTGATGAGTCATCAGTAAAAATGACTTTTTGTACTTTGCCTGGCATGACAACTAATTGCAGAACGCCTGTTGATAAATCTTGTTCAGGAACCAATACACGACTGGTGATCCAGCCGTGGCTAATCAGCCGATTTTGTACGTCAGTGACTAATAAATTGATGCCATCAACACCAATACAATGACCAACAGCCTGACCCGCTAGCCTTTCGATAGGTACCCAATGTGGGAAAGTATCTTGTCCACTGACAATAACCTGCTCAATTAAAAAACAAGGGGTCTCTTGCGGAAATTGCAGACGTGTTTTTGCAATGGAGGCAGATAAGTTCACATCGGGAGATTTTGCATCAAACTGCTGTTGTAACGTTTGTTGCTGATGCGTTTGACGATTGAACAAGTTATCTGTGTTATCTGGTTTCAATAATGACGCTTTTGCAAGAGCAGGAAAACAAAAGGCAAAACAAATTGATCCGTTCAGTAAGGTACGTATATTAAGCATTAGTTTTTTTTAATAATTTGGATTTAGATTAAGTTAATATACGCAACTTTACATACTTTTTCTTAAATAACAATCCAATTGCTTCGCATTTTTTGTTAATTGTCTACTTAATTTTAAAATAACCAATCACTTTCAATAAAAATAAAATAATCTTATATATCAGTTGATTATAAAAACAAAAACAAGTTTAACTTGTAGGGAATCTTTTATTCAAGCCAAATAAACATCAAAAATGTACCTTAAGGCGTAATTTTTAGTGACTAAAAATCAAATAGTTGTAGTGCTCTCTCCCTTATAAAGAGTAAAGAAAACCTAACCAATTACATTTGAAATAAATTATTACAACTTTATAAAAAAGAAGGTAGGAAAGATCGGTAATTAGGGCATACCTACACCCTAATTACCCATTGATGAGAAGAGGTGAGCGGCTAACTATTGCTAATATTAAGTTTCAACGCAGCAGCTATCGCAAGTGGCGAAAAAGTAATACTGGCGGCAAACAGCGCTGCGAGAATGGCAAAATAGCCATCTAGCGGCATTTTAAAGCTATGCGCCTCCATTGTACCTGTTGCATAGATAAGCACAGGAATATACAGCGGTAAAACTAGCAGGCTAACTAAAACGCCACCTTTTTTTAAAGAAACCGTTAATGCCGCGCCTATCGCGCCAATAAAGCTTAATACTGGCGTCCCCAGTAATAACGTACCGGCTAGCACCAATAGCGTATCTGCACTGAAAGACAGCATTAATGCAGCAACAGGGGATAGCAAGATCAAGGGCAGCCCAGTGACTAACCAGTGTGCAATGACTTTAGCAAAAACGGTAATAAATAAGGGATGTGGGGCCAAAAGCAGCTGTTCAAGGGAGCCATCGAGGTAATCATCCTTAAATAAGCGCTCTAGCGATAACAGCGAAGACAAAATAGCGGCAACCCAAAATACCCCGACCGCAATACGTGCTAATAACTGAGGTTCAGGACCAATACTAAGAGGAAATAGTGTGATTACAATTAAAAAAAACCACAACGGGTTAACCAATTCAGAAAAACCACGAAAAGCAATTTTAAGTTCTCTTTTAATTAATAACCAAAACATGTTTCAACCCCACCCGTCAGTTTTAGTGAGCCAAATTGCCCTGACATCGCTTGGTGAGAGGTAAACAAAATAATCCCCCCTTGCTCTGCATGTTGATGAAAACGTTCTGTTAAACGCGCCACTCCCGCAACATCAATTGCAGTAAAAGGCTCGTCAAGTACCCACAGAGGGGCTTCGCTAAGCCATAACCTCGCTAAATTAACACGCCGCTGTTGGCCCGCAGACAATTGACTTACAGGGATATCTTCATAACCAATTAGCGAAACTTCCTCTAAAGCGGCCCAAATACGGTCACCTTCACTGCTTTTATTATGCATTCGGTAATAAAATTTGAGGTTTTCATACGGGGTCAATAATGATTTCACTGCGGGTTTGTGCCCTAAATAAAGTAGATGACGCGTAAACTCTTCTTTCAGTTTTTCAATCGATTGATTATTCCAACAAACCGCACCCTCATCAGGTTTTAATAGCCCCGCCATCATGCGTAACAAGGTGGTTTTCCCCGCACCATTAGGCCCTTCAACTTGCAAGATCTCACTGGGCTGAACGGTAAAATTTAGCTGGTGAAATAGAACCCTATTTTGCCGAAGGCAACTCACATCTTGAGCACTTAGCATGCAGCACAATTCCTGTTGTTTTTATTTTAAAGGTTAGCTTTTTGCAACTTTGTTCAACAGCATATCACTAATCGAGTCGCTCGATATTGCTTCACCGCAAAGCACTTGCATCAAAACCTCTGAACCTAGCGTAGATAATGAAAACAACATATCAGGCTTAAGTAAGCGAACTTTATCCATATTGCTTTCTTGGTTAATTAACACCACGGTTTTTACCGAGCTACCTTCCCCTGCTTGCTCTTTCACTCCCAATAAAGCGAAAGTACTGAGCGAATCGCTATCTGTCATCACTAACACACACTTTGCATGTTTAACATTAGCTGCGGCGAGCAATTCGGAACTGGTTGGGTCACCGGTCACAATATTATCCTTTTCAGGGTAATGGCTGCGATGGTTTTCTTGGCAAATCACGGCCACCGGCAGTTCTCGGTTTTTCAGCCCTTGATAGACATTGACGGCCATTGGTGTGCTACCAATCACCACATAATGATTTTTCATATAAGAAAACCTCTTACGCACGATTTCTTTCGTACCTTTAGCTAACACCCCAACAATATAAACCACTGAAGTGGTAAAAATTGTGATCCCTAAAATAATCACTGTCACTGTGAATATACGCGCATCAACCGTAACCGGGACAATGTCACCAAACCCGACCGTTGTCATGCAGACTAAAGCAAAATAAAAGGCCGTTGTGCCGTCTTTAACGACTGGTGAAAACTCATCACCAATATATAAAGTACCAAAAATGGAATACAGCAATAATGCAATAATACAGGTTATTGCCACAAACCCGGCACTGGTTAAGCTATGGTGATGATATAGCTTCCAAAAAAGGCACAAAGCAACCAATAAAAAGAGGGAAAAATAACCTTGATGTATGTTTTCTTGTGTTAACCGCAGGTCAACAAATGAAATAATCCCAAGTAAAAATAGTGAAAACACCCAAGCGATACGGGCTCCGTTAACCATAAATAGCGATAGGAAAATCAGTGAAATTCCCAATAAAAATCGCGGGATATCCAGCAATTTCATAAAACCCAGTGATTTCAACCACTGTGTTAGCCCAGACTCACGCCAATCAATATAGTCGGTGTAAGCGCTTAACACGGGTTTTAAAATCATTGCGCCATCAATAATAATTAGCAATGAAAGAAGCACCCTAATTGATAGGGGTGATTTCAAAAAAGCCACAAATGAGTTATCTAACATGTATTGCTCTCACCCTTCACGCAGTGCATTCACCAAATTTTCTTATATACCATAAATAGGTCAAAGGATAGTATCAATGGCATAAAGACGATAACAAATGCTAATTCGCCATTTTACTATTTTGGCTAATGGCGTGCCAAACATCGTCTATAATGGAATATCACGATAATTGCCCCATGAACATCAAGCACGCTCTTTGAAAAAAACACTAATAAACATAACGTTACTGGATTATTAAGAAATTATTATTTATAAAGAATATATTTTGGAACTTAAACTACGTCTTTATATCTAAAAATCGATTTCTCAATTATTTTTCAATTCGACTTAACAATAATAGAAAACAAGAGTTTAAAAACCTATGGGTAACACTACACACTCGGAAAAATTTAGCTGGGCCTCGCTGTTCTGGTTATTGGTCTACTTTTGGTATTTTTCATCCCTATTACAACTGTATGTGCTAGTAACAGGGCAAAGTAATTCCATCGGCCTAAGAGATTCACTACTCTATAGCTCTCTTTGGTTGGTTCCTGCCTTACTATTTCCTAAAAAAATTAAGCTAGTTGCAGGGCTGATTGGGATTGTTTTATGGCTTTCTTCGGTTGTTGCTCTCGCTTATTTTGTGGTTTATGGGCATCAAATATCCCAAAGTGTCATGTTTGTGATGTTTGAAACCAATACCAATGAAGCAGGCGAATTCCTTAAGCAATATTTTAGCTTCGAAGTGCTAGGTGTCATACTCGCCTACACTGTCGTTGCAATCTTCCTTTGGACACGCCTAAAACCAGTCACATTACCAAAACCAGGACGCATCGGTATTTCGTTGCTGATTTTAGTTATTTTGTTCGGAATTCCTTATTATAACAAAGGCATTAAACAAGACCGACCAATAGCTAATGTCGCGTCTTATTTAAATAGTAAGCTCGCCTATGCTGCACCATGGCAGTTTGTGAGTGGTTACCTTTTATATAAAAACCAGCTGGCAAACATGGAGGAGTTAATCCGCGACAACAGTAAAATTCCACCATTAGAAAACTTCGTCGATGCAAACGGTGACACTCCCCGCACATTTGTGTTGGTGATTGGTGAGTCCACTAGCCGAGATAGGATGAGTCTATATGGCTATTCGCGCCCAACTACCCCTGAGTTAGATGAGCTAGCTAACGATTATCCTGCTAATTTATCCGTATTCAATGATGTTGTGACGTCGCGACCTTATACTATTGAGGCACTACAGCAAATTCTGACGTTTGCGACACAAACAGAGCCTGAACTTTTCAATTCACGCCCTTCTATCATGAACATGATGAAGCAAGCAGGTTTTAAAACGTTTTGGATCACTAACCAGCAGACAATGACTGAGCGTAATACCTTGTTAACGGCGTTCTCTCGCCAAACAGATAAGCAATATTATTTGAACAATGACATGGCGCAAAGCTCACGTATTTATGATGACGTGGTTTTTTCTCCATTCAAGGAAGCGCTTGCAGACCCTGCAGAAAAGAAATTTATTGTTGTTCATCTGTTAGGGACACATATGCGCTATGAATTCCGTTACCCGGAAGATAAAGCTATTTTCAAAGATAAAGACAGCGTGGTTCCTGCTAATCTAAATGATGACGAAGTAAAAGATTATAACGCTTATGATAACGCGCAATATTATAACGACTATGTTGTTTCAACATTAATCAAGGACTTTGATTCTTCAAAAGAAAATGGTTTTTTGGTATTTTTCTCAGACCACGGTGAAGATGTTTATGATACCCCGCCCCATGAAATGTTAGGCCGCAGTGAAGGTAAGCCAAGTAGGATTATTTATAATGTACCTTTCCTTGTTTGGCAATCACCTGAGTGGTTAGCGACACATCAATTTGATTTAAATGATAAAACAGCCCGACCATTCAGTAATATGGACTTTATCTATGCGTGGTCTGATTTAGCAGGTTTAAACTATACCGGGTTTGAACCCGAAAAAAGCCTGTTTAATGAGGCATTTAAGCCTCAGCCTCGTTATATTGGTGACCCAGATAATAAATCCTCATTAATGCTTTATGATGATTTAAAACAATAATTAACTCTCTGTCGGTGAAATGTTATCTGCATTTCACCGACTTATTCATTTAAGCTATAACTTTCAGATGCTGTGTACCCTTGCGGTTTATTTTACCATCCCGCAAAATAAACGTGACTTCACCACGCCAAAACTCAGCTAAAAAAATATCGTTTATTGATTCAATACCTTGTAATTCAATTTGTTGCATTAACCAAGCCTCATCCCTTTCAATGGATTCCAAATCATAGTTTCTAATAACCCCTTCCTTTATCAGGATCACTGATGGCATATTTTTTTCATCACAAATAATAGTTAGCTGCCCATCAGGTTCTATTTGTGCATAATAAATTTCTTGAAAGGAATGAATGCCTTGTGCATGAATTCGAGATGAAATATTGATAAGATCTATCTTATTAGCCTTCTCTAAAATATTTTCCATTATAAATTGGCCTTTTTTAATAATGGGTATGGGATTACCAATCGCCACATTACGAAAAAAGTTAAATTTTTTCGTTAAAAAGTTCAAAATGCTAATAAACAAGACGCCGATAATTAAAATAGTCACATATTGATACAGTGGGATAGTATCGCTGTAAATCACCCCACCAATAATGCCCCCTAAGACAAAATTACCAATAAAATCAATAGGAGTCATTTGGGAAAGCTGTGTTTTCCCCGATAGATTCATATGAGTGATAACAATGGCAAAACCAATAATAAATTTTAAAATAATCAACGAATAATAGTACGCCATAATGCTATTCCTTTATTTTCTAAGCCATACATTTGTTTTCATTATTTATTTAATAATAAGTTTAATCAGTTTAGCTTGATTCTCTATCTTTTATAACTCTATAGCATGGAACAAGAGATGACTTTCAAAAAAATAGTCATCCATTTGTTCTAACAACGAAAAAACACAACAACTTCAATTGATTATCTAATTGTTTTATAACTCACTTAATTTCAACTATAGTTAAATATACACATTGGCGATTATGCCAATATCGAGCTTCAATACCATTTTTACCAGCATCGTGCTAAGGATATGTTTATGAATATAAAACTCATCACTTCACTTCTTTTCGCGGGAATGGTTACAGTTATCGCAGGCTGTGATGACTCATCAAAACCAAGTGACACCGTTAAACAAGCAGAAGAAAAAGCCCAGCAATTAAAAGAAGATGGTGAAAAAAAAGCTAATGAGCTGACAGAAGATGCTCAAAATAAAGCCGAAGAGCTGAAACAAAATGCATCAGAGCTGAGCCAAGAAGTCAAAACAGATGCGATTAATAAAGCCGATGAAGTAGCAACCGATATGAAAGAAAAAACGGAATCACTCAAGGCAGAGAATGACGCTGAAGCGGATAAAAAATAATTATCCCCCGGTCCCCTTCAAGAATGTGGGCTTTAAATGCCTGCATTCTTATTTTCCTCAGAAATGCACCAAAACCCTCCTAACTAATTCGCCATTTCACGATATAATTGCACATCTTACTCGTTAGCTCCCAGGAAAACTTATGCAAATTAAACATAGCATTGGGTATGCAAACCCAGAACTCCTCACCGATGCCTTCAACCTACGCCAACAAGTTTTTACTCAAGAGCAAGGGTTCCCCGCTGATATCGATATCGATGAATATGATGAGTCCGCTTTACATGTCGTTTTGTATTTAAATAGGCAGCCTACTGCGGTATTACGTTGTGTGCTACTTGACGATAACCTCATCAAAGTAGGCCGCGTAGCAGTTCAAAAAACACATCGCGGTAAAGGACTTGGACGTGAATTAATGACATTTGTAGAGCAATATGGTCGTTCCCATCATTACAGTAAGATCACACTCTCTGCACAACATACTGCCATTAATTTTTACCATACTCTTGGATATCAAATAGAAGGTGAAATGTATGATGAAGAGGGAATGGACCACATTTACATGACATTATCTTTAGAGCAATAATTGCCCTTGAATTAAATTTTCTTACCTCTATATTGACATAAGGTCAATATTCAATCAAGTCGAGGTGAATGATGGCAAATGGCTGGGCAAATGAAGATGCGGTTCAAGAACAAATTGATGCCACTCTTGATGATGCGGTAGCGAAAGCGCGTCGCCAATTACACTCCGGTGAAAGCGCTGAGTTTTGCGAGGAATGTGGGGCGGCTATTCCTGAGGCTCGCCGTTTAGCATTATCGGGTGTTAAATTCTGCATTAACTGCCAAAATGAATTAGATAAAAAACAATCTGCATTTAGTGGCTACAACCGGCGTGGCAGTAAGGATAGCCAATTACGCTAATTACATTTTCCTTCCAATTTGTCTGTCGTTTTTACTTATCTAGTCCTCACTTTCACTCATTGACGTTAACTTATTGGTAAAACATGTAAATATTACATTGTTAATTATTAATTAAATGATAATTAACATGATATTTCCATACTCTTCTTAATCTTATTTCCCCGTTTATATTGATCATTCATCCATATCATGGCAGTATAACCGCCTATTTTTTAACTGATGAGGGTAAGAAAAGCTCGGATTTTTATTACTAAATTAGGCAGTTTAGTCTGTCATCAACACCATATTATTGTTCTTTCTATTTCGTTTCCTTAGGGAACTTTTTCATCATTATTCACTGTTTCATAAAGAAGGACAGCTCGCTGCATACTTTGTCGATATCGGTATGCCAAAAATAAAATAAAACAAAAGAAGGTTGTTATGAGTCAAATTGATACTGATTCTAAAAAAATTCGTTCTAAAATAAGTCCCCCTGTGTTTTATAGCTCTGCCATCATTATTCTGGTTATTGTCGGCTTTGCCGCTTTAATGCCAAAAGTCGCAGAATCTCATCTAAGTCATCTTCAACAAAATTTATTTAATAACGCTAGCTGGTTCTACATTCTTGCTGTCGCTATTGTTCTTCTGAGTGTGACTTATCTGGGACTCTCTCGTTATGGGCAAATAAAATTGGGGCCAGACCATGCCCAACCTAATTTTAGCTATGTGTCATGGTTTGCTATGCTTTTCTCCGCTGGTATGGGAATTGGGCTCATGTTTTTTGGGGTAGCTGAACCTGTAATGCATTACCTCAATCCGCCAGTCGGTGAACCACAAACCGTTGAAGCTGCTAAAGAAGCGATGCGTTTAACTTTCTTCCATTGGGGGTTACATGCTTGGGCTATCTATGCCATTGTCGCATTAATTTTAGCATTTTTTAGTTATCGTCATGGCCTCCCGCTGACCTTACGTTCCGCTCTGTATCCTATTATAGGAGAGCGTATTTATGGCCCTATTGGCCATGCAGTTGATGTGTTTGCTGTTGTTGGTACCGTATTTGGTGTCGCGACCTCATTAGGGTTTGGCGTATTACAGGTCAATGCTGGGATGAACCATTTATTTGGTTTACCCGTTAATGAAATGGTACAAGTCGGGTTAATTATTGCTTTTACTGGTTTAGCGACTATTTCTGTCGTCTCAGGATTAGATAAAGGGATCCGTATTTTATCCGAGCTAAACCTTGGCTTAGCATTTCTATTATTACTCCTTGTGGTTATTTTAGGTCCTACTGTATTACTATTAAAATCTTTTGTAGAAAATACGGGCGGTTATTTATCTGAAATAGTTAGTAAAACGTTTAATCTTTACGCCTATGAACCCAAATCAAGCAGTTGGTTAGGTGGTTGGACGCTACTGTACTGGGGATGGTGGTTATCCTGGTCGCCATTTGTCGGTATGTTTATTGCCCGTATCTCTCGCGGCCGTAGCATTCGTGAATTTGTTATGGGAGTACTATTTGTCCCCGCAGGTTTCACATTGATGTGGATGACATTCTTCGGTAACACAGCGATTGATCTAATTAAAAATAAAGGTGCAACACTATTAGCTGAAACCGTTCAAGCAGACGTGTCTCTCGCTTTGTTTGAATTCCTTAATTATTTCCCGTTCTCATCAGTTTTATCTTTTTTTGCTATGTTGATGGTTATCGTATTCTTTGTGACCTCAGCTGACTCAGGTGCAATGGTTGTTGATACACTAGCCTCTGGCGGCGATTCCAACACGCCAGTTTGGCAACGTATCTTTTGGGCAGGTTTAATGGGTGTTGTTGCCATTACAATGTTATTAGCCGGTGGATTGCAAGCCTTGCAAACACTGACTATTGCTAGCGCACTTCCATTTGCAATCGTACTATTAATTTCTATTTATGGGTTATTTAAAGCGTTACGCGTTGATGCCTATAAACGCGATAGCCAGCAATTAGCAACGATTGCTCCTACAGCGAGCCGTAACCCTATTCCATGGCAACGACGTTTACGTAACATTGTCTATTTCCCTAAACGTGCACATGTTAAACGCTTTATGGAAGAATCTGTGAAGCCATCGATGGAAATGGTCTCTGAAGAACTGGCTAAGCAAGGTACGGTATGCCATATCCATACCGATAAAGATGACCGAATAGGTTTTGAGGTCGATTTAGGCGACGATATGAACTTTTTATACGAAGTTCGCCTTCGTTACTATATTCAACCATCATTTGCGTTATCGGGTATGGGGACTGAAACAGATGAAGAAA
Organism: Providencia rettgeri; assembly: GCF_023205015.1. Lineage (NCBI taxonomy): Bacteria > Pseudomonadati > Pseudomonadota > Gammaproteobacteria > Enterobacterales > Morganellaceae > Providencia > Providencia rettgeri. The sequence goes on along the minus strand of NZ_CP096258.1, from coordinate 1,070,633 downwards.
AGAGCGAAGAACAACGCTATTATCGCGCTGAAATTCACTTAAAAGAAGGTGGGCAAGACTACGATGTGATGGGCTGGGCAAAAGAGCAAATCATTCACGATATTCTTGACCAGTACGAAAAACATATTCACTTCTTGCACTTGTTGGGTAAGTAGACCAAAAAAGAAGCACTACCTAAAATGCATCTATAAGAATTCACAGGCGGCTAAAATTATAGCCGCCTGTGTTTATTCGATTGTCTATTAATGCAATAGGATCCTATTTTATGACATTTGCATTTTTGATAATAAAGTACTGACGCTAGCTAAGCGCTTCAGGATGAACTTTTAAATATTTTTCACAAGCTAATCTGGCATAGTAGAAGAAAGTTTTATCCCTCAAATAGACAGACATGACCAAATGTCTTTTTCCTAATTGATTCGGTTACCATCCGCGTTGACTTGGTTGGTTAAATCGTTAATCACCACAAAACAGGTTTATGTTTTTCTACGATTTCAGTGTGTTTTCGCATTCAATCCCAGTGTTGCTAAAAACGCGCTGAGGCGGTTTTATGATGTCTAACGGGTGTTTTAGACACTAAGTTCGCCTGTTTAACATAATAGGTCTTATGGAAATTTTAAAATCAAGGTAAACGCAACCTATGCTCAATTATGATATTTAACTTAAGTAACGCGTATGGTATTGTGAACTATCTATATTGAACTTTAATGACAAAGGGAATGCTTAAAATGGCGAATATAATTTATCTTACGCTAAAAGGAAATAAACAAGGTTTAATCTCGAAAGGATGCTCAACGATAGATTCTATCGGGAATAAGTATCAAAAGGGACATGAAGATGAAATCCTTATTCATGAATTATCTTCTAATTTATCGATGCATCAAAATGTCAGTTTTCAGCCTATTAGTATTCGTAAGCCAATTGATAAGTCTTCCCCACTACTTTCTCAAGCATTAACATCGAGTGAGATATTAACGTGCGACTTTGCTTTTTATAGAACATCAATGAATGGTGGGTTAGAGCTATATTATAAAATAAAGCTGACAGATGCCTCAATTGTTGACCTAAATTGTTTTTATCCTAATTCTGTTACTCACAATCAAGCCCAACCAGAAGAGTCTGTATCGTTTCGATTTAAATCGGTTACCTGGGAGCATGTTATTGCTGGTACTAGTACATACAGTATATGGGAAGAAAGGAGCTTTTAATGTTCTCTAGCCCAGAAGAGACCTTTGAATGGTATGCAAATGAATTAAGAAAAATATCTGAGTTATCTGCAAGGTATTTTCTTGACGACCCCTACTGTAAACAAGGTTACAGAAGTGAAATAAATGAAGTGATAAGGTTGATTCGAGCTGATTTTAATATTGCTTTATATAATAACAACGCTAGGCATCAACGAATAGATGGCACAAGGGATTGGGTTAAAGAAAACATAGGTTCAACAGGAAATTGGCCTGATATATATAAATACACTGAGGAAATTAAACTCGAATATGAATCAGAAAAATTAGCTTATGCTGAACTAAGAAAGAAAAACAAAAATATCTACAATGAGACAAAGAGTTTTTCAGGTGAAGGATGGGCTTTTTATGGAGAAAAAACAGGAGATATCCTTGGTGGTGCATTACAAACAGCTGCTGGTTTTTTTACATATAAAGTTGGTTCAAGAATACGTAGTACTACAATGAAAGGCGCTGGAATATTAAGTATGGGGATAGGAGGAGGGAAAATTCATCAGGGCTTATCTGATATTGTATATGAATTTACAGAGGGTAAAGTTAATATAGGAGATAATATAACACTTTTAGGTATAGAACGAGGCGCTAACCTTGTTGGAGGGGATAAAGTAACTGCTAAAAAAGTATATTATGAGCTGGATTTTATAACTTCTCTTTATGTGGGGTTTGCAGCATATAAAGTTGTAGATCCACAAAAAAGAAATCAAATAAGAAACTTACCAACAGAAACACAGAGTGGATTAAGAAGAGTTACTGTTTTTGAAAGACTTTTTCCTGATAATGCCGGTTTTCGAATTTTTAGATGGACTCGCGAAAATTATAAAAGAAAACTTAATACATCTAACAAGATATTATTAGCCGTTGCCGCTGGATCTTCAATTGCTAAGTTTAAATTAATTTTAGAACAGTATGAAAACAATTGATTTTTTTAAAATTTGAACGGTTTCAATCTGAAAAATAACTTTATTTTCATTTTTAGGTAGAAAACAAAAGGTATTTTATTTATTATTGAATATATAAATAAAATTATTAACATAGGTATTGAATATGCGATGATTAATATTAATGTAGAAATTAATTTGTATTTTTCAGTTAAAAAAATGATGGATATTTCATTGATTGAGAATGCCATTAAAAATGGAAACAACATTTTTGTTTTAACAAATAGATTGTATATCCATGTTTGGAAATCCATATTCCTTTCTCTAGAGGAGTAAATTAAAGATAATTTATCTAAATCCTCTTTTTTTAATTCTTTAATGATTTCTTCTGATTTATTATCATTCATAATTAGTTTTCTTGTAATGAAAAGATGGCAATAGAATACCACTGATAAATTTAATTATATGAAATCACTTGAATTAATTCATACAGTTTACCTTGTCTTATCGCAAGGTTATCATCGAAATTGAATCCGTCAGCACAAAATAACGATTTTATACGGTCAATAATGACATTGTTATAATTGATAATAGAAGGTTCTTCCCCCTCAATAAAATATTTAATCGTAATATCTATTTTTTCATCGTTTTTGATCGCGTCAAAGATTGAGGCTGTTGAATGATCCCAGTCTTTATCAATCGTCAATCGCAGAATTGGAGTGCCATTTTCATCTTTTTCTCTAGAATAACTAATTGAATTAATTAGGACTGCATCATTTTTTGAATTTGAAAGATCTTTCGTGATTATCTCCTGTTCAGACCCAATTATTCTCATGATCATTTTGCGTTTCATGTGATTTCCTTATGTAGCATTTGACTTTAGTAAGCCATTTTTTTTCACATAAAGCAATAAAAACATAACGATTAGGTATATCCGCACGCCAGTGCCAGCAACAATGCCACAATGCGAAATATGACGAAAACAAATTGGTATTCAAAATAATTCGAGCTCTAGCACGGCGGCAATTGAGGATAGTTTAGTATCACGACCTGAAAGCGCTATGACCTTGTCTGTGGATTGAAGGTTGGCCGACTGCAAGTCAATATCACGAGCGGCATTTAACGTGATATTGCCATTTGCGATGAATTTAAAACACAACTTGAGCTTCGCATTATTGCCGTTGTTGCTAATTGAGATATAGAAACCGACTGCTCTGTTATTTAAATCATGTGGGAAGGACTGGTAATTTAGCTTTGAAGTCGATTTAGGCAAAGATATAAACTTTTTCTATGAATTTCTCCCCTGTTACTACATTCAACCAGCCTTTGCTTTAGCAGGTATGGGGACAGAAAGTGATGATGAAAAGAGCGAAGAACAACGCTATTATCGCGCTGAAATTCACTTAAAAGAAGGTGGGCAAGACTACGATGTTATGGGCTGGGCAAAAGAGCAAATCATTCACGATATTCTTGATCAGTACGAAAAACATATTCACTTCTTGCACTTGTTGGGTAAGTAGACCAAAAAAGAAGCACTACCTAAAATGCATCTATAAGAATTCACAGGCGGCTAAAATTATAGCCGCCTGTGTTTATTCGATTGTCAATTAATGCAATAGGATCCTATTTTATGACATTTGCATTTTTGATAATAAAGTACTGACGCTAGCTAAGCGCTTCAGGATGAACTTTTAAATATTTTTCACAAGCTAATCTGGCATAGTAGAAGAAAGTTTTATCCCTCAAATAGACAGACATGACCAAGTGTCTTTTTTCTAATTGATTCGGTTACCATCCGCGTTGACTTGGTTGGTTAAATCGTTAATCACCACAAAACAGGTTTATGTTTTTCTACGATTTCAGTGTGTTTTCGCATTCAATCTCAGTGTTGCTAAAAACGCGCTGAGGCGGTTTTATGATGTCTAACGGGCTGTTTTATTCTCTAAACTTGCTCGTTTAGCATAATGGGTCTTATGGTAATCAATAAATACAAAGTTAAATGTATTCATTTAATTCTCTTTCATTTATGATTTAAGTTTAACTTAAGGATAAGGTGGGGGATTGTATGCAGTGTGGGGATTTAGAGTGGTTTTACTGTCATAACGGTCAAATCATCGATGCAAATAAAGCCCAAAAAAAACGGTTCGCTATCTTTGAAAAAATAAAACGTGAGCTTCAGAATGCACATAATCGTTCAAAAGATTGCTTACCCCCGACAGGATTAGATGAATCGATTTATTATCGGTGTGAAGGTAATCCCCCAACTGTTGATAATGCGTTAAATAATCCCTGGGTGAAAAGAGTCGAAGATTTCGGTGTGACATCCGCTAAGGGTGTCAAAAGAATAGAAGATACCGCTGCGTATCTTGGTGTTTTGCCCCCTCCGTTGATGGGAATGAACTTTCTGCTTAAATCTCGAATTTCTAGAAATCCTCGAGTCATGCAAGAAAATATTGAGGCGATTTATTTATTACGATTTATTAATGACCCCTATGAGAATCTTTCTGAGGTCGTCAATATTATTATTGACTCAATCGTTAACCAAATGCCACCAACGCGAAAACAAAAATTATCTGATTATATTCAAATGGTAAAGACGCAATCTAATCAAAATCAAATAATTAACTTTGAAGATAGATTTAATGTCAAACGGGACATAGATGTAGGAGTTAAAAATTTTGCTATCGGCGTTGGCGCTGAAGTTATGACCGAATCGAAAATTCGTAATTTTATTGTCACTGCGATAATCACTCGGATTGTTGCCGCGATTGTTTCAAAGCATCGGTCTTTTTTTAAACCGTTCGGCGGTCCTAAGAAGGTGATAAGTCGAACCGTTATCGTGGCAACGATTATATACAGTTATGGAACGATTGAGAAAATGTCTGAAGCGGCCAGAAGGCTAAAAAATAAAAATCGCGCCGTCTATGATGCAATGGATAAGAGTCAAATCACCATGGCATATTATTTTGTTGAAGAGGAATTAAGCCCGTTAATCACATTGGCGGCTAGCCCAAGCAATGCCGCGAGTGATGATGCTTTTGTTGCTGAAATTCGCCATTTAATCAACAAGTATAAAAATTAAAAGACGCTATCATCGGAGATACTGTAGCCCGATGTACCCGCCATTATTTGAGCGGTTGTAATATCACGATATCGAATCGTCAGCCGCTCTTCAGGCTCAATATCATTACGTAAAATATTGTTTGGGCATTGGTGTGAGTAGTCAACAATAGAGGCCTCGTTTAATTTTACCGTGAAATATTTTTCAATTCCGCCATTTTGAGCTGTGCGATAGTAATCGAAAACCAGATTGAGGATTTCATTATTTGAAACGGCAATTAACAATAACGGCGATGATTTATCTATCAGTTTGGTGAATTCTACGGGTTGATGCGACAAGTTTTGAGCTCGAGATACGGAAAAGTTTAATTCGGTGACAAAAATTGAGTCTTCTTTCCCTATTTGAAAACGATTTCCGATTGAATCCAGAGTTCCACAACCACGTGATATCAACCCTTGTTGTTTCCCTTCTAATGTGAGATAGATTAAATTAGCCATTAATAAGTCCATTTGTAGGTAAATTTTGGTTATGTTAAACAATAAATTCGCAGTCGTCACCTTATTCTTAGTCTTATGCAACCCTGTATTGGCTCATGCTGAATCCGAGGTTAAATGCATCCCCGAAGAAATGAACTTTGCAGCCTGTGAGACCTTGGCTCAAAAAGGGGATGACGATGCCTTAGTTATGGTGGGGCGTTTTTATGAAACGGGCACTGGTGTGAAAAAAAATCTCGAAAAGGCAGAAGAAATTTATCAGCAACTTGCGGATAAAAACAGTGCGAGAGGGACTAATCTGTTAGCTATGCTCAAAGAAGATCAAGGAAAAAAAGAAGAGGCTATTGAGCTTTATCTAAAAGCTGCAAAATTAGGTTCATCCTCAGCAAACAATAATTTAGGAATGTTATATGAATTAAATCATGATTATGTTAAAGCAAAAGAAATGTATGAAATAGCCATTAAAGAACATAATTCCAGTTATGCCATGATGAGTCTGGGAGATTTATATAGTGATGGTCTTGGAGGAGAAAAAAATACGGAGTTGGCTGAGAAGTGGTATAAGGAATCGATACAATCAGGTAATGATTACGCGATTACACGGCTAGGTATGTTGTATGGAAATTTAGAAAAATATGATGAAGCAATAAAATGTTATGAAATTGCCATAAAAAAAGGTGATCCTGTGGCTATGAACTCTATGGGATTATTATATAAATATGGTTTTGGCGTAAAACGCGATATCAATAAAGCGGTTGAACTTTATCAAAAATCAGCTAGCAAAGATGAATTTAGTGGATTGGTAAATCTTGGATTAATGTATGAGGAAGGACTCGGTGTACCCCAAAATTATGAAAAAGCTGTCGAATTATATCAAAGAGCTTATCAACTAGGTTATGAAGATATCCAAAAGCGCATTGATTTCTTAAATAAAAACTTCATAGAAAAAGAGTAATTAATGTCTGAATTTAACATAAAGGTGCTTAAGCTATCCAACGCTGTGGCTCCAATTTAGTAATGTCCACTCTGGGCTAAGTTAAGATGTCCGTCACGTAGGCTAACTATTAAGGGGGTCACATGACTGCTTATAGAGCGGAATTTTTTACATTGGAAGATGTGAAACGGCTAAATGTGATTCAAAATGTGATAGACCAACGCCTGCCGACCAAAATGGCTGCATAACGATTAGGTATATCCGCACGCCAGCACCAGCAACAATGTCACAATACGAAATATGACGAAAACAAATTGATATTCAAAATAATTCGAGCTCTAGCAAGGCGACAATTGAGGATAGTTTAAGATCACGGCCGGAAAGTGCAATGATTTTGTCTTTGGATTGAAGATTAGCAGATTGCAAATCCATATCGCGAGCGGCATTTAACGTGATATTACCATTTGCGTTATCGGGTATGGGGACAGAAAGTGATGAAGAAAAGAGCGAAGAGCAACGCTACTATCGCGCTGAGATTCACTTAAAAGAAGGTGGGCAAGATTATAACGTGATGGGCTGGGAAAAAGAGCAGATCATTCACGATATCCTAGACCAATATGAAAAACATATTCATTTCTTGAACTTATTGAGTAAGTAACCCTAAAAAAGTGCGAGTGAACATTAAAGACTGAAGTTTATACAGTAATAACCGCCATCTTTATATAAAGATGGCGGTTATTTATGATACATTCCAAACTTTCGCCATGTTTTATTTTTTCGTATAGCCCATAATCTTAACCATGGTACATACGAGGAAAATACTCACTAATTTTGTCGTTATCAAATAACTGGTCTACAGTGAAATCAATAGTATCTGAGACAACAATATAATTTCTAAGAGGGATAGGAATATCATCTATTGTTAAAAATACTGTCGGAACAATAAAACGATAATAATCTCCCATTTTTGTTTCACCATCATAACCTATTGGATAGTTTTCACCTTCAGAAGGTAACTCTAAAGCCTCATAACAAAACATTCCCATTTTGGTAGCTAGTGAAGCAATACAGTTCTTATTATTTTCAAGTCTAGAATTAAAACTTTTTATTAACTCATTCTTATCGCGATATGATACATAAGAATAGCTTGAGTATAAATCAACTGTATAACTGCCATTCAAATTTATTTCATTGACATAGTCTGTTGATTCCCCATCTATATATTCACATAAAAGATTAATATCATTTTTGCTAATAGATGAGTTAAGTAAAACTATTGGGAGCCAACCATAACCATTACTTAACATCAAGGAAAGCAATCCATTTTTATCTCCGGCGACCCAAGTATAGTTACAAGCAAAATCGGGTGACCAATTGTTATCTAGCTGCAATTCCATAGATATCCCTTATTATTCTAAAAATACTTTGACACAATTTTTACAAGTAGGTACAAGCGCTTCTGGGGGAACTTCTGATATATCGAATCCATGGGCATCTCTAGGTCTATATGCTTGCGAAATCCTTATATCTGTTGGATTAACTCCTTTCCTTATTAGCTGGTCAGCAGCTAATACCTCTCCACACCCCCCAACAATATTATTACAATAAATAGTTTTAGTCCCAACATCAGCTCCTCCCAATTTTTTCTTGAGAAGAGTTATTGTATCTTTATGAAGCATATCGGCCTCAATTTTATTACCTACGCTACCTTTGACAATGATAGTGCCTTTTTTTATATCATATGCAGCAACCATGGTTGCTGTATCTCTAGCTTTGTTTTTAGATGAAAATTTATTAATTTCCTCAATAACTTTTTTATTAGCCTCAACACGTAGTTTCTCAGCATTTAGGAGGGACTTTAGTTTACTCGCATCTTGTTTTCCAGCCATTAGCATATGCTTTGAACTGTTCATTGTGGTATTTGCAAGTGCTTTGGCTGCCTCCTCAGAGCTCGCTAGTAATTTATAACCAGCTCCTAAAGCTGCTCCGCTAGAAACAGCGGCTTCTGGGGCAATAACTTCAGCTGAACTAATGGCTAGTTTATTGAAACAGAGCACTAGCCCTGCTTTACATCCCTGCATTCCTAATTTTGCTGCAGCTAATATTTCAGGAGATGCTGCTAAAACAATTTCGCCGCCAATAACTGCGACGTATCCACCTGCTGCAACAAAACCAACAAATATTGCCGCTTCTTGGCGCGCCGCAACACGTCGTGCAGCAGCTTTATCTCCTTTAGCCGCCGCCATCATATCCAGATTGTTCTCTATAATGATTTGCTGTAACTGATGCTCTGTATAATTATACGTATATACCAACTCGGCAGAATTAGCGGCAGAAAAAGCGCCTTCTGGCTTATGGGTAATTAATGCCCCTGCAAATCCACCTAATACTTTAGTGAATTGAGTTTTGGCGTCATTACCCTTGATAGCATCTTGTAGCAATGCGAGTTGTCTTTCTTGCTCATTGATATATTTGGGCTCAAACAATTTACTGTTCAATGAAATTGCAGCTAATTCTGCTGCTAACGCACCAACAACTGCACCTTTGGCATCTCCCCCTGCGATTTCGGCACTCACCCCTGCAACAACTGAGTGACTTAATAATTTGCCTGTATGCCCTAAAATTTCTCCGTTATCACCGATTAACTTTGCACCTTCCGCATTCACCTGATTGCCAATATTACTAAGTAAGGCACTCTTAAAGTTATCGGTAAAGCTGCCACCTTGGATCGTGGTATTCACGGTTGAACTAATCACAGATTGCGCGGCAACACGCTGAGCAACCTTATTCCAATCCCCATTACTTAATAAAGGTAACTTAGCATTCCCCGGATTCCCTTTTGTCCATCCCATTTTGACATCTAAACCATTAAGCGCCCCGGAGATCACCATTTGAGCAACAATAGATTTAACTGTTTCGCTTTTACCTAGTGAATTAAGCGCTTTGGATAGGTTTCCTTGGTTTTCAGCCAGTGCGATCGCTGCTTGTGTTGAAAGAGCTGTCATACCAGAGTAAGCCGCGCCTGATATCACTGCAGCACTCGTACCACTACTCCCCGACGCGGCCCAAGCTGCAAATTTTGTTGCTGTACCTGACGTCATCGCTGCAACAGTTATCATAATCAGCGCAGCAGCAACCGGGTTTAAACTCTGGCTTTTATAATCCCAACTGTCATAGGCGTCTTTAACTAAGTTCCACTGCACATCTTCATGGTCTTTTAAGCCTGCAAGCCACTGTGTACCTTCTGTTTGACCAAGAGCCTCTAAGGCATTTTCTAAGCTCTGACCATTTTTCGATTTGATGTCTGCACTAATGCCCTTTGCTGCATCAACAGTCAGTTTTCCACCAATATGCAATGCAGGTAAAACCCATTTATCTGAGGTATAGCCTTTATTACGTTGGGTGATATAAAAACCGTTAGAATTTGTAATCACCTGTTCAAATTGCGAGTTTTTGACAGCCTTAAAATTCACCTTACCGGTTTGACTGGTGATTTTGGCATTCTTGCCCGTATTAATTTTGGTGGCTTCTAAGGTGACATCATCTTTTGCCAATAAGTTAATGTCGCCACCAGCAGTAAATTCAGTGACTTTATTGGTTTTATCACTGCGTGTTTTTCTCACTTCCTTTTTCGTGATACAAAGCGTCCATCTATTGCATTTCTTTTTATACTCTTCGAAGTAACTGCTTTCCTCCATGGCTTGGGCATAGAGGTACCCACCTTTTGCCGCAATATCCATCGCACCTTTGGCAACGAGACGAGACGCTTGGAACAGAATGCTCCCCTCAGACAAAATGGTCAGGGTTTTACCACTGTTAATTTCAGTGCCAATTTGGCGATATAACTCTTCAAATTTTTTCCCTGACTGCTTACGATAGTTCGTTTTGACCGACTCTAAGCGTACATTTCCACCGCTTGAGAGTGTGATGTCATCTAGGGATTTGATTGTGCTACCTTGTGCAGTGAGTGCGCCATTGGAGGCCAGTGTGATGCCTTTGTCACCGGAAAGTGTCGAGGTCACATAACGTACATCTTGGTTATCTTCGTTGGGGTTGGGAATGGCAGAGTAAGCGGTAGCGGTTAATTTAAGATCACGGCCAGAAAGTGCAATAATTTTGTCTTTGGACTGAAGGTTAGCCGACTGCAAGTCAATATCACGGGCTGCATTTAACGTAATATTACCATTTGCGATGAGTTGCGAACGTAATTCTGGGTAGCGATTGGTTCTAAATATGTTATCGACATCTTTAATGGCTTTTGAGCCTAGACGAATATCTTGGCCTGCATTGAACGTCAGTGATTTTCCACTGTTGAAGGCTATGCCATGCGCTTCAATATTTTTACCTGCGGTGAGGTTTATTTCCCCTGAACTTGTCCAATTTCCTGTTTTTGTGAGTAACGCATTAATATTGGTGACAGGCTCTGAAACCGCGAGTTTCATGAAATTGGATTCATCGCGATGAATAACAATATTGTCATTGGCACTGAGGGTAAGTTTATTCGTTTTGGCTAACTGCGCATTATCAAAAGTGATATTTTTACCCGCTTGGATATGTAACGAGTTTGCGGCGTTGATAACCGGAGGAGATAAGACATTATCTTTAAACGCAGAGACAGGATTTAAGCTATATTGAAGATTGCCATTTTTCGCAATCAAGGTACTGTCTTTAGCCGTTAAATTAACCTGTTTAAGGTTAAGGTCGTTATTGGCAATTAGGCTTTGTGATTGTTTTGCAACCAGTTGTGCATCATGAATATTAATGTTTTGACCTGCAATGATAGACAGATCGTTTTCAGACTGTAAGTTGGTAGAAATATTTATATTATTAGAATTTAAGACAATATTTTTTGCGGTAACGGCAAAAGATGTATTACCTGCTTGTACTATTTTTGCTATAGGTTTTTCGGTGCTAGGAAGCTTACTTTCAAGATTAATGGCGTTTTTAAAATCAAGGACAACATTATTTCCTGCCGATATCGTTTTATAATTTAAGGCTTCGGGAGCCCAAGAATAAAGTTTATCGATTAATTTAAAATCTATCGGTTCACTAACATAAAAAATATCATAAGTTCCATCATCATCGCTTTCATCTGCAAATTTTCCTAAATCTACATTAGATGTATCATATTTATACCAAAGATCTAACTTGCCTGAGTTAAAAGAGGATATTGATGCATTTTGTCCTGTCAATATCACATTGTTTTTTGCTGCAATTTTTCCAAAATCGCTAACTAAATCATTTGCATTAATATAGGCATTCTTTCCTGATGCGATAGTCCCAATATTTCCCAGATTCAAATACTGTTTTCGTTCAACATTAATGCTGTCATTGCTGATCAAATCCATCTCCCCAAACCATTTTTTATAGGGAAAATTTTCTAATCGAGGGTAGAGTGAAATAATTGATACAACTCCTTGCCTAGTACCAAAAAAAGAAGATACATAAGTGCCATTTTTATCACTGGTAGTCGCATTGATATTGGAAATTTCTATTGGAGATGCATTCGCCGTATTTGTCAGTTTTTTTGTCCTAACAACCAAGTCCCCCGCATTGGTCTTTATCGTCCCTGACTTATTCTCAATCAGCGTACTCAAATCCCCCTTGGCATTTTTTTGTATCCACAAATTATCTTGTGCCTGAATAAGTGCGCTATTTCCTGTGTTACTGACGTTATCAGCAAAGACACGCATATCCTTGCCTGCGGTAACTTTCCCGTTATTGGCGAGGGTGTTGGTCGCTAATGTGATGTCTTTGGCGGCATTCACGTTGGCATTGGCGTTAATTTGCAGGTTTTTGGTGCTGACATTAATGTCTTTTTTCCCTTGGATATTACCCGCAAGAGTAATTTTCCCATCGACGGTTAACGTCAGGTCATGTTGGTTGGCTTGCACATTGCTGAGGTTAATCCCCACCCCTGATTCAGTACTCACCAATTTCACTTGGTTGGCATACATCCCACCCAGTGCTTTGGTATCTACGGAAATACTGGGTTTTGCCCCTTCACCCGCAATCGGTGTTACGATGCCTTTTTGAAAATCGACACGGTTGGTGCCTTGCATCAAGGTCAAGTTTTTGGCTTTGATTTGCCCATTTAGTTCGGTGGCGCGGCTGATAATATCGGCATAGGTTTGTGCTTCGGCATTCAGGCCATTGGCGCCAATAACCACACTGCCTTTTTTCACCTCAACCGCAGACAATGCCCCCTTGTTATCCAGAATGGGTTTTCCCGTGGTCAAGGTAATCGCTGGGGTATTCACAAAGCTACAGCCATTGCAGGTAATCCCATTCGGGTTAGCAATTAAGACATTCGCCCCTTTGCCTGCTACTTCCAACTTACCTTGTAATTCTGAGCGGCTACTGCCGGTAACTTCGTTGATAATCAGATTAGCGGCATTTCCCTTTAAATTCGCATTGGCTTTGATTTGCCCTGCAATTTGGGAATTCACATTAGTGGTGGCGTTATTGAGTACCGCCCCTTGTTTATCGACATTAAATTGTTGAAATTTATTGTGGGATATTCCCGCTCCATTCGGCGTGGCGATATTAATAATCGGGACGTTATTTTGTTGGCTGATTTGGGTGTTTTTATCTGCGGCCGTCATAGCGGCTCCCCAAGCGGGATGTAAGGGGTAGACAACGGTTAAGAAAATAATGGTGTAACTTAATATCCGCTTAGAGCGAGAAGGCAACTGTTCATTTAGCATAAATAATCCTTTAAAAACGTAAAGCTACAGAGAAAATGAGACCGACCAATAAGCCGACCAATTGTCTGGTTTAAGTTGTGAGGGATAATGCAAAGGTTTACTGAGTAGAAACTGAGAATAAATTAGGCTATTGCCGGTAAAAGAGAGGCCAACGGCTCCGCCGGCTAAAGTGTCATGTTCAACGTGGTATTTATCTGAGGCAATAAACCCGTAATCTAAAGCCCCGATAAAACGCAGTTGCCCAATTGCCGTATTGGCGATGTCTTTATTAATTTCATTACGCCAATATCCGCCTCGGTTACCACTTAAAGACTGCTCGTGGTAGCCACGGACAGAGTACTGGCCTCCAATACTTATGCGTTCAATACCGTATAAGTTATCGGGCGAATATTGGCCGTAAAATGAGGTTAAATAGGTCAAACCATTAGAGAAAAAATACTGATAGCTGCTGCTTATACTGAATTTGCGGTAATGGCTGCGCGGTGAATCTTTCGCGAGGGTATCCGGTGAGGCGCCAAAGGCGGATATTCCCCATTCAGCGGCAGGGTTAAACGTGAAGTAACCTTGTCCAAGCGTGGTGCTGTACTGCGGGGTAAATGAGAGCGAGGTTAAAGTTGGGCTGCTGATACTCAAGGTTTGGGAAGCTAACTGGGTGTTGGCATTTTTATGTTTTAAGCTACTTTGCAGTGTAAGTCGTTGCTTCCCATCACGATAAACTAAGCGACTGATATCAAATTGCTGATTGGTGTTTTTGCCTTCATAACGGTATTGCTGGCCCGATGCCTGAAATGGTTGTAATGTGTTATTGCGATAAAATTGGTAACGGTAAGACCAATAACCATAAGGCACATTCACATTCGCAACGATATAACGGTTATGGTGGGATACACTTCCATCCATATCGGTATTGCCCGAGACTGACCACTGCTCACCAAACCCTAATGGGGAATCTACCGTTAAACCGCCGGTAAGCAGCTGTTTTCCCGTTGCCTCCATACCCGAGTTATCGAGATTCAACTGGCTCGTGATAGGCCATTTTTTCCCTTGTTGATGAATAATAACCCGAGAGTAGCCATTTTGGCTTCCTGGTTGGATATCGATAGTGTACTTAGCGGACGATAACCGGTTGAGTTGCTCCAACCCTTGTTCAATATGCCGTAGATTTAATATTTTGCCTTGTTGATGAGGAAATATTTGATGAACTAAACGCTTAGGGGAATTTTCAATCTCGATAGTTTCAACATGCCCTTCAATCACTTGTAATAACAATTGATGTGAGGATAAATCTTGCTCAGGAATGATGGCTTGAGAGGTAATAAACCCCTGTTCCATATAGTAATTAGTTACATGCTTGGTGAGCTTTTGTATTTCACTCAGTGTGAGGCAGCGTTTTAAATAAGATGAGGTTAACTGAGTTTGAGTTTTACTGGTGAGCTGTGTGGCGCCGACAAATTGGATTTCACTGATAAGGAAACATATTTCATTTTGGGAAGGAGATGGCAATGCATCTTCAATGGAAATAGTGCTTTGTTTTTCCAATAGATTACGTTGGATTAACTCCGACTCTAACCGTTGTTTTTGTTCAAATTGAATACTTTCATTCGTGGAAGGGAATAATTGATTTTCCGTGTAGCCATAGGGCGAAATCATAAACAACGATAAGCATAATAAACGCCACATAATTTGATATTTTGTCATATTATCTAAATTTTCGTTACGAACAGTAAATTTACCGTAATGTAACTTATTCTCATTAACTGCTTTTAGATAAAAAAAATCCACCATGACTAAAAATTAATACTTTCATTCTTAATATTGTTTTTTTGCGCTATTTCACTGTATTAATTTGACCAAATTGCAATTAACGATAAAGTCTAACGTTATATACTGAAAATCAATCATTTGATTTTATTAGGAATGATTTTTCTGAAGAATTTGTCACAAGCAACCTATAGGTAATTTCACAATTACAAATAAGATATGACAGTGAGGGATTGGCTACTCAACTAAAAGTATAAATGAAGTTCAACTTCAGTGAATCTAAAGGGAAAAGTGAATTATTTAAGTAATAACTATGTTCAAAATAATTCGAATTGTAGGAAGGTGGCAATTGAAGTGGTTCTAGGCCACATACACAAGTATGTGACCCAAATAGCCGAAAGAAGCCAACACAGCTAGAGTTCGAAATATGACGAAAATTTAGGCGCTCTTTCTCTTATCAGCAGCGATATTACTGTAATCTGGGCTCTCTAAAGCGATTAACTCATCCAACAATGCAGTCAATTGCTGCATTTTTTCTGGCGAGAAAGCCTGCTCAATTTTTTGATAGCCTTCTTCCACTTCCTGCCGAGCTTTGTCGTACAACTCTTGCCCTGCCGGTGTCAAAGAGACATATAATTTTCGCTGATCATTCAATGGTTTTAAGCGGAAAATTAAACCTTCGCGCTCCATGCGGGTTAAGATCCCCGTTAAACTTGGCCGCAGAATACAGGTTTGGACTGATAATTCATGAAAATCAATTGAACGCTTATCAGCTAAAACTCGAATGATACGCCATTGCTGTTCAGTCAAATTATACGACTTTAATATCGGTCGAAAAAAACCCATTGCGGTTTCCCTTGCCTGCAATAATGCAATTGTCAATGATTCATGCATAAGCTTAAAACTCACCACTTAATTAACGTTATTTAGCCCAGTTTAGGTATTTTATGGCGGCTGCCACAGTGCTTTATTGGCACAATGCTTTAGTGAACCCGTTGATTATCACCATAAATTTCCACATCGCCAATTTGCCTTATTTAAGAGTAGCACGGCCAAATAACAATCTCAAAGAAAAACCCTAAAATATTAATGAGTAAATAATTTAAAACCCAACTTTAAAGTTAATTTTTTGTAAACTAAAAAAAAATTGAAAAATAATAATTTTATTTATAACAACACCTTACAGAAAGACAGTTCAATTATGTTAATGAGATCACAATTAAAATTAACATTTCCATAAACCTATTGCTAATTTAAAAATTATACTTTATTAATATGTTAATAATTACTCGAAAGTTGAATTCTTTTCATTAAGGAGTTGTCAATGAAAGGCACTGTATTTGCCATTGCCCTCAATCATCAAAGCCAGCTTAGCCATTGGCTTGAGGCATTCCAGCAAGCCCCTTATAAGACCCCACCCAAAACCCCGGTGTGGTTTATTAAGCCGCGTAATACGCGTATCAATTCAGGCGAGCAAATTTTGCACCCTGTAGGTGAAGAAGTACAAAGTGGCGCTACGCTAGCCTTGGTGATAGGAAAAAATGCACGCAAAGTCAGTCAAGCTGATGCTCATCAGTATATTGCTGGGTTTGCACTGGCAAATGAAGTGAGCTTGCCAGAAGACACCTTCTATCGCCCTGCCATTAAAGCAAAATGCCGTGATACTTTCTGCCCAATTGGCAAAATGGTCGCAACGTCATTAAATACGCCTGTCGATATCATCACCCTAGTAAATGGCAAAGAAGTAGATCGCTGGTCAACTAAAGATCTGATCCGCGATGCTAGCGAGTTAGTGGCTGCATTAAGTGACTTTGCCACCTTAAAGCAAGGGGATGTGATCCTACTCGGCACACCACAGCAACGTGTCACCATCAAACCCGGTGATGACGTGGTTATCCAAGCGGAAGGCTTTCCTAGCCTGAAAAATACCGTTGTGGCAGCAGGAGGAAAATAATGTCTACTATAACAAAACGCGCCAAAATCCTTTTTAAAGGCACTGAATATTCCGTCACTGTTGGTGATAACGAAGCCATTACATTACCTAATGGGGATGTGATCGCGGGTGATTCTCCTGATGTTGAATGGTTACCCCCTGCTCAAGGGACGTTATTTGCCCTTGGTTTGAACTATGCAGACCATGCTGCCGAATTAGAATTTAAGCCGCCTGAAGAACCTTTAATTTTCTTAAAGGCAGAAAGTAGCTTAACAGGTCACCGCCAAGTTTCTGTTCGCCCTGATAATGTTGAATATATGCATTATGAGTCTGAGTTAGTGGTGGTGATTGGAAAAACGGCTCATAAGGTCTCAAGAGAAGATGCCATGGATTATGTCGCAGGCTACACCGTGTGTAATGACTATGCGATCCGTGACTATTTAGAGAACTATTATCGCCCAAATTTACGTGTTAAGAGCCGCGATACCTTAACGCCGATCGGCCCTTGGATCGTCGATAAAGACGCCATTAAAGATCCCCATAACTTGGCTTTATACACCTATGTTAATGGTGAATTACGTCAAAAAGGCACCACGGCCGATCTCATTTTCGATATTCCATTTTTAATTGCTTACCTCAGTGACTTTATGACACTGCAACCGGGAGACATGATTGCGACGGGGACACCAAAAGGGCTGTCTGACGTGGTACCGGGTGACGAAGTCATTGTTGAAGTTGAAGGCGTTGGCAGATTGGTCAACACCATTATCAGCGAAAAAGAGTATGAGGAACGTGTGTAATGACTAAGATTAATCATTGGATCAACGGTAAAAACGTTGCTAGCAAAGAGTATTTTCAAACCACCAACCCAGCAACTGGCGAAGTACTCGCTGAAGTCGCTTCGGGTGGGCAAGATGAAATCAATCAAGCCGTCGCCGCAGCAAAAGACGCATTTCCCAAATGGGCTAATACCCCAATGAAAGAACGTGCCCGCTTAATGCGCCGTCTGGGCGAATTAATCGATGAAAACGTTCCTCAAATTGCGGAAATGGAAACCAAAGACACTGGTTTACCTATTCATCAAACCAAAAATGTGTTGATCCCTCGTGCTTCACACAACTTTGAATTCTTTGCTGAAATTTGCCAACAAATGAATGGTCGCACCTATCCGGTTGACGACAAAATGATGAACTACACCCTGATCCAACCTGTCGGTGTATGTGGGTTAATCTCCCCATGGAACGTGCCATTTATGACCGCAACGTGGAAAACCGCCCCATGTTTAGCACTGGGTAATACTGCGGTTCTCAAAATGTCTGAACTGTCTCCACTCTCTGCCAACCGTTTAGGGGAATTAGCGCTTGAGGCAGGCATCCCTGCTGGCGTCCTGAACGTCGTCCAAGGTTATGGCGCAACAGCAGGTGATGCGCTGGTGAAACATCACGATGTGCGCGCAGTATCATTCACCGGAGGTACGGCAACAGGCCGCACCATTATGCAAAACGCAGGGCTGAAAAAATATTCAATGGAATTGGGTGGTAAATCCCCAGTTCTGATTTTTGAAGATGCGGATATTGAACGCGCAATGGATGCTGCGCTGTTTACGATTTTCTCTATCAATGGTGAACGTTGCACCGCAGGCTCCCGTATTTTCATTCAAGAAAGCATTTACCCTGAGTTTGTAAAACGTTTTGCTGAACGCGCAAACCGCCTGATCGTCGGTGACCCGAACGATCCGAAAACACAAGTCGGTGCCTTGATCAGCCAGCAACACTGGAACAAAGTGTCCGGTTATATTCGCATTGGTATGGAAGAAGGCGCAACCCTGTTAGCGGGTGGCCCAGATAAGCCAACGGATCTTCCTGAACACCTGAAAAATGGTCATTTCTTGCGCCCAACCGTTCTGGCGGATGTCGATAACCGCATGCGTGTTGCTCAAGAAGAGATCTTTGGACCCGTCGCTTGTTTGATCCCATTCAAGACTGAAGAAGATGGTCTCCGTATGGCGAACGATGTGGAGTACGGTCTGGCCTCGTACATTTGGACGCAAGATGTCAGCAAGATCTTACGCCTTTCTCGCAGTATCGAAGCAGGTATGGTGTTTGTAAATACCCAAAACGTGCGTGACTTACGTCAACCATTCGGTGGTGTCAAAGCCTCTGGTGTTGGCCGTGAAGGTGGTGAATACAGCTTCGAAGTGTTCGCAGAAATGAAGAACGTCTGTATCTCCTACGGAGACCACAACATCCCTCGCTGGGGTGTATAGGTTACTGAAAACAGTTTTTATTCAATTAGTCAATTAAACAACCTGTAATAATTTGAACTGTAAATGATTCATAAAAAATTAATAGCTACAACAAATAATTGGTAATGCGTTCCTTACCCTAAATAGTTTGAGTTGTAGCTAGGCGGCAAGCGAAATCATCCCTATGAGCATACATAAGTATGTGATTAGGGTGGTTTTGTGAAGCCAACACCGCTACAGCTCAAAATATAACGGGTAAGAGAGGATGAAATGGGTAAATTGGCACTCGCCGCAAAAATAACACACGTCCCATCCATGTACCTATCAGAACTACCAGGTAAAAATTTTGGATGTCGCCAAGCCGCTATCGATGGGCACAAAGAAATCAGCCGTCGTTGCCGTGAATTAGGCGTTGATACCATTATTGTTTTTGATACACACTGGTTAGTCAACAGCGCCTATCACATTAACTGTGCGGATCATTTCAAAGGTATTTACACCAGTAATGAACTTCCACATTTCATTCGCGATATGGAATATGAATATGATGGGAACTCGGTATTAGGCCAAATGATTGGTGAAGAAGCACGTAAATTAGGCGTTCGTGCTCAAGCTCATGAAATCCCAAGCTTAACCCTCGAATATGCGACATTAGTGCCTATGCGCTACATGAATAGTGACCGCCACTTTAAAGTTATCTCAATTTCAGCATTCTGTACTTCTCATAGTTTTGAAGACAGCCGCAAATTAGGTGAAGCCGTACTGACTGCTATTGAAAAATACGATGGAACCGTTGCAGTACTGGCGAGCGGGTCATTATCACACCGTTTTATTGATGACCAAAAAGCCGAAGACGGTATGAATAGCTACACACGTGAATTTGATGAGCAAATGGATAAACGCGTCGTCAAACTTTGGCGTGAAGGCCGTTTTGGAGAGTTCTGCAAAATGTTGCCTGAGTATGCCGATTACTGCTATGGCGAAGGCCATATGCACGACACCGTGATGCTGTTAGGTATGTTAGGTTGGGATAAATACGCTGAAAAAGTGGAAGTTTTAACTGACTTGTTTGCCAGCTCAGGCACCGGGCAAATTAATGCCGTGTTCCCGCTTCCTAGCTATATCACTGATAAACAAGCTGCCAACGCATAAGGAACGGTTATGCCTCATTTTTATGCGGAATGTACAGAAAACATTCGTGAAGAAGCGAAACTTCCAGAGCTGTTTGCTCAAGTGAATGAAGCCCTTGCTGCTACCGGTATTTTTCCATTAGGCGGCATTCGTAGCCGTGCAATTTGGCTAGATACTTGGCAAATGGCTGATGGCAAACACGATTATGCATTTGTCCATATGACGCTAAAAATCGGTGCCGGGCGCTCTCTTGAAGATAGGCAAAAAACGGGGGAAATGATTTTCGACCTGATCAAAGTCCATTTTGCCGATTTAATGGCAAAACGCTATCTGGCGCTGTCTTTTACCATGGAAGAGCTTGATCCTGTTTTAAATTATAAACAGAACAATGTTCATGCCTTGTTTAAGGACTAAGAGTTTAAAGCTTTATTCTTCATTTTATTGAGAGGGCAAGATGGTTAAAAATTTCGATAAACACATACCGCACTATTTGATCCCATTACTGGGGTCACTCGTGGCATTCGGTCCATTGTCTATCGATATGTACCTTCCAGCCCTTCCTCAAATGGGAATGGCATTACACGCCACCCAAGGGCAAATGCAGTACACCCTTGGCGCCTTTTTTGCTGGCTTCTGCGTGGGAATGCTGTTTTATGGCCCATTAAGTGACCTTCTTGGCCGGCGGAAAATGTTGTTAAGTGGCCTTGCCATTTTCACTATTGCCAGTTTGTTATGCGCACAAGCCACCAACGCAAATACCTTGATTGTATTCCGAGCGCTGCAAGCTTTTGGTAGTGGAGCGGCCATTGTTATGGCTAGAGCGATTGCAAGGGATGTTTATCCTGCCCATGAGCTACCTAAAGTACTGTCATTAATGACACTTGTGACCATGATAGCCCCGCTACTGGCACCACTTTTAGGGGGGTTTTTACTTGTTCATTTTCAGTGGCAAGTGATTTTTTACTTATTAGCGTTGATTGGCTTAGCTTCGGTGTGTGCGATTTTTTTCTTGCTCCCTGAAACGCTAACTCACCAGCGCGATTCTGAAAATATCCTTTGTGTCGCCTTCAAGAATTATGCGCAGGTGCTCACAGACCGAGAAGCACTGAGTATTATTGGCACTATGGCATTCTCTTTTGCCGGTATGTTTGCCTTTATTAGTGGTTCACCGTTTGTGTACATCAATTATTTCGGTGTTTCTGAACAACATTATGGTTTGCTGTTCGGCTGTAACATCTTGGGGATGATTGTCATGTTGTTGCTGAACGTTAAACTGCTAAAAACCTATAGTTTAACGCGCATACTGACTATGCAAAGTGGGTTTCAATTAGCGTTTGGTCTGCTGTTACTCCTATTTTACCAACAAAGTTTGCCCATAATTGTTATTCTAGTCGTGCTGTTCTTATCGATGGTCAATGCTATCGGCACCAACAGTTTGTCACTCTTACTGCAACATCGCGGGAAAATCGCAGGAAGTGCCAGTGCACTTGCGATTTCCATTCAGTTTGCCTTAGCGGCTGTCGCCAGCGTTGCAGTTTCTGTATTACAAGATGAATCCCCATTCGCTATGGCACTTGTTATGGCGCTGTGTGCCGGGTTAAGTTTTGTTAGCCAACAGCTATCAGCTAAAAATATCCGCCCACAAGTCCAATCAGTGTCTTCGGAGAACAACGAAAAATGAGCATAAATACCAATTCTACATTATTTCGCCAACAAGCTTATATCAACGGCCAATGGGTTGATGCCCAAAATAAAGGTGTGTTTGAGGTCACTAACCCTGCAAATAATGCGGTTATCGCTAACGTCAGCAATGTCGGTGCGTTAGAGACCCAACAAGCTATCGAAGCCGCAGAAAAAGCACTCCCCGCATGGCGCGCTAAAACCGCCAAAGAGCGTAGCCAAATTTTAAACAAATGGTTCCGTTTAATGATGGATAACCAAAAGGAATTGGCTGAATTACTCAGTGCTGAACAAGGTAAGTCGATCACTGAATCGATGGGAGAAATTGCCTATGGTGCCAGCTTTATTGAGTGGTTTGCAGAAGAAGGTAAACGTGTGTATGGGGAAACCATCCCATCACCTTTACCGGGGCGTCGCCTTGTGACGATAAAACAACCTGTGGGTGTGGTTGCGGCCATTACACCATGGAATTTTCCAAATGCCATGATCACTCGCAAAGTCGGCCCCGCATTAGCAGCAGGCTGTACGATGGTATTAAAACCCGCGGCAGAAACACCATTATCTGCATTAGCGTTGGCAGCGTTAGGGGAAGAAGCGGGTATTCCTGCTGGTGTGTTTAACATTGTTCCAGGTACGGATGCTAAAGCTATTGGTGGCGTGATGACTTCAAGCCCAATTGTTCGCAAACTCACATTTACGGGCTCAACGCGAGTCGGTAAGTTGCTGATGGAACAGTGCGCCAATACGGTCAAAAAGATGTCTCTGGAACTCGGTGGTAACGCACCATTTATCGTGTTTGATGATGCCGATTTAGATGCAGCCGTACAAGGTGCGTTAGCGGCTAAATTCCGCAACAGTGGGCAAACCTGTGTATGTGCTAACCGTATCTTAGTCCAAGAAGGCGTTTACGATGAATTTGCAACTCGTTTAGCAAAAGCCGTGAATGAGCTGAAAATTGGCCCTGCGACACAAGCTGACTCCCAGCAAGGCCCTCTGATTAACCAAGCCGCGGTCGATAAAGTCACAGAACATATTGCGGATGCGGTTTCCCACGGTGCAAAAGTCATCGCTGGGGGCAAACCGGCAAAATTAGGGGGGCTGTTCTTTGAGCCTACCGTTATCACTGGCGTCACTGAAGCCATGAAAGTCGCTAAAGAAGAAACATTCGGCCCACTGGCACCTTTATTTAAATTCCGCGATGAGCAAGAAGCGATTGCTCTGGCAAATGATACTGAATTTGGCTTGGCATCTTATTTCTATTCAAAAGATATCGGTCGTATCTACCGTGTTGCAGAGGCATTAGAAAGCGGCATGGTGGGTATCAATGAAGGCATTATTTCAAACGAAGTAGCCCCATTTGGTGGTATTAAGCAGTCTGGTCTGGGGCGTGAAGGTTCACGCTACGGAATTGAAGATTATTTGGAAGTGAAATACCTCTGCTTTGGTGGTCTTTCCAATTAGTTAAATTGAGTACCGCTGGGTACGCATTCAATTTACACCTTGAATAGTTCGAGTGGCAGCGAAGCGCTTTAGTGCAGCGCTGCTCTCGAAATAGAATAGGTGAATAGGAGTATTAACAGCATGTTACAAAAAGATGTAATCTCACAAATCGCACAGCGCCTAAATCAGGCTGAAAAGTCACGTGAGCAAATTCGTCAAATATCCCTCGATCACCCAGAAATGACGATCGATGACGCTTATGCTATTCAAAAAGAGTGGGTTGGCGTGAAAATTGCTGAAGGACGTGTGCTCAAAGGCCATAAGATTGGGTTAACATCCAAAGCCATGCAAGCAAGTTCACAAATTGATGAACCTGATTACGGTGCGCTTCTTGACGATATGTTTTTTGATGATGGCTGTGATATTCCAACAGACCGCTTTATCGTGCCACGTATTGAAGTTGAATTAGCCTTCGTACTCGCAAAGCCATTACGTGGGCCAAACTGCACCATCTTTGATGTGTATAACGCCACTGACTATGTGATCCCAGCCCTTGAGCTGATCGATGCGCGTTGTCACAACATCGACCCTGAGACCAATCGACCACGTAAAGTGTTCGATACCATTTCAGATAACGCAGCGAATGGCGCGGTGATTTTAGGTGGCCGACCAATCAAACCACGCGATTTGGATATGCGCTGGATTAGCGCCCTGCTCTATCGTAATGGCGTCATTGAAGAATCTGGCGTAGCCGCTGCTGTACTCAATCACCCAGCGAATGGCGTGGCATGGCTAGCCAATAAATTAGCACCGCATAATGTGCAACTTGAGCCAGGCCAAATTATCTTAGGTGGCTCATTTACACGCCCTGTTCCTGCTCGTAAAGGTGATGTGTTTCACGTTGATTACGGCAATATGGGTTCAATTAGCTGCCGCTTCGTGTAAGGAAAATGGCATGGATATTTTAGAAAATAAATTTAAAAAAGCGCTAAAAAGTGGGCAACCACAAATTGGTTTATGGCTTGGCTTGTGCAGCCCATATAGTGCTGAGTTACTTGCTGGTGCAGGCTTTGACTGGTTACTAATTGATGGTGAACATGCACCAAATAATGTGCAAACGACATTATCTCAATTACAAGCGATTGCTCCCTACCCTTCACAACCCGTGGTACGCCCACCTTGGAATGATCCGGTCATTATTAAGCAATTACTGGATATTGGCGCACAAACGTTGTTGCTGCCAATGGTACAAAACGCAGAGCAAGCCAAACAAGCGGTACGCGCAACACGCTATCCACCAGCGGGTATACGCGGTGTCGGCAGTGCTTTAGCACGTGCTTCCCGTTGGAACCGAGTGCCTAATTATTTAACCCGTGCCAATGATGAAATGTGTGTGATAGTACAGGTTGAAACTCGTGAAGCCATGAATAACCTTCCCGAGATCCTAAAAGTTGAAGGCGTCGATGGTGTGTTTATCGGCCCTGCAGATCTTAGTGCGGATATGGGCTTTTCAGGGAACCCTAACCACCCTGAAGTCAAAGCCGCAATCGAAAAGGCAATTTTACAAATTCGTGAGGCTGGCTTGGCACCCGGTATTTTGATGGCAGCCCCAGATGTGGCTGAACATTATCTGAAACTCGGCGCACTATTTGTTGCCGTCGGGGTTGATACCACGCTACTGGCTCGTACCGCAGAAGCGCTAGCCGCAAAGTTTGGTAAAACCGTCTCAGAGGTGACTTCAAGTACACCAAGCGTTTATTAATTACACTATCTCTAAATAAGTTAATTTTAACCCTACAGACAAATAACTTAATTAGATAAATAAGAAATCAATATCGCAACATTGGGCAGACAGCACCATGACTGCCTACTCGTCCCTTGTACCTATAATAATCTGTAAAAGAAAGAATTGAGGGCCCTACAATATGAGTAATCAACAACTTGCAAGCACTAACCCTGCTGAACAACATAAAAATTTAACCGAGCCGCAGCAACGGGTAATTAATAAATTATTTAAACGTTTGATTGTTTTTTTATTTGTGCTATTTGTTTTTTCCTTCTTAGACCGTATTAATATTGGCTTTGCGGGTCTAACCATGGGGAAAGACATCGGTCTAACGTCCACCATGTTCGGCTTAGCGGCTACCTTGTTTTACGCCACTTACGTGATTTTTGGTATTCCCAGTAACATTATGTTGGGGATTGTTGGCGCTCGCCGTTGGATAGCCACCATCATGGTACTTTGGGGGATCGCATCTACGGCTACCATGTTTGCCACAGGGCCAACGAGCTTATACGTCCTGCGGATGTTAGTGGGAGTCGCAGAGGCGGGCTTCCTACCTGGGATTTTAGTTTATCTGACTTACTGGTTCCCGGCCTATTTCCGCGCTCGTGCTAATGCTTTGTTTATGATTGCGATGCCTGTCACCATGGCATTCGGTTCACTCGCATCCGGTTATATTCTAGGTATGGATGGCATTTTAAACCTAAAAGGTTGGCAATGGCTGTTCCTGCTGGAAGGCTTCCCATCCGTGATCCTCGGTGTGTTGGTTTGGTTCTACCTTGATGATTCGCCAAAGAAAGCCAAATGGCTGACCCAAGAAGACAAAGACACACTGCAAGAAATGATGGACCAAGATCAGCTAGAGCTTGTGCAGCCGCATGGCTCCAAAAGCCATACCGCATTGCAGAACAAAAGCTTATGGAAAGAAATTTTCACCCCAGTGATCTTGATGTACACCGTTGCTTATTTCTGTTTAACCAATACATTAAGTGCGATTAATATTTGGACACCGCAGATCATGCAAAGCTTCAATGAAGGCAGTAGTAATGCCATGATTGGGCTATTAACCGCTATCCCACAATTTTGTACTATTCTCGGGATGATCTATTGGAGTCGTCGCTCTGATAGATTACAAGAACGGAAAATGCATACCGCTTTACCGTATTTATTTGCGGCTGCCGGCTGGGTTCTCGCTGCGATGACAAGCCATCCCGTCATTCAATTAATTGGTATTATTATGGCCTCAACGGGTTCATTTACTGCGATGGCCGTGTTCTGGACAACCCCAGACCAATCAATCAGTTTACGTGCTCGTGCCATCGGTATTGCGGTTATCAACGCAACGGGTAATATAGGTTCTGCCGTCAGTCCACTGTTAATTGGTTGGCTAAAAGACCAAACCGGTAGCTTTAACTCAGGCCTCTATTTTGTGGCTGGTTTGCTGGTGGTCGGCGCGCTGTTAGTCATTGCTATCCCAATGAAAAACTCAAGACCAAGGGCAACACCTTAAAAATGTAAGGTTTAATAAATTAGAGTGCTGTAACTCAATAACCATGGATATTGCTCAAAATAATTTGGCTTGCAGCTAGGCGGCAAGCAAGCTAATCCCTAGGAGCATACACGAGTATGTGACTAGGGTTAGCATGTGAAGCCAACAACGCTGCGGGCCAAAGAATGAAGAGCAATTCGAGTTGCAGCTAAGCGGCAAGCAAGCTAATCCCTAGGAGCATACTGAAGTATGTGACTAGGGTTGGCTTGTGAGGCCAACAACGCTGCAAGCCGAAGAATGAAGGGTAACTCAACTTTAATTACGAATATTGACATCAGTACAGACTACGACGAAACCCAAGGCACCGACGACGTCCATTACCAAACCTTTGGCAATATGGCGGCCTTCTTTGGTCGTGATATGCAAGCGCATCGCCATGACGGTTTCTTCCAATTGCACTATTTGGTTACGGGCCATATTACTTTGCAGCTCGATGAGTCGCGCTATTCCGTTCAAGCCCCATTATTTATTCTTACGCCTCCATCCGTTGCCCATGCATTTTTCACTCAAGAAGACACTGATGGCCATGTATTAACCGTAAGACAGGATTTAATTACGCCATTACTGGGGTCGTTATACCCAGCAAATCCCGACTTAGTGGATATTCCAGCTATATGTTTATCTGTTGCTGATAAACCTGATGATATCGATACCTTTAACCATTACTGGGCATTGATGGCACGTGAATCGGCTAATAACTATATAGGTAAAGACCAAGCCCTCGCTTCTTTAGCCCAAGCGTTATTTACGTTTCTGCTGCGCTCGATTCCACTTGATGAACACCCAACAACGGGGGTTAGAGGCGAACATCGTCTATTCCAGCGGTTTAATCAGCTTATTGACTTGCATTATCATGAACACCTTGCAGTACCTGAATATGCCAAAAAACTTGATGTCACAGAGTCACGCCTTAAAGATATGTGCCGGCGGTTTGCTAACCGGCCACCGAAAAGATTGATTTTTGACCGAATATTACGTGAAGCTAAACGAATGTTG
Source organism: Providencia rettgeri (assembly GCF_023205015.1). Lineage (NCBI taxonomy): Bacteria > Pseudomonadati > Pseudomonadota > Gammaproteobacteria > Enterobacterales > Morganellaceae > Providencia > Providencia rettgeri. Next base: position 1,042,797 of record NZ_CP096258.1, on the reverse strand, counting down.
TTATTTTCCGATAGCCCTGTTTCTGAGATTGCTTACCAACTCGGTTTCAAAGACCCCGCCTATTTTGCGCGGTTTTTTAACCGGTTAGTCGGGTGCTCTCCGAGCCTATGGCGAGAACAAAATATTCATTAAAAGAGATCCTTAGTGATTTTATTCTTATATTTAGATAAAAAATCATCAAGCCTCTCTATTTACATATCAAACCATCTTTCCTCTGTCCCTACAAACTATCACCCCTCAAAATATTTTACATTTTAAAAACATTTTTGATGTTTTATACATTTTGTTTTAATTTTATAAAAATGCCAACAGTGCTTAACTAAAAGTGAATTATCAGGTTAAAAAAAGAACAATAACATACTAAAACAAAATACAACATTAACATAGAAATAAACCAACTTAACAATTACAATCAATACGTTATATACACCATAAAGCATTATATTAATATTAAAACATCGAGATGATCACATTTCTCCCACAAAAATCGCCTTTCAACGAAAAGTACCAGTGAACCTTTAGAAAGTCTCTTTAAAACCTCCTCGTAAAGCGATTCAATTAAGAAACACAAAACAAACATAAAATTAACATATTTAGCTTGCAGCCTTTGTGCCCTATCAATGCAAGCCCTCATTGTGAGATAACGAGGTAGACATGAAACCAGAAGATTTTCGTTCCGATGCTAAACGCCCTTTTAATGGCCAAGAATATTTAAAAAGCTTACAAGATGGCCGCGAAATCTATATTTATGGCGAGCGCGTAAAAGACGTCACCACTCACCCTGCTTTTCGTAATTCAGCTGCTTCTATAGGACAATTATATGATGCGCTTCATGATAAAACGACTCATGACCAACTTTGCTGGAACACCGACACAGGCAACGGTGGATACACTCACAAATTCTTCCGCTTCGCTAAAAGTGCCGATGAACTGCGCCAACAGCGTGACGCTATCGCAGATTGGTCACGTCAGAGCTACGGATGGATGGGACGCACTCCAGACTATAAGGCGGCATTCGCCAGCTGTTTAGGTGCAAACCCTGAATATTATGGTCAATTTGCAGATAACGCGCGCAATTGGTACAAGCGCATTCAAGAAAGCGGCCTGTACTTTAACCATGCGATTGTTAACCCGCCAATCGACCGCCATAAGCCTGCTGATGAAGTGAAAGATGTTTATATCAAACTCGAAAAAGAAACAGATGCAGGGATTATTGTCAGTGGAGCCAAAGTCGTTGCGACTAACTCGGCATTGACGCATTACAATTTTATCGGTTTTGGTTCCGCACAAGTGATGGGCGATAACCCTGACTTTGCCCTGATGTTTGTTGCACCAATGGATGCAGATGGCGTGAAGTTAATCTCACGTGCATCTTATGAATTAGTGGCTGGTGCCACTGGCGCACCATTTGATTACCCATTATCAAGCCGTTTCGATGAGAATGATGCCATTCTCGTTATGGATCACGTGTTAATCCCATGGGAAAACGTGCTAATTTATCGTGATTTCGACCGTGCACGTAATTGGGCAGTTCAAGGTGGTTTTGCACGTTTATTCCCATTACAAGCTTGTGTCCGCTTAGCGGTTAAATTAGACTTCATTACCGGATTGTTACAAAAAAGTTTAGAATGTACAGGTGTTATTGATTTCCGTGGTGTACAGGCCGATCTCGGTGAAGTGGTCGCGTGGCGCAATCTGTTCTGGTCATTAACCGATGCAATGACCTCTGAAGCGCAAGCATGGGAAGGCGGTGCTTATCTACCAGATACACAAGCCATCCAAACTTACCGTGTTATGGCACCAATGGCTTACACCAAAATCAAGAATATCATTGAAAGTAACGTGACAAGTGGCCTGATTTACCTACCATCAAGCGTTCGTGATATGAATAATCCAGAAATTGATAAGTATTTAGCTAAATATGTTCGCGGCTCTAATGGGATGGATCACGTTGAACGTATCAAGATCCTTAAACTTATGTGGGATGCAATCGGTAGTGAATTTGGTGGCCGCCACGAACTGTATGAAATTAACTACGCAGGGAGCCAAGATGAAATTCGCCTGCAATGTCTGCGTCATGCATACGGTTCTGGCAATATGAAAGCCATGACAGATATGGTTGATCGCTGTTTATCAGACTACGATCAACACGGATGGAAACGTCCACACCTGCATAACAACAATGATATTAATCAGTTAGATTCGCTGCTGAAATAATCGGCAGCAGGAGGTCAAAATGTCTTTAGAAAATGAACATCGCCTGCGTTTCAGAGATGCGATGGCAAGTCTTGGTGCAGCAGTCAATATCGTCACCACGGATGGGGCTGAGGGTCGCTGTGGAATCACAGCTACCGCAGTCTGTTCAGTTACAGATACGCCACCCACTTTGATGGTCTGTGTTAACCGCAATAGCGCTATGAATGCGGTATTTCAAAAGAATGGCCGCCTGTGTGTCAACGTGCTAAGCCATGAACAAGAAGACCTCGCATGCCATTTCGCAGGCATGAAAGGTTCAACGATGGAAGAGCGTTTCGGCTGGAGTGTATGGGAAAGTGGTATTTTACAGCAACCCCTGTTAAAAAATGCCCTTGCCAACCTTGAAGGTGAGATCACACAAGTTCAAGATATTGGCACGCATTCTGTCTATATGGTTGAAATGAAACAAATCATTGTACGTGATGAAGGCCATGGCTTAGTCTATTTCAAACGTAGATTCCACCCTGTTATGCACCAAATACTTGAGCCAACCGCTTAATTGCTAAAGTATTTAGATTAAATAGCCTCTTATCTTTGGGGCTATTTTTTTATATACCATGATTTCACTAAAATAATAGTGACCTAATAACTTCCCCCCCATAAAATGTTTCATCTTGAAATTTCTTTTACCTATATTAGCTATTTTATAATAACATTAAAAAATAGCATTATTCTGAAAAACAAACCACGCTTCCTCTCTTACACATAGCATACGTAAACAAAAACATAACCATTTGATTTTTAATCAAGTTCAAAATTACACCAAATATGCTTAATTGACACAACATAAATAACAGGTATAAACTCAAATAATATAAATATTTTAACTATAAATAGAATCAATCTAAAAATGAACTATTTGATTAATAATCATATTAATTATGACAGTCATCAGGGGCTGTTATATACCGACGATATTAATGATGCCTTAAAGCTAACGACCACGCTAAATCGCTTGTTATTAGTTTTAGTGCAAAACAACCATGATATCGTTGACCGAGAAACCATATTACGCAGGGTTTGGGAGGAACATAACCAAGTTGTCTCTGATAATAACCTAAATAGTAGTGTTTCTGTACTCAGACGCCATTTATCATCTTTTTCTGATGATGAAATTATCACAACTGTACCTAAAGTTGGGTTTAAATTTTCTGCTGGCCTAAAAATTGAGAATGGGCGTGAGGAAATAAATGATAATAGTGATGAATTATTATTTACTACTGACTTGGAAATAACCCCTTCATCGGAAATGCTCGAAGGTACTCAAACCCAAGCGGCTGGAAATAAAAAAAACTACATGTTAAATAACCGATATGTTGAAATTTCACTTATTGGACTCATTATTTTCTGCTTATTATACCTATTTAAAAGTTATTTCTTTGCAAGCCGAACAGAATATCCTGAAGTTGGTCGTATCGATCAATGCAGTATCCGCTACATAAATAGTTATCATAAGCCAGACACCACAACAATCAGCTTTGAAACAATTCAAAATGAACTAACTAAGCTAGATATCGACTGTAAAAAATCGGCAACGGTTTTTTATTATAATGTAGGCATTATTGCCAATGATAAAAATTTATATGATAACTTTTTGTTTTTATCATACTGCCCTACTGTACCTAAAGATAACACAACTGTGAGCTGTGAGAATTTTTATGTCAGATAAATCACCCGTAAAAATATTATTCTTACTAACCATAGCTATAATTTTGGTTTCTGTAAGTTTATATGCTTATCACATCATTAATACTCCCATCATTCCCAACTGCAGGGCAACTGTAAAAATAAACATCTCAGATAGTCGCTCTGATTTAAAAGGCTACTATCTGCTTAGTGTCATTCCTAATGAAAACAAACCTGACCAGCATACTTTTGTTATGAATGGAAGAATCAATAGCGAAGGGGAAAATTATAATATTTCCAGAAAGTACCTAATTAAAAAAGAAACTTTAGGTGATCATTTTTTTTTACGCGTAGAAAATATATTTACAGATCCCGGTGACCAGGCGAAAGGTAAGTTCAATATTCGAGGAGTACCTGAAATTAATCAACTTTACTTTGTAAAAATAAAAAGGTTAAGCGATAAAAATTATATTTTTGAAGAGAATTTCTCTCCTCTTTTTATTTGCACTATCTAATTAGTGGAAAAAAAGCATCCAGATTTTATATCTTGATGCTTTTTTTATTTCTAAAACACGCCACCATATTAAATCACCTTAAAATACCTTAAACCTACAAACATTAAAACATTTCAATTAAAGCAAATTCAGAATAAAAACATTAAAAAACATTAATATAAAATCAACATTAGATTAATATTTCGTTTTTTATTAAAACGGAAGATTTTTATTCCGAAAAACTTAAATTAAGGGTAACATTCTCCTCGTCGAAATGACCACGCTAAAAACTATTTGATGAATACGTTAAGTGTTTTGTGATTATCAAATTTAACTTTTATTTCGATAGCAGTCCCTCTATTTAGAGACCTATTGAAATGAGATATTTACTTTTTTAAGGATGTAACATTATGAAATTGAATAAAATTTCTATTGCTTTTTTATTTGCTGCTTCAACTATATCTACTTCCACTTTAGCTAATGGCTACGGTGGTGAATTACACTTTAGCGGGCAAGTTGTAAACTCACCATGTAATATTGAATCTGAAAGTGTAAAACAAGAAATTCCTTTTGGACAACTTTCTCGTGCTTCATTAGAAGCTGGTAATGCCGCTGAAAAAAATATCTCTATCAAATTAAAAGAATGTAACTTTGATGAATTCAGTAAAGATAAAGACAGTAACTGGGTCGCTGTTAAGGATATCAAAATTACCTTTGGCGGGAAAAGTTATGTAGGTGCTAATAAGGAATTTTTAGGTACTACAGGTACAGCAAGTAACGTAGGCATTCAAATCAAGGATTTTAAATTTGATGAAGCTAAATCAGTTATGAGTCAAATCCGTAATAAAAAAGGTGAAAACGTTTTAGAATTTACCGCATTAGCAAAACGTATTGATACTGCAACAGCAGTAACAGAAGGTGAATTCAACTCTATTGCTGACTTTAAAATTACTTACGAATAATTCCTTATGGGAGGGAATCCCCTCCCTATAAAAGGTTCTTTATGAAAAAAATATATCTTTTATGGATAACTTTGTTCGCTAATTATACTTCTGCCTATATAGAAAATATAGAAAGTAATGATTTTCGCGGTGAAGCATTTTTGAAAGGAAATATTGTTTCATCTCCATGCTCTATAGGAACAGATAGTCAATATCAATATATTGATTATAACTCAGCATCTACAAATACAACCAATACTGACGAAAAAAAAACAGAAACAAGAAAGCCTTTTAATATTAAGTTAAATGACTGTATTAGTAAATTTAATAATAACAAAGGAATGAACATTAAATTTTTTGCGCCACAAGACTCACGTATGGACGCAATTAAACTATCGGGACCAAAAACTGGTGTGTTACTTTATATTTATGATGAAAAAAATAATTTATTACCTCCAAACAAATCATATTCCATTTCAAATAGCTCAATCTATTTTGATGAAAAAACAAAAACCAGTTTTTTAAAATATGAAACAGAAATAAACACCCTAGATAATGAAGCTGAACCTGGTGATTATTTTACCATTATTAAATTTAATATAACTTACGACTAATAAAAAACAGAAATTAACCAATTGAAAATACTTTAATGATAAAACTATGGCTAAATTTAATATTTTTCACTATTTAATTATTATCTCCTATCTATCTGGTGTCTCTGCTATGGCCTCTTCTGTAGAGTTTAATACCGATATGCTAGATACTGAAGATACTGAGAATATTGACTTTAGCCAATTTTCTCAGGCTGGATTTATTATGCCTGGTGCTTACTACTTAACCCTTAAAGTTAATAATGAGCGCTTAGGTAATGCACAAGATATTCGGGTCGCCTCTTCAATATCAGCAGAAAGTACTCTATTTGATATCATCTGTTTACCATCTAACACACTAAGTAAATTAGGATTAAATGATAAAGGATTACAATTAGTTAAATATCGCGACAATGATCAATGTATAGACTTATCAGATTTAGAAGGAACAACTTTAAATGTTGATTTATCAACATTAACACTCTCGTTAGTATTACCCCAAAGCTACTTAGAGTACACCGACCCAAGCTGGATCCCACCAACCCGTTGGGAAGATGGGGTTAATGGCTTTTTACTTGATTACACATTAACAAGCTCTTGGACTCGCCAGAATAGTGGCTCCAAAGAAACTTATCTTTCTGTTAATGGTACAACTGGATTGAATATAAGTTCATGGCGACTTAGAGCTGACTACCAAGCTAACTATAGGAAATCATCTGGTAATTATAATAGCCAATATAGTGATGCTATCGTCAGCCGTATTTTTGCGTATCGATCATTAACCAATATTGCGTCGCTTTTAACGGTGGGTGAAAACTATTTTTACTCTTCTATTTTTGACTCATGGCAATATACCGGTTTATCGTTAGAAACCGATGAAAATATGATGCCCCCTAAATTAACAGGGTATGCACCTGAAATTATTGGTATTGCACAAACCAATGCAACCGTAATTGTCAAAAGCCGTGATCGTATCGTATTAGAAACTACGGTTCCCGCAGGTCCGTTCCAAATCCAAACATTGGACAGCTCTATTCGTGGAGTCCTCGATGTCACTGTACGCGAAGAAACCGGTGAAGAACAGAAATTCAGTATAACCACTGCGGCTTTGCCTTACTTAACACGCCCAGGGCAAATCCGTTACAAATTTGCAGCAGGTAAACCGCGTTACAATGGCCGCCAACTTGAGGGAGATCTCACCGCCTCTGGTGAGTTTTCATATGGGCTAAATAATATTTGGTCTATTTATGGTGGTTCTATTTTATCCAAAAACTACCAAGCACTCTCTGCAGGTTTTGGTCGTGACCTATTTACTTTTGGGAGCCTATCATTTGATGTCACGCAATCCCATGCTAATTTATTAAATAACACTCTAACAGGACGCAGTTATCGCCTAAGTTATTCAAAATCTTTTGATGAGGCAAGAACTGATATTACCTTTGCTGGCTATCGGTTCTCTGATGAAACTTACCGTACTTTGCAACAAACACTCGATGAGCGTCGCACCGGCTTAGCCTCTCAAGCCCATAAAGAGAGCTATCAGGTCAATATTAATAAATATTTTGATGATTTTTCTCTTGGTGGAAACTACCACTACAACACCTATTGGAATAGCCAAGCTGAAGAGCAATACGGTGCTTATTTAAATACAGCATTAAACTTACCATCAATTGGGTTCAAAAACTTAAACGTAACAGCATCAATAACACGATCTCAGCGAGCAGAATATCGAGATGATGCAATTAATTTATATATTTCGGTTCCCTTGACGTTTGGTAGTAGTTTAAGTTTTTCTGAAGGTTATTCTCGAGATAGAAGTGGAAATCGTTCTGCAACTCATAATGTGGGCTATAGCAACTACAGTGAACAACGTAACTATAATCTAAATATAGGTTACCAAACTGGACAATACCAAAATGACCAGATGAACTTTAGTGGCTACCTAAATCAAAATTTTCCATCAGCTTCATTATCTGCCAATGCCAGCTATGTACCAAACCAATATCACAGTGTTGGAGGGTCAATTAATGGTGGGGTTACCCTAATAAAAGAAGGTATCACCATGCATCAAGCAGCATATGGAGGAACTCGTCTAGTTGTGGAAACACCTGGGGTCAGTAATGTGCCATTAACTGGTGGTGTATATAAAACTAACCGCTTTGGGTTAGCTACTCTACCGAATGTGAGTAGCTACAGGAAAACAACCGCATCGATTAATACCAGCCAATTGCCCAACAATATTGAAGCTCTGGAAACGGTAACGGACGCCACGTTAACTCGCGGTGCAATCGGTTATCGCCGCTTGAATGTCATCCAAGGACAAAAAACATTTGCTCGATTAAAACTCGCTGATGGTTCTTACCCTCCTTTTGGTGCCAGCGTGCGTAATAAAAATAACATTGAGCTTGGGATAGTTGGAGAACAAGGCATTGTTTGGATAATTGGTGTAATGCCTGAAGAGTTACTCAATATTTATTGGGGAAATAAACAGAGATGTACTACACAAATTCCAGATGTCATTCATATACAAGATATCTATCCAACATTAATTTGTCGTTAATAAGAGAACTAAGATGAAATTAAGCACCCTATTTGATATTCGAACCACCGTATTAGCTATCGCCTTGTGGTTTAGCACATCCGCTCAAGCTGCTGTCACGCTGGATCGTACCCGTATTATTTTTGATGGAACCCAGCAATCCATTAATATCACAATACGTAATGATAATCCTGAATTGCCTTATTTAGCGCAATCATGGTTAGAAAATGATGCTGAAAAAAAATTGGAAACTGGCCCTATTATTGCTACGCCACCAATTCAGCGTATGGAGCCAAAATCCACCAGCCTAGTGCGATTAAGTACTTCTCCTGAGATTAGTCAGCTACCTCAAGATAGAGAATCGTTATTTTACTATAACTTACGCGAAATCCCACCAAAGTCGACAGAGGCTGGAGTGCTGCAAATTGCGCTACAGAGTCGTGTAAAGCTATTTTATCGCCCAGAAAGTATCGTCGCCGAAAGTAAGAAAGAATGGACAAAAAAAATCTCATTAACAGCAACATCTAATGGTTATCAGCTCCATAACCCGACAGGCTTTTATCTTACTGTCATTGGTTTAGGTAACAGCCAAAAACAAGCTGAACAAAGTGATTTTGAAGCCGTTATGGTTGCACCACAATCGACGTATAACTTCAAATCAGCCAAATTTGCGACACCTTATCTAACTTATATCAATGATTATGGTGGAAAACCATCATTAGCATTCAAGTGCCAAGCATCACAATGTAGCGTGACTGAATGATTCACACCAAATGAGCAGGACTATCAATATGAAATTACATCACTTAGCGTTATGGATACTAGCAATGCCAGCATTTTCTGCAGAACTACCATTACAAACGACGGGTACCCTGTATGTCCACGCACGTCTGGTGACAGCACCTTGCCAGCCAAAAGTAACAATACAGCGTGATGTAAGTCATGTGAATTCAACTGTTTATCAACTCAATGTCAGCTTGATACATTGCTTACCTACAGCTTATAACCAAACTTGGTCCCCCTTCACATTGAAGTTTGCAGGTCAACGGTATTTAGCATCAACTCTGAATACAAGTAAAAATATGATGTTTTCTCTTCCTACTGGACGCTCTACACACCGTTTGGAGATGATTTATGACTAATGCATTGACGCTAATGCTCAGCATCATTTTTGTATTGTTTGTTAACTCAAATAGCTTAGCAAGTTCGTTATCAATCTATTTTGAAGGAAACTTGCTGCCACTTCGTTGCCATTTATCCAGCAACGATGTTAAAAAAACTATTTTGTTATCGCAGCTACGATTCTCTGAGCTAGAAAAGCACGGGCAGTCCGATGTTTATCCTTTTAAACTTGATATTGTAAATTGTGCAGAAATGCACCTGAATAAAACGGTAAGAATCACTTTAAATGCCAAAAATATAGAAACTTATAATGGCATCACATATTTAAAACCAACAGGTGAATCGACCGTATTATTAGCTTTAATTAATAGTAAGACTCACCAACCTCTGACATTTAATACACCTATAGATATAGGCACAATTACAGAATCCGGTGAAGGCTCAATTAATACTATGTTATTTGGGATATATGCACAAAAACCATTTAATTCCCCACTTATCGCCGGAGGTTTTTCATCATTGGTAACTTTCAACCTAGATTACCAATAAGGAAAGTGCAATGAAAATATTAAAATTGGTGATTATTTTATTATTTATCACTTCAAACCACCTAAAAGCAGATGTCCTTTTAACTTTAGAAGCAAATTTAATTCGTCCAGCTTGTTCCGTGTCTGTTGGACATGGTAGCAATGCTCTAAATATTAATTTTTTTGATGTAGAAAGAGAACTCTTAAGTGAAGGAAAAAAATCTTTTGAAATTGCAATTGATAGTTGTGATTTAAAAAAGAACTTAGGGATTTATTTATCCCCTAAAGAAGGCTCCATTTTAACAGTTAATAACGAGACCGTTCTTGAAACATCAACTAGAGGGCTAGGAATACGTTTCACTCAAGAAAATAATGATGCCGCAATTAATTTACAAATGTGGGAGCCTATTTTCCCAACCATTCGAGGAAGAATAGCTCTATTACAATTACATTCTCAGTTAGTCACAAGCCAAGCAATTGAAACACTCAAAGCTGGCCCATTTAATGCGTCATTATCAATCATGGTTGATTATTATTAATAATAGGTCATTTACATGAAAAAAATATCTAAAAGATCTTTAATAGTACTATTCTTGTTGCTAATCGTACTGTTCCTGTCGCTATTAAGTTATAGCGTAAGCTCACACGCCTTCTTAGGTCCAAGTCGCTATGCTCCATATGGAGGTACCTATACGATAGATATAATACCAGCTAACCCAGTAGTCGCAGATGAGCCCATAATAAGTAGTACGGGTGAGAAACTATATTTAATCGCGCCCCCTAATCAAGAAGGCATTATCGTTGATAGAAACAGCGCTCAACCATCAGGTTCATTAGAGTGTAGAGTGAATTATTTACAAGGTTGGTGGAGCTCCGGTATTGCTGCTGAGTATGCTTTTCATCGTATTTTTCCTTATAAACCAGAAGCTGGGTTTACCATAAAAGGTCTAACTGCATATCGTATCAATAATAGCACCTTTTTTACTCTCCACTCCGAAAAAGGTCTTACCCGAGGTTGGCAAAACATTGAAGCTCTTGCATGCTCTGGTAAACACAGTAGTGATACTCATGCAACTTCATTGTTTACGACTCAATTTCCTTTTGAGTTACGCATTTATGTAAAGGAGCTACCATTAAATGGCAAAATTGTTATTCCATCGGGGATGTTCGCTGGCTATACCCGTATGTTCCAAGACCCTGGGGTTCCTGACGTAAATGTTCCTGCAGATTTAGCGAGCATAAGGTTAAATCTCGCCCCTGCAACAATTTTTTATTCATCAAACTGTAAAGCGAACATCGATAATTTGAACATCAATCATCATCAATTAGATTCTCAGGAATTTGATAGTAAAGTAACCAGTACTGCCACATATCAATGTGAGCGCACACAATCTGTAAAAGTCAGATTTAGCTTGGATTATGTTACTGATAATGACCCACAAAAAAGAGTCCCTCTAAAATCAGGTAAAAATACAATTTATTCAGAACTCTCTCTGTATGACCCACAAAGTAATCAGAGAGGAAAAAAGATTGAAACAACAATTGAGAAAATTAAACACATTCAAATTGAGAGTCACCTTTCAGGTACCAATGCTGAACCTGGTAAATATATAGGAAGTGCTTGGTTAATAGCAAACTACTTATAGTTTAATTAATGATATAAACATGATAATGCTCTCCCGTGCAATTTTTATCGCTATATTTATTATTTGGCTCCTTGCCAGCCTTATTTATATCGATAGTTTAGGTAGTTTGAGACAATCGCTGCCTCAGAATATTATTAGCTGGTTAGTTATCAGCTTAATAATATCCATTATTGCACTTACCGTTTTTTATCATAAAATAAAAATCCTCATTACATTACCGGCTATTTGTTATTGTTTATCACTGATTATTTTAATAATTGAACTCACCACACAGAAAGGGAAAAATAGTGACATTGATTTTTGGTACTGGCCTGGAATAACAATCGGGGTATTATTATATATCTCAGGATTACAAGTGAGAAAAAAATGGTTTATTCAATCATCTTGTATCTACTGCTATATAATAATTAGTGTAGTTCAAGTATTTCTGACTGCGTATCAATATATATTTGAAGCAGATATTTTTTATCTTGCCTCTGGTATGCGGTCAAATGGGCTATCACAACAAGTCAATATATTATCAGTCAATATGGCCACTGCGTGTTTGTTATCTTTGATGACACTGGTTTTGTCTCAATTTTCTTTATCATCTGAAAAGCATGAGAAAATAAGAGCCGTTTTACTTGGAGTCTGTATTCTGCTGTTTACACTGGTTTTAGTGGTATTACAGTCTATCATTGCATGGCTAAGCTTTGCCGTATGTGCATTTATTTTTATCTGTCTTTTTTATAAAAAAAATCAACTCAGAACTAGTGCCAGTTACTTTATTATAGCCATTGCGGTATTTATTGGAATTTACTTAATAAAACTATGCCCTCAATATATAGCTATTGATGTGATTAACCAATTTCATTTAAAACAAATGCTACGTTTTTCTATAACCCTATTTTTAGAAAAACCTTATGACGCATGGGAACAATCATTTTTATTTGAAGATAACGATACAAGGACAGCAATTCCATTTCTAAGCCCTAAAATGTATATTGTCCCACACCCTCACAATGACATTTTACTCTGGGTAATGAGTGGCGGATATATCAACTTATTATTTATGTCTTTATTATTAACAGGGGGGATTTATGTCATATTTCAATCTTTTATAAAATATAAAACAAATGGTAATGGTTATCCTCTAGCACTAATATTATCAATAACACCAGTAATTATTTATAGTAATCTTGAATACCCTTTTTTACTGTCAGTATTACATTGGGGAATTATTATTTTATTCTTATCTTTTTCTGATGCTGCATTTGCATTAGAAAACCAAAAAATACTTTATATTAACAAGCAACTATCATCTATTTTAAGCCTAATTACATTTATTTTTGGAGCGGGTATTTTCATCATTGGACTATTTTTATTTAATGGAGAAAAACCTTTCTATTAAAACTAACATTAACAAAACTTAATAACTAAAATATCTAACCTTACTATTTTAGTTAAAAAAGTAAAGATAGAACCATATAAAAATTATTAGCACTAACCTAGTGCATATATATCAGGACAAAATCATGAGAATATATCAAACTGAAATTTCAAATAGCTACATTGGTTTTCAACTTCGCAAACGTCGCCTACAAATGGGATGGACCGCTCATACGCTAGGCCAAAAATCAGGGTTAAGCCAACAACAAATCTCCCGTTATGAACGTGGCACGCAGAATTTTACGATCCATCGACTCTGTATATTTGCCAATGTATTGCAGTGTGACCTAGATTATTTTCTCGAACAAAATGTCTATGGTAACCAATCGTTTGCAGATATAAATCTTTAAGCACTATTCAAGAGTATGATCTGATCTTGCCATTAAACAAGATCAGATTTTCTTTATTCTAACCTAACTTTCATTCTTTTCTGATTGCATAAGCCACAAGGCTCTTATATTTTTAATTCAAGCTACATATCATGGAGTTAAAAGGCACCCAAATGACCATCACACTTATTGTTGTATTTATTTTGCTATTATTGGCCGTAGGCTGGGGGGTCTCTATTTATAACCGCCTAATCAACGCCCGTAATCAAGTCAGCAACCAATTTGCTAATATTGATGTTATTTTAAAGCAGCGTGCAGACCAAATCCCACAACTCGTTACCATTACAGAAAAAGCAATGGAACATGAGAAAGCATTATTTACCTCATTAAGTGATGCACGCCAACGCTATTTTAATGCCCAAAATATGAATGAAAAAATTGCGGCATCAAATGAAATGAACCGTGCACTCAGCAATCTTGTTGCCATTGCAGAAAACTACCCTACGTTGATCTCTGGAGAGCAATTCACACAACTACAAATCGCCTTAAGTGAAGTTGAAAATAAAATTGCTCAACGACGTGAAAGCTTTAATGATGCAACAACAGAGTACAATACCGCGATACAAATGTTTCCAGATAGCCTGATTGCGAATGCCTTTCGTTTTACAGCTCTGCCATTACTTGATATTTCTGAAGATGAGAAAAAATATCAAGGTGTCCAATTTAAATGATGTCAGTGTAAAGGTACGAATACGTGAATATGTATTTTTTACTCGGAGCCGTCATTGGCGCTTTAATTTTATTTATCGATAACAAATTTTCGATAAATAAAAAAATAAATTGGGGCATCATCCCGTTTATTAGTGTTGCTTGCGGTATGTGGTACTCACTATCTCCTGCTATAGGCGACTATGCCAGAATTATTTATTACGTCATTGTACTCGTCATCACCTTTTTTATTACCCGTAATGTTGTCAAAGCGAGCAAAGTTGGTTATCAACGTTATCAACGCTTACAAAATGAAGGTTCATCAAAGTTTAGTGCATTTCTGAAAGTCCTTGTAGGAATGCTGATCGCCACTTGCCTATTTGCTGGGTTCTTTATCGACATGCGGGTATTTTTTATCGCATTTGTCTTAGCCTTCGTATTTAAAGCAATTGAAAATACACCAACCAGGCGCTTCTTAAAATTCCAGAAAAACCTAGCCACTTCCAAAATACGTTCAATGGCAATGGGGCTTGTGGAAGTTGAAGGAAAAATCACGGCAGGCACTGTCATTAAAAGCCAACTAGGTAATAAAACCTGCTATGGCTCGTTTTATTTTGAATATTCAATATCAAAAGATAAAGATGGTAAAAAAAGCTATACCTTACAAAATAGTCAATGCAACATGCACAGCTTTACTCTAACGGATGATACAGGCTCTGTTAAAGTAGAATGTGACCCTGATTATTTCGTTTACCCGGGCTTAGAGCCTCATATGGATGTTGAAAGCGGTAACCGCCGTTACAAAGAGTATTTACTTGAACCAAATCGCAGTTATTTATTAATTGGTACAGCAGACGCTAACGAAAAAGGCGAGTCGATTATTATACGTAAAGCACCTCATATGCTATTAGGTGTCTCCCCCTCAGACTATGTTGTTCGTTGGAACAAAACGGGTCCATTACGTCGAAACATCGCCATTACTGCCATGATTGCGCTTTTACTGATTGGTGTCATTCTAGTGACCCCAATGGATTACCAAAATGGTCAGCTCAATATGCATTTCGACCAAATTGCATTATTTGGTGATGACTAACATGGAAAAGCTTATTTTTTTCATCATTATCGCTGTTATTGGCTATGTTTTTATACGCTATTTTATTAATATTTATAATAATATTATATTTTTAAAAAATAATTGCCATAAGGCATTCGCGAATATTGATGTGTTATTAAAGAAGCAAGTTGAATTAGTTCCTGTATTAACCCAAGTTGCAGATAAAGCGATGGCACATGAAAAGCAGCTATTTAGTGAATTAATGGCAAGCCGCCAGCGCTATTTATCGAGCACCGCGATTGAAACCAAAGTCGATACCGCAAACCAGTACCCATCAAAAATAAAGCCACTGATTGCTGTCGCTGAAAAATATCCAACACTAATCAGTAAAGCGGTGTTAATGGAATTACAAACCCAAGTAAAACATATTGAAGACCAAATTGCAGACCGGCGTGAGTTTTTCAACCAAACCGTCACACTCTACAATACGGATATTCATGTTTTCCCCAATCTTATTTTTGCCAGATTATTTCGTTTTAAAGATATCCCCCTACTATTTAGTAAACAGGAGCGCTTACAATGATAAGTATCCCTTTTTCTTGGTTTGGTTTCACGGATTGGCTCATTGAGCAAGAGGCTGGGCTGATTATTATGTTTGCAACATTTGGTACGCTACTGTTAACTTTTGTTGTGCTTACCATCCTCAATATAGTCGGGTTAAAAAAGTACTCGCTCTATATTGCTGGCGCGTTATTGTGCTCCATTTTCATAAGCATGATGGTCATGATCCCACTATTGCTCCTTTTCAGTATTGAAAATTCGATTAAGCTGCAACTTGTCTGGGTTGTCATTGTTGCCAGTTGCCTAATTGTATTTTTAAGCAACCGACATTATTTAGATATCTACTTCAATTCCATTGAAAAGAAAGCGAATAAAGAAATAAAAAAACAAAATAAGAAACGTAAAAAATAGCACCGGATCTATTTATATTAAACTCGCTCTGTTTCTAATCGCTGCATATAGCGGTAATGTGAAAATGTCACTAGCAACGCAATAAAGGCAATTAACGCCCCTAATATAAACCCGCCTGAATAGCCTACCGCTGCAGTTAAACCAACAAGCATCATTGAACTGACTAACTCTCCAATGTCCCGTGTGCTTTGTACCGCGGTCATGTCCGTTCCCGCTTGCTGATAGCGCGATGCAAATTGCATCCCCGCTGTCATTATCGCGACTGAGGTGACCCCCGCAGATAACGAGCCAAATGTAATACACAGTGCAACTAAAGAAATAGAAACACCATTAACGGATTGCAACAACCATAACAGTGAAGATAACAAAGCAAATAATAGACCAAATGAGAAAGCACGCCACACACCGATTTTACCGATTAACCACGCCCCACCACCGCAACCAAGGATCAACGTTACCATTCCTCCAGCCATACCCATTTTACCAATCTGCGCTAATGACCAACCCGCATCATTTAGGAATAATTTGGCTAAACCAAAACCGGAAACCGCCGTCACCGCAGAAAGTAAGGTTAATAACAGTAAACGAGGAGCACCGCGGCGTTTAACCGTTTTTAATAGGCTCGCTTTCTCGTTCATTTCCTGCGTTATTGATGGCGTTTTCAATGGGCACACACTCACAAACACTAAACTGAGTAAAGGCACACAAGCTAAAACCCCCAAGGCAAGGTGCTGACCCAAACTTTCACTCATGATCATCAATCCTGCACCACCAACAAAAAAGCCTGCCATCACCCCAGCTATCTGGACCGCATTAATTTTTGATAACATTGTGCCACTGACCTGCTCCGCAGCCATGCCATCTGTTGCAATATCTTGGGTAGCACTGGCAAGTGAAGCGACAAACAACAAGACTATGCAGGGTAAAGCATTTGCAACTGACAACCCGATGGTACTTAACGCAAACATCGTTACCGTAACAATAATTTGCATTGGGATAATCCAACTTTTACGGCGACCTAAACGTTTTCCCCAATGGTTATCAACAAACGAAGCCCATAAAAATTTCACCACCCATGGCAAGCCAACCAATGGTAAAAAAGCTAATGCTTTCAGTTCTCCTCCGTCATGGCGTAAAAAGGTAGGCAATGCATCCATTGCTATCCCCATCGGTATCCCTTGCGCAAGATAAAGTAACCCCAACGTCACCACTAACTGTTTATTTTGTAATAGATCTTTCATACTCACTCCGTGCACGCTTTGCTGTGCATGACAATTTTCGACAACCGAATAAAATAAATAGGAGCCCTAACCCGCCACATAACAAAACGAGATTGATACGAGAAAAAGGTAACGAGCCAAACAAATAAGAGGCGATAAATGCGAATAGCAACAAAATGGCAGAGAGAAAAAGGGATACCATTAAGCTAAGCTGGGCATTTTTACACAGTAAGCTCGCGATACATGCAATCCCCCAAACCATAAAAAAGTGTATTGGCAGTAAAGCAGTGAACCATGGCATTACGGCTAACAGCACACATGTGGACAGCAGCAACCCACCGCAACAGCCCACAATGAACCTTGCGGCTAGGCTATGCATTCTTTTCCAGCACCACATGGCGAGGCCAACAGAAACCAATATCAGCCCACTCATTCCTGCGATAAAATGAAGGTAACTCAATGTGTTACTAATTTTAGGTAGCCATTGGTATTGCCCATAATGCAAAGGTTGGATAGCAATAAAGGCACGTGTCCAAATCCCTTGCTGTGCAGAATCCCGCACGGCAACTAACTGGCGATGTTTACTATCAAATTGATATTGCTCGAAGTTAGAGGTCGATAACTGCCCATTACGCACACCGCCAATTACCCACGTATCACCTTGTTTGAACAAGGTTTGAGGTAGAAAACTAGGGACTGTTTGCTGTAGTGTGCTGACTGCTGCGATGATTGAGCTTTCAGCCACGGGTACGGGTGTTGTTAGTGGCTCAAACTCCCCCATCAGGGCTTTCATGATAATGTGTGAATTATCCGGTGCCGCCCTTTCACCAAGGGAAACGGTTCCGAGTGCGCCTAGCCCCGATAATGCTCCGGTAAACGCAAATAAAACTAACCACGGATAACACCATAGTCCAAGCCAGCTATGTAAATCATGGAGCCACACTTTCAAGTGTGTGGTGCGTGGCAAGTGCAACATTGTGGCTATTCGACGGCGTTGTATCACTAGCCCTGTGATTAATAAAACCGCGAATGCAAAACCAAATAAACTGATAAAAATACGTCCAGGAAAACCCATAAATAAGTTTTTATGTAATGTCACTAACCACATTGTCGGGCTGTCTAATACAACCAATTCACCGTTAATCGCGCTATAGCTAAGTTCGCATCTCCCCATACTTTGGCAGAAAGTGATCACTGGGTTGTGCTGTTCTGGCAATTGGATCATGGTTGCACTTGGTTGCAACGCAAGGAGCTGTTCGAGTGGTAATAACTCACCTGAAAGTGGCACTTGGTTCCACCATAGCCTCAGTGCGTCACTGCCTAAGCTCCAGCACCCGGTGAAAAAGATCACAAACAGAAAAACGCCAAATAGCGCCCCTGCGCTGCGATGTAATTGGTCTAAACGACGAACTAGAGAAGGCGGATGCTTATGCTTCATATCCACCCACCCATCATTAAAAATAATGGCAATGGCCACCAGCTATAACTTCGTACTAATATTTGCCGCCAATCTGATGCACTGAGGCTATAAACCAATAACCCCATCGTGGTGATAACACTTAAAAATATCGCACCATATAAGCGTTCGAGCGGATCTGCTGATGGATAAAAACGTGCTATCAACATCGATAGCACGATCCCACTAAACAGAGTGCCAATAACGGCTAGGCAACTCACTAATTTCATTAGAAATCAGCCTTCAACGTAAACATCACATTACGTGGGTCACCATAGCGGTTATTCCATTGAGGAGAGAACAACCCTGAGTAATAACGACGGTCGAATAAGTTATTGACGTTAACCGCTGCTGTCCATGTTTCATCGATTTGGTAACCTAAACGCGCATTGAAAATCGCGTAACCACCTTGGCGTAAGGTCACTTTGCCATTGCTGGTACTATAGGCACTCTGTGCTTGCATGCCACCACCAAGGCTCCATTTGCGCTCATCCCAAGGTAAATCATAATTCGACCAAACACGCAGCATATGTCTAGGCGTCAATGTGTTATAGGACTCTCCCTTGTTCTGGCTGTCATCACGGTATTTAGTATCGGTATAGGTATAACCCACAGACAGATCCCAGAAAGGTGTTAGATAACCAATCCCTTCCAATTCAAAGCCTTGGCTACGTACTTTACCGCCGCTGATAAAGTAATTATTAAAGCCGCCGGTCGGATGTTCTGGGTCGATTTGAGGGTTATTTTTAATATCGATTTGGTAGACGGCTCCAGACAGATTTAACCCACCATTGAGTAGTGATCCTTTGATCCCCGTTTCCAGCGTTTGCCCTTCAACGGGTTTGAGCATTTTGCCACTCCATGTTTTACCCGTTTGTGGCTGATAAACGGTAGAGTAGCTGTTATACCAAGACCATTCTGGTGAGAAATCCCAAATCACACCACCATAAGGCGTAATACGGCCATTTTCTGTGAATTTTGCCGATGGCGTTTTCACATCCCACCAGCTATCACGAGCCCCAACAATCACAGTCACAGGTTCAATGACTTTAATTCGGCCCATACCATATACGCCTTTTTGTGTTGTCTTGGTCGCGCCAGCAGAGCTATATGCACCAATATTCGGCTTTGGTACACTATGAGGATCCCAACGATACACATTCACAGGCACATTTAAGGCGGGGTCTAAATCTGCGCTATATTGCTTTTCACTGGCATGTGAGTAACTTGCACCGACAACTACATCATGAGTTAACCCCCACGCGTCCACTTTGCCGTTTAAACTGGTATCTACACTGGTTTGTTCATTACGGAATTTATAGGCGCCGCCCATTAGCATCGCCCCATCCCCCGTGACTGGGTCGATATTTCCCCATGCACCTGCATACAGTAATCGGGCATTCACATGTTGATATTCTGCGTTAAGCTTATATTGCCAATCATCATTGATTTTATGTTCAATACCCGCAAATGAACGAGAGGTGTCCCACTTGAAACGATCCCAATCCACATCTAAATAGGTTTTACGTGGCAGATGTAAATCACTGCCATCTTTACCAAAAGGCACGCCCGCCATATTGGTAACAGAATCAATGGTTTGGAATTGTGCGCCCATACGTAGCAAGGTGTCAGGGGTAATATCGATATCGACCGTACCGTACATCAAACGGGTTTGTTGGTCAGACACATCGTAAAAATAATCTTTATCTTCCCACGCCATGACAAACCGCCCACGCACCGAACCAGATTGATTCAGCAGCCCGCCAACATCCACTTCTCCGCGATAACGATCCCAACTTCCGGCACTTAAACTCAACTTGGCCATATTTTCTTTTGGTGCATGTTTTCGCACCATATTGACAGTTGCCGCTGGGTTTCCCATACCATGCAATAAGCCATTCGAGCCCCGCAGAATTTCAACCCGCTCGTATACCGCCATATCTTGAGGGGAACTCGCCATATTCCCTAATAACGCAGGCACTCCATCAATTTCGAATGAGTCAATCTGGAAGCCACGCACATAATAAGCGGTTGTTAATTTCACATAAGGTGCACTGGTGACCCCTGTTGCACGTTGCATGACATCATCAAGGGTTTGTAGGTTTTGCTTTTCAATTTGCTCTCTATCGATCACGCTAACAGACTGTGCTACTTCTCGCGGCTTAAGAGCAATTTTCCCAAGCGTTGTTACACCGGGTGCAACATAGTCATCATCAATCTCTGAGGATGCTGTCACTTGTATAACATCCTGTTTCGGTTGTACTAACTCAGTGTTTGCTTGTACAGACCAACTCACTGTTGCACACAAAAGGGCGCAAGGTGTTAAGCGGAATATTCCGCGTGACTTAATGTTATAAACGGACAGCATTTCCCACCCTAAAAAGTTAAATGATAATTGTTATCAATTTAGCAATTAATGTAATGGGTTACTTTCGACTGCCGGAATTTGTCTATCGTTATCCGGCTCGTCGATGATTATTTTTTGAGTTGATTCGGGGAGATACCAAAGCGTTTGCGAAATGCAACAGAGAAATGAGCGGGGGTATAACCGACTTGGTAAGCTACAGTTGAGATATTCGCATCATTCATACTCAGCAGTTGAAAAGCCGTTTCTAAGCGGTACTCCTGCAGCCAACCATAAATGCTGTTACCGAATAATTGACGGAAACCTTGTGTAAGTTTACGGGTATTGATCCCTAACCGCTTAGCCAGTTCATCTAAACTGGGCGGAGATTCTATTTCCTGAATCAATATAGTTTTTGCCATATGCAGGCTATCAATATCTCTCTGCCGTAGTGTACCCATAACCGCCGAATTCGCACTAGATAACGAATGATGTAAGCATAATGCCGTAATTTCAGACACTTTAGCGCTTAAATAGAGCTGACGTAATGACGAATGAGTTGGGCAAGCAAATAATTGATGCGTGATTGCTAATATATTGGGAGGAATAACCAACTGTAATAGTTTTGGGGAATTTGGGTGATAACACGTATCTGGTAAACTTAATTGCTGCGCATCCAACCATTCAGGAGAAATATCTATCATGGTGTATTTCATGGTTTGTTGGCCATAAAATTGATTATTCAATAGATAATTTTTCTGGCTACCCGATAAAATCAAAGAAGGCGAATTCACTTCAACATTTTGTCCAGCACTACTACGGCACCCCATAGCCCCTTGATGGATAGCCACAATTTTTAGCCCAGCGGCTTGCTCTTCTTCAATACCTAAATCACGGTTAATCAGAAACTCACCGCGACGGATCCGAATAAACCTCCCAACAGAGTGCTCTTCTCGGGCTGAATGCGCTTGAGTGAATTTATCTTCGATACGCTGCTGCATAAAGGCTCTTACCTAGACAAATAAATAAACAGTATAGTGACAAAAAAACGCCAAGATAACAATAATTATCATTCGCAACAAATAAAGGGGAGATTAATCAGTTTAAATTGAAGATTTGACTGTAGCTTTTAGGGTTCAAACGCAAATAAAGAATCAATGTTACTAATACAAAGGCCACATGCATTGCCCACACCCATGTAAAGCTCTGGCTCAATTGTTGTATCCACGCAGCACATAGTGGCCCAAAAGCGGCAATAATGAATCCCCCTGCCTGCATCAACGAAGTCAATGCCCCTGCACTAATCGGGTGAGGTAGATGGTCCAAAGCGGTAATAATACTTAATGCAAAGCAGCCGCCTAGCCCCATGCCTAATAACGCAACCCATAAAAGTGGCGCATCGCTGGCAAATAACATCAGCCCAGAAAAGCCAAGAGCTTGGCAACTGAGTGTGACAATCAACCAAAAGCGACGGTCAATATTATGCGAAGCAAATACGGGGATCATGAGTGCAGATAACGCCTGAAATACCGTTAATATGGCAACAAACGAACCACTTTGTGCAGCACTCATTCCCTGTTCTTGGAAAAAAGGTGCCAGCCACGTCACCACGGTACCATACCCTGCATTAATCAGACCAAAACCAGCCATCAACAACCATGCTCTCGGCTTGCGTAAGAACGTCAACACTGAGACCCGATCCGCTTTCGAACGCCGATCCGTATGTATATTCGCCCAAATAGCCAACAGCGCCAACAAAGCAGGGAAAGCAAGCCACGCTAAGGCACTCTGCCAATGACCTGTCATTTCTTCAACCAAAGGCGTAAGCTGTGCACCAATAGCGCCTCCTGCCATTAATGTGGCTGAATATAGCCCAGTCATCATCGCCATTTTTTTGGGGAAATTTGCTTTGATCAGCCCAGGAAAGACCGACTGAATATAAGCCGCCCCCACACCACATAAAAAAGCGGTTAATAATAAAGCGGCACCATCAACAACAAAGTAACGAGCAAATGAGCCGACTAGCAATAACAGCATAGCGGCACTGATACCTGCTCGTTCACCTATACGCTGGTTTAGCATTGGTACAACCAATGCCCCCACCCCCATCAATAACATGGGTAACAACGTTAAAAGCGAAATACTTTGATAACTCATCCCTGTCGTTTGAATGATATTGTCAATGACAGGCCCAGGCCCTGTCATAAAGGGGCGTAAGTTCAACCCGACTAGGACAATGGTCAGTATCAACGCCAGTGAAGATGATGCTGTTTTACTCATTGAGATTGCCGTTCCCACCACTGTTGGTACAGGATACTGCGCGTTTCATCTTTGGGTTTTAATTGCTCAAACCGTAAACCTGATTGCTGCTCAGGAGCGACCCTCAGCGCTTTTGCAATGGCATCTGTAGAAAGCCCAAAAGGTGCGGCATCATCATTTGAATAAGCGTAGACGACCCGCGAAATACCCGCCATTCGCATCGCGGCTAAGCACATCGGGCAAGGTTGCCCACTTGCATAAACCACACAGTCATCCAATTTCACGCGGCTCAATTTTTGCCCTGCTTGACGCAATGCCATCAGCTCCGCATGGGCGGTTGGGTCATTAAGCTCAAGCATTTGGTTGACGCCACTTGCAACCACTTGCCCATCACAGACAACTATTGCACCAAAAGGCCGTCCGCCAGCTTGCACATTGTCCATCGCTAAGTTGATAGCTTGTTGTAAAAATTGCGTATCCGACATTATTTCGCTCCTGAACGCTCAAGAATTTCGATTAAATTACGGTAACCTTTACTTTTCGCCAGCGTCAACGGTGATATCCCTGAACCATCCGCTAAATTGACATCTGCGCCACCTTTAATTAATTCAGTGACAATTTGTGCGTACTTATCGCTACCATCACCTAAAATAATTGCCTCAATCAGTGCAGTCCAACCCAACCGATTAACGTGATCCACATCAACACCCGCATCAATCAAGGTTTTGACTGTCGTTACATGTCCGCGTTCTGCCGCAGGGATCAACGCAGTTCCCCCGTAGCGGTTAGTACTTTTTAAATCAGCCCCATTTTTCAGGGTTAGTAGTAAAATATCTTGCAGCCCACGCGCCCCGGAATAAAGGTACGGTGAATCTTGCATGTTATCCTTCGCATTCACATCTGCACCGCGCTCAATTAAATAGCGCGCCACATCCACACGGTTTTCATGGGTTGCCGCCATCAACGCAGTGCGTTGACGTAAATCGCGCTGTTCAATATTCGCGCCTTGCTCAACCAAGGATTTAACTGCTTGTAGATTACCTTGTTCGGCCAATGATACCAAAGAGTTAGCTTGTGGATTTGCCATGCCTTTCCCCATAAATATCAATGAAATCATAAGAATGTTAGCTAAGTGAACCAACCATTTGGCACGTAAAAAGAATGTTTTCATGATTAATCTCCCTTATGACTCTTTAATCTACTGAAAAAGTATGCTATTTAAAAATTAAATAACCAAATGATAGGTATTTATAAAATGAATCCGTTGCTCAATCTGGTTTTATTGAAAACCTTCGTCACCGTCGCTGAAACGGGGAATTTCACTGTGGCTTCACAGCATTTAAATTCAACACAATCAACATTGAGCCAGCAGATCCAACGACTAGAAACTTTAGTCGGCCAGTCTTTATTTATCCGAGGACACCGCATACTCACCTTAACCGAAACTGGAGAGATTTTGTTAAGTTATGCAAAAAATATTTTGGCGCTAAATGATACCTTCTTTATGAAAATCACGGGCAATGCCGTCATTCAAACGATTCGCCTCGGCTTCCCTGAAGACCTCGCTTCTGGGCAAGTCACCCCAACACTCGCGGCATTTATGCAAGCGAACCCCAATGTACGGCTAGAAGTTACGAGCGGTTTAAGCCGCCAGCTCCACCAACGTTATCAACATGGGGAATTGGATTTAATCATCGTGAAGCAGAAAAAGGGGGAATTCAAGAGTGACTACTGTTGGCCTGAGTCACTGTGCTGGCTAACCAGCAATCAGCGACAATTACTCAATAGTGACTCTGTTCCGCTCATTGTTTTCCCTGAGAATGGGTTATACCGCAATGATATGTTTAAGTTATTAGATAACGAGCACCGCCCTTGGCACATTACTTATACCTGCTCAAGTCTTGCGGGTATTCAAAGCGCGATTACGGATGGCTTAGGGATCAGCTTGCTACCACTGCGAGCTAAGCTACCACAACACCGTATTTTAACAGAAGATGAAGGTTTCCCTGCCGCACAAAAAATGGAAATTGCCATGCATTTCCAAGCAAATACTTCGGATACGGTGACTCAACTCGCCGAAAAACTGGCACAACAATTGGGAGAGCGCGAGTGATGAATAAACTAATTGAATTAGAGAAAAAATTACATAACAGTACTAACCGACAGAATAGCAATTTTCTTCGCGAGATATTACATGAGGATTTTTTTGAATTTGGTCGTTCTGGCTTTTCAACCGATAAACTCGATACCTTAGCGTCATTGGCTAATGAAACAGCTAAAACGATTTACGCCGAAAACTTCCACTGCTCGCAATTAAGTGATAATACGGTGTTAATGACTTATATCAGTTTTGAACAACAAGATGGGGGTAAAACCAAACTAACTAACCGCTCATCTATTTGGCTAAAAAATTCAGCAAACCAATGGCAATTAAGGTTTCATCAAGGGACACCCTCAAATTAACAATAAAGTGGAAATAAATCACCCACTTTATTGTTAGCACAACATTAATTGGCTAATTGGCTGCGTTATTTCTTATCAAAATACCCTGCGCGAATGGATGCTCCAATTAAATTCACAACAAAGCGCCCTGCGGTCACCCCAGTTAGCTTAGAAGGAATATCTTTGGCTGGAGTAATTTCAACGATATCCATACCAACAACGCGGCCCTTTTTCACTAAACCGTGAATTAGGCTACGAGCTTGCAAATAAGTCACTCCACCGGGAGCTGGGCCATCAACCCCAGGCATAATACTCGGGTCAATACCATCTGCATCAATACTAATATAGTAGTTCGAATTATCAGGGATCCGATCTAAAATGGCTTGCATCCCAACCTCATGTAGTTCATAGGCCGGAATAACATGCGCACCATGGTCTTTAGCCGCTTGGTAATCTGCTGGGCGCCCACTGCCTTGTGCACGTAAACCAATTTGGAAAATTTCACCTATATGCTTCATTTCAGAAGCGCGGCGGATCGGGCTTGAAAGGCCGGTATCCACCCCATTGACCTCTTCACGCCAATCTAAATGTGCATCAATATGCACTAAAGTAACAGGACCGACTTCATCAAACCCTTGCAAAATAGGCGTGGTGATCCCATGGTCGCCCCCCAAAACAATGGGAAGTGCTTTAGCTCTTAATAATTGCCGGATCGCCTCAGCTGCGCGCTGATGATGCTCTCCCAAAGGCTTTGATAAATCAGGAATAACATCCCCACAATCCACGAATTTAATATCTTCACGACCTTGTAATAGTGGCCCATCAATATCAAAGTCATAATGATCTGGATGCCTAACAATTCGATCGCTCATATCACGTAAATATTGTGGGGCACGAGATTGGTCATTGGTAAAGGCGTGAGCACTATAAGCTGAACTAAATGGCATCCCTAGTATGGCAATATCCGCTTCAATGTTGGTTAATTCAGTCACTAACTCTGAATATAAAAATGTTTTATGACCAACATGTGGAGGAGTCGTTAATTTTTTCATACAAACTATTCCTTCTTAGATTTAGTTTTCTTTCTTTTGTTTTTTATTTCTTAACCACCAAATGTGTTAGCTAAGAATACAAATAGAGGGACACCAACAATATCTGTTAATACCGTTCCAGCGATTGGAATAATAATGAATGCCTTTCGTGAGAATAAACCGTACTTATTACAAATAGCATCCATCACCACTAAGCCGTTCGGTGTCGCACCTAAACCATGACCAATAAAACCTGCTGACATAACAGCAGCGTCATAGTTTTTACCTAAAGCACGATAAACAATAAATATAGCGACTAATATTGTTGTAATGACTTGAGATATTAAGATGATAGTTAGTGGTAGTGCTAACTCATATAATTCCCACAGTTTTAATTTCATCATTGCCATCACTAAAAACATCTCTAGCGATAAAGTAGAAATTAATATTACTGTATTACGAGATATTTTAATTATTGGTTTTCTTTCATTAATTGAGTGAAATATGATACCAATAAATAAACTAAAAATATGTCCAGGAATGGTAAACCCTGTCGCTGTACTTATCCATTTTGCTGTCGGCATTCCGATAGCAAGTATGCTTAAAATGACCGCCCCAGTAATAATGCATTTTTGAGCCGTAACTTTATCTTCAGTGTTGTTACTTTCTGCTAAATTTTCTAAGTCAACATGATCAGTTTCAATTTTTAATTTATTTCTTTGAATTAACCAGTTCCCAACAGGCCCACCTAGAATTGATCCTGCAATTAAACCAAACGTCGAAGCCGCTAACCCAACATTCAATGCTTGATCGTAGCCAAAAGATTCAATCAGCGGCGCTAAAGATGCCGCCATACCATGACCACCTTGCATCGAGGCTTGGCCT
This sequence comes from Providencia rettgeri, assembly GCF_023205015.1. Taxonomy (NCBI): domain Bacteria; kingdom Pseudomonadati; phylum Pseudomonadota; class Gammaproteobacteria; order Enterobacterales; family Morganellaceae; genus Providencia; species Providencia rettgeri. The sequence continues at coordinate 1,014,928 of NZ_CP096258.1, read as the reverse complement.
GCCATCATGGCAACTAATGGCTCAATATCTAAAACATATGATAAACCAATACTGACACCATTTTGCATAAATGCCAGTCCCCAGCAAATTACCATATAAATCAGTAATATTTTCCCACCGCTCACTAAGAGTTTAACACCTGTCATTAAACCAATTGTGACAAAGAATATATACATCGATAAGTCATATAATGTATTATCAAAATTAAGTTCAACAATATTAAACTGATAAGCTAACCACATTGCAATAGAAAATATAAATCCGCCGATCACCGGACTAGGAATTGAATATTTCATAAAAAATGGAAATTTCTTTATAATTACATTACTAGTCATTAATAATAAAGCCCCTAATGCTGTAAATGTAATCATATCTAATTTTATTGTTAACAATTCATCTGTGACCATAAATGAGAATCCTTTTGTATTTATATATATTTGGATTAATTATTATTTTGTGGCGCCACTTTGGTAATAATCTATTAACAACTACAACTTTAAGATATACATATCTAATAATAATAAAAGTGATATTTTTGATCCTATGGTTTCATAAAATGAAACCTTTTATGAAAAACATAAATAATTTTAATAATTAAAATAAACAAACATTATTTATGCAGTTTGTATCTCAATAAAAAGTAAGATAGATTAGTATTTAGTGATTTATTTCACGTAATAGGTATAAATATGCATAATAAAAAATTAACTGAAAAAGACTTAAAATCATTACGTGTTTTTACTTCCGTCGCTGAAGTCGGTGGTTTTTCCATTGCAGAAAAAAAATTAAATATGTCAAAAGCGTCGATAAGTCGCCATATTCGTGACATTGAAGAAAAACTCGGAGTCCAGTTGTGTGAAAGGGGGCCTTCTGGTTTTAAACTCACTGAATCAGGTTTATTTGTTATCGAAAAAGCAAAAACTGCTTTGAAAGCATTAGATAACATCAAAACTGAAGTCGATGAGCGTCATGGGATTTTATCAGGTACATTAGTGATTGGTGTTATTGAGCATATTTTAACGGATCCACTCTGCCATCTATCTGCCACTATCGCTCAATTTACCCAAGCGGCACCTAATGTTAAATTAGAGCTGAGTATACTCAATCATAACCAATTAAACCGAGCGCTCAGCGACAGAACCATTCAAATTGGTATTCGGGGACAGTATCACGAAAACAGCCGTTATAATTATCAATTCTTATTTATAGAAAACCATAAGCTTTATGTTTCTGCGAATACGGCCAACAACAAACATAATCTAGCATTGGTTTATCGGCCACACCCATTCACTGAAAGTATTTTAGCATCGGGTGAATTTAGCCGAGGCCCTGAAGCCGCTGGCCTTGAGGCCGTTGCTACCTTTATCGCTTCAGGCCACTATGTTGGAATTCTGCCCGAGAACTATGCTTCTCATATTAATTTTCGCCACTCACTGGTAGAAATGAACGATTCTCCTGTTTTTCATAACCGCATATGTGCCATCACCGAGGCGAGTAAACCACTAACACAAAGTGAAACTCTCTTTTTAAAATTACTCTCATAACTAAGTGCCCCGTATCTGCATGATCGAAAAATCCCCCAGCAAGTCACCTCACTGGGGGATTTTAAAAATAAAAACTTAACGAATGTTAATTACAGTACATCAACACAGTTCAGTTCTTTGAATGCTTGTTCTAAACGAACAACCATTGACTCTTGTGCTTTACGCAGCCATACGCGTGGGTCATAGTATTTTTTGTTAGGTTTATCCGCACCTTCTGGATTACCTAACTGACCTTGCAGGTAGCCTTCGTTCTTTTTGTAGTACTGTAAAATACCATCCCAAGTTGCCCACTGAGTATCAGTGTCGATGTTCATTTTAATAACACCGTAGCTTACTGCTTCTTTGATTTCAGCAGCACTTGAGCCAGAACCACCGTGGAATACGAAGTCTAAGCTGTTGTGTGGCAAGTTATATTTTTCTGAAACGTAGTCTTGTGAATTACGCAGAATTTTTGGCGTTAACTGGACGTTACCTGGTTTATAAACACCGTGAACGTTACCGAAAGAAGCTGCGATAGTAAAACGAGGGCTTACTGCACTCAGTTTTTCGTATGCATATGCAACGTCTTCTGGTTGAGTGTACAGCTCAGAGCTATCCATACCCGTGTTATCAACACCGTCTTCTTCACCACCAGTACAGCCTAATTCGATTTCCAGTGTCATATCGATTTTAGCCATACGCGCTAAATATTTAGCACAGATTTCGATATTTTCTTCCAGTGATTCTTCAGACAGGTCAATCATGTGAGAAGAGAACAGTGGTTTACCGGTTTTCGCGTAGTGCTTTTCACCCGCATCTAACAGACCGTCGATCCATGGCAGTAATTTCTTCGCACAGTGGTCGGTATGCAGAATAACAGGAACACCATAGTGCTCAGCCATTTGGTGTACATGATAAGCCCCAGAGATGGCACCTAAAATTGCAGCTTGTTGGCCTTCAGCTTTCAGGCCTTTACCTGCGATAAATGCGGCACCGCCATTAGAAAACTGAACAATAACTGGAGCACGCACTTTAGCAGCCGCTTCAAGTACGGCGTTAATTGAATCCGTACCAACACAGTTCACCGCTGGCAATGCAAAGTTATTTTCTTTAGCAACTGCGAAAACTTTCTGTACATCATCACCCGTAAGAACACCCGGTTTAACAAAATCAAAAATTTTAGACATGTGAAAAGGTCCTGTGGTAAACAGGCAGCCTGTGCTGCCTGTTGTGTATGAACAATTAATTACGCTTTAGCACGTTCTTCTAGCATCACAACGGCAGGGAGCTTTTTACCTTCAACGAACTCAAGGAAAGCGCCACCACCAGTAGAGATATATGAAATTTTGTCAGCAATATCGAATAAGTCGATAGCCGCTAGTGTGTCACCACCACCCGCAATAGAGAATGCATCGCTATCTGCGATTGCTTTTGCTACGATCTCTGTACCTTTACGGAAATTAGGGAACTCAAATACGCCAACAGGTCCATTCCAAAGAATAGTTTTGGCATTTTTCAGGATCTCAGCCAAGCGCTGTGCAGATTCGTCACCTAAATCCAGAATTTGTTCGTCGTCTTTAATTTCAGTACTTGCTTTCAAGGTTGCTGGCGCAGTTTCAGAGAACTCGGTAGCAACACGCACATCCGTTGGTACTGGGATTTGGCAGTTAGCCAGTAATTTTTTCGCTTCAGGGATTAAGTCCGCTTCATATAATGAACGGCCAACATTATTGCCTTCTGCTGCGATAAAGGTGTTTGCAATACCACCACCAACAATCAGCTGGTCTGCAATTTTAGATAGAGAATCTAATACTGTCAGTTTAGTTGATACTTTAGAACCACCAACAATCGCAACCATTGGGCGAGCAGGGTTATCTAATGCTTTACCTAATGCTTCTAACTCACCACTCAGTAGTGGGCCGGCACAAGCCACTGGAGAGAATTTAGCAACGCCATGAGTCGATGCTTGCGCACGGTGAGCCGTACCAAATGCATCCATCACATAAACGTCACACAATGCAGCGTATTGTTTTGACAGAGTTTCATCGTCTTTCTTCTCGCCTTTATTAAAGCGAACGTTTTCCAGCACAACTAACTCGCCTGCTTCGATTTCAACACCGTCAAGGTAGTCTTTAACTAAACGAACTGGGTAATCTATTTTGTCGGCTAGATAGTCAACAACAGGTTGCAGTGAAAACTCTTCGTTGTACTCGCCTTCGGTCGGACGACCAAGGTGAGAAGTGACCATGACTTTAGCGCCTTGTTTCAGAGCAGCTTCAATTGTTGGTAATGAAGCACGGATACGTGCATCAGAAGTAACTTTGCCATCTTTTACAGGAACGTTTAAGTCAGAACGGATGAATACGCGTTTACCCGCTAAGTCTAAATCGGTCATCTTAATTACAGACATGGTGAATCCTCTCGTTGATTCTCTATAAAGTTTCCATTAGCGGCTGTGCAAAGCAATAACATTATCATGCCCTGCTGTCTGTCAGTCGCCAATTAGTTTAAACCTGTCGCTGCCATTGCTAATGTTGTATCTAGCATCCGGTTAGCAAACCCCCATTCGTTATCACACCAAACTAGGGTTTTAATTAAATGCTTACCACTAACTCGCGTTTGTGTACCATCAATAATAGCACTGTGTGGATCATGATTGAAATCCATCGAGACCAGTGGTAATTCTGTGTAGTCCACTATACCACGAAAATGCCCTTGTGCAGCGCCTCGCAGTAGCTGATTGACTTTTTCAACACAGACATCGTCGTGTACGGTAACACTCAAATCAATCGCTGTCACATTCGTCGTCGGTACACGAACAGAAATGGCTTCAAAATGGTCTTTAAATTTCGGAAAAATTCGCGTAATTCCTGCCGCTAACTTGGTATCAACAGGAATGATAGACTGGCTCGCTGCGCGAGTCCTGCGTAAATCTTTATGATAGGCATCGATAACAGGCTGGTCATTCATCGACGCATGGATCGTCGTCACCGTTCCCGATTCAATCGAAAATGCCTCATCAAGTAATTTAATAATTGGAATAATACAATTGGTGGTGCAAGAGGCATTGGAAACAATCTTGTCTTGGGCGGTTAAAGTCTCATGGTTAACCCCATAAACAATCGTTGCATCAAGGTCATCGGTTCCGGGGTGAGAGAATAGTACTTTTTTAGCACCTGCGGCTAAATGTTGTAAACCATCATCCCTTGTGCCATAGGCTCCACTGCAATCCAACACAACATCAATGCCTAACTCTTTCCAAGGTAATTCATGAATAGCCGGTTGATGAAATAAGCGAATATTGTCATCACCAACTTGCAAAAGTGTGCCATTAAGCCGTACATCCCAAGCAAAACGCCCATGACTGGAATCATACTTAAGCAAATGCGCAATACCTTCAGGTTCAGCCAGTTCATTAATCGCTACCACGACAATCTCTGCCCGACGGCCTGATTCATACAACGCTCTTAAAACACTTCGACCAATGCGGCCAAAGCCGTTTATTGCTACCCTGATTGCCATTCTACACCTTGTATCTAAGCAAAATCACACGGTTGCTAAGGATAACTGACTCGCACTCACTCTACTGCTCATTTTAGCTGTAAAACATCAAAAGTGTGCTTCAACCGACATTTTTAAAAAATATTTTCATTCAGTAACACGCAACTGAAACGGTTCAGCTTATCTAAGGTTAGAGTAAGGGATATATTTACAGAACGCAATAGAAAATCATATATTGGTGCACAAAAAAACAACGCCTAGCTTTATCACTCGCCGTTGTTCAGCAAAATATGATTACGAGGGATATTCAGCTCTTGAATCCCCCAAAAAGGCAATCACTTATTTCAGAAGAGATTTCGCTGCTTCAACCGCTTTTTCTGCAGTGATGCCGAACTCTTTATACAGCTCTTCCGCTGGAGCAGATTCACCAAAGGTATGCATACCGATGATGGCACCGTTTAAGCCAGTGTACTTGAACCAGTAATCTGCAATACCCGCTTCGATAGCAACACGCGCTGTCACGTTAGCAGGTAAAACAGCTTCGCGGTATGCCGCATCTTGTTTATCAAATGCATCAGTTGAAGGCATTGATACAACGCGAACTTTACGGCCTTCTGACGTTAATTGGTCTGCAGCTTTAACAGCCAGCTCCACTTCAGAACCTGTCGCAATAAAGATTAATTCAGGCGTACCTGCACAATCTTTCAGGATATAAGCCCCTTTCTCAATATTGGCTAATTGCTCAGCGGTACGAGGTTGTTGCTCTAAGTTTTGACGAGAGAAAATTAATGCGCTTGGGCCATCTTTACGTTCAATAGCATATTTCCATGCCACCGCAGATTCAACTTGGTCACAAGGGCGCCATGTGCTGAGATTTGGTGTCACACGCAGGCTCGCCAGTTGCTCAACTGGTTGGTGAGTCGGGCCATCTTCACCCAGACCAATAGAATCGTGAGTATAAACAAAGATGCTACGCACTTTCATCAGTGCTGCCATACGAACCGCATTACGTGCGTATTCAACGAACATCAAGAATGTCGCGCCATAAGGAATGAAGCCACCATGTAACGCAATACCGTTCATGATAGCTGACATACCAAATTCGCGAACACCGTAGTGAATATAGTTACCCGCAGGGTCAACATTCAGCGCTTTCGAACCTGACCACATGGTTAAGTTACTTGGCGCTAAGTCAGCAGAACCGCCCATAAACTCAGGTAATACTTTACCGAATGCTTCTAATGCGTTTTGTGATGCTTTACGGCTTGCGATATTCGCTGGGTTTTGCTGAAGATTTTCAACGAATTGTTTCGCATCTGCGTCAAAGTTAGCCGGTAATTCACCATTCATACGACGAGTGAACTCTGCAGCTAATTCAGGGAATTGCGCTGCATACGCGGCGAATTTTTTATCCCACGCGTTTTCTTTTTCTTTACCTGCTGTGCGAGCATCCCAAGCTTCATAAATATCTTTAGGAATTTCGAATGGACCGTAGTTCCAACCAAGTGCTTCACGAGTTGCTGCGATTTCAGCATCACCTAAAGGTGCACCGTGAACAGATTCAGAACCGGCTTTGTTTGGTGAACCAAAACCAATGACCGTTTTGCATATAATCAGTGTTGGTTTATCAGCTTGTTTCTTCGCTTCATTGATTGCTGCGTTGATCTGCGATGCATCATGTCCGTCGATATCACGGATAACATGCCAGCCATAAGACTCAAAGCGTGCAGCTGTGTCGTCAGTAAACCAACCTTCAACTTCACCATCAATAGAGATGCCGTTGTCATCATAAAATGCGATCAGTTTATTTAATTTCAGTGTACCCGCTAAAGAACACGCTTCATGCGAGATACCTTCCATCATACAACCATCACCCATAAACACATAAGTGTGGTGGTCTACAACATCATGACCAGGGCGGTTGAACTGCGCTGCTAATGTGCGTTCTGCAACCGCAAAGCCCACTGCGTTTGCAATACCTTGACCTAAAGGACCGGTTGTTGTTTCAACGCCTGGAGTATAGCCATATTCTGGGTGGCCCGGTGTTTTAGAGTGTAATTGGCGGAAGTTTTTTAACTCTTCGATAGGTAAGTCATAACCTGCAAGATGCAGCAAGCTATAGATCAACATAGAACCATGGCCATTTGATAAAACAAAACGGTCACGATCTGCCCAGTGTGGGTTTGCTGGGTTATGATTCATATGGTCACGCCACAGGACCTCAGCAATATCAGCCATGCCCATTGGCGCGCCAGGATGCCCTGATTTTGCTTTTTGAACCGCATCCATACTTAGAAAGCGGATAGCATTAGCAAGGGTTTTACGAGTCGTCATCAGTATACTCCAGGTAGGATAAAAACGTACTTAAACCAATTTTTTCAACGCAATACAGATAGTGCTACTTTAATTTCGCTGTAACATGTGAAAACGCCAATTTACCAATGTATCGCCACATGTTGCCTTCCCGAAGAAACCACAACACATCGCCAACAAACTGAGCATTTCACGAATAGAGCGATTGAAAGTAACCCAATTCTACCCATACCGCAATATTTGCTATGTTCATGGCAGCAGATCGCTAATAAATTGAACTGCCGCAAAGCTGAATCCATTCCATTGCGCAAAATATCCCTTAAGACTTATATTTTTGCGCAAGTGACTAACCTTATTAAACCTGAGTTCAGTGTCTGGGATCAAGGTGATTTATGCTTCTAGCACATTTAGCTGCCACATTAGTGATAATTGGCAAAGTTTTAGACAAAAAAAAGCGCAATATGCCCGAATATTTTTGTTTGAGTTGAGTAAAAGACCTAGCCTTTCTAATGACTATTAATAGATAGAAGTAACATGAATTGAAAAAAGTGTCTCTGTTAACATCAAGTGACGAATAGACTGAAGAAATATCTAATTGAAGGACTGCATATTTACTAACCTTAACCACCTGAATGCAGCTAATTTAAGATAAGTTACGCAAGCATTTTATACGGGATGAAAACCTAAAAAAAACGCCACGCTAATAAATTAGCGTGGCGTTATAATTTGGCGGAACGGACGGGACTCGAACCCGCGACCCCCTGCGTGACAGGCAGGTATTCTAACCAACTGAACTACCGCTCCTGATGTTCCCTGTTGGGAACGCCATGCATATTACGAAGACTTGAAGAACTCGTCAACACTTTTTCTTGTAAAATCGCGCAGTTGAGCAGTTTTTAGCCTTAAGGAAGCTCAGTCATATAAATTCATACACATACATTAATAATGTATTGAATTATTAATGTAGATTTTCAACTTCATCAGAAGGTTGCCGCCAAAGACAAGGTTTCCCGCCCTTTTTATCAACAATATCCAATCGGGCTTCATGGGCAATGAGTTCTTCATCAGAAGCAAAAATGACTCTAAGACCACTCTGTGGTCGCTCAATCCTTTGAATTTCATACTCTTGCTCATTATTAGCAGATTCTGAATCCATCGAAAATGATAATGAAGTTTGCCCGCCCGTCATTGCCAAATAGACATCTGACAGGATCTCAGCATCGAGTAACGCCCCGTGCAATGTTCGTTTAGCGTTATCAATTAAATAACGGTCACATAGCGCATCCAAGTTATTCCGTTTACCAGGAAAAAGTTTGCGAGCCAATACTAAGCTATCAGTGATAGTACAAAACTCTTGCGTAGGCGGAATACCTTTATTGAGTTTACGGAATTCATAATCCATGAACCCGATATCAAAGGGGGCATTATGAATAACAAGTTCTGCACCACGAATAAATTCAAGAAATTCGTCCGCAATTTCTGCAAAAACAGGTTTATCCTGTAAAAATTCGTCACTGATCCCATGAACTTCAAATGCTTCAGGGTCAACTAAACGGTCTGGCTTAATATAGACGTGAAAGTTACGCCCAGTTAAACGGCGGTTAATAACTTCAACCGCACCAATCTCAATAATATTGTGTCCTTCATAATGAACCCCAAGCTTATTCATACCCGTGGTTTCAGTATCAAGGACAATTTGTCTGGTTATCACCGTGCTCATCATGTTTTTTTGTGTCAAACTAGAGGTGAATGAATAATATAGAGTGTACCAGAAATGACAAAGCAGGTAGAAATTTTCACGGATGGTTCCTGTTTGGGCAATCCAGGCCCAGGAGGATACGGGGTGGTTCTTCGTTATCAGCAACACGAAAAAACCTTAAGCGATGGTTATTTTATGACCACAAATAATCGTATGGAACTACTTGCAGCCATTGTCGCTCTTGAATCCCTAAAGCGACCTTGTGATATTATACTAACCACAGATAGCCAATATGTACGCCAAGGGATCACCCAATGGATCCACAGTTGGAAACGCAAACAATGGCGCAAAGCCGATAAATCCCCCGTGGTCAATGTGGATTTATGGAAGCGCCTTGATGAAGCAATTCAAAGACATACTATTGATTGGCGCTGGGTCAAAGGCCATGCAGGTCACCCTGAAAATGAAAAATGTGATGAGCTGGCTCGCGCTGCGGCTTTAGCACCAACCAAGGAAGATACAGGTTACCAACCCGCTCAAAATTAAGAAGGGTCGTTTATCTTCATTGATTTACTGATCTCCTTCGCAGCACCAAGCGCCGTTCCAATCTTAACCTTTGGTTGTTTGAATTTTAGTGGTGTCGGAGTTAATGGATACGTCCGTTTCCGCGCCACAATAACACTTAAAGCCCCAATCCCCCCACAGCTTTTATTCATTCGCCTATGCGCACTCAGCCAAGGGAATATTTGGCAGTTACGATGATATAAAACTTCGTAGTTTAATAAACTTAGCCAATCAAACACCCTGACAGACGGAAAAAAACGGCTACAATAAGGCTGCCGTTTACGCAAGATAGGTACGAGTTTCGCCATTCCAGCGAGACTAAAAGGGTTAAAACCTGAAATAATTAACCAACCATCATCAATTAGTACCCGGTCAACTTCCCGTAAAAGCCAATGAGGGTCATGGCTATAGGCTAAACAATGAGTCATTAGGCAGGCATCTATAGATTTCTGGGTTAATGGTAATGCTTCGGGCTTGGCGATAAGATTAAAACGGGGATCACCAGTACCAACATTAAACTGATGGGAAATTAGGCAGTCTTCGGTATGGATTTCAGTACTTAAATGGCCTAACTTAAGCAGATGAAAGCCGAATATCTTCGGCCACCAAGGGCTAAGTTGATTTTCTATAGCTTGACGGTATTGTTCTCCAAAAGGAATATCAGACCAACTAACAGGCATTTGAATTTTTTTATCAATACGTGCAGGCTTCATGAAATTCCCCTATTAACTATTAGCAAGTATCGAGGTCATTATGGAGTTAATTCGAGTACCCGCTTTAAACGATAACTACATTTGGGTTTTAGTCGATAGCCACCAACAGTGTATCATCGTTGACCCTGCAGAGGCAGAACCCGTGCTTGAAATAATGACAGCCAAGCAACTAACGCCTGTCGCTATCTTGTTAACTCACCACCATAATGACCATACTGGCGGTGTAAAAGGGATTTTAAGCAAATTTACAACACTTCCTGTTTTTGGCCCAAAAGAAACCCAACCTAAAGGGGCAACAGAAATAGTCGAAAACGGTGATAAGGTTATCATTAACGAGTTCAATCTACAGGTTATTTCATTATCGGGCCATACCGCTGAGCATATCGGCTTTTACCAAGCACCTTATCTATTCTGTGGTGACACCCTATTCTCTGCAGGTTGCGGACGAATATTTGAAGGACCCCCTGAGCAAATGTTCGAATCAATCCAAAAAATTGCCGGGCTTCCTGATGAAACCTTAATTTGCTGTGCTCATGAATATACTTTATCTAATCTCAAATTTGCACACCATGTATGGCCTGAAAATGAAGCCATCACTCAATATTTACAAAAAATAACGCAAATACGTGACAAACATCAACCAACAGTACCTACTTCATTGAAAACAGAGAGAAAAATCAATATCTTTCTGCAATGCGATAATATTCAATTACAGAAAAAACTCAATATTAATGTGCAAAATCCACCTTTAAGGGCTGTTTTCACCCTATTGCGTCAATTAAAAGACCAATATTAAAGTTTAATGATTGTCATATCGGAGCGGGATAAGTATTATTGTTCGACTTTTAAACATCAGAATGAAGAACAATAGAAAAGAATGAAGATAATCGCGACGCTTATCGCCATTGTTCTGTTGGCCGGATGCCAAACTGCCCCAAAAAAAATTAAGCAGAACAAAACTCCAACTAACCATACAATTGAAACTGTTGCACCACATAACCAAGCTGCCAGTCGGCAATTACCTAAGGTCGATTATGACTTATGGGGTTATGTTAGCGATGAGCTAAAAATGGATATCCCTGATAAACCTCAAATTAGGGAGCTCGCAAACAGTTATTTAAATAAACAACGTTTTGTCTACGATGTGGCATTAAGAGCTGAGCCATACATGTACCTCATCGTAGACGAAATCAATGAGCGAAATTTACCGATGGAATTAGCATTAATTCCTATTGTTGAAAGTTCATTTAATCCTAAAGCGACCTCTCCAGCACAAGCTGCTGGCCTATGGCAAATCGTCCCCATTACTGCGCGTTCTTATGGCCTAAAGCAAACTCAATGGGTTGATGAACGCAGAGATGTAGTTTCTTCAACTAAAGCAGCCTTTGATCTTCTCGAAAACTTAAATGTCATGTTCGGCCATGACTGGGAACTCACGCTTGCTGCCTATAATTGTGGGGAAGGTTGTGTACAAAACGCCATTAAGAAAAATGAAGCAGCCGGGTTACCGACTGATTTTTGGTCACTCTCTTTACCAAAAGAAACCAAACAATATGTGCCTAAAATCTTAGCTCTTAGCCAAGTATTAAAAAATCCTGAAAAGTACCAAGTTAATTTACCAACCAGTAATAAAAATAGAGCACTCACTCAAATTGATGTCGGCCAGCAAATCACCTTATCTCAAGCTGCAGAGTTGGCTGGGCTAACTGTTGAATCGGTAAAAACGTATAATTCTGGTTATACTCGAGGTATAACATCGCCAAATGGCCCCCATTATATTATGTTACCTACTGCAAAGGCTGAACAATTCAAAGTATCACTGTCAGACCAAGATGTTTTAAACACGATCCGTTTAGCCGCGCAACAAAACCAGCAAATAAAAACAGGGCAATCCACCGCAATTTCTAGTGCGCGCCAAAATAGGGCTAAAATAGCCACATATAAAGTGCGCAAAGGTGAGTCCGTTGCAAGTATCGCCAAAAAATTCAACACTACCGCGAAAAATATTCAAAAGTTGAATGGGTTAAAAACTGCGAGTGTCATCAAACCAGGGCAAATATTAAAAGTTGCCAATACAGCGTCTACGGTGGGCAATCGTAAAACAAAAACTTATAAGGTAAGAAAAGGCGATTCCTACTATAGCATTGCAAAACGTCATGGCATAAAGCTCAATGACCTCATGACGTGGAATTCAGGTGTTAAAATGGCCGACCTAAAACCAGGGGTAACCTTAAACCTCTACCTTTAAGTTATTTTCAACAAAAAAAGCTTTTGTCTATTTTAGACAGAAGCTTTTTTATTTTTAATTATGTTATTAGTAAAAATAAATTATTTGAATGAATTAAATGGGATAATAATTTTTATAACATCTTTTGTGTAAACACTTCATATTCTCTGTACTAAAATAACCGATGGTTAAACTATAATTTAAATACTTCATAAAATTGATTCAAGTAGAACGTACACAACTGCAGTTTCAACCGCTCGCTAATAAATTAGAAAAAAGTAGTTTATTGGTGGTGACATGTGTGATAATAATGCTATTATTATATCGCGGCTAGTTTAGTCCGAGCTGCCAGTCCGTATTCGAATATCGCTTATGTATTATATTAATAATCTTCGAAAAGTTTAACGAACTAGCAATAATCTTATATTTTTCAATATATTAACATGAACTTTTATATTGAACATAGGTGCTTTAATTAGTTAACATGATATTATTATTGATAAAAAATACACACAGCAAAAGTCAGATTCGCCTACGGAGGTGATTATGGATGAATACTCACCCAAAAAACACGATATCGCAGAACTAAAATATTTATGTAATAGTCTCAATAGAGAAGCTATTTTAAGCTTACAAAAAACAAATACACACTGGGTTAATGATTTAAGCTCCCCTCAAAGCGCGGCCTTGAATGAACTTATTGAACATATCGCTGCATTTGTATGGCGGTTTAAAATCAAATATCCAAAAGAAAACCTTGTTATATCTCTTATCGAAGAGTACCTCGATGAGACCTATGATTTATTCGGCAGCCCGGTCATCACCCTCAGTGAAATTATAGACTGGGAAGCAATGAATCAGAGCCTTGTTACTGTGCTGGATGATGACCTAAAGTGTCTAGCCAGCAAAACCTAAAGATATTATTTATCTTTAGTTCAAACTCTAAAACCATATGTTAATAAGTAATTTTGCACAAAAGAAAGGCTATTATGACCAAATTTGATTATCTGATGCGTTTAAGAAAATGCACCACAATTGAAACTCTTGAGCGTGTCATTGAGAAAAATAAGTATGAATTATCTGATGATGAGCTAGAGCTATTCTATTCGGCTGCGGATCACCGCTTAGCTGAACTCACAATGAATAAGCTTTATGATAAAATCCCTGCTTCTGTTTGGAAGTTTGTTAGATAATACCTCATTAATACGCACAGATAGTGAATGGTTATAGCCGGTAAATACACTTATCGGCTGGATGTGGTGTAATTGTTACTTTATTCTTAGCATTATAATTATGCTAATAGAACTTTTATTGCTTTTCATTTTAACCACCTTTTTTCTTATGACAATAATCAACAACTAATGTTGTATTCTTAAACTTTCCTTTTTAACTTTTGAAATTATTTAAGTTAATGAAATTAATTTACATTTATAAAAATAAAGAAAAAGAAAAAAAAGAAAAACAATTAAAGATTATATTTATAACAGATTAGAATATATGAATTGATATACAGAAAAGAGCGCCTAGAATTGGGTGGGAGCCCTGCCAGCGACATCCCGGCACACACGACCCCTGCTATGGCTGCTTCCTTCCGGACCTGACCAAGTTAACAAGTTAGCGTTGCGGGAGAACCAACAGAGCCCCCATTGATTGCTTCTTTCAAAGCAGGGGCATTATGCTTGATAGTCGTTTAAATAGCAAGAAACCCATGATTAAGTGACGATTTATTACACAAAGAACCAATAGAAATAGCAACTCAACGAAAAAATCGCTAATTTGCAGACACCATCAATAATTCAACATTTGTTGTGATGCCGTTATTGATAACCTCAGCAACACCATCACTGATGTATAATAGTTTTCCATTTGCATTCACGGTTGCATTAACAACGAGTCTACCTTCCTGCCGAACTTCATTTTTTTGGTAAGTAAGCTCAAAAGGAATTGTTGGGCGATTATTCACTGAATTATAATATTTTTGAGATAATATTAGCGCTGGTAAGTCCGCTACCGTTGTATCTGCCAGAGTGATTGTAACCACCGCACCTTCGGGTAAAGCCGTATTCTGTAAAATTACCACACGGCCCTCGATTTTCCCTGAATCTACCGTCTGGTTATTATTACTATTTTTAGCATTAAGTGCTTTCTCGTTGGGCTTTGTGCTATTCCCTTCACAGCCAACCAACATTAAAAGTACTAATAAGCTAACAATGTAGCGAAAAAACTTCATAGTTATTACCTATAATACAATGTTTACTAAAACATTTTTAAATAATCGGAATAGACAAATCATTTTCTGATTGTTAAGTAACAAAAAGTATAACTAATATTGGTAGAATAATACATTTATATTTCCAAATGTAACAATGCGTAACCTGAATTTATTCGATAACAATTAACCTACCTATTCAGGATAAATAATGGGAAAATGCGAGTATCTCATTCACATATAACAGAACTAAGATGACTATGAGCCCAGAATTACAGAATCTAATTAGCCTAATCAAACTCGAAAAAATTGAAGAAGGTATTTTTCGAGGACAAAGTGAAGACCTTGGTTTGCCTCAAGTTTTTGGCGGACAAGTTGTTGGGCAAGCCATGTATGCAGCGAAACAAACCATACCTGAAGAGCGAGCGATTAATTCTTTTCATAGTTATTTTTTACGTCCAGGTGATAGCTCTCGCCCTATTGTTTATGACGTTGAGATTTTACGCGATGGCGGAAGTTTTAGCGCACGTCGAGTGAGCGCCATTCAAAATGGCAAGCCTATCTTCTTTATGACCGCATCATTTCAATCCCAAGAAGAAGGTTATAATCATCAAAACTTGATGCCAGATGTACCACCTCCTACAACATTAATTTCTCAAGATGATATTGTGCAAAGTTTAGCTGATAAATTACCTGAATCAGTTAAAAAATATGCTCTTAGGCCAACTCCCTTTGAATTTCGTCCTGTTGAGTTTTACAGTCCATTCGATTCCGTACCTCAAGAACCGTTTCGCTATATTTGGTTCAAAGCGAAAGGGCAGCTACCTGATCTCCCTTCGCTACATCACTATTTGTTAGGTTATGCATCTGACTACAACTTCCTTCCCGCTGCATTGCAACCGCATGGTAGAGGCTTTATGGAACGAGATCTACAAGTCGCAACGATTGATCATTCCATGTGGTTCCATCGCCCATTCAAAATTGATGATTGGTTACTGTATGCCGTAGAAAGCCCTTCAGCATCTGGTGGAAGAGGTTTTGTTAAAGGACAAATCTATAATTTACAAGGTGAGCTTGTTG
Organism: Providencia rettgeri; assembly: GCF_023205015.1. NCBI lineage: Bacteria > Pseudomonadati > Pseudomonadota > Gammaproteobacteria > Enterobacterales > Morganellaceae > Providencia > Providencia rettgeri. The sequence goes on along the minus strand of NZ_CP096258.1, from coordinate 999,099 downwards.
CAACCGCAGTCCAAGAAGGTGTAATTCGTCATAGGCAACCCCATAAATAAAGCAGAGTTTAGAGTAAGTGATTACTTACTTAGGAAGGTAGATTAATCTGTTTTAAAAGGTAATGGCAGCCAGCAATAAGCTGCCATTATCAATTTACACAAAGCACAGTATTATCCTGTCATTATCATTACGCTAATGATTAATTATAAGCACTTTCACCATGAGAAGTAATATCTAAACCTTCCCTTTCTTTTTCGACATTAATGCGTAAACCTGACGTTTTCGCTGCTACTTTAAATGCGATATAAGCAACGATTGCAGTCCAAACAACACAAACTAATATGCTAACGGCTTGAATTCCGACTTGTTTCATCATCGTAATACCTTCTGCAAAGCCACTTCCACCTAATGTCGTTGAAGTAAATACCCCCGTAAGTAAACAACCTAAAATCCCGCAGACACCGTGAACGCCAAAAACATCGCAAACATCATCAACTTTTAATCGACGCTTTAAAATCACAACACCCCATAAACCTGCCACCCCAGACAATACCCCTATAATTAATGCCCCACCGACCCCAACCGTTCCTGCCGCTGGTGTAACCCCAACTAACCCAGCTAAACAACCAGAGCAAGCGCCTAATAATGAAGGTTTTTCCCTGAAAAGCCACTCAGCTAAAGTCCATGATAAAATAGCTCCAGCTGCAGCTGCGATAGTGTTCACAAACGCTAATGCAGCGATACTATTAGCACTTCCGGCAGAACCTGCATTGAAACCAAACCAACCAATGAATAGTATGGAGGTTCCCATAAACACCATAGGTAAGTTATGTGGTTTAATAGCCTCTTTTCCTAATCCAGTACGATGTCCAAGTAAGTAAGCACCAACTAAACCAGCAACAGCCGCATTAATATGAACAACCGTCCCCCCTGCGAAATCTAGTGCGCCATCTTGCGACAAAATACCGCCGCCCCATATCATGTGTGCCATTGGTAAATAAGCAAATGTCGTCCAAATAACCGTAAAAATTAAGATTGCAGAAAATTTAATCCGCTCCCCTAATGCACCAACCACCAATGCAACCGTTAAGCATGCAAATGCCCCCTGAAAAACAACGTGAATAAATTGGGGGATCGGTCCAGATAAGCTTTCAACAGTGATATTTTTTAACATAATCTGACTAAAACCACCGATAAAATCATTTCCCTCACTAAAAGCTAAGCTGTACCCATAAACAATCCAAATAACAGACACTAAAGCAAAAATAACCGCGGTTTGAGCCATTAAAGAAAGAACATTTTTACTTCTTAGTAGCCCACCATAGAATAATGCGATACCTGGAAGTATCATGAAAATAACTAAAGCAGTCGCTATCATCATAAATGCGTTATCCGCTTTATCTAGGGTTTCCTCTGCTGCAAGCACCGTTATTGGAAAACTCCCCATTGATATCAATAGACATAAGTATTGGAACCCTTTGCGCATAATTGCTCTCCTACAGTGCTTCGTCTTGTTTTTCACCTGTACGAATACGTACAGCTTGCTCTAATGACAAAATAAATATTTTTCCATCCCCAACTTGGCCCGTATAAGCTTTTTTTTCGATTGTTTCAATTACCTGGTCTACTAACTCATCAGAAACTGCTATTTCCATACGTACTTTAGGTAAAAAATCGACAGTATATTCAGCTCCCCTATATAATTCGGCATGTCCTTTCTGTCGTCCAAACCCTCGAACTTCAGTAATAGTAAGCCCTTGAACACCAATATCTGATAGTGCTTCTCGGACTTCATCTAATTTAAATGGCTTAATGATTGCAATGATATATTTCATGCTCACTCCTATAAGTCAGGTGAATAAGCCGCTCAATATCTTGAACAGCACTGACGTTATAGCAAATCGTGTGCCAAAATATATTTATCCATATAATTCAATAGGAAATAACAAAATAAAAAACCACTCGAATGAGTGGCTTTAGGTCTTGCATTATAAGAGTGCAGAATAATTAACTAGTTATACTCTCAATTTCAGCATCACAACGGGCATTCAATGATTCCCCAACTTGTTGCAACTGGTACATTTGATAATAACGTCCTTTTTGCTGTAAAAGCTGCAAATGCTTACCTTGCTCAACAATTGCACCACGATGTAACACAACAACTTGGTCAGCATCAACGATTGTTGATAAACGATGAGCTATCACGACTAGCGTAGTATGTTGACGGATCATTCGTAATGCTTTTTGTATCGCTTGCTCTGTCCCTGAGTCAATATTTGCTGTCGCTTCATCCAAAATTAAAATTTTCGGTGTGACCACAAGCACTCGAGCCATCGCTAATAATTGCCTTTGTCCAACAGACAAAGTGTTTCCTTGTTCACCTAGTACAGTATCGAGCCCATCAGGTAACTCACGAACCAACTCAGCAAGCTGAACAGTTTCAAGAACTTCCCAAACTTTATCTTGGCTAACCTCTCGTCCTAGTGCGACGTTATCAAAAAAAGAAGCCGCAAGAACAACAGGGTCTTGTTGCACCATTGCAATACCCTGACGTAAAACTTGATGAGATAGTGAACTCAAATTACGACCATCTAATAAAATATCCCCTTCCCGCCACGGGTAATACCCCATGATTAAATTTGCGATGGTACTTTTACCGCTCCCGGTATGGCCAACCAATGCAACGAAATTATTATCGGGTACGTGTAAATTAATATCTTTAAGTACCATTTTGTTATCACGGTAAGCGAAAGATAAATGGTTAATTGAGATTGAGCCACCTTGTAATGGCTCATTGCTTTCTCCATATCCTTGTTGCGGGCTATCCATGAGTTCAAAAACACGCTCACCTGAAACAACCGCTTGCTGAAGCATCGATTGCTGAGAAGTTAATTCGATAAGCGGTTCATTCAAGCGACCTAAATAGTTAATAAATGCATATAAGACACCAACACCAATGGTAGTCGTTCCTTCGAATCCAAATAGCAATAGCAAGCCACACAATACTGAAGCTGAAAGTAAACTTAGTAATGGCCTTAATAGTAAGCCATCAAGTTTTAATGCTTTCATTCTTGCAAAATAATGGTCTTGGCTAATACTTTGCATTTTTTCGCCAAACCTAGCCTGTTGGACAAATTGCTGAATAACCGTCATTCCACTAATGACTTCGTTAAAACCGTTGTTAATATCCGCAAGATAGGATCTCACACGACGTACAATCGGTGTGCTTAAGCGCTGATAAATAAGCATCACAACAAATACAGCAGGAAAAATCATCACTGCAATTGATGCCATACGCCATTCCAATGAAAACATAGCAACTAACATGGCACAAATTAGGGCTAAACTGCGAAACACCGTCGGCACAACCATCACAAAGAGGTCTTTAATCACTTCAGTATCATTTGTCACTCGTGAAATCAATTGGCCAACAGGTTGTTTATCAAAGGCACTCAGAGGCTGCCTAAGGGCGGCATTCATCACATCTGTTCGTAATGTTTGCACGACGCCCACAGAAGCTTTATTAAATAAAATAATTTGATAGTAATGTAATAATGCAGCAATAACTTGAAGCAATATAAAACCAACGGCCATATATAAAGCCAGTGGCATGATGATTTGTTTTTTCGCAATCATGTTATCAATAAAATAACTGATTAGCAGAGGCCCACTGACCTCTGCAATAGCGGCCAACCATAGCATTGCAATAGCAATACCCATAGTACCTCGGTACGCTTTTCCGTAAGCAAGTAAACGCTTAAGTGCTGGCCATAACGGTTTTTTTTGGCTCATAGCTCACCATCCAAAGCCGCTTCAATCTGTTGGTACTGATACATATCTTTATACCAGCCCGACTGTCCAATAAGCGCTTCATGTCTACCTCGGCTAATAACCGCCCCTTGAGATAGCACAATAATATTATCTGCTTCAACCAATGCAGATAGACGATGAGCGCTAATTATCATAGTCCTACCTTGTCGCCAATGACTTAAATTTTGTAAAATTGTAAACTCGGTCTGCCCATCAACGGCAGAAAGTGCATCATCTAACACCAAAATTTCTGCATTTTGCAAGATAGCCCTTGCAATAGAAATTCGTTGTTTCTGCCCACCTGACAACATAACACCACGCTCACCAACCTGAGTAGAATAGCCCTCCGGTAAACGTAAGATATCATCATGTACACAAGCAATGTGCGCAGCCTGTTCAATTTCCTCCTGAGTTGCATTAGGTCGCCCAAGTGCGATATTGCCTGCAACTGTATCTGAAAATAAAAATGGAGACTGATTCACAATAGATAAACGACCACGCCATTCATCTAAACGAATCTCAGGTAGCGGTAAGCCTTGATAGAGGATCTCCCCTTCAGTAACATCAAATTGGCGTTGCAATAACGTCAACAATGTTGATTTCCCAGCCCCTGTTGGCCCACATATTCCCAAAAACTGCCCAGGTTTTAGGTCAAACCGAATATCATGCAATGCTGTTCGTGTCGTTTCTGGATAACTAAAACTGATGATATTCACATTCAAGTTTCCCTTTTCAGGCTGTAATGAATGCGAACCATCCTGAATAACTAATGGCTCATTAAGTAAACTTAAAATACGACTATAAGCTGCACTACCTCGTTCAACGATATTAAACATCCATGCTAGCGCTAACATCGGCCAAATCATTAACCCTAAATACATCACAAAGCTCGTTAATTCACCTAACGTCAATGTGTCGTTTAATACCATCCAGCTGCCACCTGCAATAGCGAGTAAATTGGCCATACCAATTGCCATAAAAATGGTGGGGTCAAAACGCGCATCAACTCTAGCAACATGCATATTGCGACGCCCAGCCTCAGTGGCTACCTGTTCAAATTGATTTGATTGATGGTCTTCAAGACCAAAAGCTTTAATCATACGGATACTTGTTAAACTTTCTTGCGCATGATTATTTAAAGACGAAAATGCTCCTTGAGCGTGCTTAAAACGCTGATGAAGCTGGTCCCCATAACGCTTAATAACGAGTGCCATAATTGGCATTGGTATAAGAGCAAGTAAAGTCAGCTGCCAACTAATTTCAACACTCATCATGATGAGTACCGCACACCCCATCACCAATGAGTCAACCAATGTTAAAACGCCTTCGCCTGCTGCAAATACAACTCGGTCAACATCATTCGTCGTGCGTGCAATTAAATCCCCTGTTCGGTACTTAAGGTAAAACTCTTGGTTTTGTAGACTTAATTGCCGATAAAATTTTTGTCGTAGCTGCACGGCTAACTTATAAGACGCACCAAATAACCATAAACGCCAAACATACCGCAAACCATACACAACCAGCGCAATCAACAGCATGACTGAAACATAAGTAATCAACTGCGTTGTTGGCATTGCCCCTTTACTTATTCCATCAACAACCACACCAACGATACGTGGAGGGACTAATTGTAAGATAGCAATGATAATGAGAAAGCAAACAGCACCGAGATAGCGCCGCCATTCACTCAAAAAATACCAACCTAGTTGTGAAAATAATCGCACGTAATACTGCCTTGAATATATTGATTTAATGATGCCTAAGGATGAGAAGCCGTAATCATCTACGTTATTACGGAGTTAATCAGGAATAGGCAAGACTGTCGTATACTTGATTTTTTCCATTGCAAAACTTGAAGTCACATCAATTAAACCATGAACACCATTGACGAGTTTTTTATAGAATAAGTCATATGATTTCATGTCATGCACTTCTACTTGCATAAGGTAATCATACTCCCCAGCCATACGATAAAACATCAGAACTTCAGGGAGTTGACTGACAAAAGAAACAAATTGCTCATACCACTCACTATTATGGTGCTGTGTTTTAATTGTCACAATTACCGTTAAACCTAAACCTAGCTTCTCACCGTCGAGTAAAGTCACTCGCCCTCGAATATAGCCCTCATCTTCAAGCCTTTTTAATCTTTTCCAGCACGGCGTAGATGTTAAATTAACCGCTTCAGCAAGGGTGTTTAGGGATAGGCTACTGTCATTTTGCAATAAACAAAGCAGCTTTTTGTCTATTTTATCTAGCATGATTGCTCTCTTGACTTGGGTGCAAATACTTTTGCCGTTATTTTATTAGCCGCATAAGCATATTATGCAAAATCGAATAATTTAAAAACAATAAAAATGTTACCAAATGCCAAGATTATAGAATATTTTTATACAAATAACCAAATTGACACATAAATAGTACCTCAATCAAACTAACTTGATAAAATAGAACTATTAATTGCATCTTAGTATCGATAACATGTTTCACTTTCTTCTTATTACATATTGAAAATGATATATCACCAAGGAGTACCTATGAAACGCGCAGTTGTGGTTTTCAGCGGAGGCCAAGACTCAACAACCTGTCTTATTCAAGCTTTGCAAAACTATGATGAAGTTCATTGTGTGACTTTCGATTATGGCCAGCGCCACCGTTTTGAAATCGAAGTTGCACAAAAGTTAAGCGTATCTCTAGGTGCTACAGCGCATAAAGTCTTAGATGTTACATTACTCAATGAATTAGCAATTAGCAGCTTAACTCGAGATAACATCCCAGTTCCTGGTTTCACAGAAAGCGAGTCGAGCGGCCTGCCTAGCACTTTCGTACCTGGGCGTAATATTTTATTTCTCACTCTCGCAGCAATATACGCCTATCAAGTCCAAGCAGAAGCGGTAATAACTGGTGTATGTGAAACCGATTTTTCAGGTTATCCAGATTGCCGTGATGAGTTTGTTAAAGCACTTAACCATGCTGTAGACCTCGGCCTTGCCAAAAATATTCGCTTTGAAACACCGTTAATGTGGCTAAATAAAGCCCAAACATGGGCTCTTGCTGACAGTTATGGTCACCTCGAAACTATCAGGCAACAAACACTGACTTGTTATAATGGTATTCAGGGGGACGGTTGCGGCGAGTGCGCAGCCTGCCATTTAAGAAGCAGAGGCTTAGCTGAATATCTAAATGATAAAGAAACCATTATGCAATCATTAAAACAAAAGCACTAATAAGTTAATCAAATACACAGCCTACCATTCGCTCATTCACAACTATTCAAGCTAGGTAGGCTAATTTTAGATGAAATCTTCAGAACCCACCTTGAATGACTCTAGTTTCTCACGTAATTGTTCATCAATCACAATCGCTTTATTCTCTATATTATCGATGAAAACAAATGTCACATAGGCATCTGAAACAACCTCTTGAACACCTGCTTTATTACGAATAATTTGTTGATAACACACGGCACTTTTACTTCCTATTTTATCCATCCGAGTCACAACCGTCAGTTCATCACCAAGTAATACGCCTTGGATGTAATTTACATTAATGTTCACTGCAGCCATTGTTAAATTATTCTTTATAGCCCAGCTAATGAAATTACGTTTATTCATCCATTCCCAGCGATCTGCTTCGTAGAATTCTAAATAGCGCGCATTATTAACATGCTGAAAAACATCTATATGATAACCATGAACTTTAATATGTGTTGTCATAACTACTCCGACCAGTTTATTTTTTAATAACATAAAAATAACAAATGTACGGAAAATGTGCTGAATGAATATCAATAATCAGACTTAGCTCGCAAATTATTTACACAAAGCTTAGTTTTATGCTTAATTATTAACCTGTTAATATATTAGTCTCATACTGCATATCTCCTCTACACTATATATTTCCCCCATACTTTGTATGGGGGATTTTAGCTATAGAGTTAGCTTGTCTTTATTCTTTTCTAAAAATGCGGGACCTATCCCCTGAACCTCTAAAATGTTTTCAATGGAATTAAAAGCACCATATTTTTGCCTATATTCCACAATTGCTTTCGCTTTTTGCCTACCGATACCAGTCAGTTTTTCTGCAAGTTCGTCTTCACCCGCTAAGTTGATATTGACTTTGTCAGACTGGCCATGGCTCGTCGATGGTGAGTTATTACTTACTTGTTTTTCTTGAATAACAGCCGCAGTGGCTTTTTCTGGCTCAATTTTCTTAGCCAAAGAAAAAAAAGAGAATGAGCATAATAAAGAAAGTAGCAGAACAGTACCTAATCTGCATTGATTAACTGAATTCCATAACATATTTGTTCTCCTGTGTGTATTGAGATGCAACGATGCCATAGAAAAATACGGAACACTTTTCAATAATATTAAAAATACAAAAGGCCACCCAAAGGTAGCCTCCTGTTTATGAAGTTGCAATTTTACTTGCGAAGCTGCTCGCAATTATTCAATATTCAGCACTTCAATTTTTGCATTTTCACGCAAGTTAAGCATCAGAGCTTCGTTAACCGCAGAGCTCATAGCACCTTGGTATTCACGCGTTAATTGCTTTAACTCATCATCCGTCGGTTGGCCTAGCGTAACTTTATCTAGTTGAATAAGCACATAGTTATCGGACTCATCACGCGCAAGTGCATAACTTGGTTTACCATCTACAGGTTGTGGCATCTCCATCGTCGCATTGATGACCGCTGTTTGTGGCATTAAACGAGAAACGGTCTGAACATCAGAAAATTTAACACCAGCAGCATTTAGCGCTTCAGTGCCTTTACCTGCTTTTAACTCTGCGAGTAGCTTATCGCCCGTCGCTTTCAGTTCTGCATCGGCTTTTTGACGTTTAACCAGTGTTTCAATTTCTGACTTAACCTGTTCAAAAGGTTCAACGTTTTCTGGTTTGTACTCTGTTACGCGCACAATAAATGCACGGTCACCTTCCACATTAATCACGTCAGAGTTGATCCCTTTAGAGCCATTTTTATCCACTAAACGGTCGCTAAATACTTCACTCACCACTTTAGGGAAATTAAGCGCAGCAGGTGGATTTGTTCTATCAAACCAATCCGTCGTCACCGCTTTCAAACCAGATACAGATTCAACTGAAACTAATGATTCCATATCACTCGTAGCAGCTTCACTGACTTTTTGCTGTAAGTCATAGAATTGTTTAATATTCTTATCTTGAAGTAAGCTAGTTTTAATACTTTCTTCAACTTGCTCAAACGGTTTAATCGATTCCGGTTTAATATCATCTAAACGAAAGATAACATAGCTATTTTGTGATTTAACAGGCGCAGAAAGTTGCCCTTTCTCTGTTAATTTTGCATCTACAATTTCGATTGGCGTTGATGCGGCTTCCATCCAACCAATCAGGCCCTTTTGCGCTGCACTGAATTTATCCGTTGATTTTTCAGTTGCTAATGTTGCAAAGTCCGCGCCTTGTTTTAATTCATTCAGGATATCATTCGCTTCTTTTTCAGAATCCGCCTGAATCATACTGTACTGTTTTTGCTCTGCCTGAGTATAATTTTTCAGGTTTTGCTCATAATACGCTTTGACTTCTTCATCAGACACTGTGGCTGGAGGCATCGATGCGGCATCCATCTCAACATAGCTTACTCGTACTTTCTCAGGTGAGATAAAGCTATTTTGATTAGCATCATAATACGCCTTTAACTCTTCTTCAGAGGCTGTTTGTTTTGCTTGAACCTCTGCTAAATCTAAAATTGCAGTACGAATTTCACGTTCTTGCATAAATAACTCAGCATATGCTTTAACTTCTGATGGTAAAGCGAAATCCGTTCCAGTAAAGGTTTTTCCTAGCTGAGCTCGTGTAAGGTCTTGGCGAATTTGAGCTGCGAGGCTATCCGCGTTAATGTTGTTGCGGCTTAAGATCTCTCGATATTTTTCGCTATCAAACCGACCATCTGTTTGGAAAACAGGCATTGAGAAAATATATTGCTCAATTTGCTGATCGCTTGCTGAAAGTTGTAGTTCATTAGCATACTGATTAATCAGTTCATTGTTAATCAAGTTATCGAGAGCTTGGCGGCGCAGCAAATTCATACTTTCTTCATTACTAGCGACTTCTGAAAATTTATCTCCCAGATACTCTTGTAATGATTGGCGCTCTTGTTGAAAAGCCTGCTGTAGCTGCTCTCGGCTTATTGATTGCCCGTTAACTTCAGCGGCATTATTTGCACTATTACCACCGAGACCACCCATCATAACGCCACCCAACACGAATGAAAGGATAATCAGCGCCAGTATTATTTTGAGCAAAGGACTATTCGCCTTTGTGCGTAAATTTTCCATCATAAAAAGGCTTAACTCCGCTTTGTTGAATTCAATTTCCTGATAATACGCTAATCTTAACTCAGAAAGAAAAAAAAGCGCACCATTTCAATGGTGCGCTTATATATTAGCTGATTAAAGACATTCCGTCAGTTTGAGTTTTCGCAAAAATACGAGAAAGACAAACTTAAATACCTAATTAGCTATTTACAGCGTCTTTAAGACCCTTGCCTGGACGGAAAGCAGGAACTTTCGCCGCAGCGATTTTAATTTCTTTACCCGTTTGAGGGTTACGGCCTGTACGTGCTGCACGCTCACGAACAGAGAAAGTCCCAAAGCCAACTAGAGCAACATCGTCCCCTTTACTCAAAGAACCCGTTACAGTAGCAACGAACGCGTCAACAACACGACCTGCTGCAGCTTTAGAAATATTCGCATCAGAAGCGATTTGATCAATCAGTTGAGCTTTATTCACTCTTATCATCCCCATATTAGTTGGACTATAAATCTCTTAATTAACTATAGCAGTAATTAGTATAGTTAATTAATATGCAGCCGTTATATCAATCCTGATTACCAATGGCAAGAGAACAGATTGCATACAAACAATTATCAGAATCATCGTTAAATTAGCGATGAAAAAAAAGACTGACAAGCTCTAAATTAGCTGTCAGCCTTAATTTTATACAAACTTCTTGATTCAGCTCACTCTTTTAGCTTTCTTTTTAACTACTTCAGCGCCAAAAGGCGGGTTAACTAAAGCCAACGAAAGAACTTCTTCAATCGTTTTCACAGGGTGAATTTCAAGATCCGCGATCACATTTTGAGGAATTTCTTCTAAATCACGTTCGTTTTCTTTAGGAATTAATACTGTTTTAATCCCACCACGATGTGCAGCTAATAATTTCTCTTTCAGACCGCCTATCGGGAAAACTAATCCTCTTAACGTAATTTCACCTGTCATTGCTACGTCAGCTCTAACTGGGTTACCTGTTAAGCAAGAAACTAAAGCCGTTGACATCGCAATACCCGCACTTGGGCCATCTTTTGGCGTCGCCCCTTCCGGTACGTGAACGTGAATATCACGCTTTTCATAGAAATCGCTATTGATACCCAGTTTTTCCGCTCGAGCTCTAACAACCGTTAATGCCGTTTGGATAGACTCCTGCATGACTTCACCTAAAGAACCGGTGTAAGTCAGCTTACCTTTACCAGGCACACATGCAGTTTCGATAGTAAGTAAGTCACCACCAACTTCAGTCCAAGCAAGGCCTGTAACTTGTCCAACACGGCTTTCTGTGTCTGCTTGACCATAATCAAAACGGCGAACACCCAGATAATCTTTCAGGTTATCTGCGTTGATTTCAATGTGCTTAAGCTTTTTGTCCATCAATAGCGCTTTAACTGCTTTACGGCACAATTTAGAGATTTCACGCTCTAAACCACGGACGCCAGCCTCGCGAGTGTAATAACGAATGATGCTCATCAGAGCACTATCATCGATAGTTAACTCATTCTTTTTCAAGGCATTGCGTTCAATTTGCTTAGACAGTAAATGTTTTTTCGCAATATTCAGTTTTTCATCTTCTGTATAACCAGAAAGACGGATCACTTCCATACGATCTAACAATGGCGCAGGAATATTCATCGAGTTGGATGTTGCAACAAACATCACATCAGACAAATCGTAATCCACTTCCAAGTAGTGATCGTTAAATGCAATATTTTGTTCTGGATCAAGTACTTCCAACAGCGCAGAGGCAGGATCACCACGCATATCAGATGACATTTTGTCAATTTCATCCAATAAAAATAGTGGGTTTTTAACCCCGACTTTTGCCATCTTTTGAATCAGCTTACCTGGCATTGAACCGATATAGGTACGACGGTGACCGCGAATTTCAGCTTCATCACGCACCCCACCTAATGCCATACGGGTATATTGTCGACCCGTAGCCTTAGCAATAGATTGCCCTAAAGAGGTTTTTCCCACACCTGGAGGCCCAACTAAACAAAGAATTGGCCCTTTAATTTTACTGACACGGCTTTGCACTGCCAGATACTCTAAAATACGGTCTTTCACACGCTCTAAACCGTAGTGATCGGTATCTAACACTTCTTGGGCTTTCACTAAGTCTTTTTTGACTTTGCTACGCTTATGCCATGGTACCTGCACCATCCAATCGATATAGCTACGGACTACGGTAGCTTCCGCTGACATTGGAGACATCATTTTCAGCTTCTGCAATTCTGCTTCTGCTTTTTCTTGTGCCTCTTTTGGCATTTTCGCTTCTTCGATTTTACGTTTTAGCGATTCATATTCATCTGGTGCATCATCCATTTCGCCTAGCTCTTTCTGAATGGCTTTCATTTGCTCATTCAGATAATACTCGCGCTGGCTTTTTTCCATCTGTTTTTTGACACGATTACGGATGCGTTTTTCGACTTGCAGCAACTCAGTTTCTGACTCCATCATGGCCATCAAAAACTCAACACGCTCAGCGATATTCGCCATTTCTAAAACGCGTTGTTTATCCGCTAATTTTAGTGGCATATGAGAAGCAATGGTATCCGCCAGTTTATCTAGCTGATCTTGCTCTATTGCATGTAATGCGGTTAATACTTCAGGTGGGATCTTTTTATTCAGTTTTATATAGCTTTCAAACTGGCTAACAATAGTGCGATACAATACTTCGTTTTCTTTTTCATCAAGTGCGTCTGATGATTGAGAACCCGCTGTCGTTTCATCATACGCAGCGTGTTCAGACTCATTATTTTGTTCTGTTGCCAAATATTCCGCTTGCGCTAAAAAATATTCGCCATTATCAGTCAAACTTGTAATACGTGCGCGTCGTAGACCTTCAACAAGGACTTTAACGGTGCCATCAGGCAGTTTTAACATCTGAATAACAGATGCGACTGTACCGACAGCAAATAAATCATTCACCCCCGGCTCATCAGTCGAGGCTTCTTTTTGCGCAACCAGCATTACCTGCTTGTCATGATCCATCGCTGCTTCCAGACTGTGAATGGATTTTTCACGTCCAACAAACAGTGGGATCACCATATGTGGGTATACCACTACATCACGCAGAGGCAATACTGGTATTTCAATGCGTTCGGAACGCTCAGGATTCATAAAGCTCTCTCTTCGTTTAGCTCACGCTAGTTTAAGGGTTTCTCTCTCTTGTTCTAAAATTGCTGTCTAAAACAAGGAAACCACACCTCAGAATATAAACTATATGGGGACAAGATTTTAGCATTCAATGGTTAGTTGAACATAAAAAACAAAATGAGGGAAACCCCTCATTTCGTTTGATTAACTATTGAACGTTTTATATGGGATTAGTTATCGCCAGAAGCTTGAGCATCAGGTTTGCTATAGATCAAAAGCGGCTCTGATTGTTCATTAATGACGTTTTCATCAACGACGACTTTTTCAACATCACTCATTGAAGGAAGATCATACATCGTATTCAACAATGCAGCTTCAACGATAGAACGTAAACCACGAGCTCCAGTTTTACGTGCCATTGCTTTCTTCGCGATGGCTTTTAACGCTTCCTCACGGAATTCAAGCTCAGTGTTTTCAAGACTAAATAAGGCTTGATATTGTTTCGTTAATGCATTTTTAGGTTCTTGCAGAATCTGAATCAGAGCTTCTTCACTTAATTCAGTTAATGTAGCTACAACAGGTAAACGACCAATAAATTCAGGAATCAAACCGAACTTAATTAAATCTTCTGGCTCGGCCTGAGTTAACAATTCGCCTTCTGTTGCTTTATCTGACTCACCTTTCACTTCTGCAGCAAAACCAATACCCGAGCGAGTATTTAAACGCTGGCCGATCACTTTGTCGAGCCCTGCAAATGCCCCACCACAGATAAAGAGGATCTTTGAGGTATCAACCTGCAAGAACTCTTGCTGAGGGTGTTTACGTCCCCCTTGTGGCGGCACTGCTGCAACCGTTCCCTCGATTAGTTTCAGAAGTGCTTGTTGCACACCTTCCCCAGAAACGTCACGGGTAATTGATGGGTTATCTGATTTACGTGAAATTTTATCAATTTCATCGATGTACACGATACCACGTTGAGCTTTTTCAACATCGTAATCGCATTTTTGTAGTAATTTTTGAATGATATTTTCAACGTCTTCACCGACATAACCTGCTTCAGTTAATGTCGTTGCATCAGCCATTGTAAATGGCACATCCAAATAACGCGCTAACGTTTCAGCTAAAAGCGTTTTACCACTACCTGTTGGGCCAATTAGCAAAATATTACTTTTACCTAATTCAACGCCATCACTGGTTTTATCACCATTACGTAAGCGTTTATAGTGGTTATATACCGCAACAGCTAAAACTTTCTTCGCTTTTTCCTGACCGATAACATAGTCGTCAAGATGCTGTCGAATTTCATGTGGTGTCGGCAGTTCACTACGCTCACGATGCGGCGTAAGTTCTTTTATTTCTTCACGGATGATATCGAGACATAAATCTACACATTCATCACAAATATAGACTGACGGACCGGCAATCAGCTTGCGCACTTCATGCTGACTTTTTCCGCAGAAAGAGCAGTAAAGCAGTTTTCCTGTCCCCTCTTTGCGTTTATCTGTCATCAGTTGACCTCACTTTTATCCATATTGTTTTGTTTTCGTTAATTTAAAAACAAAACAACGATTTTCTTTAAAATAGTTTATGGTATGAACTAATTATACCAAAAGTTAACCCATTAACGGCTACTATAAATTTGGTCGACTAAACCATATTCTTTTGCTTCATTTGCAGATAAGAAACGGTCACGCTCTGTGTCTCGAGTAATTTCTTCAATGGATTTACCTGTATGCAGAGCCATTAACTCGTTCATTCGAGATTTCACTTTAAGAATTTCTTGGGCGTGGATTTCGATATCTGACGCTTGGCCTTGATAACCCCCTAACGGTTGGTGGATCATCACGCGTGAATTTGGTAAGCAGAAACGTTTACCTTTGGTACCCGCCGTCAATAAAAAAGCCCCCATGGAACAAGCTTGCCCCATACAAATAGTACTTACATCAGGCTTGATAAACTGCATCGTATCGTAAATTGACATACCTGCGGTAATTACACCACCCGGTGAATTAATATACAAATGAATATCTTTTTCAGGGTTTTCTGCTTCAAGAAATAGCATCTGAGCGACGATTAAATTCGCCATATGGTCTTCCACTTGACCTGTCAGGAAGATAATACGTTCTTTTAATAGACGTGAGTAAATATCATACGAGCGCTCACCACGAGAAGTCTGCTCTATGACCATAGGCACAAGGGCCATTTGAGATGCTAATTGTTCCTGACTGCCAAAATGTGACATCGAAATCTCCTATTAAAAACGTTCTGGTGCTTGCGCCTAATTTGCTGTCTACCTGCTATTTTCAGCAGAGATCATGCCACAAACAACGGTTTTAAAAAATTCCTATGTCTGCAGGCTCTTTCAACCCTCTTACTCTTCTAGTTTAGCTAATATTTAACCAAATTACTGACGAAATAAGAAGAAAATGCAGCTATGTATGCTGCAGTAAACAAGACGCTCTTTAAAAGAGTTTAACACAAGTCTATTGGGTTACACGGAATTATACCATTAGAAAACCATACTTGATTTTCAAAGATGATGAAATAACTCAATTGCTCAATATCATCGTTTTCGACAATATTAAGCTATGCAAAATAGTTTAAATCGCTATTAAAGCCCCACTTAGACTACTCGAAGTATAGATAATATAATTAGGGTTTAAATGTGCTTTTCAAGGGTACCCGAATTAAATTCGCTAAAATGATAATTTAAAGGCTTTAATTGACAAAAAACCCGTAGTAGCACACCACGGGTTTTATTATTTTGCACAGCAAGAAAAAATTAACCTGCTTGAACTTGGTTCATCAGTTCAGTGAAGTTAGTTTCTTTTTCTGTCACTTTAGCAACAGCTAATACTGTTTCAACCGCTTGTTCTTCTAAAGCTAAGTTACGAACACTGTTCATCAGCTCTTCGTTTTTGCTGTAGTATTCGATAACTTCAGATGGATCTTCATACGCAGAAGCCATTTCTTCGATCAGCGCTTTAACACGATCTTCGTCAGCTTTCAGTTCGTTTTTGTTGATCACTTCACCTAACAGTAGACCGATCACTACGCGACGTTTTGCTTGTTCTTCAAACAGTTCACGAGGTAATTCCATCGCTTGTTTTTCGTCACCGCCAAAGCGTTGTGCCGCTTGACGACGCAGAACATCAATTTCGCCATCAACAACTGCTGCTGGTACTTCGATGTCGTTAGCTTTGATTAAGCCATCCAGAACTTGGGCTTTAACACGGTTACGCACTGCATTTTTCAGCTCACGCTCCATGTTTTTACGTACTTCAGCACGCAGGCCATCTAAAGAACCATCAGCGATACCAAAACGCTTGATGAATTCTTCAGTGAACTCAGGCAGTTCACGCTGTTCTACTTTCTTCAGAACGATAGCAAATTTCGCCGCTTTACCTTTCAGGTTTTCAGCATGGTAGTCTTCTGGGAAGTTAACTTCGATATCGAATTCTTCACCCGCTTTATGACCCACAACACCTTCTTCGAAACCTGGGATCATACGACCTTCGCCCATAACGAGTGCGAAATCTTCTGCTTTGCCGCCTTCGAATTCTTCACCATCGATAGAACCGGTAAAGTTGATAGTGATGCGAGAGTCAGACTCTGCTGGCGCTTCAACTTCTTTCCACTGCGCTTGTTGCTTACGCAGAGTTTCTAACATGTTTTCCAGATCTTCGTCTTTTACAGAAACGGCTGGTTTTTCAACTTCGATAGTTTCTAAACCTGCTAATTCGATTTCTGGGTAAACTTCGAATTCAACTGAATACACAAAATCTTTACCATCTTCGAGTTGCTCTGGCTTGTAGCTAGGTGCACCCGCTGGATTGATTTTTTGCTCAATAATTGCGTTGATGAAGTTACGTTGCATTACATCGCCCAGAACGTCTTGCATAACAGACGCACCGTAACGCTGTTTAACGATGTTCATTGGTACTTTTCCTTTACGGAAACCATCAACACGTACTTTTTTAGCAACACTAACTAATTCGCTATTAACTGCTTTTTCAATATCAGTGGCAGGAACGGTGATTGTTACACGACGCCCAAGGCCTTGAGTCGTTTCAACAGAAACTTGCATCTTCTTACCTCAAAATAAATCTTAGTGATCGGTCTACTCCAGAGTTATGCCATTAAATCATAACGGCTGTCTCCCTTCCAGAACCGGGGGCGTTACTTTCGTAACGGTCAATCCCTGATATCAGAAGCGTCCCGAAACCTTACTGAAAATTAGACGCAGCATTATACCGATGCATGCGCCCTGAGTCGAGAAAAGCTGAGAAAAGAAGCGTTTTTTCCTCTTTATTTGTGACTTTTCTGACTAAATTTTTTGTTTTTTCGCCTAAATTGAAGAAAAAACATTCACCAAACCCATTATTAAGCATGGCTGATTATGTAAAGAATCGTCTCAGTGCATTACCTGAAACAACGAATTATCGATTAATACCACCTACACCACGACAAGCCGGCGATTTTAATGCTGTATCAGCAAGCTCATTCCATTCTTGTTGTGTATATGTATGCAAAGCAAGGGCATGGATCCCCCCTGATAATTCGTCCGCTAAAATAGCATAAATTTCACGATGACGGGCAAGCATTCGTTTATTTTCAAATTTATCGCTCACTAAAATAACTTTGAAATGGCTTTCAGACCCGGGTAACACATTGTGTTGATGACTTTCATTAATCACCTCCAAATGTGTCGGTTCAAAAGCAGCTTGTAATTTTTGAATCACAAGAGATTGCATACTTTGAGCTGCATTAGCGCCCATAAAATGCTCCTTAATTAAAAATTATGCTCAGAGGCAATATTGTACGCATTGATTATTGCTATCTTCTATATCCGATAATAACTTGCCAATGTTATGATAGCGGCACGTTGATGCGAATTTTTTCAAAAATTGTTGTCTAACAGTTTAGGATAAATAAGCCGCTAAGCTTTATATTGAACGACGGCTACCCGCACCATAACGAAACATTTTCAATTAGGAAAGATGAACTGGAAAAAATTATGTTAAGAAAACTGTGTTTTCCACTTTTAGGGTTATTTCTTCTTGCTGGTTGTGCAACCAGCAGCAATACATTATCACTAGAGCCTAAGATAACTTTACCGGCAAAAAACCCGACGTTGAATGCGACGTCAATTAGTGTGAGCAGTGTAGATAATCGTACAAATAAATCCTTAGCAGAGGTCAATCGTAATGGTAGTTTAGTGGTACTAAATCCTTCTCGTGATCCTCGCTATCTCATGCAAGAAGCTGTCGAAAAACAAATGGCGGCTCGTGGGTTTATGGTGACATCACCGGCAAATGTAAATCTCGTCGTTCAATTGAATAAACTCGATACCAAAGTAAATGAAGGCAGCCTACGCCATAATATCACTGTAAACTCCAGTGTGAGTATTATTGCAACGGCGCCAAATGGTTCGACAAAAACACGTTCATTTACCCGTAATTTCAATACACAAGAATTATTGGCTGCTAATAATGCCAAGATAGAAACAGCGATCAACAGCGCATTAACTGATTTAATTGCAGATATGGCAGCAGACCAAGAAATCACCGATTTTATCAGACAAAATTCACGCTATTAACTGAGCAATCATTATCATTAAGTATTAAGCTACTTAAGCTCTCATTAAGAGGGCTTGGGTAGCATAGCGCAGCTAATACTTCTGCAGCGCAATGTATTGCGCAATATAACACTGGCTTAGAGGGAATAATGCCTCGTTTTACTCTACCAAATAACATCACTTTAATCCTTTTAGGCTTTGTTTCCGGTCTACCTTTAGCTTTAACTGCAGGTACATTACAAGCTTGGCTAACCGTTGAAAATGTCGATATTAAAACCATTGGTTTCTTTTCATTGGTTGGGCAGGCTTATGTATTGAAATTTCTTTGGTCCCCAATGATGGATCGCTACACTCCACCCTTTCTTGGCCGCCGAAGAGGATGGCTATTAACTACACAAATTCTGTTGATTATCAGTATTGCCGCAATGGGCTTTATGAACCCCTCAGAACATTTGTGGTATCTGGCTGCGCTAGCCGTTACTGTTGCATTTTGTTCAGCCTCACAAGATATTGTTTTTGATGCTTATAAAACTGATTTACTCAGTGCTGAAGAACGCGGAATTGGTGCGGCAACCTCCGTTATGGGGTACCGGATCAGCATGCTCGTTTCTGGTGGGCTTGCACTTTGGCTAGCGGATAAGTTTTTAACGTGGAAACAACTTTATTTAGTTATGGCAGGGTTGATGATTATCGGTGTTATCGCAACATTGCTCGCAAAAGAACCTGAAGAGAGCGGTGCTGCACCAACCTCGCTAAAAAAAGCGATTTACGAGCCACTTGCTGAATTTTTTAGCCGGAACAATGCATGGCTAATCTTACTTCTGTTAGTTTTTTACAAACTCGGTGACGCCTTTGTCATGGCGCTCAACACCAACTTTCTATTAAATGCGCTTGGCTTTAGTTTAAGTGAAGTAGGCACCGTCAATAAAACTGTGGGTATGGCAGCAACTATAGTTGGGGCATTACTTGGTGGTTACCTAATGAAAAATATGAGCTTATTTAAAGCTCTATTTATTTTTGGGCTTCTACAAGGCGGCTCTAATATCGGATATTGGTTCTTAGCGATAACCCCACCTAATATCTTAACCATGGGGTCGATTATATTTCTAGAAAATATCTTCTCTGGAATGGGAACTGCTGCGTTTGTCGCCCTCTTAATGACATTATGTAACAAGTCGTTATCTGCAACACAGTTTGCACTTCTTTCAGCTCTTTCTGCTGTTGGCCGTGTTTACATTGGCCCAGTCGCGAGTATTTTTGTCAGTAACTATGGCTGGCCACTTTTCTACCTTATTTCGATCGCGGTTGCTGTTCCTGGCGTTTTGCTTTTATTAGCTTGCCGAACATCCTTAATTTACACACAAACAACAGGGCTATTTCAACGACGTCAATTGTACACTAGAGGCTATCGTATTGCCGTATATGCACTTATTACTGCCGTAAGCTGCCTTGCTATTTGGCTACTCTCATTACTTGTATTTTCATTTAGTGATATGAGAATTTATTTATTTACGACACAAATTGAATTTTGGCTGAGCTTGCCTCATTACCAAAACCTCATCTTTAATACAGGTATTAGCATTGGTGCTATCAGTTTAGTTATTGGTGGTAGTTTGGATTTCCTCGCCGTCCGTAAAACAGTACAACAATAACCCTTTCTATACATTAACACATTAACTTATTCACCTCGAAATTCCCTAAGTAAAGTTTATTTATTTAGGGAGTTTGATCTTTACTACAAATCAGTTCCAAATAACAAAACAAACTAAAACCATCAAAAAATCGTGATTAAGATCACTTTGTTCGTGTAAAATATTTCTTAATTGCAATTTTCAAGCCTAATATATCACAAGTTACAAATAGGTTAATTAAAGTGTTAACAACTAGCAAACTGCTAAACCTCATTAATTATTAAGCGAAGATAATCTATCTATGAAAAAAATCATTTACATTACCGCCTTAATCTCTCTAGCAGGTACAGCATACTCTGACGATATTATTGGCTATAAAAATGGCTTTGCTGATGTCAATATAAACTATTTAGATTGGTCACATCGCACTGAAACCAAAACAGAAAAAACGACACGTAAAAAAGATTTTGCCTATATTGAACTTGAAGGTGGGGCCAATTTTAATTGGGGTGAGTTATATGGTTTTTTTGATCTCGAAAATCCATTCCACAGCCAACATACCGATTCGGGGCGGAATAAACGTTATACAATTAAAACAACAGGCCGCTTTTACTTAGGTGACACTGGTTTTAACTTATATGGACACGTTTATGGTACTTGGTCATTACCGGGAGCCAAGTATGGTGGTAATTTCCATGATGTGAACACCTTATATGGTATTGGTTATAACACTGCATTCGGTGACTTATGGTTTAAGCCTTTTATTGCTCTTAATTACACCGATCAGACATTCTATTCTGGTAATAATGGATATGTCGCAGGTTGGGTAGCCGGTTATAATTTCAGCGCATTCGAAGAAAATTTCATGATAACAAACTGGCATGAAATGGAGTTTGCTAGGAACAAACGCTATAACGGCGGTAAGAGTAATGGCATAAATGGCGCTCTTGCTTTTTGGTGGAATGCCACAAATCATGTTTCTGCAGGGGTACAATACCGCTATGCAGATAATAAATTAGGGGATACCTTCTATCAGGATGCAATCATTTATACATTAAAGTACACATTTTAATTCGATATAGAAAACTGGATCAAAATTTAACAAATTTCTTTTTTCTATCAGTAAAATAAAATTTTTTTTTATCATTTGGCCGATAAAGCAACTAAAATAGCTTTATCGGCACTAAAAACTGTAATTTCCCTTAGCATATTGCTAATCATTTATATCAGTTTCCCTCTTTTTTTATTTCTTTTGTATATATTTTTCTTTGAAAAATTACCAAGATAATTTAGTATTAATAGAGTTTTATCAACACATACTTATAATTCGCATCAATTTTAACTTTTTGTTTATAAGTTCATTACATGTGATCATATTAACATAAAGAGCTAACAATTCAGTTTCTTTGCCTTACAATCATTTACACTCGCATAACCTTACCGTAAAATGCCCGCACTGATGAAACGACAATTAGAATCTTTGTCATTTGGGGTCGTGGATGAGACTTATGAACTACAAAAAAAGCATCGGAGCAATCTCACTTGTTGTAGCTACCTTACTATTAGGTGGTTGCGATATGGTGTTGATGGATCCAAAAGGCGCCGTTGGCGTTAAACAAAAAGAGCTAATTCTTATTGCAATTGGCTTAATGCTACTTGTTGTTATTCCTGTTATTTTCATGACGATTATCTTCGCAAGAAAATACCGTGAATCCAACACGTCAGCAACCTACCGTCCTAATTGGGCTCACTCAAATAAAATTGAGTTAGTCTGCTGGACTGTTCCTATCATCATTATCATTATTCTGGGTGCAATCACTTGGAAGACGACACATGAGCTGGACCCGTATCAGCCATTAGTAAGTGATCAGGAACCCGTCACGATTGAAGTTATTTCTGCTGACTGGAAATGGATATTTATTTATCCAGAGCAAGGCATTGCAACAGTTAATGAAATCGCATTCCCTACCGGTGTGCCAGTTAACTTCAAAATCACGTCAGATTCGGTGATGAATTCATTCTTCATTCCATCTTTAGGTGGGCAAATCTACGCGATGGCGGGTATGCAAACAAAACTTCACTTAATCGCTAACGAACCAGGCACTTATAAAGGCTTCTCTGCAAGCTATAGTGGCCACGGCTTCTCTGATATGAAGTTCAATGCAATTGCAACTCCTGACCGTCAAGGTTTTGATGAGTGGGTACAAAAGGTGAAAGCTTCTCCTAAAACAATGGACACCATGCAGGCATTTGACGAAGTCGCTAAGCCAAGCATGAACGTTCCTGTTACCTACTTCTCTAGCGTGAAGCCTAAACTTTATGAAGATATCGTTCTGAAGTTTGGTCATGAGCACCATAAAGGTCACGCTCCTGTAGAAAATCAAAGTCATTCAATGACTGACCATAACAATGCTACAGGTAATTCAATGCAAATGAGCCATAGCGCTCATGCAGCTGGCGCTGAGGAATAAGGGCATGTTCGGAAAATTAACACTAGATGCAATTCCGCTCCATGAGCCGATTATCGTTGTCACATTGATTGCTATTGTCCTTGGTGGGCTTGGCCTAGTTGGTGTGATTTCTTACTTTGGTAAATGGAAGTGGTTGTGGAAAGAATGGTTAACCTCTGTTGACCATAAGAAAATTGGTGTCATGTACATCATTGTAGCGATGGTCATGTTATTCCGTGGCTTCGCTGATGCTATCATGATGCGTGGGCAGCAAGTTCTTGCATCTGCTGGCCAAGAGGGCTTCTTAAATCCTCATCACTATGACCAAATCTTTACTGCGCACGGCGTTATCATGATTTTCTTCATGGCAACCCCATTCGTTGTTGGTCTGATGAACTTAGTTGTGCCTCTGCAAATTGGTGCACGTGATGTTGCGTTCCCATTCCTGAACTCATTGAGTTTCTGGTTCTTTGTTGTGGGTGTTGTGTTAATCAACATCTCCCTAGGGGTTGGTGAATTCGCACAGACTGGTTGGTTGGCTTATCCGCCATTATCCGGCTTGGAGTACAACCCTGGGGTCGGGGTCGATTACTGGCTTTGGAGTCTCCAGATATCCGGTATTGGTACACTATTAACAGGGGTTAACTTCATCGCGACTATTATCCGTATGCGTACACCGGGAATGTCGATGATGAAAATGCCTGTATTCAGCTGGGCTGCGTTATGTACTAACGTATTGATTGTTGCTGCTTTCCCTATCTTAACCGTCACATTAACGCTTCTGACGTTAGACCGTTATTTAGGCACCCATTTCTTTACTAATGATATGGGCGGCAACATGATGATGTACATCAACCTGATTTGGGCTTGGGGTCACCCTGAGGTGTATATCCTTGTTCTCCCAGTATTCGGTGTATTCTCTGAAGTTGCAGCGACCTTCTCGAAAAAACGTTTATTCGGTTATACCTCATTAGTTTGGGCTACAATCGTTATTACCGTTATGTCGTTCATCGTTTGGTTGCACCACTTCTTTACGATGGGTTCAGGCGCGAACGTTAACGCCTTCTTTGGTATCGCCACAATGATTATCGCAATCCCTACAGGGGTTAAGATCTTCAACTGGTTGTTTACCATGTACCAAGGCCGTATCGAGTTTAAATCACCTATGCTGTGGACTATCGGTTTCATCATCACCTTCTCTGTTGGTGGTATGACTGGTGTTCTGCTTGCTGTTCCAGGTGCAAACTTCGTTCTGCATAACAGTCTATTCCTGATTGCTCACTTCCATAACGTTATCATTGGTGGTGTTGTATTCGGGTGCTTCGCGGGTATGACTTACTGGTTCCCGAAAGCATATGGCTTCACACTAAATGAGAAATGGGGTGTTCGTGCCTTCTGGTTCTGGATCATCGGTTTCTTCTTAGCCTTTATGCCACTGTATATTCTTGGCTTTATGGGTATGACCCGTCGTTTAAGTCAGAATATTGACCCGACTTACCACACAATGTTAGTGGTTGCTGCAGGCGGTGCTGCGTTAATCGCCATCGGTATTGCATGCCAAGTTATCCAAATCATTGTGAGTATCCGCGACCGTCATGAAAACCGTGATTTAACCGGTGACCCATGGGGTGGACGTACACTTGAGTGGGCAACATCTTCTCCACCACCTTTCTATAACTTTGCGATTGAACCACACGTTCAAACCCGCGATGCATGGTGGGATCTGAAAGAGAAAGGCCTTGCTCATAAGAAACCAACTTCATATGAAGAAATTCATATGCCGAAAAACACAGGCGCAGGCGTTATTATCGCTGCATTTAGCTTGGTTTTAGGTTTCGCAATGATCTGGCACATCTGGTGGCTCGCAATCATTGGTTTCGGTGGAATGATCGTAACTTGGATTGCAAAAAGCTTCGACGAAGATGTTGATTACTACGTACCTGTGGCTGAAATCGAAGAAATCGAGAATAAGCACTTTGAAGAATTGCGTAAGGCAGGTGTGAACGATGTCAACTAATACAATGACTAACCAAAATATCGCCCATGCTGAGCATGGGCACCACGATGCAGGTGGAACAAAAGTATTCGGTTTCTGGCTCTACATCATGAGCGACTTGATTCTGTTTGCTTGTTTGTTCGCCACCTATGTTGTTTTGGCCGATGGAACTGCTGGCGGACCTGCTGGTAAAGATATCTTCAGTCTGAAGTTCGTATTAGGCGAAACCTTCTTACTGTTAGTGAGTAGTATTACTTACGGCTTCGCAATGATAGCGATGCATAAAGGTAAGATAGCTGCTGTTAACTTATGGCTGTTCGCAACGTTTCTGTTAGGTCTAGGCTTCGTCATCATGGAAATCTATGAGTTCCATGAATTGATTGCAGAAGGCTTTGGTCCTGACCGTAGCGGTTTCTTATCTGGTTTCTTCGCACTCGTTGCGACCCACGGTCTACACGTAACTGCGGGCCTGATCTGGATTATTATCATGATGATCCAAGTTACTCGCCGTGGTCTAACTGATGTCAACAAAACACGTTTAAACTGCCTAAGCCTGTTCTGGCACTTCTTAGACGTTGTGTGGATTTGTGTATTTACCGTTGTTTATCTTCTGGGGGCTATTTAAATGAGTCATGCAAAAGATGCTCACACTGGAGCAAGCCACGGTAGCGTAAAAACATACCTGATTGGCTTTATTCTATCAGTTATCCTGACAGTGATCCCTTTCTGGATGGTGATGGAAGGTACGGCGTCAACCTCAGCAATCCTTTGGGTTGTAGTGGGCATGGCCGTTGTGCAAATTCTAGTTCATTTGGTTTGTTTCTTACATATGAATACATCATCAGATGAGCGCTGGAATTTAGTTGCCTTCCTGTTCACGATGCTAATTATTGGTATCGTGGTCATCGGCTCGCTGTGGATTATGTACAACCTGAACATCAATATGATGCTCGACTAAAGAGTTGCCGATATGTTTAAGCAATACCTGCAAGTGACCAAACCAGGAATTATATTCGGAAACTTGATTTCTGTGATCGGTGGTTTTTTATTGGCTTCAAAAGGGTCAATTAATTACCCACTGTTCGTTGCGACTTTACTGGGTGTATCGCTGGTCGTGGCTTCTGGTTGTGTATTTAACAACTACATCGACCGTGATATCGACCGTATCATGGAAAGAACGAAGAATCGCCCTTTAGTTAAAGGGCTGATTGACCCGAAAGTTAGCCTGATTTACGCTGCTGCATTAGGTATTGCTGGTATGGTGCTGCTACTTGTAGCAGCCAATGCGCTGGCAATGCTGCTTGCAGTTATCGGCTTCATTGTTTATGTAGGTATTTATAGCCTATATATGAAGCGTAAATCCGTTTATGGCACGCTGATTGGCAGCCTTTCAGGCGCGGCACCACCGGTTATCGGTTACTGCGCGGTTACAAATGAATTCGATATGGGTGCACTTATCCTATTGTTGATATTCAGTTTGTGGCAGATGCCTCATTCTTATGCCATTGCTATCTTCCGCTTTAAGGATTATAAAGCCGCAAACATTCCAGTGTTACCGGTTATTAAAGGAATTTCAGTCGCGAAGACACATATTTTCCTGTATATCCTAGCGTTTATGGTCGCAACATTGATGTTAGCTATCAGTGGATACGCGGGCTATAAGTACCTCATCGTAGGTGCAGCAGTCAGCTTATGGTGGCTAGGTATGGCAATTTCGGGCTTCAAAACCGAAAATGACGACCGAGTCTGGGCTAGAAAACTGTTCATTTTCTCAATCGTAGCAATTACTTCATTGAGTGTAATGATGTCAGTTGATCCTATCGTTTCAAGCGATACTGTTATAGCTCTCGTCAGATAACTTATCTGTTTACTGATGATAACAATATCTAAACGGCGGGCCTTCCCCGCCGTTTTTTATTTGTCTCTAACTGCTTTTACAACTCACTTTTACTTATTCTGCCTATCCTTATGAATCTATTTTATGGTTAAATAGCCCCTTGCTATTTATAAGCTAGATATAAAATGCACTATTAGAAATGCTAATGGATTGATAGTACAAACATATCACCACAACGTAACACAAATTTATTGTGCTACCAGTATGCGACCTAAGTAGCCAAGAGAGCCAACACCGCTACCGCACGAAATATGAAGAATAAAAATGAATGATAACAAAATGACGTCCGCAGAGCTTAGATCCACTTGGGGGTTAGGCTCAGTTTTTTCCTTGCGAATGCTGGGAATGTTTATGGTATTACCTATTTTGACGAGCTATGGAATGCATTTACAAGGAGCTAGCGAGTTCTTAGTGGGTGTCGCTATTGGTATCTATGGCCTTAGCCAAGCTATTTTCCAAATCCCTTTTGGCTTGATGTCAGACAAAATTGGCAGAAAGCCTTTAATTATTATTGGATTAGTTATTTTTATTATCGGAAGTATCGTTGCAGCATTAAGCGATTCAATTTGGGGAATTATTATTGGGCGTGCTTTACAAGGTGCCGGTGCCATTTCAGCTGCCGTCATGGCACTACTTTCCGACCTAACTCGAGAGCAAAATCGAACTAAAGCCATGGCATTTCTAGGTATTAGTTTCGGTTTAACTTTTGCTATAGCGCTAGTACTGGGTCCAATTCTCACCAACCTGATTGGTTTAAGTGGTCTATTTTGGGGAATAGCACTACTTGCAGTTGGTGCTATTGCAGTGACTGTTTTTGTTGTTCCTAATACTAATACTCATATCTTAAATCGTGAATCTGCATTTGTGCAAAGTAATTTAAAAACCGTTTTAATGCACCCACAGTTACTCAAATTAAATATAGGGATCCTCTGCTTACATACCCTATTGATGTCCAGTTTTGTTGCTTTACCTCTTATCATGACTGACTCTGGCTTTTTAGCGAAAGACCATTGGAAAGCTTATTTGATTACGATGTTAATCGCCTTTGTAACAGTACTTCCTTTTATTATTTATGCGGAAAAACACCGCAAAATGAAACAGGTTTTCTTATTTTGCATTATCGTTTTAGCATTAGCTGAAATTACCTTATGGCTTTCTGGTAGTCACTTATGGGTGATTTTCCTCGGTATTCAACTCTTTTTTATTGCTTTCAATATCATGGAAGCCATTTTACCGTCACTAATCAGTAAAGAGGCACCTGCAGGCTATAAAGGAACAGCCATGGGAGTTTACTCCACCAGCCAGTTTTTAGGTGTTGCCATTGGTGGTATTGTCGGTGGGTGGTTGTACAGTTTTGAAGGGGCTGGTACCGTTTTTATTGGTGGTTTAATTTTAACCGTCATCTGGTTTATCATTAGTCTGACCATGCAGCAGCCTCCTTATGTCAGCAGTATTCGTATTGAATTACCCAACCATATTGGAGATACAAGAGGCCTTGAGAAAAAATTACAAGCTCAAGAAGGGGTGATGGAAGCGCTTGTCGTTGACGAGGAATTTAGTGCTTATGTTAAAGTTGATAGAAAAATCATTAATCGAGAGCAACTTGAAACATTAATAAATCAGTAAAAATTAGCCCGCCATTGCGGGCTTACTTAATAAACAACTAATCGCGGAAGTTGTTAAATTGGAAAGGTTGGCCTAAATTCCCACCGCGCACTAGCGCCATAACCGATTGTAAGTCATCGCGGGCTTTACCCGTCACACGCACTTGGTCGCCTTGAACTTGT
This sequence comes from Providencia rettgeri, assembly GCF_023205015.1. Taxonomy (NCBI): domain Bacteria; kingdom Pseudomonadati; phylum Pseudomonadota; class Gammaproteobacteria; order Enterobacterales; family Morganellaceae; genus Providencia; species Providencia rettgeri. The sequence continues at coordinate 970,551 of NZ_CP096258.1, read as the reverse complement.
GCTTGAACTTTCAGTTTACTGTCTTTAATTAATTTAACGATTTTTTTAGCAATCGCAGCATCAATACCTTGCTTGAACGTAACTTCAACACTATAGGTTTTTCCACTATGAACGATATCTTCAGGCACATTCAATACCGCACCATCAATACCGCGCTTTGCCATTTTTTCTCTTAAAATATCAACTAACTGAAGTACTTGGAAATCAGATTCGCTAGTAATTTTAACGGATTCATTTTTGTCATTTAGCTCAAAACTGGCTTCGACATTTTTAAAATCCCAACGGCTGGTTAACTCACGCTGTGCATTTTCCACCGCATTACGTACTTCATTCATTTCCACTTCAGATACAATGTCAAATGATGGCATAGCCAGAACCTCACTGATAATTTTTAGATTGTGCGCATGATAACGTTTTTACTCATATCACTTCAAGTTATCAGGGCCTATGATGTTTCATTATCTATAACTTAGTATAGTAAAAGGTTATACTGGCAAGAGATCACTTCCGCCTTACCTTATAAGACGTTAAACTCCCATTTTCAAAGGGGAAACAATGAAAATAACTCTGATTGGTTGTGGTGCGATAGGTAAACTGTGGCTTGCTTCTCTTGCAATGCAAGGACATGACGTACAAGGTTGGCTACGTGTTGCACAGTCTGATTTATTCGTCGATGTTAATGAACCCGATGGACGTACTTTCCGAGAGCTCATTCCTTGTAATAATATTAATCACTTGCAAAGTAGCGAGTTAATCATTGTCTGTTTAAAAGCATGGCAAGTTTCTGATGCTTTATTGCCTCTGATTAAAACTATCCCAGAAAATACCCCCATTTTATTACTGCATAATGGCATGGGCACGGTTGAGGAACTGACTCCGTTGCGTCACCCTATTTTAGCTGGTGTGACAACACATGCGGCGTGGCAAGAAAATAACCAAGTCTTTCATGTTGCCAATGGTATCACCCATATTGGCGCGATTAATTCCCAAGCACAGGCTTACTACCCGATTGCGGATATTTTGCACGAAGCCCTCCCTGATGTGGCTTGGCATAATCAAATTCTAACAACCTGTTGGCGTAAATTAATCGCCAACTGTGTCATTAACCCCCTCACCGTCGAGCACGATTGTAAGAATGGTGAATTAATCAAATATTCCGCACAAATATCTCGGATCATTGATGAAATATGCCATGTCATGGCAGCTGAAGGGTTACATACAGATAAAACAGAGCTAACAGAATATATCTATGGCATTATGAATAATACTGCAGATAACTATTCATCCATGTTACAAGATGCCCGTAATAATCGCCGCACTGAAATTGACTACATAACCGGTTTTTTAATTAAACAAGCACGAGCTCATGGGATTAGCACACCTGAAAACGATCGCCTTTACCATTTAGTCAAAAATAGAGAACAACAATATGACGACTTCCGTTCTAATTTGCATCGCTCATGGTAGTGAAGAAATCGAATTTACCGTTACTGCTGATTTATTAGTTAGAGCAGGCATTAATGTGACCTTAGCGAGTGTGACTGAAGATGGCTCTTTAACCATTAGCGCTTCACGTGGATTAAAAATTATTGCCGATATTCCGTTGATAAAAGTCGCGGATGAGCCTTTTGATGCCATTGTACTCCCTGGTGGGATAACTGGAGCGGAAACATTCCGTGATAGCCCTCTGGTTGTTGAAAAAGTTCGCCGTATGCATCTAGATGGTAAAATTGTGGCGGCTATTTGTGCTGCACCAGCGCTTGTGCTTGAATACCACCAATTGTTTCCGCTAGGTAATATGACCTGTTTTCCATCAATGAAAGATAAAATCCCAGCCCATAAATGGGTCGATCGCCGAGTTTATTTTGATGAGCGCGTCAATCTGCTGACTAGCCAAGGCCCTGCCACCTCTTTTGACTTTGCATTAAAATTAATTGAATTATTAGTAGGCAGAGAAACAGCCGCTCAAGTTGCCGCACAGCTCGTTTTACCTAATGGTATTAATGATTATTTGGAAGATTAGTCACAAAAAAATTCCGAATCATGGATTAGAGAAACAACTTAACCGCATGAATAATAAGATTTAAATACCAAAAGCGCCTGTGTTTACAGCACTTTTTTGCTATGATTGCCGCGGGTGCTTGGATCATTTTGGTTCAAGCATTTGTGAGAGCCAAAAAGACGAAAGCCCCGAATTTAGATGTTAATCTTAATCCGAGGCAGTCTCCAACTCACACAATTGGATTCTGTCTCCTTTTCGAAAAGGAGTCAAGAGGAATGGCCAAAATTGCCCTTCTGGGGCTAGTTACCGTGTGCCTTACGGTATTGTGTTTTTCGTTATTGATGCAAGAAAGGCTCTGCTCTTTCAGTATCAGCAGTGGAAGCACACTGGTTCAAGCTACGTTATCCTGCGATAACTAGTCTTGTGGGGGGATTTCCCCCCACATTTCTCTCTGATGATGAGTTGGTGATACAAGCACCCTGTTTTTATTCTCTACTTATTTTTATTCAGTACAGTTTGCCATTTCCATTGCGGTTGCATCAATAATCATATTAATATCAATGATATCAAAATCATTATAACAAACTGAATTTAAATGATTTTATTTTAAAAATGAACAACAAAAAGATTTGTTTAGAGTGAGTTTTTGCTATGATCGCCGCGGGTGCTTGGATCATTTTGGTTCAAGCATTTATGAGAGCCAAAAAGACGAAAGCCCCGAATTTAGATGTTAATCTTAATCCGAGGCTGTCTCAAACACTCAACAATTTGATTCTGTCTCCTTTTCGAAAAGGAGTCAAGAGGAATGGCCAAAATTGCCCTTCTGGGGCTAGTTACCGTGTGCCTTACGGTATTGTGTTTTTCGTTATTGATGCAAGAAAGGCTCTGCTCTTTCAGTATCAGCAGTGGAAGCACACTGGTTCAAGCTACGTTATCCTGCGATAACTAGTCTTGTGGGGGGATTTCCCCCCACATTTCTTTCTGATGATGAGTTGGTGATGCAAGCACCCTGTTTTAAGTTATGGGCGATAAACCTTTATATTTTCATGACCTTGTTCTTTTAGGTATAGCGCTTGCAAACGGCTCATTACCCCACGGTCACAATATAATAAGTAGGTTTTATCTTTCGGCAAATCACCAAATTGCGTGCTCAGCTTATAGAATGGAATATGCTTAATTTCCATTCCATCCACGTTTAATGGTTTATCTTCAAATTCATCAATTGAACGAATATCTAAAATCACTTCATTTTCAATTGAAAGCTCACTCACCATTTCAATTTCGGGGACTTTTTCAAGGCTTTCTTGTGCAATTTGGCGAATATCAATATTTTGCGCTTGTTCAACAACAGACTCTAAAATACTGAAATCAAAATTACCCTCTTCCGCTTCAATTCGTGCTTTCACCGCTTTCACTGTTGGGCTTTTTGATATCACACCACAATATTCAGGCATGGTTTTAGCAAAATCTTCAGTACCAATTTGACGAGCTAGCTTGATAATATGTTCTTTATCATGAGAAATTAGCGGCCTTAATACAAGGGTATCAGACGCATTATCAATTAAGCGCAGGTTTGTTAGAGTCTGGCTTGACACCTGCCCCAGTGCTTCACCCGTAACAATAGCCTGCACGCCATAACGTTCTGCAACTTTAGATGCGGCTCTTACCATCATACGTTTGAGCACGACACCCATTTGCCCATCATCCACTTTTTCTAAAATTTCAGCCACAACTGGCTCAAAGTTTACAGCAATAAAACGGACTTTATGGGAGCTACCAAAACGGTTCCACAGATAATGTGCGATTTGCTTCACACCAATTTCATGTGCAGCGCCGCCTAAATTAAAGAAGCAATAGTGAACACGACAGCCACGGCGCATCAACATATAGCTTGATACACCCGAATCAAAGCCACCGGAAATGAGTGATAACACATCCTCTTGGGTCCCGATAGGGAAACCACCGATGCCTTCAATTCGTGCTTTAACTAAGATGAGTTTATCATCTTCGATTTCTAAGTGGATCGTGGTATCAGGGTCTTTAAGTTTAACTTTTGCAGACGAAATGTGCTGGTTCAGGCCACCACCAATATAGCGTTCAGCATCGATAGATGAAAACTCATGTTTACCGCGACGTTTTACCCGCACACAGAATGTTTTATTTTCTAATGACTCACCATAGGCTTCATGTGTCATTTCATAAATATGATGTAGACTGGTAAATGGTTTTTCTTCCGCTTCGAGAATATGGTGAATACCTGGGATACGCCCTAGCATGTCACAAATTTCGTCGTGTTTTGTTTCCCCCTTCACACGCACTTCAATGTTATCCCAATTACGGACAACCGAAATTTCTTCGCCAAGTGGTTTAAGCACGTTACGGATATTACTGGTCAAAATTTTAATGAAACGTAGCCTAACAGTTTGGCTTTTAATGGTAATTTCTGGGAATAACTTAATGATAAACTTCATAATAGCTGCATGTTCGTGGTGGTTGGGGGCAAACGAATGTGCCTTAACAGAGACACATGACACGTTACCAATTGTCAATAATGAGGCGTATTATAACACTATCTTGCGGGTTGAATCTAAAAACCCCAATAATAAATTGTAACCGTAGCAAGACTGCGTTAGTCTGCTGAATATTTAAAACCCATCGAATTAACTGATTCCACATTAGTGGTTAAATATTATGGCTAAAGAAAAAACTCAGCAAGTTCCAACTGTTAGTTTTGAAAACTCGCTTCAAGAGCTAGAGCAGATCGTCTCTCGCCTAGAATCCGGTGATCTTCCCTTAGAAGACGCCCTTAATGAGTTTGAACGTGGTGTTCAAATTGCTAAGCAAGGTCAAAAAGTACTACAGCAAGCTGAGCAACGTGTACAAATTTTGCTAAGTGATGACGAAAATAAACCTCTAGCCGATTTTTCACCTGATACAGAATAAATTATGTCTGAACAACATTTAGATAGCTTTACGCAGCAACAAAAGCAAGCCTACGACAGAGTCAATCAATACCTATTAGATGCCTTAAACGCACTGCCGTTTGCAGACCTTCCACTTGCACAAGCAATGCGTCATGGCACATTATTAGGTGGAAAACGCTTACGCCCATTTTTAACTTATGTCGTCGGTTCTATGTTTGGTGTTAGCCAAGAAAACCTTGATGCCCCAGCTGCCGCAGTCGAATGTATTCATGCTTATTCATTAATCCATGATGATTTACCTGCAATGGATGATGATGATTTGCGTCGTGGCCAACCGACTTGTCATATTAAGTATGGTGAAGGCAATGCGGTACTTGCTGGAGATGCATTGCAAACATTGGCGTTCCAATTACTGTCATCTGCACCAATGCCAGATGTAACAGACAAAGACCGCATAGCCATGATTGCAGAGTTATCATATGCAAGTGGTTTAGCGGGGATGTGTGGTGGGCAAGCTCTTGATTTAGATGCAGAAGGAAAACAAGTCGGCCTTGAATCTCTTGAGCGCATTCATCAACATAAAACAGGTGCGTTGATTCGTGCAGCAATCCGTCTTGGTGCTTTTGCGGCTGGTGAAAAAGGTCAAGAATTACTGCCTGTTTTAGACAAATATGCACAATCCATTGGTCTTGCCTTTCAAGTACAGGACGATATCCTAGACGTTATTGGTGATAGTGAAGTTACGGGTAAACGCCAAGGAACGGATGCCGAACATGAAAAAAGTACCTACCCATCGCTATTAGGCCTTGAAGCAGCACAAAAAAAAGCACGTGAGCTATATCATGATGCGATAGATGCTTTAGAGACTCTCCAGTCCCATGGATATAATATAGACATGCTAAGTGCTTTAGCTAATTTCATTATTGAGCGTAAAAGCTGACAATATGCTTTGCCTTTTGGCGACAAGAAGATCGATAATTACGGTAATTATTACCTTAATGTATCTTCGAATCATGTCTATAGCCCTAAAAAATAGATAGATAACTTCTTAATTATTCGAGTTATAGGTAGACGATAAACGAAGGCAACCCAACAGCACATAGACACTTTATGCGGCTAAAAATTGCAAGAAGGCATTTTATTATGGCTAAGTAAGTTGGGTTTTTTATTAATTATAAGTGAGCAACTAATGAGTATTGATATCGCTAAATATCCAACGCTAGCCTTGGCAGAGACACCAGATGAGCTTCGTCTGTTGCCTAAAGAGAGTTTGCCTAAGCTTTGTGATGAACTCAGACAATTTTTACTGAGTAGCGTGGGTCGCTCTAGCGGTCACTTTGCTTCTGGTCTCGGTGCTGTTGAACTCACCGTCGCATTACATTATGTCTATAAAACCCCGTTTGATAACCTTGTTTGGGATGTCGGCCACCAAGCCTACCCACACAAAATATTGACGGGTCGCCGCGACCGTATTGATACCATCCGTCAGAAAAATGGCTTACACCCTTTCCCATGGCGTGAAGAAAGCGAGTATGACATTTTAAGCGTTGGCCATTCCTCCACATCTATTAGTGCCGGTTTAGGTATGGCCATTGCTGCAGAAAAAGAGCAACAAAGCCGTAAAACGGTTTGTGTTATTGGTGATGGTGCGATCACTGCCGGAATGGCATTTGAAGCGATGAACCATGCAGGGGATGCCGCACCTGACATGTTGGTTATCTTAAATGATAACGAAATGTCTATTTCCGAAAATGTTGGCGCACTCAACAACCACTTAGCTCACTTGCTTTCTGGGAAGCTCTACACAACATTGCGTGAAGGTGGCAAAAAAGTTTTTTCTAACATGCCTCCAATCAAAGAATTACTGAAAAAGACAGAAGAACATATTAAAGGCATGGTTGTACCGGGAACCATGTTTGAAGAATTAGGTTTTAACTATATTGGTCCTGTTGACGGCCATGATGTTGTTGCCTTAGTCCAAACGTTAAAAAATATGCGTGATTTAAAAGGTCCGCAGTTTTTACATATTATGACTAAGAAAGGCCGGGGATATGAGCCGGCAGAAAAAGACCCGATTAGCTGGCACGCGGTTCCTAAATTTGACCCAAGCACATTCACTTTACCTAAAAGCAAAGAGACAGGGCCGACTTTCTCTAAGATTTTTGGTGATTGGCTGTGTGAAGAGGCTAAAGATGATAGCAAATTGATGGCTATCACCCCTGCTATGCGTGAAGGGTCTGGTATGGTCCGCTTTTCTAAAGAATTCCCAGACCAATATTTCGATGTCGCGATCGCTGAACAACATGCGGTCACCTTTGCAGCCGGCCTTGCCATTGGTGGTTATAAACCTATTGTTGCCATCTACTCCACTTTCTTGCAACGCGGTTATGACCAAGTCATTCATGATGTGGCTATCCAGAAGGTTCCGGTCATGTTTGCGATTGACCGAGCAGGCATCGTGGGGGCTGATGGGCAAACTCACCAAGGTTCTTTTGATATTTCATTCCTGCGCTGTATACCAACCATGGTTATCATGGTTCCAAGTGATGAAAATGAGTGCCGCCAAATGCTACATACAGGTTACCATTATCAAGATGGTCCATGTGCGGTACGTTACCCTCGGGGCACAGGAACAGGTGCTGAATTACAGCCGTTATCACCACTACCTATTGGTAAAGGTATTATTCGTCGCCAAGGTGAAAAAGTCGCTATCTTATGCTTTGGCACATTATTAAGCCACGCATTAGTCGCTGCCGAGCAACTCAATGCAACTGTCATTGATATGCGCTTTGTTAAGCCTTTAGACGAAGCCCTGATCCTTGAAATAGCCGAGACTCATGATGTTCTTGTCACTCTCGAAGAAAATGCCATCATGGGTGGTGCAGGTAGCGGCGTGAATGAATTCTTAATGCATGAGAAAAAAATCATTCCAACCTTAAACCTTGGTTTACCTGACTATTTTATTTCTCAAGGTACCCAAGAAGAGCTTATTGCTGAACTGGGCTTAGATTCCACTGGTATTGTTAATTCAATTAATAACTACTTAGCCAAATAATTTTATCTCTAGGGCATTGCATCAACACGCAATGCCCCATTCAATCACAAAGCCAATCACTCTTATTCTCTTTCTTAATATATTAGAAAAATTTTTAACTCTTTGTTATTTTTTAATCGCTAATATTAATTTTACCCCCCCTTATCACATTTATATTATATTTGTAGATCATTACAGTAAAATATAAAACTAAATATAATCAGCTTATCTACAATGATATTCAGCTATTTACCTAAAATCTGAATATAAACAAAACTTTCGTCTTGAATGTAAATCCTCAAAATAAAGACATGCAAATTATTTTAAAATCTATCAATATAATTTCTTATATTTTATCTGACGTAGCCGAAATTCAATGCGAAGTTAAGATGATCCCGAATAAATTATCGGGTCGCGGTTGCCAATATTAAATCGGGAACAAAAGTGGCAATGGATGCTATCCAGGGCGCAGCGCCGTTAACCTGTATTGCCACATCAAAAGAATAAACGCAGGCTTAAGCCTGTGTTTCAGACTGCTGACAAACATATTATGTTTGGCGGCAAGTCGTATACGTTTTGAAAATAAACGAGGAAATCAATTCATTGATTTTCGGCTAATCCAATACGCTAAATAGTTTGCGTTATGGCTAGGCGGCAAGTGAATAAGACCCTAGGAGCATACAAAAGTATGTGACTAGGGCGAATGAACGCGGCCAATAACGCCACAGCGCAAAAAAATATGACGCGTATTTAGTTGGTTGAGAACGGCATAACCTCATACCAAACCAACAACCAAATAGTGAAATACGCAAAAATGGCCGCAATGATATCATCAATCATAATACCAAAACCGCCGCTGACTTTTCGGTCAAAAAACCGTATTGGCCATGGTTTCCACATGTCATAAATACGGAAAATAAAGAATGCGGTGATGACCCACTCATAATCAACAACAGGGATCGCCATTAGCGTAATCCACATCCCGATAAATTCATCCCAAACAATGCTGCCATGGTCATGAATTTTCATATCGTCGGAAGCGCGCTGGCAAATTAGGCAACCAATCCAAAAACCCACGACAATGAGTACCCACACACTCCAAATAGGCATATTTGCCATTAATAACCAAAAAGGTATCGCAGCAAGAGAGCCTATTGTGCCAGGCACAATAGGCGAAAGGCCACTACCAAAGCCCGTAGCCAATAAGTGCCAAGGATTACGCATATTTAGCCGTTTTTTTGCTTCTGCTTTTTCTTGGCGACTTGCCATTCTATGCACCTTCCGAAACAAAATGATCGAAACCTTTTAGGTTTACATCAACTTCTTGGTTATTGCAAAAGTAGCTAATTCCTTCAGACTGCGGCTTAATTTGCCCAATACACGTGAAGCCTGATCCCGTATGCGCTAATGCCATCTCTAACGCCCCACGATTAATTTCAGGAACGGTAAAGCAGAGTTCATAATCTTCACCACCACTCAAAGACCATAAACGCCCTTGTTCAAGACTACAACTTTGTCTCAATGCTTCTGATTGAGGCAATGCATCTAAATTAATGCGTGCGCCACAACCACTCGCTTTCAAAATATGGTTAAGATCAGAAACTAACCCATCCGAAATATCAATTGCTGAAGAAGCCAGGTTTCTCAACGCTTGGCCTTGTAAAATACGTGGCTGCGGACGTAAATGACGCGCAATTAGCCATTCTTGATGTTCTACATTTTCAACATTCAGTTTATCTTGCAAAATAGCTAAGCCTGCCGCGCTATCACCGAGAGTGCCAGTAACATAAATCCAATCACCATTACGCGCTCCTGCGCGAGACATCGCCTTACCATTTGGTACTAAGCCATGAACCGTGTAGGTTAAACTCATTGGCCCGCGTGTTGTATCACCACCAATCAATTGCATTCCATAATAGTTAAGCTGTTCAAACAAACTATCACTAAAGGATTGCAACCAATCACAATCAACGCAAGGCAATGTAATTGCTAAAGAAACCCATGCAGGATCCGCCCCCATCGCCGCAAGGTCACTTAAATTAGAGGCTAATGATTTATAAGCGAGATCAGCTGGTGAAATGGTTGGTAGGAAGTGAATACCAGAAACAAGAGTGTCAGTGCTTACAGCAAGTTGCTGTTTTTCTGGAATGGTCATCAACGCACAGTCATCCCCAATACCGATATTAACATCACGTCGGTTAGTGGTTTGACGGTTAAAATAACGCGCGATGAGGTCAAATTCGCCATATGACATGGTAGATTTTCCGTTTTCGCTATATCTATTTTCGTTTGAGACGAAGCAAATAATTTACACCCTAATAATTCAATAATAGGTAAATAATGCATAATTGCTAACCTAAATAATGTATCTAATTAGCCACAATTATTTTTCGCTCACCTATCATTGAAATATCGCGAGCATATAAACACAAAGGTAGACTGGAACCCAGCCTACCTATTTATTACCGTAGTGCAACAGGAGGGAACCCTGATATTATTATTTTTTACGGCGAACCGCAGGTGCAGCTTTGTCTAACACACCATTAACGAATTTATGGCTATCTTCTGCGCCAAAAACTTTCGCTAATTCAATACCTTCATTGATTGCGACTTTATAAGGTACATCTTCACGGAAACTTAATTCAAACATGGAGACACGTAAAATCGCTTTTTCTACCTGCCCTAACTCTTCGAGCTGACGAGATAAATAAGGCGCCATCAGTTGATCAAGTTTTGTCGCGTTGGTTGCAACACCTGATAACAGTTCACGAAAATAGTTTACGTCGACGTCTGACATGTCCTGTTCAGCAATAAACTCATATTCGACTTCAGCAATTGGATTGCCAGATAATTGCCATGAATAAATGGCCTGTACAGCACACTCACGAGCGCGGCGACGAGCAGCAGGTTTCACAAGATTCCCCTTAAATTTAAAAACTGTACACAAAAAACACTTGTTGCAATGCGTTATCTACACCATTGTGGCGAAAAAACGGCAACATAGAGCTAGTTGTGTATTATTTGCCTTTGATGGCCTTAATTACATTAATCATTTCCAGTGCTGTCAGTGCAGCTTCAGCACCTTTATTACCTGCTTTAGTACCCGCACGTTCAATGGCTTGTTCGATATTTTCAGTGGTTAACACACCAAAAGTCACTGGTACTTCACTGTTCATCGCGACATGAGATAGGCCGGAGCTACATTCACCTGCAACATATTCAAAGTGAGCGGTACCGCCACGAATAACTGTACCTAATGCAATGACGGCATCGTATTTATTCGTTTCAACTAATGCTTTTGTGGTCAACGGCAGTTCATAAGCGCCTGGAACCCACACAATGGTAATGTTGTCATTTGAAACCTGACCAATGCGTTCTAACGCATCAACAGCACCTTCCAGCAGACTATCATTAATAAAGTTGTTAAAACGAGCGATAGCGATAGCAACACGCGCTTGTGGAGCAGCAACAACACCTTTAATTACGTTCATAGCCTTCCTCTAATATTAATTATAACCCGCGGGGCGCGGATTTTATCACATTCTTTCGTGTACCGTACGTATGATTTTCAAAAAAAATACTTACCATACGGGACGAAGCCTGACACGTAGGTCTGGCCCAACTTGCTTCACTTCTGTAAATTCAAATTTTGGCGCATCAATAAGGGCATTAAGCGGAGGGAAGTCCACTAGGCCTCGAGCGCTACTTCCTAATAATTTAGGCGCAATATAGACAACCAGCTCATCCACTAAACCTAACTTAAGCAATGAGCCTGCAAGTTTTGCCCCTGCCTCAACCCAAATACTATTCACATTACGTTTAGCCAGTTGCATCATCAAAATGACCAGATCAGTGCCGCTTTCATCTGCAGGAATAGCAATTTGCTCAACTTGCCCTTGCCATACTGCATTTTCATCTGGGTTTGAACGCACCAACCAACATTCGCCATCTAATTGAGTGACGCTATGCTCAGGAGTCACGCGATTGTGGTTATCTAACACAATGCGGATAGGTTGACGGACTTGTTCTTCAGGGTAAATTTGCTGAATATCGCTAGGTAATTCTTTCCAACGCACCGTTAACGAAGGGTCATCCGCAACCACGGTGCTACTTGTGCTTAAGATAGCACTAGCCTCGGCGCGAAGAGCTTGTACATCTTTACGAGCCGCGGGACTGGTGATCCACTTACTTTCCCCAGAACCAAGGGCGGTTTTGCCATCGAGTGAAGCGGCGAGTTTTAATTGAATATAGGGAAAGCCAGTACGCATACGTTTTAAAAAGCCGCGGTTAGCCGCTTCTGCATCATCTAATAAAACATTACTGCGCGTTTCAATTCCGGCTTGTGACAGCATATACAGGCCACGGCCCGCAACTTGAGGGTTTGGGTCTTGCATGGCAGCGACGACTCGGCTTACACCTGCATTGATCAGCGCTTCTGCGCAAGGCGGGGTACGGCCGTGATGGCTACATGGCTCAAGGGTGACATACGCTGTTGCCCCTTGCGCTTTATCACCGGCCATTCTTAATGCGTGAACCTCAGCATGGGGTTCACCTGCTTTTTGGTGATACCCCTCACCAACAATGACACCATCACGTACAATCACACACCCGACATTTGGGTTAGGTGATGTGGTGAAACGCCCTTTTCGTGCTAATTCAAAGGCACGAGCCATATAAATGTTGTCTTGTTCAATCATTGGCGTTAATCCTGTAATTTAGCGATTTCTTCGCCAAATTCACGCACATCTTCAAAACTGCGATAAACAGAAGCAAAACGGATATAGGCAACTTTATCGAGCTTTTTCAGCTCATCCATAACCAAACCGCCAATTAATTTCGACGGAACCTCACGTTCCCCGGTGGCCCTAAGCTGGGATTTAATCGAAATAATGGCTTGTTCAATAGCATCAGAACTTACAGGGCGTTTTTCTAATGCCTTTTGCATGCCTCGGTTAAGCTTTTCTTCATCAAAAGGTTCGCGAATATCATCGCTTTTAATGACCCTAGGCATGACAAGTTCAGCAACTTCAAAGGTTGTGAAGCGTTCATGACAAAGTAAGCATTGGCGGCGTCTACGGACTTGGGACCCTTCACCGACCAGACGCGAGTCAATAACTTTCGTATCTACAGCTGAGCAGAATGGGCAGTGCATAGCGTTTCCTGAATCTATTTAGGGGGTGTTAGTTTACCCTACTATGTAAGAAAAAACACCCTAGAAGATGCCTCCTAGGGTGTTCTCGTTGCTCTTCATATTTCGCGTTGTAAGGGTGCTAGTATCGTTTATTACCCCTAGTCACATACTTATGTATGTCCCTAGGGATATCGTTCACTGGCTGCCTACTCACAACACGAACTATTTTAAGAACTAAGGCAGTAATGACTCTTGGTCTGCGCCTTCTTTTTCGACTTTCGCTTGCATCAAGTGTTCACGCTTCATACCCATCTTCAGTGCTAATGCAGAAGCCACGTAAATAGATGAGATAGTACCGATAGTTACACCGATTAACATCACCAATGAGAAGCCTTCCAACATTGCACCGCCAAATAGGTACAGCATCAGAACCACTAATAACGTGGTGGCTGATGTCATGATGGTACGGCTCAATGTTTGCGTCAAAGAGACGTTCATGATTTCGTATGGTGTACCACGGCGAATTTTACGGAAGTTCTCACGGATACGGTCTGATACAACGATACTGTCGTTCAGTGAATAACCGATAACCGACATCAATGATGCCACGATGGTCATATCTATCTCAATATGGAACAGAGACAGAATGCCTAAAGTAATTACCACGTCATGCGCGAGTGATAATACCGCACCCGCAGCTAAGCGCCATTCAAAACGGAAGCCGACATAAATCAAGATACAAATCAACGCAGTTAACAGAGCTAAAGCCCCTGTTTGCGCCAACTCAGCACCGACACTCGGCCCAACGAATTCAATACGCTTAACAGTTGCTTTGTCATCCACGCTCTGGTTGATGATTGTGATAATTTCTTTCCCAACTTCTTGACCCGCAGTGCCTTCAATTGGCGGAATGCGGATCATGATGTCGCGGCTACTACCAAAGTTTTGGATTAGTGGATCTTTATGGTTCGAGTTAGACAAGCTATCACGAATTTTATCCAAATCAGCTGGCTGACTTAAGTTGATTTCAATGACCGTACCACCAGTGAAATCTAAGCCCCAGTTAAAACCTTTGACGCCAATAATCACAAAAGAAGCAATCAGTAATACGATAGAAATACTAAAGGCAACGTTGTCCCAGCGCATAAAGTCATAAACTTTACGACCATAGTTCAATTGTTCAACAGAATAATCCTGTGCCACAACGTGCTCCTTAAATTGACAGCTTGTTAATACGTTTACCGCCGTAAAGCAGGTTCACAATAGCACGTGTACCGACAATAGCTGTAAACATAGAGGTTGCGACACCAATCGCTGTCGTAATCGCAAAGCCTTTAATCGACCCTGTACCCACCGCATAAAGAATAATGGCTGTAATCAGTGTCGTTAAGTTTGCGTCTGTAATACTTGAGAAGGCGCCTTTATAGCCTTCATGAATCGCTTGCTGGACAGACCGCCCATTTCGCAACTCTTCTTTTATCCGTTCATTAATGAGAACGTTCGCATCGACGGCAACCGCAAGGGTTAACACGATACCGGCAATACCTGGCATGGTAAGTGTCGCGCCCGGTAATAAGGACATTACACCAACAATTAGCACCAAGTTAGCCAACAGCGCGCTACTCGCAATCAAACCAAATTTACGATAGTAAATAATCATAAACAGGATTGAAGCTAACAGACCTGCAATACAAGCTTTTAGCCCTTGCTCGATATTTTGCATACCCAGTGTTGGACCTATGGTACGTTCTTCAACAATTTGGATTGGTGCAATCAACGCACCTGCACGTAACAGTAATGAAAGCTGGCGAGCTTCAGTACCATTAGTAATACCCGTAATACGGAATTTACTACCAAAACGCGCAGAAATACGTGCCGCATTGATGACTTTTTCATCTTTCACCAAAATTGAACGGCCCGTTGCGTCTTTTTTGCCACTGTCTTTGTATTCAACAAACAGCGTTGCCATCAGCTTGTCTTGGTTATCACGTGTAAAATCAGACATGATAGAACCACCAGCACTATCAAGGCTGATACTTACTTGTGGTTGACCATTTTCATCCGCTTCAGAGGTTGAATCCGTAATATGGTCACCCGTTAAGATCACACGCTTATATAACACGTAAGGCATGCCTTCACGGTCATATTTAACTTCTGAGTCACCTGGTACACGGCCACTTTCTGCTGCTGAAGAATCGACTGAAGTATTCACCAAACGGAATTCTAATGTCGCAGTCGCACCTAAAATCTCTTTTGCACGAGCGGTATCTTGAATACCCGGTAATTCAACGACAATTCGGTCAGCACCTTGGCGTTGAACAAGTGGCTCCGCAACACCTAATTGGTTTACACGGTTGCGAATAATAGTGATGTTCTGAGAAACCGCATAGTTACGAGCTTCACGTAAGCGCTCGTCGGTCATAACAGCAATCATCGTGTTATCGCTGCCATCACTAAAGACTAAATCAGGGTATTTACGAGACAATGCTTTTTCAGCTTGGCTACGATCATCCGCGTTACGAAAGCGAACTTCCACGCTGTAATCATTGCCTTTACGAATAGAAGAGTACGCAATGCCTTCTTGACGTAGGTCATTACGCAAACCATCCATGTTTTGTTCCTGCAATTTACCTAATGCAGTGTCCATATCAACTTCCATCAGGAAGTGAACCCCACCACGCAGATCAAGACCAAGCTTCATCGGTTCACCACCGATAGCTTCGAGCCACTTAGGCGTTGCAGGTGCAAGGTTTAATGCAACAACATACTGGTCACCCAGTGCATTCATGATCACTTCACGCGCACGTAACTGAACATCAGAGTTGTTGAATCGGGCTAAAATCGCCCCATTTTCTAGAGAGATAGATTTACTCTCAATTTTATCGTCTTTTAACGATTTTTGGACTTGGATCAGCGTTTGTTCATTGGCGGCGGTTCCCCGCACGCCAGTGATCTGAACAGCCGGATCCTCACCATATAGGTTTGGAAGCGCATAAAGCAAACCGATGAGGATCGCACAGATCAACATCAGATACTTCCACAAAGGATAACGGTTTAGCACGGCAGTTCCCTTCGGGAGAATCAGAATTAAATTGCTTTCATTGTGCCTTTAGGTAAAACAGCAGCAACGAAATCACGTTTGATGGTTACTTCTGTGTTCTCACTCAGCTCAAGAACCACATAACCGGTTTCAGACACTTTAGTTACACGTCCGATTAAACCACCAGTTGTTAAAACTTCATCACCTTTAGTGATAGATTCCATCAATTTACGGTGTTCTTTCGCACGTTTTTGCTGTGGACGCAAAATCATGAAATAGAAGATCAGCGCGAAAACAACAAGCATGATAACCATGGTGTATGGACTACCCTGCGCTGGTGCACCTGCTGACGCCGCCGCTTCAGAAATAAAAAAACTCATTCAACTTTCCTCATTGTTTTATTGAAAGCAATTTTACATACAAAAAAGCTAAGTTTGATATGCTACACAGATTAGTGGCATTTCGCACTTAAATTCACTCGATATTTAATGAAGGTTCGGGTTTACCAATCTTTTGGTAAAAATCTTTAGCAAACTCTTCAAAATTCCCATTTTCAATGGCTTGGCGAATACCTGCCATCAAACGCTGGTAATAACGTAAATTATGGATGGTATTGAGCCTTGCACCAAGGATTTCATTACATCTATCAAGGTGATGCAGATAAGCACGGCTATAATGACGGCAAGTATAGCAGTCGCAATCAGCATCCAGTGTTGATGTGTCTGATTTATACTTAGCATTACGAATTTTTACCACGCCATTTGTCACAAATAAATGCCCATTTCGTGCATTTCGTGTTGGCATCACACAATCGAACATATCGATACCACGGCGAACCCCTTCCACTAAGTCTTCCGGTTTCCCTACACCCATTAAATAGCGTGGTTTTTCTGCCGGAATTTGTGGGCAGACGTGCTCTAAAATACGGTGCATATCTTCTTTCGGTTCGCCTACGGCTAAGCCGCCTACAGCGTACCCATCAAAGCCGATTTCCACCAGCCCCTTAACTGAAATATCACGTAAATCTTCGTAAACACTGCCTTGAATGATACCAAACAGGGCATTTTTGTTGTTCAGTTCGTCAAAACGTTGACGACTACGTGCAGCCCAACGCAGCGACATTTCCATGGATGTCTTTGCATAGTCCCAATCCGCAGGGTATGGCGTACATTCGTCAAAAATCATGACAATGTCTGAGCCGAGGTCATACTGAATTTCCATCGATTTTTCAGGGCTTAGGAAAACTTTTTCACCGTTGATAGGGTTGCGAAAATGCACCCCTTCTTCTTTAATTTTGCGCATCGCACCAAGACTAAAGACTTGAAAGCCACCTGAATCGGTTAAAATTGGCCCTTGCCATTGCATAAAGTCATGGAGATCGCCATGTAACTTCATGATTTCTTGACCTGGACGTAACCACAGGTGGAAAGTATTCCCTAATAAGATTTGAGCACCAGTTTCTTTGACTTCTTCAGGGGTCATCCCCTTAACTGTACCGTAGGTTCCTACTGGCATAAATGCAGGGGTTTCCACCACACCACGCTCAAATACTAAGCGACCACGGCGTGCATTGCCGTCAGTCGTTTGTAATTCATATTTCACATTTGCCTCCTAGCAGCAGAAAAACAGTCTGTTGCTATCGATAATATTAATTTGCTAAGCAAGCAGCCGATGCCACCGCTTAAAACTGATTACTCACCAATTTTCTCAAATCGAGCATTTGAATTGGGGGTAATGAACATTGCATCGCCATAACTAAAGAAACGGTATTTTTGTTCCACCGCCTCTTTATATGCGTTCATAGTATTTTTATATCCAGCAAACGCAGAAACCAACATAATTAATGTAGATTCAGGTAAGTGGAAATTGGTGATTAGTGCATCTATCACCTGATATTCATACCCTGGGTAAATAAAGATTTGGGTATCATCAAAAAATGGAGCAATTAAAGCGTCTTGGCTTGCTTTTGCGGCACTTTCTAGTGACCGAACAGATGTCGTTCCAACGGCGATAACGCGATTACCTCGAGCTTTACAGGCTAAAACGGCATCCACGACCTCTTGTGGCACTTCTGCATATTCAGAATGCATAATGTGATCTTCGATAGTATCAACACGTACTGGTTGAAAGGTGCCGGCTCCCACATGCAATGTCACAAACGCCATTTCTACGCCTTTTTGGCGCAATGCTTCAAGTAACGGCTCATCAAAGTGTAAACCTGCCGTTGGTGCTGCGACAGCCCCCGGTTTTTCACTATACACAGTTTGATAAAGTTCTTTATCTGACTCTTCATCAGGGCGGTCAATATAAGGTGGCAAAGGCATATGACCAATTTGGTTTAGGATGCTCAGTACATCACGTTCATCGTCAAAACGTAGTTCAAACAATGCACCATGACGCGCGACCATCGTCGCCTTCACGCTTTCATCTTCACCTAGCAGTAATTCAGCCCCTTCTTTTGGTGCTTTTGATGCCCTAACATGAGCAAGTACGTGGTGTTCGTCCAACATACGTTCAATCAGAACTTCAATTTTACCGCCGCTAACCTTGCGCCCAAATAACCGTGCTGGGATCACGCGAGTGTTATTGAACACTAGCAAGTCACCGTGCTCCAGTTTTTCTAGAATATCGGTAAAAACACCATGCGTGAGCTGCCCGGAGCCACCATCGAGGCTTAATAAGCGGCAAGCACTGCGCTCAGCCTGTGGATAATGGGCAATCAGTTCTTCAGGTAATTCAAAAGTAAAATCAGAAACACGCATTGTATTGACATCAATCTAAAAAAAACAGGCAACTAGTCTAGTGCCGCACCGACTTTGGCGCAAGAAATAAGCGCAAAATCGCACAAAAAAACACCATTATTTAACAAATATTTTGTTAGCAAAAAATTCTGTATGCTATTTATCCATTCAAAGAATGAATTATTTCAATTTTACTCAACTTTTATGACACATTAACTCCCGTCTTTTTTCTTTTTCTTTTTCTTTTTCTTTTTCTTTTTCTTTTTCTTTTTCTTTTTCTTTTTCTACTAAATAAATATACCCCATGAATTTCGAATTAGAGCAAGGCAGCAAGCAAATTGATCCCTAGGAGCATACATCAGTATGTGACTAGGGTCGGTTTGTGCAGCTAACACGGCTATAATTTGAAAGGCATCGGGTATATCATAGGAGGATGAATTACCTAGCTCACCTCCACCTGGCCCACCTCGCTGACAGCTCCCTACTCGGCAACATCATGGCTGACTACGTCCGCGGTAACCCTACGGGCCTTTATTCATCCGACATTGTCTCTGGTATCTTTATGCATCGAGCCGTCGACCGCATTACAGATACCCACCCTTTAGTCAAAGAAGCTAAACGGTTGTTTCGTGATGAATATCGCCGTGTTGCGCCTATAACCTTGGATTTAGTCTGGGATCATTTTTTATCTTTGCATTGGTCAACTATTGAGCCTTCAATATCACTAATGGACTTTGTACGTGACTGCCGAACAATAATTGAGCCTCAACTTTGTCATACCCCTGAAAAATTTCAGGAGTTAAATGAATACCTTTGGCCCCAACAGTGGCTGATACGTTATGCAGATAAAAATTATATTGGAAAATCATTGAATGGAATGGCAAAAAGGCGCCCCAAGCTCAGCGCGCTAAGCGGTTCATTTAACGACTTTTTATTACAGTATGATGCGTTAGAAAATATTTTCTTTCAATTTTACCCAGAAATGATGGCTAATGCACTGCAACATTTTTTTGTACAGAATGTCACAATTAACACAAAGGAATAAATTAAAGCTTGCACTTTAGCGGAATAAAACTATCTTATTGATATTAATTTAATAAACCAGTATTATTGATAGCCAAAACCTATCACAATAATCGGTTTAAATGTCTTTATTATCAAAAGATATTTTTTTATTCTTTTAGCGGACTATGTCCATATTATTTGTCAGTGATTAAAATTTTTCAGTGATTGAATAAATAGGATAAAAAACTTTAATTCAAACTCATAGGAGTAAATTATGGTTCTGGTAACACGTCAAGCCCCCGACTTTACTGCTGCAGCTGTTTTAGGTAACGGTGAAATTGTTGATAACTTCAACCTGAAAACCCACCTGAACGGCCGTCCAGCTGTGATCTTCTTCTGGCCAATGGACTTTACTTTCGTTTGTCCTTCAGAGCTGATCGCATTCGACCACCGCTACGAAGAATTCAAAAAACGTGGCGTAGAAGTTGTTGGTGTTTCTTTTGACTCTGAGTTTGTTCATAACGCATGGCGTAAAACACCAGTCGATAACGGCGGTATTGGCGAAGTTAAATACCCAATGGTTGCTGATATCAAACGCGAAATCATCAAAGCTTACGGTATCGAACACCCAGATGCAGGCGTTGCACTGCGTGGTTCTTTCCTCGTTGACAAAAACGGTGTTGTCCGTCACCAAGTCGTTAATGACTTGCCATTAGGCCGTAACATTGACGAAATGCTGCGTATGGTTGACGCGCTGCAATTCCACGAAGAGCACGGTGATGTTTGCCCAGCTCAGTGGGAAAAAGGCCAAGAAGGTATGAACGCATCTCCAAAAGGCGTTGCTGACTACCTGACTAAAAACTCTGCAAAACTGTAATTCGTTACGCAAGTTTTTGAAAAGCGGGCATTAGGCCCGCTTTTTACTTTTTGTGAACCAAGTCTATTTTTTCTCTTCCTATTAGCAATTATTCCACTCAGTTAACAATTCTTAACTCAAATACTCAATGTTTTGTATTATTGTGTGCTATACATTAAAAACACAAATAATTAACAAATTATTCATATTGAGTATTTGTGCAATAGAACACTTCAATTAACCTTAACTGGGAGATACGAATGATAAAAACATCATTACGCCCTGCGGTTCTACTTCTTTCCTTACTCCTAACCAGTCAACTCTATGCCGCCTCCGAACCTGCGGTCGAAGCGAAAAAAGGCATGGTTGTTTCTTCCCAACACCTAGCATCGCAAATTGGAGCGGACATTCTCAAGTCAGGCGGTAATGCCATTGATGCAGCCGTTGCGGTAGGTTATGCACAAGCGGTTGTTAACCCTTGTTGTGGCAATATCGGCGGTGGTGGCTTTATGACCATTCACCTAGCTGATGGCAAAGACTTATTCATCAACTTTAGAGAAACTGCCCCCGGTGCCGCTAGCGCAGATATGTATCTAGATAAAGATGGTCAGCTTATAAAAGATGCCAGTTTGTATGGCTACCTCGCATCTGGCGTACCAGGTACCGTTAAAGGCCTAGACTATGCCCTAGAGAAATATGGGACAATGAGCCGCCAGCAGGTGATGGCACCCGCCATAAAATTAGCAAGAGAAGGCTTTACTCTAACCCGCGCAGATACTGATGTCCTCGACACCACAACAGAGCGTTTTAAACAAGACCCAGAAGTCGCGCGTATCTTCTTAAAACCCGATGGCAGTGCCTTCCAACCAGGCGACTTATTGGTCCAAACCGATTTAGCTAACACGCTAGAAAAAATTGCCCAAAATGGCCCATCTGCCTTTTATGAAGGAGAAATCCCCAAAATTGTTGAAGAAGCATCCAAGAAAAATGGCGGAATTTTAACAGCAAAAGATTTTGCGGATTTTACCATCACGGATACAGCGCCAGTGAGCTGCACCTATAGAGGCTATCAATTTATTTCAGCGCCACCACCAAGTTCAGGTGGAGTGACTATCTGCCAAACACTTAATATCTTAGAAGGTTATGACCTAAAGGAAATGGGCTTTAACTCTGCGGACTATATTCATACTCTAACGGAAGCGATGCGTCATGCTTATATGGATAGAAATACGTTCTTAGGGGATCCTAAATTTGTCGATAACCCAACGGAAAAATTACTGAGTAAAGCTTACGCAGAAGAGTTACGTAAAGAAATCAAACCCAACCAAGCAACACCATCAACCCAAGTTCAACCGGGAATGGGGCCACACGAAAAACCTGAAACCACGCACTATTCTGTCGTCGATGAGAAAGGAAATGCAGTATCAACCACTTATACCATTAATGGCCGTTTTGGCTCTGTGGTGATCCCGCCCGGAACTGGCTTTTTCTTAAACGATGAAATGGATGATTTCACCACCAAAGTGGGCGAAAAAAACCTATATGGTTTAGTACAGGGTGAACGCAATTCTATTGCACCCGGTAAACGACCACTCTCATCCATGAGCCCAACTATTGTGACGAAAGATGGCAAAGTGTTCTTAGTGCTAGGTTCACCGGGAGGCTCACGGATTATTTCAATTACGCTGCAAACCGCTTTAAATATTATCGACCATGGTATGCCGCCACAAGAAGCGGTTAATGCACCACGCATTCACCACCAGTGGCTCCCTGATGAGGTTTATTATGAGCAAAGAGGCGTTTCTAAAGACACCTTAGCGCTGCTGGACAAAATGGGATACAAGATGGTTGAACAAACACCATGGGGTGCCGCTGAGTTGATTATGGTCGCGATCCCTGAAGGTGCGGGCGTCAGTGCAAAATCATCCGGTAATGATTCCGCAGTTTCAGGAAAAGTACGTGAAGGCTTTATTTATGGCTCTAACGATGTACGCCGTCCAGCAGGTAGCGCTGTTGGTGTCGATTAACGGGCAAATAAAATAGAAATAGAAAAAAAGGAGCTATTCAGCTCCTTTTTTAATAATATCAAACAATTAAGCTTGTTTATGTTGTACTGATGGCGATACCAACTTATCGCATAAAATCGCCACGACCATCACAACAACAGTCGGTAATACCCAAACTAAATCTTGTTTATACAACGGCATTGTGGTCATCCATTCAGGGATATAACCTTTCAGATGATCTGACGCTTTTACCGCACCAATTAAACCAACCACAAAACTGACTAACATGGTTGGTGCAATAACTATCGTTGGGTTTTTCCACCACTTTAAAGTAAAGCTTAATAAAATTAATACGATACAAGGTGGATAAATTGAAACTAGCACCGGTAATGAGAAGGCGATTAGCTTACTTAAACCTAAGTTTGAGATCACCATGGAGAAAACCCCAAGGATCAGCACCAGTTTACGGTAAGAAATCGGTACATAGCGGCTAAAGAACTCGGCACAGGCGCAGGTTAAGCCCACGGCAGTTACCATACAGGCAACAAAGATTAATACCGCAAGGAAGAAGCTACCATAATTACCAAAAGTGTATTGGACATAGGTATGTAAGATATCAGCGCCATCGGCTGGGTTTGGAATTAACGAACCACTATTCTCGCCGAGCTTAAACAATGACAAATAGACCAGCGTCAATAATACCCCTGCAATTAACCCCGCCCACATAGTATAACGGGTTAATAATGAAGAGTTTTCGATACCCCTTGAACGCGCCGCATTAACAATAACGATACCAAATACCATCGCACCAAGGGTATCCATTGTCAGATAACCATTGATAAAGCCATTCGAGAAAGCCATCTCACGGTATTCTATTGTCGAAGGGATCGGATCACCGGCAGGCCACATAACAGCCGCAACCCCCAAAATAGCCAAGGCTAACATTTTTACAGGCGCTAAAATGTGCCCAACGCTATCTAGCAGTTTTCCTGGGTATAATGAAATACCAATAACGAGAACGAAGTAAACTACGCTGTAGATCAGTAATAGCATATCGGACTCACCACCGAATAAGGGTGCGATACCGACTTTATAAGATACTGTCGCCGTTCTTGGGGTGGCGAATAGCGGCCCTACAGACAAATAAGCAACAACCGCCAATAGTAACCCTGCTGTTTTGCCGACAGGCGTGCTAAGAGCTTCAATGCCCCCACCCACTTTAGCCAGCGCAATAACCGTTAAAACAGGTAGACCCACACCAGTAACCAAAAACCCTAGTGCGGCAGTCCAAACTTGTTCCCCTGCCTGCAAACCAACCATAGGGGGAAAGATAATGTTCCCTGCCCCGACGAATAACGCAAAAGTCATAAAGCCTAATGCGATGATATCTCTTGATGATAAACGATGAGCCATATTATGTTATTTTTAAGTGACAAAATAGAAAATTATGGGTTTGCACTTAGCAACCCTTTGAAATATATATAGCGAGATAGAATTCTGATAAACATACTGTTAACAATATAAAAAAGTATATTTGCTTGTATCACACGAAATGAAAAGTCAAAAAACAGAAAAATTCGCCAATAACTGACAACAAGTAGAACTTTTATAGGGAAAAAAGGCAATAGCAAACCGAAAAACAAGAACAAATAACTAAACTAATTTTCAGAACCAGTGATTACTTTCAGTAAAATCCCAATAATCGTTATATGCTTTGTTCGAAAAATGAACAACTCTTCTTTCTCTAGTGATTGTAATTGACTATTTAACAGAATATATAATTAATGAAATAAAGATTATTAGCATTAAATATATGAATATTGAACTGAATACACATATTGATTAATAAATAGAAATAATCCACTTTATTAATATTTTGATTACATTAATAAAGTGGAGTTATTTACCCATTTTTAAGTTTTTTATCGTCAACAATTAGTACTGTTGGTAACGTAAATGAAAACTCACTCCCTTTCCCTAACTGGCTCGTCACCACCAATTGGCTACTATGATGTTGTAATGCATGTTTAACAATAGCCAACCCAAGTCCAGTACCTCCACCGCCTTGGCGAGAACGTGCTTTATCTACCCGATAAAAACGTTCCGTTAAACGAGAGATATGCTCTGCGGGTATCCCTTGCCCGTTATCTCTCACACTAAAACGCGCCCCTTGTCCGCTTCTCTGCCAATCAACCCAAATTTTTGTGCCTTCAGGCGTATGGCTGATCGCGTTATAGACTAAGTTTGCCACTGCACTACGTAATTGCTCTTCATTACCATGAACACGCAATTTTTCATCAATATGAAACTCAAATTGATGACGCCCTTGGCTTAAACTAAGCGCTTCTTGCTCAATCATTTTGAGAATGACAGGGATATTCACTTGCTCATCAAGGTTAATTTGAGGAGCAACTTCGATACGCGATAACTGCAAAAGCTGTTTGACTAAGTTATCCATACGATGCGTTTGCTCTTGCATGACATGCAATGCTTTTTTATTGACCGCAGTCACGTTTTCTTGATCGTCCATCACTTCAAGGTAACCTTGAATTACCGTAAGAGGCGTCCGTAATTCGTGACTCACATTTGCAAAGAAGTCCCTACGCGCCTTTTCCAAACGACGTTTTTCTGTCACATCCCGCGCAACCATTAATAACTGGCCTTCGGTATACGGCAAAATACGAAACTCAACAATTTCACCACTATTGAGCTCGATAGTCAGCGCTTGGTCATAACGCTTAATGGTGAAGTAGCGGCTAAAATCTGGGTAACGTAATAAATTAAAAATATGTTGGCCATTATCTTCAGGCCAACGAAAGCCGAGTAAAGCCTGAGCATGGCGATTACACCAAAAGATATTGCCTTCGGTTGTCATCATAACCACTGCATCAGGGAGTGATTCTGCACCACTACGAAACCGTTTAATTAACTGGCCTAATTCACGACGGCGTTTTCGATTACGCTGTTGCATCTGGTAGATACCATAAAATATCGGTTCCCACCCACCTCGGCCCTCAGGGGGAAGCATACTTCTATCTAACCATAACCAGTAAGAAAGCTTGAGCAGGTTATACCCATGCCATATCAGAGCGGCAAGTAGCGATATCACTAATAGCCACGCGAGGTGGCCAATAAAAACCGATAAAATAAGAGCGGGTAAGATAAATAAAAACAGCCCCCAAATCAGCTGCTTAATCGATAAACGTTCAAGCACGCATGGCTCTCCCTTTGTGGTTTTTAGTAACGGACAGAAAAACGATAGCCTGTACCACGTACAGTTTGTACCATTTTATCATGACCTTCCGTCTCTAGTGCCTTTCTTAGCCGCCGAATATGGACATCAACAGTTCTATCCTCCACATACACATTGGCTCCCCATACATAGTTCAATAGCTGTTCTCTACTATATACGCGTTCAGGGTGCGTCATAAAGAAATGGAGTAATTTATATTCAGTTGGCCCCATATCAATAGGGATTTCATTGCTAGTGACACGATGAGAGGTAGGGTCTAATGTTAACCCATTCATTTCAATAATGTCTTCCGTCGCCATTGGGGAGATACGACGTAAGATTGCTTTTACCCGAGCAATTAATTCTTTCGGTGAAAATGGCTTAATAAGATAGTCATCCGCGCCAACTTCCAAACCTTTTACGCGGTCTTCTTCTTCTCCTCGTGCAGTTAACATCATGACAGGAACGTCACGTGTTGCACTATCACGCTTCATATGTTTAATGACTTGGATCCCTGAGCCACCGGGGATCATCCAATCCAGTAGGACGAGGTCAGGTAACGGGTCTACGAGTTGTGCAATCGCACTGTCATAATCATCAGCTTCAATAGGCTGAAAACCATTCTGTTCTAATACAAAACAAACCATTTCTCGGATGGGCGCTTCATCTTCAACAACTAGAATGCGTCTTGCCATGATTGTTCCTGTAAAATTAAGAAGACATCTAAAATGTGAAAGCATTATGCGTCACTTTTATGACAGAATTATGAATATCAATGGGTGAAACTCATATTAATCTTTATTTTAGCGGTTAAATGTCATTTAAGTGAAATATTTCCGCAACATAGTTCTGCAACATAGTAATCTACAACGTAGTAATGAGTAATAAAGTCGCAAACATCCCTCAACGAAAGGTATGGATCAGGTATACTTAATTATCGAACGTTCATGCACATTATTGATGATAGGAATTGATAACTCATGCGCATTATTCATACTTCAGACTGGCATCTTGGTCAGTATTTTTTTACCAAAAGCCGTGCGCCTGAGCACCAACATTTCTTAAACTGGCTTGTTGAACAAGTGGAATTACATCAAGTT
Source organism: Providencia rettgeri (assembly GCF_023205015.1). Classification (NCBI taxonomy): domain Bacteria; kingdom Pseudomonadati; phylum Pseudomonadota; class Gammaproteobacteria; order Enterobacterales; family Morganellaceae; genus Providencia; species Providencia rettgeri. The sequence continues at coordinate 943,480 of NZ_CP096258.1, read as the reverse complement.
GATGCGGTCATCGTTGCAGGAGACATCTTCGATACTGGTTCGCCACCGAGCTATGCACGTGAACTATACAATAAATTTATTGTTGATTTACAAAAAACAGGCTGCCAGCTGGTGATTTTAAGTGGTAATCACGATTCTGTTTCTGTGCTCAATGAATCAAGCGCTCTACTTCGTTACTTGAATACACAAGTCATTACGTCTGGAAGTGAGCCGCATGTCGTTACCTTAATAAATAAGCAGGCACAACCCATCGGTTTAGTCTGTGCCATCCCTTTTTTACGTCCTCGAGATATCCAGCTCAGTATCGCTGGGCAAAATAGTGAAGATAAACAACTCTCGCTGCAAACCGCTATTCATGACCATTACCAAGCCAGCTACCAACTCGCGCTAGAACAGCGAACCGCATTGGAGCTGGATATTCCAATTATTGCCACTGGCCATTTAACGGTTGTCGGTGCAGCCTTAACGGACTCCGTTCGAGATATTTATATTGGTACGTTAGATGCGTTTCCTTCTGGGGCTTTTCCGCCTGCTGATTATATTGCCCTTGGCCATATTCACCGTCCCCAAGTAATTGGAGGACAAGAAAACATTCGCTACTGTGGCTCACCGATTGCATTGAGTTTTGACGAAACAGCGCAACAAAAAAGTGTCTGCCTTGTCGAATTTACTGGAAGTGAATTGACTCAAATCACTCCATTGGACATCCCGACTATTCAACCATTGCAAAGCATTAAAGGCTCGTTAAGCCAAATAGAACAGCAATTAGAGGTATGGAAGGATTACCGAGGTGATAAACCCGTTTGGCTGGATATTGAAGTCGCTTCACAAGATTACCTCGCTGATATCCAACAGCGTATTGAAGCGTTGACACAAGATCTCCCTGTTGAAGTTGTGATACTGCGCCGTGCACGCAAGCAAATACAGGGACAAAGTCAAACCTTGGCCAATGAAACATTAAGTGAGCTCACTGTAGAAGATGTTTTTTTACGTCGCCTTGCCCAAGAGTCTTTAGAGGATCCTGAGCGTGAACAGCGCCTAGTGCAGCTATTTCAACAATCTTATGACGCATTGCAAATGAGCAAGGAAAGTTAATATGAAGATTTTAAGTTTACGTTTAAAAAATATTAACTCTCTCCGGGGGGAGTGGAAAATTGATTTCACTGAAGAGCCATTTGCGAGCAATGGCCTGTTTGCCATTACAGGAGCCACTGGTGCAGGAAAAACCACTTTATTGGATGCGATTTGCCTCGCGCTTTATCACCGAACACCGCGTTTAAAAACTATTTCTAATGCACAGAATGAACTGATGACTCGCCACACAGGGGAATGCCTTGCTGAGGTAGAGTTTGAAGTCAAAGGCAAAGCTTATCGTGCTTTTTGGAGCCAACGTCGAGCAGGAGGGAAACCTGATGGCAATTTACAACAGCCTAAGGCGGAGCTTGCAACGGTTACTGATGGAAAAATATTGGCCGTAAAAATTACAGAGATAAAAGAATTAATAGCACAAATAACTGGGCTGGATTATGAGCGCTTCACTAAATCAATTTTACTCTCTCAAGGGGACTTCGCGGCTTTTTTAAATGCCACTGAAAAAGAACGTGCGGATTTACTTGAAGAAATAACAGGCACCGAAATTTATAGCCAAATTTCAATTTATGTTTTTAATCAACACAAGCAAGCCAAAATTGACTTAGATTTGCTAAAAGCGAAAGCACAAAGCATTAATTTACTCACTGAAGCAGAACATCAAGAATTATTGGCACAACAAAATCATTTGCTTGAACAAGAGACACAAACCAAGCAACTGCGGGCTCGCCATCAACAAGGCGTCAATTGGTGGCAACAATACCACCAGCTCACCCAACGCATGCAGTCACTTGATGATGAACTCAAAAAAAATGAGCTTGAGTTCCAAGCCGCACAGCCTCAGTTGAAAAGATTGGCTGATAGCGCCCCTGCCGAGTCGCTTCGCCCGTTATGGCAAGAAGTTGAGCGCCAACAGCAACAGCTCACTGAGTACACGAATAAACAGCAACAGTTGAAACTTAGCCTACAGACCCAGCAAGCTGAACGTGCCCCACTGCAAGAAAAGTTGTTGAAATCACAATCTGAGTATCAACAACACCTTGATTTTGCCAAGCAACAACATCAATTGATTGATGAAACTGTCAGGCCTCTGGATAACCAAATTACACAATTAAAGCAGCAACAAGCTGAAGTTACGCAGCAAATCGGGCAACAACAAACCTCACTTCAGCAAAAGCAGCGCTTAGTTGATGAGACACAAAGTCAGATCCACACTGCGCACCTTGAGTTAAAGAAACTCCATTTATTCCTTGAAGAACACCCAAAAGACGCTGAGCTCAATGCGCATATCGGCAGCTGGCAACAACAAGGCCATTTTATATTCGAATTAGCTGATAAACTGACGAGTTTACATAAAAAACAAAAAAGTACTTCAAATGAAGTTGCACAGTTACAGCGGCAACAGCAGCAAAAAGCGGAAACTTTAACCCAAAAACGTCTCGAGTTAGAACACAGCACTGTCACATTCAAAAAACTAGAAGAAAGCTACAAACAAAGCCAAGAAAAACATGACATTAACGCTATCAATCAACACATTGAACAGCTACAAGCACGCTTACAACATGCTAAATTATTGCCATTAATATTATCTCAATGCCTTAACGCACAAACGCAGAAACAAAAACAGACCCAGAAAGATGTTGAATTAGCACAAGATATCACCGCCACGCAAAAAACGTTGGGCATTACCCTAACGCGCATAAATGAATTAACGCCACTCATCAAACTAACCAATGACAAATTACAATTAGAACAAAAAATTGTTAGCCTAGAGCATGAACGTCAGCAACTCATAGCGGGTAACCCCTGCCCATTATGCGGTGCAACAGAGCACCCTGCCGTTAACGATTATCAATCAATTCACCTCAGTGAAACACAGCAACAACTTATTGAGCTTACAAATAAACTCGACCAATTAAAGCAACAACAAACTCAGTTAGAATCACAACTTCACACACAAAAACAACGCAAAAACGAAAATTTACAGCAACAGCAGCAAATCAATGAACAACTTGATACCTTTAACCAACAGTGGCAAAAGACATGTGAGCAAGCACTCACACCTGAATTAGCCCAAAATGAACCTGCCGTCACACTTTTCGTTAATCAATTAACGGAACAGTTAGCTACACAACAGAAAATAGTTGCTGATATGACAGTGCTAGAGCGCGAATATCAGCAAGCTAAATATCAACTACACGAGCAACAAGCAGGCTTTACCCAGTGGCAATCTGACTTGTCATTAATTGAAGAACGTTTAAAAAACCAAACACAACAACTTGATGAGCTCCAAAAAGAATATAACCAATTCCAACAGCGTAAACAGATACAGTTAGATAAATGGCAATCCACTCTCACGCCATTTAACTTAAATGTACCAGATAAAGACAAGTTCGATGAATGGATTAGCGAGCTCACCCAACGCAGTGAGCACTTCAACAACCAAAAAGTGATGGCGCAGACACTTAGCCAACAAATTGAAGTCAATAAAGCCACATTAAAAGCTGAGTCAGAACAACTCAACATTCTCACTCAACAAATTGAGCAAGAAAGAAATCGCCTTAAGCAAATTGAGTTAGATTTAGAGCAAAGAATAGCGCGACGGAAAACACTGGTTTCTGGCTTAACTATCAACCAATTTATTCAGCAATTGAATGACAAACAAGCTATGCTTTTCCAAGCTCAAGAACAATTAAGCAAACAACTCAATGAGACTGATAAAACCATCGCATCAATGAATGGAAGTTATCAAGCGCTCATTGATGCCAGCGAAAAAACAAAACAGGCACAAACACAAGCGAATACCCTGTTTACTCAAGCGCTTACCGATAGCCCATTTAGTGACCAGCACGCTTTCCTTGAGGCATTGATAAACCATGAAGAAAAACAACAATTAGAAGCACTAAAGCAACGTATTAACCAAGCACGCATACAGTGTGAAACGCGTTATAAAGAGGGGGTACAGGCCATTGAAGTACTGAATCAACAACGTAATACTGATTTTGCGACACTGACTGAAGCGCAATTACAAACAATTGTTGCCCAACTCGATGAAGAAATTAAGCAAATAAATCAGAAACAAGGCCAGATAATTAACCAGCTCAATACAGATAAGCAACTTCGTCACCAGCAACAGGATTTACTGCAAGAAATAGAGAAAAGTCAGTTAAGTTACGATGATTGGAGCTATCTCAGCTTACTTATCGGTTCCGCTGAAGGAGATAAATTCCGCCGCTATGCACAAGGCTTAACTTTAGATTGCTTAGTTTCTCTAGCTAATCAACAACTTGAAAAACTTCATGGCCGATATTTATTGCAGCGTAACCACCAAGCAAACCTTGAATTACAAGTTATTGATGGCTGGCAGGCAGATAGTATTCGAGATATTAAAACGCTTTCAGGCGGGGAAAGCTTTTTAGTTAGTTTAGCGTTAGCCTTAGCCTTATCCGATATGGTAAGTCACCGTACACAATTGGAGTCACTCTTTTTAGATGAAGGGTTTGGTACTTTAGATGCAGAGACATTAGATATTGCCCTTGATGCATTAGAAAGTTTAAATGCTTCTGGCAAAACTATAGGTGTCATTAGCCATGTGGAAGCAATGAAAGAACGTATTCCTGTACAAATAGCTGTGAAAAAAGGCAATGGGCTTGGCTTTAGCGAACTTCCCGCACAATTTCGTATTATTTAACCCAATTTTGTGACTGTTCGGGGGGAATGGTTCTCCCCCCTATACTAACCACCAATTTAAAAGTCGCTAAGTTGTTTAGAAAACGAAATGCATCTGCTTCATTATTTCCTACATAGGTAGAGAATACTGAGCCCGTTCCAGCACACTCTTTTTGATAAAATTGATACGCTACCTAGGCGCTTTCATTCCCCTCTATTTTATCCTCAATTATTTTCTATACATATTATTATTTTGTGCTTATCAATGCCGTTTCCTGCCATAATTTCCTGCCTAAGATTAACTTAATATATTGTTTTAAAACAAATAAAACCAACCTGCCAACTTAGAGCAAAAATTTGAACCTTATCGTTAAATTTTTTTTCTATGATTTTTTATTCCCCACGTTATAGTAATAACCATTGAAACACACTACGGCTTCTAAGGTTTATTCAATAACATGCCGTGCGCTAATGAAAAGCTAGGAGACTAAAATGTCTAACGCATTTATCGAAATGATTAAAAATCGTCGTACTATCTATAACCTCGGCGATGCTTTGCCTGTATCAGAAGAACACGTCACGAAATTAATTAAAGAAGCAGTTAAACATTCACCATCATCATTTAACTCACAAACATCTCGTGTAGTGATTTTATTTGGTGCTGAACACCAAAAATTATGGAATATAACCAAAGAAGCACTGCGTAAAATCGTTCCTGAGCAAGCCTTCGCTTCAACAGAACAAAAAATTGATAGTTTTGCTGCTGGAGCCGGTTCTATTCTGTTTTTTGAAGACCAAGACATTGTTAAAGGTTTGCAAGAGCAATTCCCTTTATATGCAGATAATTTCCCAATTTGGTCTGAACAAGCCAGTGGTATTGCACAATTCGCAGTCTGGACTGCATTATCACAAGAAAATATCGGTGCATCCTTACAACACTACAATCCACTGATTGATAATGATGTACAAACAACATGGAATGTTCCGGCTAACTGGATATTACGCGCGCAAATGGTATTTGGTTCAATTAATGAGCCAGCAGGTGATAAAGACTTTATGGACGATGATGATCGTTTTAAAGTTTTCAAATAAATTGAAATACTAAAAATCCCAATAGTCCTTCCGTAATATATTACGGGAGGACTTTATTTATTTAACATTATTAAAAAACAGCTCAAGAACATCGTAGATGATAACCCAAAATGTAAAATAACAACTTATTCTAAATTAATATATATATTCAATGAAACATATTTACTGAAAATACCTTATCTAAACAAAAGAAATATTTACAATTCTTCTATTATTATTACATTCCTATTACCACCTGACCATTAATTGATCAGATAAAGCCCAGTAAAAACATAAGTTGATATTTATCAATATATTAACCAACCACCCAACTAAACTCTAAGTATATTTTCATTTTTAGTTTTGCATTATAGATATTTGAACTACACTAAAAGTGAGAGCACAAAAATACGCTTCATCGTGTGAAGTGTTATTAAGGGGGTGGACTATGAAAGGTTTATCTTTACTAACATCCGTTGTTGCTATAATCATTTCAAGCGGTTCTTTCACCTATGCAAGTAATAACTCATCAGGAGGTACAATTTCATTTTCAGGCTATATCTATGAACCACAATGTTCTATCGAAGTTGAACATAAAGATCGGGTTAATATTACGTGTTACCGAAAAGGTAAAGATATTTCAACAACAGGTTCTTTAAAAAATGGTCAAAAGGTAGAATCTGAGTATGTAAAAGTTGAATATGATAAATATACTAAGTTACCTATGTTAAATGTCTTTTATGAGTAGATCCATAATGTTTACCTTAATCATAACTGCTCGGAATATTTAATGTAAAAATTGTCTTAATATTCCGAGCACTATTTCTCCCCTCTAAAAAGTACCTATTAAACACATTATTTAGCCACTAAAAAGCCCACTCGTAGGTAGGCTTGAATGATATCAATATGTTTAGATTACTTCTCGGTTAAATCTATTTGATAAATAGCGAAACCAATTTCATCGGTACCGACTTGTTTCATCGGGTACTGTGCATTCTCTTTGATGAATTTTGCTGCTTTTTCACTTGGTGCAGTTTCAAAGCGAACATCCAGTTTTTTGTCTGTTTTAATTGGAGTGAATGACCAATTATTAGCTGCTTTGGTCGCTATTTGTCCTTTCTCTTTAGACTCTTTAGCAATATAAGCCGCTAAAATAGAACGGTTTTCATCTGGAGATGCAAATGCGACATTATTATCACCTGTCCCAGCAAATTTACCGCCGTAGCCACGGTAGTTATTCGTTGCCACTAAGAAGGTTGCTTTTGGATCAATCGGCTTACCTTGGTAGGTTACGTTTTTGATTCGGTTAGCATCTTTGTTGATTGTTTGGCAATCAACATCGTATTTCGCAGGTTGAGTCAGATCTATTTGGTAATTTACACCACTAATTGTATCGAAGTTATAAGTTCTGAAACCATTCCAATTCAATAAGCTTTGAGGTGCTGTTGATTGTGGATTGATTTGATTAAACATTCCCGCTGAACATTCTAACCACTCAACAACATCGGCCCCTGTCGCTTTCACTACAACTAACGTATTTGGATATAAATATAAGTCAGCAGCATTACGGAAAGTTAAATCCCCTTTTTCAACTTCAATAAATTCAGTTGGTGAGTTTTTACGTCCGCCAGCTTTAAATGGTGCAGCGGCTGCAAGAACAGGTAAATCTGCTAGGTCTGGGTCACCTTGAATGAAGTTTTTGGTGTAGTCGATTTGAGCATCATTCACGATCTGTACAGTTGGGTCACTTTGAACCAATGCTAAGAAGCTGTACATATTTTCGGACGCTTTACCGATATGTTTTCCAACAAATTTGCGGGTATCTTGGTGTTCTTGTTCAATGATTTTCGCCAGTTCACCATCACGCTCAACCAAGGCTTTCTTATTTGGCTTATCGTAGACAGGGCGTGCGTGAGCGGTTGCATCAACCACTTTCCATGCACCATCATCATTATTGACGACTAAATCTACAACACCTAAATGGTCACCCCACTGGCCAGGCATGACAGCTGGAACACCATTAACGGTCCCTTTTGCAACATCAACGCCTTTGATATCGCTGAAATCTTTACTAGGGAACACACCGTGTGAGTGACCAAACATGATAGCGTCTATACCAGGGACTTCACTGAGGTAATAAACTGAATTTTCAGCCATTGCTTTATATGGCTCTTGGGAAAAACCAGAGTGAGGGATCGCAACAACTAAATCCGCACCTTCTTTTTTCATTTGCGGTACAAATTTTTTCGCGGTTTCCGTAATATCGTTAACTAAGACTTTGCCTTCTAGATTTGGTTTATCCCAAATTAAGATTTGTGGTGGGACAAAACCGATGTAGCCAATTTTGATGGTATGTGTTTTGCCATCTCTATCTTTAACTGGTGTATCGACAATAATATATGGGTTAAAGTAGTTTTTACCTGTTTTCGCATCGATAATATTGGCATTAATATATGGGAATTTTGCGCCATCAATAGCTTTATGTAAGAATTCTAATCCAAAGTTAAACTCATGGTTACCGAAGTTACCTACGGTGTAACCCATAGTATTTAAAAGTTTATGTGCCGGGTGAGATTCACCGTCTTTTAAACCTTCACCGACTATGTAGTCTGCTAATGGGCTACCTTGGATTAAATCTCCGTTGTCCACTAATACTGAGTTTGTTGCTTCTTGTTTAGCGGCTTTAATTAATGTTGCAGTACGTACGTAACCAAATTGTTCTGTCGGCTTATCTCTATAATAGTCAAAGTCAACGAGGTTGCTGTGAACATCTGATGTTTCCATTACGCGTAAATCAACCGTTGCTGCGTTCGCATTAAATGCGACTAACATAGCAAGTGTTGAAAGTTTTAATACTTTATTCATGTAATCCCCTTAGTTGCCATTATTGAGAGAAAATAGCCCTCTCAAATTCGAGTGTCTACCCTGTAAAATTGAACAAATAAACAACAAAAATAGCATTAAAATTTTACACTATGTGCATGACGTCAATTTTTAATGATAATACACTGCAAACAGTAACCATTTTTTGTGACTAAATCACGGTTTTCATCTTTTTATTGGGCTTGATTTTTATATAGCTCACAAAAATGAATTAATGATGACAAATTCACCTTAATTAACTCAACTTATTCCATTGAGGAGTTGTGAATCTTTTTCGTAGGAAAAAAAGAACTGTGATTTATATCACTGAGTATTAAAGAAACTTATTTAACATTAAATAAATGTGCTTTATTTAGCCAAGAAAGCACATTTATTTTTATTTATCCTTTTTATTCTATAAATCTATCCATCAAATTATTTTCAATTAATCTAAATTTAATTTAAGAAATAAAAGATGATTATTTAATCATTAATTTTCTAAAGATTTTTCATTTGATTAGAAACCAAGTATTTTTTCTAAATAATTCGAGTTGTGGCAAGGCGGCAAAAGAGGGTATCTCGCGGAGCATACATAAATATGTGACCCGAGTAACCGAATGAAGCCAACACCGCTACCATCCCATTGGCTCTATTTTCTAACTAATTTACGCTGTCGCTAGGCGGCAAAAGAGGGTATCTCGGGGAGCATACACAAGTATGTGACCCGAGTAACCGAATGAAGCCAACACCGCGACAGCGTAAATTAGGACGAAAACAACCAAGCCGCACCGCGAACTCCACTCGAATCACCATGCACCGCTTTACGAATTGGTGTATCACACTCTCCACCAAATACCCATTGGCGGATCCTTTCAGGCAACGCCTCATATAAATAATCAACGTTACTCATTCCGCCCCCTAACACGATGACATCTGGATCTAGCATATTAATGGCTTGTCCGAGAGCTTTTGCGAGGCGATTAAGGTAATTTTCGAGTGCGATGGCAGCATGTTGATCCCCTCTTTGCGCCAATTCAACGATTTCCATTCCCGTTTTTTGACGTCCTGCCAGTTTCGCGTAATCCGCCATAAAGCCGGTGCCTGAGACAAATAATTCAGTACACCCCGTCAGCCCGCAATAACAACTTTCTGCTGCTAGAAATTGTCTATCTTGCTCATCTTGCCATGGTAAAGGGTTATGTCCCCATTCCCCTGCAACACCATTTCCCCCCGAATGCACTTGCCCATTTATCGCAATCCCTGCACCACATCCGGTTCCAATAATCACGGCAAAAACGACTTTCTCTCCCGCTCCCGCACCATCAACCGCTTCAGAGACTGCGAGACAGTTCGCGTCATTCGCCATTTTTATTTTACGGTTTAATAAATGACTTAAATCGACATCGAACGGTTTACCATTAAGCCATGTGGAATTGGCGTTTTTAACTTTTCCTGTCACTGGAGACAAAGTTCCAGGGATCCCAACACCAACGCTACCTGATAATCCAGTCGCCGTTTCTGCATCTGCCACTAAACTTGCTATCGCGTTAAGTGTCGCATCATAATCACCACGAGGAGTTGGAATACGCTTACGAAACAAGACATTACCATTGTCATCCAATGCAATAACTTCAATTTTGGTTCCACCAAGGTCAATACCTATTCTCATTATGATGCTCTCTACTATTTAAAGTTTTTATGTCAGGGCTTCTATCACTATCATGGCTTGCTTTGAGGGACATTATCAATAGTTAACTAATGAAATGATAGCAGCCTTCAACGAGTGCGCATTTTTTTTCGCTTAATAACAGACAATTCGCTATCATAGCCCCCTGCTCTAACTGGCTATTTATCAACAAAGGTAGGTTTTTCATGTGGTTCAAGAATATATTGGTCTATCGCCTAAATCGGGATTTGGCACTCTCCGCAGATGATTTAGAGAAACAGCTTGCCGCCCTCGCCTATCACCCTTGTGGTAGCCAAGATATGATGCAAACTGGCTGGGTTTCTCCCATGAATGGTGGTGATGCATTGACGCATGCAGCGGGTAATCAAATCCTTATTTGTGCTAAAAAAGAAGAAAAAATGCTGCCATCTCCTGTAATTAAACAAGAATTGCAGGATAAAATCGAAAAGTTGGAAGCTGACCAAGGCCGTAAGCTGAAGAAAACGGAAAAAGATTCACTAAAAGATGAAGTCGTTCACTCACTCCTTCCTCGTGCATTCAGTAAATTCAGTAAAACCTACATTTGGATTGATACAGTAAATCAATTAATTATTGTTGATGCCGCAAGTGCAAAACGCGCTGAAGATAATTTAGCCTTACTCCGCAAAAGCTTAGGTTCCCTACCTGTTGTCCCTCTAACGTTTAAAGATCCTATAGAGTTAACACTTACTGAATGGATCCGTTCAGGCTCATTACCACAAGGTTTTGCCGTCATGGATGAAGCGGAGCTAAAAGCTATCTTAGAAGAAGGTGGTATTATCCGCTGTAAGAAACAAGACCTCATTTCTGATGAAATAGCCACCCATATTGAAGCAGGTAAACTCGTTACCAAATTGGCCTTAGATTGGGAAGAACGAATCCAGTTCATGTTATCTGATGATGGTTCCCTGAAGCGCCTCAAATTTAGCGATACATTAAAAGATCAAAATGACGACATCGCTAAAGAAGACTACGCTCAAAAATTTGATGCTGATTACGTCTTAATGACAGGTGAGCTCAGTGCATTAATCGCTCGCTTGATTGATGTATTAGGTGGCGAAGCCGAACACTAAATTTCTTTTCATATTCTCTATAATTCTCACAATGGCAACTGACACTTAAGTAAGTTGCCATCACTTTTTAGACCCCGCTTACATAGCCACAATTAAGTCGTTGACTGGTCGTGAAATCTCTGGTTGATTTATATCCATATCGTAAATTTCTAATATTTAATGATGTTCAACAACAATAATAAAAATAGCCCATCGCTGATGGTTATGGTCAATATTCTGTCGAAGGAAATGTTATGAAAGAGCTCATCGAACCTGAATTGGATGAAAATTCACAAGTTACCTTGCAAAAAATCACTGCCGATAATTTTTCTGAGATTTGCCTATTAAGCCATACACTGAGTGAAGCGCAACGTAATATGGTAGCTGATAACGCCTATTCCATGGTAGAGGCCCAATTTTCGGATTGCGCATGGTATCGAGGCATTTACGCGGATGATGTTCCTGTTGGTTTCATCATGCTGCATTCAGGGCTAGATGATGACGAATTAGAATATGATGGCATTATGCTTTGGCGTTTTATGATTGCTGAACCCTACCAAAAATTGGGGTTTGGCCGAGAAGCATTGGTCCAAGTCATTCAGTATTTAAAAAGAAAAGGTTATCCACGCCTTTATAACAGCTGTGGTGAAGGGGAAGAAAGTCCATTTGAGTTTTACAAAAAGCTGGGGTTTGTCCCAACAGGCGCTTATATGGATGATGAATGCGAACTGGTTCTAGATATTACTCATTGGCAAGAACAAGAAGAGTAAGCACACTATTGCCTCTACTTCCCATTGCCTCTACTTTCCGCATTCCGTTCCCCAACTTATAGGTCACTTTAATATATGTAGGGTATCACCAAGATACCCTACATAATTTGGGTTGTAGCTAGGCGATAAGCGAACTCAGCCCTAACGGCATACAGTGTGACTAGGAGCCGTGAGTGCAGTCAACAATGCTACAGCACGAATTATGACCAATACGCTAAATAGTTTGTGCTGTCGCAAGGCGGCAAATGCGTTAGACCCTAGGAGCATACACAAGTATGTGACTAGGGGCGGTGAGTGCAGTCAACAACGCTGCGGCGCAAAGTATAACGGGTATCTCGCGTATCCGTTATTTTTGGATTAGATAGCGAATAGTCGGCCCATCTTGCTGAATATCCAATACCGTATAACCATAATTTTTCGTATCTAGAGGAATGTTATTAATTGATTGCGGGCAATCGCTGACTACCTCTAAAATTTCGCCTTTTTTCAACGATGGCATCGCTTCGAGTGTCGCGACTGCGGGATATGGGCACGGCTCTCCAACCATATCTAAACGATAATCAGGGATAATGTCTTTCTTACTCATGCTACCTCCACGGATACATTAGATGTTTTTTGAGTACGTTTACGGAAGAAATGTTTTTCCCAAACCAACATCAACACGAATGCCACCGCTAATAATCCATAAGTGACCAGTAATCCACCCTCTGGCCCAAAGGTTTCAAGTAGATTAACTTTGTCGAAATCAGTCGCTAGCCAAGGGCCTAAATCATCCCAGTAATAAGCTAGCACCGTAGCGCCAATAATATTACCAAAACCGACCCACCAATAATGGACTTGGCCCTCTACCGCACGGTACATCCAGCCTGTTTCACAACCGCCCGCGAGCACAATACCGAAGCCAAACAGTAACCCACCAATGACCGCATTCGGCCCAGCCCATAAAATTTTTGGTGTTGCACCTAGCTGGACATAACTGAAAATACCAATCGCACTGACTGCCATACCAATAATAATCGCTTTCGCCATATGTGTGCGTCCGGTGATCCACAAGTCACGAAATGCAGAGGTAAAACAAATTTGTGCTCTTTCAATTAATAGCCCGAAGCCGATACCACATAAAATGGCGAAGCCCATCACAGGGGAATCTAATAAAGTATAAAAGCCCCAAGCCAGCGCTAATGTGAAAATCACCATTCCCAGTTTAAAGCGCCTTTTTGCCGCATCATGATTTTGGGTTAATGGTGATGCAGTGCTAACTTTTTTCAATTTTACGGGGATGCGAAACATTGGCATTAGTGTGAATTTCGCACCAAAATATGACCCTGCCGCAGTAGCAACAGCAAAATACCATGCGTGTAATGAGAATTGAGGGATCCCAGTAAAGAATGCGGCTAAATTACACCCCATTGCTAAACGAGCACCAAATCCAGCGATAATACCGCCCAAAATAGCTTGAAAAATTCTGATCCTATGCTGAGGCATTCGTAATTTAATATTATTGGCCCATAATGCCGCGGCAAAACAACCGGCAAACATGCCAATAATCATCACACCATCAATACGATCCAGTGGTGTACCTTCGAAACCAATAACTTTAAAATAGCCCCATGTCTCTGGTTCAGCGCCAAATAATTGCATGATGTGCCCGCCCCAACGCGTAAACTCACCCGTAACTGCCCAAAACGTGCCAGTCAAGCCAAAGTAATAGGTTGATAAGATACCTGCGGCAATAACTGCAGGTAATGGTTTCCAAAAACCGATGAGATAGCGAGATTTAAAATCAGACCAAGTCATTGTTACTTCCAATTCATTCACGCCAGACCTTGGCAGAGAAACTCGCCGTTGTATAATTATCGTTATAAGTATTTATATCGATCCCCACAGCGAAGTGGCAACATCATACTCCGATAATTTTTTTCGTGAAGTTATTTCATCATAAAACAAGAGGCAGATTGATCTTGAACACAACCAGATTTAAAGAGATAGATAGCAATAAAAAAAAGCGCTATCTCAATGATAGCGCTGGAAGTGTAGTCTTATTTTATCTATAGAAGAGTATAATATGAAATTGCCGTATTACGGCGACGCTTGCTATGCGTAGTCTGTAGTCAGCCCATTTGACTCCAGTAATAACACTTATCTCACAGTATAAATACATTCACTAAGTTACCTGTTAAGTAATTATATCTATTTTTAATGTAAAGACCTAAATATCCGCTAACTTTGTATTATTCCCAAATTAGCATTGGCCTTATTGATTCCCTAGCTAAGTAAATTATAAAAATAGATAACTCAGTATAATAAAGTATTTAAAAGTGTTTCTAAATGTTATTGATTGCATTATAGCGCAACACTTTTGTTGCGCAAGTGTTTTTTTATTTTCGTATCCCGATACAGAAAAAACAATAAAAACCACTAAAATCAATTGGATAATGAAAAACCTTGGAAAAGATAGCAAAATATTTAACCTATCATTAAGATATTACAAACTATTCACACTCTTTCTACAAAGTAATTTATTTCAATTTTTGAAAATAAATTTAACATTAATTAAATATACTAAGTAATTCCTAAAATATATTTCCTGAAATAATAAAAATATTGAGCATTAATAAAACTTACATATTATTTAATTATAATCATTAATAGTATTTACGTAGTCATATTTTATTCATCTATAAACCCTACGTAAAAAAATCCAGATATATGATAAACAATCACTTTTTGACTAATGTTCCCATATAAAATAACCACTAAATTAATAAGGTATTATACCAAATAGATTAAAAATGATGTTTTACATAAGTCCTTATTATAAACATGGTTTATTTTTCATTAAGTATTCCATCGCATTACATCGTAATTGATAAAATAATTAGAATTTATATACTATTTAACTCGCATTTTAGAACAAAAAAACCAATGTGATGAATTAATATAACTAATATATAGATAAATAAAAAGGTCATGTTACATAGAAGCAACTACGATAAAAAATGAAAAACATAGAATTATTGATTATAAAAATTAATATAATTCATCATTATTTAGAAGAAATACAAATAAAAATATCCGAAATAGTGTGAAAAAATGAATACAATAGCCAATTCGCACTATCAAACTACAAATAAAAAGCGTCAAATAAGAATAAAATTCTTTAAATGAAATTTAATTAGTTAAATAAACCCGATAAGCTATCTAAAAATAATGTCGAAGAGAGTGTAAAAAGCGACGAACTTAACTTGAGGGACTGTTAGATAATAAAAAACGCGTTTTACCCTTAATGATAAAACGCGTTTATAGAACTTAATCAGCTTATTTTGAGGATGTTGCTTCCATTCCCACTAAACCAATCTTCAAGTACCCTGATTGACGCAATGCATTCATTACATCCATCATCGTTTCATAGTCAACACTCTTATCCGCTTGGAAAAAGATTGTCGTTTCCTTATTAGAACTTGTTGCTTGGTCAAGAGTGGAAGCAAGCTGTTCTTTTGTCACAGCTTGGTCACCGATAAAAAGCTGGCTGTCCGATTTTACCGTTAAAAACACAGGTTTTTCTGGACGTGGCTGCGGCTTCGCTGTCGAGGCGGGTAAGTCGACTTTAATATCAACTGTTGCCAATGGTGCTGCAACCATAAAGATAATCAATAAAACCAACATAACATCAATAAAAGGTGTTACGTTAATTTCATGCATTTCACCGCTATCGTCTTGTTCGTCACCTAAACGCATTGCCATAATAATTACCTTGCTTTGCTATTTGCCAGATCAAGATCACGCCCCAGCAACAACGCAGACTGAGCAGCGACATCCCCTACTTGACCACGATAGTTGTTGATCATGCGAGCAAAAATATTATAAATCACAACCGCAGGGATAGCGGCAATAAGACCGATTGCTGTCGCTAATAACGCTTCTGCAATACCCGGCGCAACAACCGCAAGGTTAGTCGTTTGCGAGTGAGCAATCCCGATAAAGCTGTTCATGATCCCCCAGACCGTTCCAAATAAACCGACGAATGGAGAAATTGCACCAATAGTCGCCAAATAGCCATTACCACGGCCCATATAACGACTAATCGCAGCGACTGCCCTTTCTAGGCGGAATGATGTGCGCTCTTTTGTGCCTGATAAATCAGCGCTATTTGCTGATAACGCTCGCTCAGTAACGGCTTCGTTTAATAACATACGCGTAATGCTATTTGTTTTGAAACCTTCTGCGATACTGACGGCTTCATCAAGTGACTTCGCCTCAGAAATCGCTTTCGCTTCTACTTTTAAGCGACGGCGAGCAACTAAAATTTCCAAACCTTTTGAGAAAAATATTGCCCAAGTAATAACAGAAGCAATAACAAGCCCTATCATGACTGTTTTAACAATATTATCTGCACCTTGGTACATTCCCCAAACAGATAAATCTTGGTCAAAACCGCCCGTTGGTGCTTCTGTTGCAATTTCAATGTTTTCATTAACAACTGTTGTGTTCACGGCTTCGCCTTGTACAGGTTCCGCGGGTACTGATGAAACTTCAGCACTTGGTGTCGTAGTTGTTGGTGCAGCTGAATTTACTGCCGGTTGTGTTGATGGTGTATCTTGAGACGCAGCTGGTGTTGTTGCAGGTGTGGTTTCAGCGACTGCCGTACCCATTAAGCCGAACGCCAATAGAATAGAAGCTGTTAGTTTACGCATCAGTTGGCCTTTACTCTCTTTTTAGTGTTGTATAAAAAAATTCATATCGATGATTGTGCCATTCATCGACTAACCTTTAAAAGCGAAATTTGACTCGCGCTGTCCGTCTCTTTTCAAAAAGACGGTGCTGATGATATCAAACACAGCGCGAATTGATAGTAATTATCATTAGTATTCGCGATTTTTTTATGTTTTTTTGCGTTTAGACAAACATGACCTTCTCTACTATGCGGTTATTTTCCTTAATAATTCACGGTTCAATTAAATATTCATTCCCAATATTACAAATAAAATTTACCTACAGTTTGAAAGTTGAAGAATACTCAAGTTACATTTCTATCAGGATCATTTAACGTCTTAGTATAAATTACCTCTAAGTTTAACCAGTTCATATTCTGTGTAGGGAAAAATCATGGCAGACATAAAACCTGAAACACAATTAGTCCATATTGGGCGGAACCCCAAATACACACAAAAAGGGGTAAACCCTGTTATTCAGCGAGCCTCTTCTATTATTTTTGATACCCTTGAAGAAAAACGTCATGCAACTCGCCATCGTGCAAATAACGTACTATTTTATGGGCGTCGCGGTACACAAACACATTTCGCTTTTCAAGAAGCGATGACAGAATTAGAAGCAGGTGCTGGATGCGTCCTTTACCCATCAGGTGCTGCCGCAATTACCAATACCATTTTGTCGTTTATTTCTGCTGGCGAACATATCCTGGTGACTGGATCAGCTTATGATCCAACGCAAAATTTTTGCGACAACATCCTTACTAAGCTAAATGTCAAAACCACGTATTTTGATCCACTCATCGGAACGGATATTGCTGATTTAATTCAGCCCAATACGCGGATTGTATTTTTAGAGTCCCCCGGCTCTATCACCATGGAAGTTCATGATTTACCAGCAATAGTGAAAGCTATACGCGTCAAATCCCCTGAAATTGTGATTATGATTGATAACACTTGGGCAGCTGGCGTCTTACTTAAACCATTATTATTTGATGTGGATGTGTCGATCCAATCAGCAACTAAATATATCAATGGCCACTCCGACGGTATGCTTGGCCTTGCGGTGGCAAACCAACGCTGTATTGAAACATTACGTGAAAATTCATACCTCCTAGGCCAAACCGCGGATCCAGATACCGTTTATATGGCTAATCGAGGGCTCCACACATTAGCAACTCGACTAAAACAACATCAAATTAATAGTTTACAAGTTGCTAATTGGCTGCAACAACGCCCTGAAGTTGAACAAGTATTTCACCCTGCACTTGAGAATTCTCCAGGTCATGAATTCTTTATCCGTGATTTTACAGGTTCTAATGGGCTGTTCTCTTTCCAACTAAAATCACGCTTAACCACTGAGCAATTTACCGCTTTTCTTGATAATTTTAATCACTTTAAAATGGGTTATTCATGGGGTGGTTTTGAGTCGCTGATTTTGGGATACCAAAAAGAAGATTTACTCAATATGCGGCAGTATGATTTTTCACCAAAAGAAGGAACCTTCTTCCGCGTGCATATTGGTTTAGAGCACACTGATGATTTAATCCATGACTTACAATTAGCTTTCGAGCGAATTTAAATTAAAAATCAGTCTATTAATTGCAGGAGCAATGTTAAATGCTTCCTGCAATTACCCTACTAAATGATTAATTCTTCAAACAAATCAAACTTGGGCTCTTTTTTTCCTGTAATATAGGCAATAAGAAATTCGCTTTTACGCAAATACAGGAATAATTATGGAAGTCCTACGCGAAATCGTACTTGCACTTTGGAACCACGATTTCCTTAAACTCTCCAACCCTGAAGTGCTTTGGGTTATTTATACCGTACTTTTTGTTGTCATTGTCTTAGAAAATGGCGTTTTACCCGCTGCTTTCCTACCTGGTGATACCTTGCTGATCCTTTCAGGTGCATTGATTGCTAAAGGGGTCTTACACTTTATTCCGACTATATTGTTACTCACAGTCGCTGCAAGCTTAGGGTGTTGGATAGGTTTTCTACAAGGCCGATGGTTAAGTGAAACTCAGGTTGTGAAGCGCTGGTTAGCGCAAATCCCTGAGGAATATCACACCAAAGCAAACAATATGTTTAATAAGCAAGGTTTATACGCGCTACTTATAGGGCGCTTTCTTGCATTTGTCAGAACAATATTACCTTTGCTTGCTGGGTTATCTGAATTAAGTCACCGCCGTTTCCAGTTTTTTAACTGGTTAAGTGGTTTGTTATGGGTTGGTTTGATCGTCACCTTAGGGTATGCCCTAAACCAAATTCCTTTTGTGAAAGAACACGAGCAAATTGTGATTAGTGCGCTGATGATTATTCCAGTTATCTTACTGGTTAGTGGCCTAATCGGCTCAATTGTAATGTACTGGAAACACCGCAAAGCACTCTCGAGTAGCAAAGAAAAATCATAATATAACCGAGTAATGGCCGCGAGTTAGCGGCCATTTGGTTTATTCCGTCATCAAACTGCTAATAGCAGAAAATAAGTACTGACCAATTTCTGCAGTCATCCATGTCCCTTGAGAAATATTGGGATCTTCACGATAAATAGCCCGAATTCTCTCTTGTAGCTCAGGATCTCCCCCAGTAAACTGGTTGAACATCGTTAACCATGTTTGTGCTAATTGTTGCACTTCAGGTGAATCTGGGGATTTTTGGGCTTTTAATGCATTATATAAACCCGCAATTAACTCAGGCCACACCTGTCCTGATGCAAAATAATGTTGCTGAACAAAAGCAAATTGTTCCGCGGTTAAATGGGGTTTAAATAGTGATAATTGGTATTCACTAAAACCCTCTGCAACAAATTGGATCATTGCGACAGAAATGCCTGATGAATATGCTAACGTGTTATCCGATAAATGAATTTGATTCAAGCGCGCAAAGAAATCAGGGTTTCCTCCAGTATCTCTTTCTAACGCTGTCATCCATTCATGTGCAATTTGTTGCACCTCTGTAGATTGAGGTGTTGCACCTTGTTCCATCAGCTTACTTACCGTTGCTACGCGCTGTTGCCACTCTTGGTTTTTCAGCGTATGCGCCGTATATAATGGCAATTGTTCCAATTCTTGAGGGGTAAAATATTTATCAAACATCGACATCATCTCCAATACAGAAAACCAATCAGCCTGAGTTAAAGTATTCCCCGTTTGCATTTGCCTGTGTAATTGCTCTAATCGATTACGTAATGTCGCCATTTGCTCCATTTGTTCCGTTAATAATGCAATTCGCTCTTGCAGCAAACTCGTCATATTTCCACTCCGACCATCCAGTAATTCACCGATGTTTTTCAGTTTGACTCCAACTTGCCGTAACAATTGAATTTGCGTTAAACGCTCTATGCATTGCATGTTGTAAAGCCGATAACCTGCATCGGTTCTTGCAGTTGGTACCAATAAGCCAATTTCTTCATAATGATGAAGTGTACGGATGGTTAATCCTGTTTTTTCCGCGATCTCACCAACTTGAAATAGCATATGTTCCTCCTGTAATTGCGACTAAGGTTAGTGCCTCACGTTACGTGAGAGTCAATCACCACTTTGCACTTTTTATTAAAATTCCATCTTATCCATTATATCAGCAGACAATTTCCCTCTCTTCAGGAGATGGCTTTATAGAATAGCAATAAAAAAGCCCCAGTAGATTGAATACTGAGGCTTATATAGCTACTTATTAAATAATTATTTAATCAATGCATGCATTTCTTGTACAGAGATTACCGTATCGGTTGGGTCTGCACTAAGCGACATCGTAGTGGCAAACCCACCATTCAACGTCGTGTCATAGTGGACTTTATAACGCAATGCACTGCGACGAATTAATTTTGAGTCCTCAATGGCTTGGCGCCCTGCTGTAGTATTCACGATATAATCGTATTCGCCATTCTTAATTCTATCTTGAATATGTGGACGACCTTCATGAACCTTATTGACTAGGCGCGGATTAATACCAGCCTCTCCTAGAACAATCGCAGTGCCGTGAGTGGCATCTAGCTCAAAGCCATGTTTTAACAGCTTAGCGGCTAAATCGACAACTTTTGTTTTATCACCTTCACGAACAGACAACAGCGCGCGACCAGACTTTTTCATGGTCGAGCTGCTACCTAACATCGCTTTAGCGAATGCTTCTGCAAATGTCCGGCCGACACCCATGACTTCGCCTGTTGAACGCATTTCAGGCCCAAGAATTGGGTCAACGCCAGGGAATTTATTGAATGGCAATACCACCTCTTTCACCGAGTAGTATGGTGGAATAACTTCTTCCGTCACCCCTTGCTGTGTCAAGGTTTGCCCTACCATCACACGCGCTGCAACTTTCGCTAATGGCACACCGGTTGCTTTAGACACGAAAGGCACTGTCCTTGCGGCACGTGGATTGACTTCAATTAAATAAACTTCATTATTTTTAACGGCAAACTGCACGTTCATTAAACCACGTACACGTAACTCGAAGGCAAGGTTACGAACTTGTTCACGCATTACATCTTGAATTTCTTGGCTAAGTGTATAAGCAGGGAGTGAACATGCGGAGTCACCAGAGTGTACGCCAGCTTGCTCAATGTGCTCCATGATACCACCAATCAGCACCATCTCACCGTCACAAATCGCATCCACGTCAACTTCAATGGCATCGTCTAAAAAGCGGTCAAGGAGCACTGGCGCATCGTTAGAGACACTTACCGCAGTTTGGAAATAGCGACGTAAATCGATTTCGTCATATACAATTTCCATTGCTCGGCCACCTAGTACATAAGATGGGCGAACCACCAGTGGATAGCCAATAATAGCTGCTTTTTCAATGGCTTGCTCAATCGCTGTGACAGTTGCGTTCTGTGGTTGTTTCAAGTTCAAACGGTTGACGGCTTGCTGGAAACGTTCACGATCTTCTGCACGGTCGATGGCATCTGGGCTCGTTCCAATGATTGGAACCCCTGCGGCTTCCAATGCTCTCGCTAATTTTAATGGTGTTTGGCCACCATATTGCACAATCACACCTTTTGGCTGCTCGATACGCACAATTTCTAACACATCTTCAAGGGTGACAGGTTCGAAATAGAGGCGGTCTGAAGTATCGTAGTCCGTTGAAACCGTTTCTGGATTACAGTTCACCATAATGGTTTCATAGCCATCTTCACGTAACGCTAAAGATGCGTGCACGCAGCAATAGTCGAATTCAATCCCTTGCCCGATTCGGTTTGGCCCACCACCTAACACCATCACTTTTGGTTTGGCATTATTTGGGTTTGATTCACACTCTTCTTCATATGTGGAATACATATAAGCGGTGTCAGTAGCGAACTCGGCCGCGCAGGTATCAACACGTTTATAGACTGGGTGCAGACCATAACCTTGGCGTAGTTTACGTAACTCAGCGTCAGAAACACCGACTAAAGTCGCTAAACGCGCGTCGGCAAAACCTTTACGTTTTAAAGTACGTAGGAAATCTTTTGTCAGCCCATTAATACCGAGCTCAGCCACTTTTTCTTCTAAGCGGACTAGCTCCTCAATCTGCACTAAGAACCAGCGGTCAATATTGGTTAGATTGAAAACACCATCGACAGATAAGCCTGCACGGAAAGCATCTGCAATAAACCAAATTCGCTCTGCGCCTGCATCTTTTAATTCACGACGAATACGAGTCAGTGCCTCAGGATCCTCTTGAGCCACTTTCGGGTCGAACCCTGTCGCGCCAACTTCTAAACCGCGTAATGCTTTTTGCATCGATTCTTGAAATGTGCGGCCAATCGCCATCACTTCGCCAACCGATTTCATTTGCGTTGTGAGTCGGTCATTCGTGCCCGCAAATTTTTCAAAGTTAAAGCGCGGAATTTTTGTCACAACGTAGTCAATGGAAGGTTCGAATGAGGCAGGGGTACGGCCACCAGTGATGTCATTCATCAGCTCATCAAGGGTATAACCGACAGCCAGTTTCGCTGCAATTTTAGCAATTGGGAAACCCGTGGCTTTCGATGCTAATGCCGATGAACGTGAAACTCGCGGGTTCATTTCAATAACAATTAAGCGCCCATCTTTAGGGTTTACCGCGAATTGAACGTTAGAGCCACCTGTTTCAACGCCGATTTCACGTAATACGGCCATCGATGCATCACGCATGATTTGGTATTCTTTATCGGTCAATGTTTGAGCTGGCGCGACGGTGATAGAGTCACCCGTATGGATCCCCATGGCATCGAAGTTTTCAATGGAACAAACGATAATACAGTTGTCTTTTTTATCGCGGACAACTTCCATTTCGTATTCTTTCCAACCAATCAGCGACTCATCAATCAATAATTCATTAGTGGGAGATAAATCTAAACCGCGAGTACAGATTTCTTCAAACTCTTCACGGTTATAGGCAATACCGCCACCCGTACCTCCCATCGTAAATGATGGGCGAATAATACAGGGAAAACCTACCGCATCGGCAACAGCAAATGCTTCTTCCATATTATGTGCGATACCTGAGCGTGCAGTGCCCAAGCCGATTTTTTTCATTGCTTTATCAAAACGTTGGCGATCTTCTGCTTTATCGATTGCATCAGCAGTCGCCCCAATCATGGTCACGCCAAACTCAGCTAAAACACCTTTACGTTCTAATTCAAGCGCACAGTTTAATGCTGTTTGGCCACCCATGGTCGGTAGCACTGCATCTGGGCGCTCTTTTTCAATAATTTTACGCACAACTTCCCAGTGAATCGGCTCGATGTAAGTTGCATCCGCCATTTCTGGGTCAGTCATAATGGTCGCGGGGTTCGAGTTAACTAAGATTACGCGGTAACCTTCTTCACGCAGTGCTTTACACGCTTGAGCACCTGAGTAGTCAAATTCACATGCTTGACCAATCACAATCGGGCCGGCACCTAAAATCAGAATGCTTTTTATATCAGTACGTTTTGCCATTTTTCTTGCTCCCGATTATTGTGCGTTTTGACGAGGGGTGTTTTGACGGTATTCATTAATTAATTCAATGAAATGGTCGAATAAATTTGCCGCATCATGTGGCCCTGAGCTTGCTTCTGGGTGGCCTTGAAAACTAAATGCGGGTTTATCCGTACGGTGAATACCTTGCAATGTTCCATCAAAGAGTGACTTATGCGTCACGCGCAGGGTGTCGGGAAGTGTCGATTCATCAACCGCAAAACCATGGTTTTGCGCCGTGATCATCACCACATCTTTGTCTAAATCTTTAACTGGATGGTTAGCACCATGATGGCCAAACTTCATTTTCATGGTATTGGCACCGCTAGCCAGAGCAAGTAATTGGTGGCCTAAACAAATCCCGAATACTGGGATTTCTGTGGTTAAGAATGTTTCAATTGCCTTGATTGCATAATCACAAGGCGCTGGGTCACCAGGGCCATTCGATAAGAAAATACCATCGGGGTTCATCGCCAATACGGTTTCTGCTGGGGTAGTTGCTGGCACCACCGTTAAACGGCAACCGCGGTCAACTAACATACGTAAGATATTACGCTTCGCACCGAAGTCATAAGCAACAACATGTAAAGGGAGTTCTTCGGCAGTTTTCGCGCCCTGCTGGCCATTTTCCAGCGTCCATGAACCTTGGGACCAATTATAAATCTCTTTAGTGCAGACTTCTTTTGCCAAGTCCAACCCATTCAAACCTGAAAAACTACGCGCTTTTTCCAATGCGAGTGCAGCATCAGGGTTATCACCCGCAATGATACAACCGTTTTGAGCGCCTTTTTCTCTCAGTAAACGTGTTAATTTACGTGTATCGATATCCGCAATCGCCACGACGTTATGGCGTTTTAGATATTCGGATAATCCTTCTTGCCCGCGGAAGTTACTGTAAATCAATGGTAAGTCACGAATGATTAGGCCTTGTGCATGAACATTTGGGGATTCTTCGTCATCAGCATTAGTGCCGACATTACCAATATGGGGATAAGTGAGAGTAACAATTTGGCGGGAATAGGAAGGGTCTGTAATTATTTCTTGATATCCGGTCATCGACGTGTTGAAAACGACTTCTCCAACTGCAGCGCCTTCTGCACCGATAGCACGCCCGTGGAATTGGGTTCCGTCTTCCAGAACCAATATAGCTGACTTAATCAAAACATCCTCCGGAGAATAATAAATCACGTTTTTTGCATATTAATTCAGATTTCACGATCTAAATCAATGCCAAAATGAGTTTTTAAGCAAATTTTTGGCAAATTGCGCGCATTCTAATGATGAGATGGAGTCTTGTCTAGAAAAAAATGCATTTTTTTCACTTTTATCTTACTTTTTTACTTAACTACCTCGCTTTTAACTGGGTGAGCAGTATA
Organism: Providencia rettgeri; assembly: GCF_023205015.1. Lineage (NCBI taxonomy): Bacteria > Pseudomonadati > Pseudomonadota > Gammaproteobacteria > Enterobacterales > Morganellaceae > Providencia > Providencia rettgeri. The sequence continues at coordinate 918,251 of NZ_CP096258.1, read as the reverse complement.
AACCATAGTAAAAACGAATAAGTAAACGGTTGCAAAGCAAGATAACTAGTTTATTGATAATAACCTAGCTAAAAGAAGGAGGAAAGGATAATTAACGAGCAAAACTGAAGATAAAAACCATTAAAACATGAATTAATATCGATTTGAATGAAAATAATTCAAATCGACATCATAACAATAAATATAAACTACAACCAAATAATTTAAAAGATAAAATAAAAAACAAAAAACTACAAATCATCCAACCCAAGCACATCTTTCATATCATATAACCCACTATTTCTAGCGCAAACCCAACCAGATGCCTTTATGGCGCCATTTGCAAAGGTCATACGGCTAGAGGCTTTATGGGTGATTTCTACTCGCTCTCCAATATCTGCAAACATTGCGGTATGTTCACCGACAATATCCCCAGCACGAATAGTTGCAAAACCAATGGTTCCAGGTTCTCTCTCCCCGGTGTAACCTTCACGGGTATATACCGCACACTCTTTTAAATCTTTCCCCAGAGCGCTAGCAATAGACTCCCCCATAGCTAGGGCCGTACCTGATGGTGCGTCCACTTTATGGCGGTGATGAGCCTCAACAATTTCAATATCAGTGTAATTCCCCATCACTTTTGCTGCTTTTTCCAGTAATTTCAGCACCACATTGACACCAACACTGAAATTTGCCGCAAAGACAATAGGAATAGATTTTGCCGCTTCGGCAATAGCTTGCTTACCTTGCTCATCAAACCCTGTCGTTCCAATTACCATCGCTTTTTGGTTTGCTTTACAAAATGCAAGGTAGCGTAAAGTCCCTTCAGGGCGAGTGAAATCAATGACAACATCAAAATCATTAACAACCTGATTTAGCGAATCAACAATGGAAATACCTAACTTACCGATACCAGCGAGTTCACCTGCATCTGTCCCGATAAGCGATGAGCCTTCACGCTCAATCGCAGCACCTAATTGAATTCCATCCTGTTGTTGCGCGGCTTGAATTAGCTGGCGTCCCATACGTCCACCTGCGCCAACGATTGCAACACGTACCACTGAATTTGCCATGGTTTACCCTTTTTTAATTAATACAAATAGATAAATTTGAACTGTTAGTTTAGATAAAAAGGCTATTTTTACCCACAGTTTAGAAGTCATTGTGGTACAGATTAACTATCCTGATCGTATTGCGCTAGCAAAAATGTATCGTTATTAACAAAAGCGTAGAGAGGAAAGGGATTATCAGTAAAAGTTTTAATCAAGAAATATGAACCAAGAAATATGGATATAGCAATGAAGTTATTTTTAACGATAAAATAGAATTGATATTGATGAAAAGGTTAAGCGGTCGTATATAAAATTACCCAAGAAAGTATTGCAAATCGATATAAATAATACTTTCTTGGTAATTTAAATGGCATTGTTAGTCATAAACAAATGAAACACCAACGACTGACTGTACAGGCCCTGCTGTGACTTGTCCTGTTGTTCTTTCATACTTTGCTTGTAAATTAAGAGAAACAGGTGATGGTCCAACTTGCCCCATTCGAACTCGCTGATTTGCCGAAAGTGCCGTTCCATAACGGGTAATCTGAACACCTAATCCCCTCGCAGCATTTGAACCTGAATAGGTATTAGCAAATATTGAACTACTTGACGTAGTCGAACCTGAGAGATAGAAAGAAACATTTTGATTTTTACCACAATAAACCGATAACGGTATATTTGATGAACCTGGGTAATCTGGCAAATAGACATTAAGATTACGCGAAGATACATCACATCCACCGACAGGAACAACCACGGTGTTATTCGCATAAAGTTTCCATATAAATGTCGCAGTTTGTATATTCCCCCCACCAGAAATATCAGACCCAACTTGGTACATAACTAAAGTCGCAAAATGCGTGCCTTGACTAAGAACGATACCTTCGGCTGAATTTAATGGTGATAAATAGAGCTTAGCATTCCAAACTGCTGGTTGCCTGAATGCAACAGAATGCGTCGCTGAATTTAATGGAAATGGATAGGATAGACCATAGTAATTCAAAGTCCCCCTAAAATTAGCGAGAACATTCCCGTATGCTGAACCTTGCATTACGCTCACCATGTCACGCCTATAGTTTGGGTTATCGTTCCAACACGTAATCGATTGAGAAAGGTCAACAACTAAGTTTTGACCCGCTTCGAGTCTAGGTTGCAGATCAACATACACATTCGCTGTGGCAGGTGAATTTTTATAACTTAAAACATTACGTTTATCCATGCATGTAAATGAATATGCTGTTGTAATACCTAAAAAATAGATAACAGTATTAAAAAAAAATAATTTTAAAATTTTATTTATATTCATAATATAGCTCACTGGTATGTATAAGTAACATCAATAGCTGCTTGTATACTTCCCTGTGTCGTTCCTCCGTTAACCGATATCGCTCTAACTTTCAGAGGAAAATTTGCTGAAGCAGTACTGCTATTAATTTGCATGACAGCTTGGGTACCATTATTGAGGTCTCTGCCTGAATCATCCTGCAGTTGCAACTGGATGTTTTGTGCTGTTCCTTGGTTTCTATAGTATCCCGTAATATCGGATACCCCTGTAAATCTAGCTGTTACGTTAGAAGAACCTGTAGGACAATTAATCAACTCTAACTCAATAGGGTGCCATTTAGATGTTGATCCCGCGTTAATGAAGTCAAAAGTGCTGAGATCATTTAAATCCACATTCTTATTCGCAGTTACGACAGTACAAGGCACTGTTTTTACCTGACCGTAAATATTGATTGTTACGTCCGCTGCATAACTCAATGTCGTTGATAAACATAACCCCGCAACGGTTAATGCGGTAGCTACTATCCTTTTATTTATTACCATAACATTCTCATCCTATTGATATTCAAGAGTAAATGTTGCCGTTGCGCGAATTTTACCTGCATTTACAGGAAGTTCAGTTACCATTAATCGAGCATAAAAGTTCAATGTATTACGAGAGCCAGCCGTTAATGATGTCCAAGGTATATTTTGATTATCATCATTGAGTGATAGCGGGTTTCTCGCTTTATCTAATATTTGTATGCCAACTCCAGATGCAGCACCTCCAATATTTTCTAATGCTAATAAAGAGGTATTACTCGAATCAGCAATTCCGGTAAATCCAACTTTTACACCTGTTACTGCTGTACCACATGGAAAAAGCTCAATATAAAAAGGGATCGCCAGAGATGTTTTATTAACCGCATTCAAAGACTTAATGCTTTCATTTAAAAAATCAACAATTTGGCCATCTGAGCTAGGTGAAACCGCGCATGTATTATCTGCAACGCTCCCCGTTATATTAATTGAACTATCTGCAGCGAAACTTTTCGAAGCAAAAAAAATGAATATCAATATCATGAGGTAACAACGATATATTATATTTTTCATCATTAATCAGCTCCTTTAAAGACAAACGGTTTGATATGAATTAAGTAGCTCTGACTGACTGTTTTCAGGTAAGGCGTAATTAACCTCACACTGCGAGTCAGCGCCATTTCCCCATCGAACTGTCAACTGACCTGATAGTGGTAATCCAGTCAAATAAACTTGTCCTTCATCTGCAACGATACTACTGCTATTGTTATCTTTTAATGAAACAATCGCGCCAAAAGGAACAGCTTTTCCCTTATGCATCAATGTCATAATTACTTTCACACCAACTTTTGGATTAAAACTGGCACGTACAATTGCACCTTTAGTAGGAATAACACTCACTACCGGTTCATCAAGATCCACGTTATTTGCTAGTGTGTTAGTATCTAAAGCAATACGATTTTCACGGTATTCCGTTGCATAAGGTAAGACGGCATAACCACGCCAGTCAGTTTTAACGCCCGTTTGATTTTCAATTCTTACGTTGTCCGCTCCCGGAGCTTTAATCAATACAACAGTGTCATTCATCGGCTGGCTAAGAGTAATACCATTCTCATGGGCTAAAATACCGCCACTTACCCCATAGTAAAATTGCCGCGAATTTTTATTATAACTGTAACCAACATTACTATTTCCGTAAGTTCCACGGTAGTTTAACGAGGTAGACCCTGTCCCAGAAGACTGCTGTTGACCGCCGCCTTTATAGCCAGCTTGGACGCTATAACTTAAATTGTTGTCTTCTAATAGCGTTCCATATAAACCTGCCGTATTAGAAGCCTCTCCTTTGAAGTCGTGTGAAGCGTTATAACTAACCGTTGAATTCTTCCATATAGAATCACTGTCCGTGCGCATCCATTGGTTCAATGGTATATTCGCATTCAAAGCAATTACCTGATCATTACCGTCTTGCCATGAGTTTTTTGACAAGCTGTAGTTAATTCCCCAAGTGATCCCTTTGAAAAGCGTATTCAAACCTACCTGTAACTGCTTATCAGCGCGACTTGTGTTCCAATACTTTTCATGGGTGCCCGTTATGTACAGAGTTGTGACATCACCTAGCTGCTGGCTCATACTTAATTGCAGCTTTTCACGTTTGTTATAAGCAAGATTAAAGTAATCGGTATAAGTCGGAGTGACTTCAACCGTACCATCCTGTGTTTCTATAGAGTAACCTTGCATTCTTTTGTACGTGGTATCTGCAAATGTATAGAAACCTTTCGTCGAATAACGGTACCCAGCAAGTTGGAAAGTCGTTCCTGTTGAGTTCATGGACTTACTATATAGAAAGCGCACTGATTGTCCCTGATGGTTACTATCGTCAGGTAACTTAGCGTTAGCTTGTGTAATATCGAGTGACAATGCACCTAATACACCAATATTCTTCCCCAAACCTAGATTGACTGAACGATAACGATCAGCTAATTGTCCACCACCATACATAGTCCAACCGTATGACAATCCACGCATTAATGTACCTTGGAAGAAATTTTGTTTCTTTTGAAAACTACTTCCTGAGCGATATTCACCAGCCGTTATACTGTATTCAGAATGTCCTTCACGCTGTAATAAAGGGACTGTTGAGAATGGTACAACAAAGCTTTGTGTACTACCGTCAGCTTCTGTAATAGTGACGTGTAAGTCACCACTATTCCCGTTTGCGTAGAGGTCATCTATGATAAAAGGACCTGGTGGGAATGTATTACGGTAAACTTCATACCCATTTTGCTTGATAGTCACGTCTGCAGTTCCCCGAGCCGTCCCACGAATGACAGGCGCAAATCCTCTTTGACTATCAGGTAACATATTACTATCAGAGGAAAGTTGGATCCCCCTGAAGTTAAAGCTGTCGAATATCGAACCTTCTGTATAGCTATCACCAATGACTAAACGCGAGCGTATTTGGTTAATACCTCTTTCTAAAAAAGTATTGATATGCTCCCATTTGGTTTCATTTCTATTAGAGCCTGTTGTGTGAGTCCACGTGGAGTTATCACGTAAGCGCCAAGCCCCTAAGTTAATTCCACTTTGTAAGTTAAGATAGGTATAGCTCCGGTTTTCACCAGATTGCATGCGTGACTGATTTCCAGTCAAACTGTAATTAATAATGCCCGCGGGAATACCTTGATCCCATAGGTCAGGTGAAATATAACCTCGAGCAGTATCTGCTAAATATATTTGTGGAATAGTCAGGCTAAGACGCTGTAAACCAACATCAAATGTTGATGTTGAATCAGTAATTATCTCTGAAAGTAATTTACAGCTATCCAGAGACCCTTCCTCTCCTTCTTTTGTTTTTTCTTTCCCTACCTCTTGGCCGGGTAATGATATGACATTTACCCCCATTCTAGTTAAGTCGCTTTTTGTGAAACAAGGGATTAATTTAGACTGCTTTTCATCTAGCTTAAAGTTGATATCTTTAATAAATAAATAGCCGTCATTCAAATATACATCAACACGATATGAACCTTCAGGAACTTCTTGACCACTTTCGAATACAGATAAATCAGCAATATTTTCAACATCATCAGATAAAAAGCGAGGATTAAAATATACTTCTGATTTTGCTAACGATGGATATAACAACATCCCCACAAAAAAAGAGATCGGAAGTACTCGAAAAAATTTATCAGAATGATACTTGTATCCGAAAGTTTTTTTTCCTTTATAATTCATTTGTTTATTTTCAGATACTTGGTATGGCATGTTCCCTCCAGTCTAATCGCCATTTAAATCTATTACACTTAACTGAATTGCATTACATCCATTTATTTAGCAATACCAGATGCGACAGGTGTTAATGCGCCATAATCATTTATTGTTCTAAAGGTAATATTACCTTTTGCATTAGAAGGCATATTTGTGACTATTTCACCTAAAGGAGGAACTAAAACATTCTCCAGTTTTGTAGCACCAACAGTGATGTCAGTAACTGTTGCAAAATATGGAGTTGGGTTAATAATAGTTAATTTATTACCCGTAATTTTAAAACGTAATTCATCTGGAACTTTAGAAGGATCAAGATCCAAATTACTTGGGCGATAATAAAGTTTTATTCTGCTAATGATGGCTAATTGTAAAGTATTTTCATTTTCTTTACTTTTATCCATCGCAGGAATAGCCTTAACGTTCAACCAAAAAAGACTTTCTCTATCTTTAGGAAGTTGGTTATTTGTTGCATCAATTATGCGCAGTGTATTTTCTTTTTTTCCATTCATTGTAAATAATGGTGGAGTTATTACAAATTGCTTATCTTTCTGTCCATTTGTATTTTCAACCCATGACTGTATAAGAAAAACACCTTTCTCATCATTATTTGTAACAGACAATTGTACTTGTTTTTGGCCTTCATCATAAATAACTCGAGTTGCTCCTAAAGCTACCGCAGCATTCGCTTGGTTGAAGAACACTGAACTTAAAAGCACCAATATTGACGTTAACAACTTATATTTTTTTATTGATTTCATTTTGAATCAATCCTTATACATTTAAAAATATTATTTGTGTACTGAAACTAACCCTAAATTTATTTTATTCATAAGTTAAAGAGAACAGTGCTTGGGCATTTGCAGTACCACCCGTAATATTATTGCTGGTAGCCCGATATTTGGCAGTAAAGTGTAAAACCACATCTTTAGATTCTATTTTTGCTATTTTTTTTGGTGCATCATTGATAGGTATTAATTCATTTCCAGCATCAAATATAGCAATTCCAACTCCATTTGCAGCATTAACTCCATTGCTTACAGAATAAATATGGGGATTATTTTTGTCAGCAATCCCTGAAAAATTTATATACACATGTTCACTAACATTTTTACTACAATCACGAAGATAAATATTAAAGCTTGTTGGCTCTGAATCATCACCAGCTTCTTTAAACATATTCGTTCGTACTTGTCCCATATTAACTGTTAAAAATCGCTCAGATGTTTCAACGCTACACGCTTCTGCGATCAACTCGCCTTGAAATCTCATCCCTCCACCAGGTAACTGAACTTTCCACTGATTACCTGCTAAAGCAAAGGAAGAAAACAGAGTTAATAAACTAATCGTTAGTTTTTTCATTGCACTTTGCCTTTCCCTTTCTATTCTTGAAAACCATCCATGGTTTTAATGATTAATCCCTAATCATAGTTTACAAATTACTCGTACTGTACAGAGAAAGTAGCATCTGCATTTGCTGAACCAGCAGTGGTTGCGCCAGTTGCAAAGTAACGAGCCTGGAATGGCAGAACGTTAGAACCATCTTTCAGAGTAATCGGGCTGCTGAAAGTGCTACCATCTAAGCCTAGAGCAGTTCCTTTAGAATCTAAAATTTGGATACCAACATTTGTAGCTGAACCTGCAACACCTGAAGTGATAGCTAAAACAGTTGGGTTAGCAGCATCAGTAGCAGCTCCGATAAATGCAACTTTAGCTGTTTTAGAAACTTGAGTATCACAGTCATTTAAATTAATGTTGAAACCAACAGATCCGCTAGTATCACCTGCTTGAGCTAATCTAGCTGTGCGTACTTGCCCTAAAGTAACGGTTTGGTCAGATGAACCACCGTCTACTGCACAAGCTGCGTTAACAAGCTCACCTTTAAAATGAACAGTACCGCCATTAACTGTTGTTGCAGCAACTGCAGCTACAGAACTCAGAGATAAAGCTGAAATAACAACTAATGCTAACGATTTAACTTTCATGACTATTCCTTGATATTATTAATTAGAAAAATTAAACTAGACCCTATTGAAAATTAAAAAATTCATCGAATAGGTTAAATAAAAAAAGTATCAACCACATGGCAATACCAGGTATATTTTCAGATAAAAATAACCACTATTTTTCGTTGATCACATATCAACAGTTAAATAAAACTCACATGGAGAATAAAAATGAATCCATCTGCAGTCTCAGAAACTATTAGAATACCGAGCCATCCATATATCAGTGAATCAGAACAATGGTATAGATAAGATCTAATTTTTATTTCCCGTTACATCTTTCGATATCATCATTCTGTATTGAGTTTTACATTTCTGCACCTAGGAGATTTAACACCAAAAGTTATTGGTATTTTTATTGTTAAATACTTAACGAATAAAAATAGTAACTTTTATTGATAATGTTTTTAGAATACCTAATCAACCGCAATAAAGATACTCGACACATGCGTACAACTCAAACTTGCTTTTACCACTAAATAAACAGTCATACGATAGATGAAACCTATCAAATAAAGCAAAATATTTTCTTCACATTTAAATTAAAATTAAAACCCAATTAAATCAATCAATTAAAAAAACAAAAAAAACACATTCTTTAATTAGAATTACTTGACATCGTTTTTATATTATCATTTATATATGTATTATTTTCACATTGTTACAATTAAGTGATATATGTAATATCCAAAAAACAAAAACAAATGTAACAATTAATTATTAACCGTGTGTTTTCGTGTTGAAATTATAACTCATGTATTTTAAGTTAGTATAAAAGTAATTTAATTTCATTACATCACTGAATTAATTTTGTTCTTTTGATTAATAAAATTAAATTTACTGCATTAGTATTTTAATTAGTAAATAGAAAAAAATATGAATTTGCCAAAAACAAGTGTCAATACTCCTAATTTTTAAAAATCAAAGAAAAAACTTACCGATACGTGATAGATTCTAATTCACTCTTCTATCATCTCTATCAAGGCTTTAAGTGAGCGGATTTTAGCTCTATCGAAGCTCTTAGTAAGTAATTAGAGGGGGAAGCATTATCAATACTCATAGCACTGATGAAGTTCAATATTACGTAGACTAGAAATGCACATTAAACTCAGTATTAATTAAATGATGATAAGCTTGTATGAATGGCAGTATTTGGGGAGATTAAAGGCATTATAAACGTAAATGATTACGCCCAATACATAAAGAAGAGATACTTTTCACAAGTAGTAAAATGAAAAACAGCCTTGAAATAAAGCTAACAAGGCTGCTTCCATAATTAAAATCAAATGATCAATTAATCTCTTTGACTTCAACCCTTAATTCTTTAGGAACTTCGAAGACGATATTTTCTTCACGGCCTTGCAATTCAACAACAGAATCAGCCCCCAATTCTTTAAGTCTATCAATAACTTGTCGAACTAAAATGTCTGGCGCAGATGCCCCTGCTGTCAAGCCGATAATATTTTTATCTGCTAACCATTCCGTTTTAATATCTTCCGCACCATCAATTAAATAGGCAGGTTTTTGCATACGCGAAGCTAACTCCGCAAGACGGTTTGAGTTCGATGAGTTTTTAGAACCGACGACTAAAACAATGTCAGCACGTTCTGCAAGCTCTCTCGCCGCTTCTTGGCGGTTAGTCGTTGCATAACAAATATCGTCTTTACGAGGCCCAACGATACTTGGAAAGCGAGATGTCAGCGCATCAATAACATCGGAAGTATCATCTACAGAAAGTGTTGTTTGCGTCATGAAAGAGAGATTATTTTCATCTTTCACTTGTAGCTTCCAAACATCTTCTGGGCTTTCAACAAGATACATCCCCCCCTCAGGGTTGCTATATTGCCCCATCGTACCTTCGACTTCTGGGTGCCCAGCGTGGCCAATTAAAATGGCTTCTTTGCCTTTGCGGCTCGCTCGTGCAACTTCCATATGAACTTTCGTCACTAAAGGACAAGTCGCATCAAATAACATTGTTAGATCGCGAGAGCGCGCTTCTTGACGAATAGCTTGGGAAACACCGTGTGCAGAAAAAATCAAGATTGACCCATCAGGGACTTCGGAGATTTCCTCAATAAAGATAGCACCGCGTTGACGTAAATCATCAACAACATAACGGTTATGAACCACTTCGTGACGAACGTAAATTGGAGCGCCATAGATTTCTAATGCCCTTTCTACGATGCTAATTGCGCGGTCTACGCCTGCACAAAACCCACGAGGGTTAGCCATTAATATTTGCATTGTGATTCTCCAATTGCGGATCTACTTCAAGCACTTCGATATCAAAACTAATTTGCTGCTCAGCGAGCGGGTGATTAAAATCAATCGTAATCGACTCGCCTTCAATTGATTTTACTACACCTGGCATTTCACTGCCATTCATCGCTGTGAATAGCATTATCGTACCAATTTCAGGGATGCCCGTTTCTATAAAATCACGTAATGAAAAATATTGAACTAAGTCAGGGTTATGTTTCCCAAAAACAGTATCTCCGGGCAGTGAAAAACTTTTCTTTTCACCTTCATTAAGGCCAATCAATTGGGCTTCAAGTTCTGGCGATAAGGAGTCATTCCCTAAAACAAATAACGCAGGCTTCCCTTGTGCATGCGAGGAGTCAGCCGTAGAGCCATCTTCCAATTTCAATGTGAAATGCAGTAAAACAGAGCTCTGCGCCTGTATTTGAGTAGACATAAACCAAACCTATTTATCATAAAATTCAGCCCAGAAAATCTGGGCTGTGAGTTATTACATTCTAACCTAGTACACTGCCATCTTAATTGGCTTTTTCTTGCTTTGATTTATCGGGTAAGAAACCTTCAAAAATGACAAGTGCCGCACCAATACATATCGCCATATCCGCTAGGTTAAATGTCGGCCAATGCCAATTACCAACGTAAAAATCAAGGTAATCAATAACAAAGCCATGAACTAAACGATCGCTTAAATTACCGATAGCACCACCAATAATCAACGCATAAGCAATGTTTGAGAGGCGCTTTTGTGCACTTTGGCGATACATCATGACCATTAAGATAATGGATATCCCAATTGCAATACCTGCAAAGAACCAACGTTGCCAGCCACCTTCATCAGCCAAGAAACTAAATGCCGCTCCAAAATTTTGTGCGTACATTATGTTGAAAAATGGCATTATCGGATGTGGCTCGTACAGATTTAGGTCACTAAGCACTAACTGCTTAATGCCTAAATCCGCAACGATGATCACAATGGTCAACCATAACCAACGCAAACCGGTAGAACAAACTGGCGTCTTCATTAAGCAAACTTACGCGTTTCGCCGTTACCGGCTACGTTAGTAACACAGCGACCACAAATTTCTGGTTGCTCGCTCGAAGAGCCAATATCACTTGCGTAGTGCCAGCAGCGAGGGCATTTTTCACCCGCAGCTTTACTGAACGCAATTTTCAGGCCTTTTAATTCGCTTTCTTGCGCATCTGCAGGAGCTGTTGCGATATCAGCGACATGGGCTTGTGATGTCAGTAAAACAAAGCGTAATTCATCACCAAGGCTTTGCAGTTTTTCGGCCAGCGCTTTATCCGCATACAGAGTCACAGCAGCTTCTAATGAGCCCCCGATGAGTTTATCAGTACGCGCTTGTTCTAAGACCTTATTCACTTCACCACGAACAGCCAGTAGCTCAGTCCAGAAACTGTTGTTCATTTCATTTGATTCATCTAAACCAAATAAACCGTTATACCACTCTTCTGTAAGAACGAATTGAGCTCGTTTTCCTGGTAATTCATTCCAAATTTCATCAGAAGTGAATGACAGAACTGGAGCCATCCAACGCACTAACGCTTCAACAATATGGAATAATGCAGTTTGGCAGCTACGACGCGCTAAGCTATCACTTTTCGCGGTATACTGACGGTCTTTGATGATATCCAGATAGAATGAACCCATCTCGATAGAACAAAAATGCATTAAGCGCTGAATAACGGATAGGAAGTCATACTCATCATAGGCTTTAGCAATTTCTTGCTGAGCTTCTAAAGCACGGCTCACCGCCCATCGATCTAAGACCACCATATCTTCTGGCTTCACCATATCAGTTTCTGGATTGAAGCCGTTAAGGTTAGCCAATAAGAAACGCGCTGTATTACGGATACGGCGGTAAGAATCTGCCGCACGTTTTAAAATTTCATCTGAAACCGCAATTTCACCCGTATAATCCGTTGATGCAACCCATAAACGTAAGATATCCGCACCCAGTTTGTTCATCACATCTTGTGGACTCACTGTGTTGCCTAAAGATTTAGACATTTTGCGGCCTTGACCATCAACAGTGAAGCCATGAGTCAATACTTGGCGATAAGGTGCTTTACCTTTCATTGCCGTTGATAACATCAATGATGACATAAACCAGCCGCGGTGTTGATCTGAACCTTCAAGGTACATATCCGCTGAATTGCCATGAAATTCAGGGCGTGCGTCCACTACCGCAAAGTGCGTTGAACCTGAGTCAAACCATACGTCTAAGGTGTCAGGTACTTTACGATATGTTTCGGCTTCATCACCCAACAGCTCAGCAGGGTCAAGATCCCACCATGCTTGAATGCCATCCACTTCAACACGCTTAGCCACTTCTTCCATTAATTCTAATGTACGAGGGTGCAGTTCTTCAGTGTCTTTATGAACAAATAACGACATTGGGGTACCCCAAGTACGTTGACGAGAAATACACCAGTCTGGACGGTTTTCAACCATTGACTCTATACGTGCGCGCCCCCAACCCGGGATCCATTGAACAATATCAATTTCTTTCAGAGATTGTTCACGTAAGCCGTTTTTATCCATACCGATAAACCACTGTGGCGTAGCACGGAAGATAACCGGAGTCTTATGGCGCCAGCAGCATGGGTAGCTGTGTTGAATCGCTTGTTTGTATAGTAATGCGCCTTTTTCGCTCAATAATTCAACGATAAGGTCATTCGCTTTGAAAATAAATACGCCATCTAATGTTGGGTAAGTATTTGGTAAGAAGCAACCATCTGGCCCCACAGGGTTCGCTGTTTCTAAACCATATTTTTGGCCAACAACATAGTCTTCAGGACCATGGCCCGGTGCAGTATGAACAGCACCAGTACCCGCGTCTAATGTCACGTGGTCACCCAAAATTGCAGGCACATCAAAGCCCATAAATGGATGATTGAAACGTAAAAGTTCAAGTGCAGAACCTTCACACTCACCTAAAACCGCCCATGCTTCAACACCTACCGTTTTCATGACCTCTTCGACGAGATCGGCAGCTAAAATGACTAATTCACCATTTGCTTCGATTAAATTATATTTAAACTCTGGGTTTAAAGAAATCGCACGGTTAGCAGGTAAAGTCCAAGGCGTTGTTGTCCAGATGACTAACGAAGGTGTTTTTTCGCTAACAATACCAAATTTTTCGCACACAGCTTTGCCATCTACAGAAGGGAAGCGAACATAGATAGATGGTGAAGTTTTATCATAATATTCAACTTCAGCTTCCGCTAATGAAGAACCGCAGGCTGTACACCAGTGAACAGGTTTTGCCCCTTTCACTAAATGACCGTTTGCAATAGTTTTTGCCAATGCTCGAATAATGTGAGCTTCGGTTTTAAAATCCATTGTTAGATAAGGTTTATCCCACTCACCTAATACACCTAGACGCATGAAATCAGCTTTTTGGCCTTCAATTTGCTCTTTAGCGTATTGACGGCATTGTGCACGAAATTCAGCAGCGGAAACTTTTTCACCTGGCTTACCGACGATTTGTTCAACTTTATGTTCAATCGGTAATCCATGGCAGTCCCAACCAGGGATGTATGGGGAATCATAACCCGCCAACCCTTTGGACTTAATAATAATGTCTTTGAGAATTTTGTTAACTGAGTGACCAATATGAATACTGCCGTTAGCATACGGAGGGCCATCGTGCAGAATAAACGTTTTCTTGCCCGATTTTGCTTTACGGATTGCCTGATACAAACCTTCTTTGTACCAGCGCTCTAACATCTGTGGTTCGCGTTTAGCGAGGTCGCCACGCATTGGGAACCCTGTTTCTGGTAGATTCAGGGTATTTTTATAGTCACTCATCGATTCTCAGTTCCAATTTTCCGCTAAATTATCTGATTCCTATTGCAGTAAGATACTCTCTCGCTGCAATTACATCATTAGCAATTTGCTCCTTAAGCGCTTCCAACGAAGCAAACCGCTGCTCATCACGTAATTTCTTACGTAACACTACATCGATATGACGCCCATATAAATCCATATTTGCATCAATCAGATGAACTTCTAACTGTGTTCCTTTTCCAGATACAGTCGGACGTGTGCCAATATTTGCCACACCCGGTAAAGGCTTATCACCTAAACCGTAAACTTCCACAGCATACACACCAGTAACCGGTGTGACTAAACGTTTTAACGGTAGGTTTGCTGTCGGAAAACCTATTGTTCTGCCAAGTTGGTTACCATGAACCACTCGCCCGCTAATACGATAAGAATGCCCTAACAGGCTTTCAGCTAATTCAAGGTTATTTTCTTGAATTGCCTTACGTATCGCTGTACTGCTGATACGTAGCCCTGAATCACAGAAGCTTTCTGTATCTGCAACTTCAAAACCAAATTCATCACCCGCTTGTTGTAAAAAAGCAAAATCCCCCATGCGATTTTTCCCAAAGCGGAAATCATCACCTATAGCGAGATACTTTACACCAAGCTTATTGACGAGTAAGTCAGAAACAAACTCAGCGGGTGTTAATGATGCAAAGTGCTGGTTAAATTCAACACATAAGAGGTAATCGATACCACTATCTGCGAGATATTTAACTTTGTCTCGCAGGCGTGTCAAACGCGCAGGCGCCTTGTCACCAATAAAAAATTCAAGGGGCTGTGGCTCAAATATCATCACAACAGTTGGTAACCCTAACTGCGCTCCCTTAAGTTTCAAATTTTGAAGTAAAACCTGATGCCCACGATGGACACCATCAAAATTACCGATAGTCAGCACGCAACCATGATGGCACGCCCGGATATTCTGTATACCGCGAATTAGCTCCATAACAGGCTCAATACCGAGGAAATTGCAGGATTATACCTTGTACGACGCATAAGGTTAACCTTAGTTCGCAAAAGGTTTCATTAAACCCTATTTTTTTGATCTCTACACGATTTATTCCCCACTATTTTATGCCATTAGTGGGTTATTACGCTCCCCAAACAGAGCTATTGCATTCGAACATCAAAAACTTTGGGGTAACCAATGGATTATCAATACAACAAATTTGTTCCAAGGTCTCTAAAAATATTATATTTTTATGTTTTACACTTCAATGGTTATAACCAAACGATTAAAAAGAACAAAAAATAACCATTTTATGTTCTATTTTCATACTCACCATTGATTGATAGGCCAAAAATTTTTTTTCGTCTTCGCTCTTTTTAAATTTCTGCCATCAATTACGCATTTTTTCACGCGAAGATCTGTATTCTTCTCATATTTGCTGATAGAATCTTGCACCATTCACAGCGCATGGACATCGAAGTACACGATGTTTATTTGCACAAATCCATTGACAAATGAAGGGCGAAAGGGCATATTCCTCGACCTTTGAATTGTCCTCAATAGAATACATTTGGGAGTTGGACCTTGGCTAATATCAAATCAGCTAAGAAACGTGCCGTTCAGTCAGAGAAACGTCGTCAGCATAACGCTAGCCGTCGCTCTATGGTACGTACTTTTATCAAGAAAGTTTACCTTGCTATCGCTGCTGGCGATAAAGAAGCTGCTCAGAAAGCATTCAATGACATGCAACCTATTGTTGATCGCCATGCTACTAAAGGCCTGATCCACAAAAATAAAGCAGCACGTCATAAAGCTAACTTAGTTGCTCAAATCAAAGCGATGTAATCTTGCTTCTTGATTAGCTAAAAAAACCGGCTTATGCCGGTTTTTTTATTTATTATTATTTTTTATCTAGGCTATCAAGCGGAACTGAAAATAAATCTGAGAAATCTTTATTACACACTCGTTGTACTGCTGGGTGCTGGATCATTCTCTCTGCAAAAATAACGTAGTATTCTTCTTTTACACTTTCTAAGCGCCCCAATTCTACAATATCGTCTCCACCTAAAAGGTCAGGTGTATATTGCGACGGAGCAACAAAAATTGCGTTATAATGCATACCGAATGCTTTCATAAGTGCGGCATCATCGAATTCACCTAATACTTCAACCTGCAAATTTTTATTGCGGATCCAAGCGAGTATATGTCTACCTAATAAATATCGCCGCCCAGGGATCAATAACCGACGTTCCTCTAAACATTCAGGAAATGGCTTTTTAGGGATAGGCTGACGGCAAAAGAAACTCATATTACACTCGCCCAATTTCACCGAAAACAAGCCTTCTTGCTGAGATGAGTCAACTGGGCAGTCAGATAAAATCATATCCAATTTATGTTGACTGAGCTGTTCTAATAACAATTCATGGGTTGATTCAAAACAACGTAAATGAATTTGTTCATGCTCAACAACCGTAGTTTCTAATATTTTACTTACTAACTGTTTTGATAGCGTATCCGCAACCCCGACATCAAACAGTAAGTTAGATTCGCGGCTGTAATTGACGATATCGAGCATTTCTTGGCTAAGCATAAACATTTTATCTGCGTAGCGAAAAATTAATTGTCCAAGCTCAGATGGCACTAAACCTCGCCCCTGCCTTTTAAACAACTTGCCACCTAAGCGCTCTTCTAGCGCTTTTATTTGCCCTGTAATTGTCTGAGGTGTCAGGTAAAGCGCTTCTGCTGCTCCGACAACAGAGCCCTCTTTACATACATGCCAGAAATAGTAAAGATGGTTAAAATTAAGATGTGAAACCCGCATATCGATTCCTTTTGTACCGTCGCTAGTTATGGTAACTACTATTGACCATACACATTTACCTGTACCCTATATTTTCAGGGCCTTTAAAATGAATACCGTAGTGTATTAATGAACACACTACGGTATATCATAGATTATTAGTTCGGAAATTCTTACTAATAATTTGCAAAATTACACAATAATCTTGTATTAGATTGATTCTTTTTGTTTCGGTAACACTACTCTTAACATAAAATACCCTAAAAACGCTGCTAACGTCGAACCAATCAAAATTCCTAGTCGTGAATAGGTACTATACACTTCATCAAGCCCATCAAATGCGAGACCAGTGATAAAAATAGACATAGTAAAACCGATCCCACACAGTACAGAAACTGCAAATACTTGTTTTAAGTTAATCGACTCCGGTAATTTTGCAACCCCAAGTTTTACCGAAACCCAACTGAACAGAAAAATCCCAATAGGCTTACCTAAGATCAAACCAGCGGCTACCCCTAAAGGCAATGGGCTCAATAAACCGTCTAAAGTCACACCTTGAAGTTGTACTCCTGAATTAGCAAATGCAAAAACAGGTAGAATTAAGTAAACAACCCATGGATGTAGGACGTGCTCTAATTCTTCTGAAGGTTTAGTCTGGTTAGTACCACGTAAAGGGATCAAGAAGCCGACAATTACCCCAGCTAATGTGGCATGAACACCAGATTTCAAAATACACACCCACAATATTAACCCAATAACTAAGTAAGCGGCTGTATTCTCTACTCTACGCCAATTCATCATACAGAGGATCGCAATACACAATGCTGATAGCCCCAATGCAATCAAGGAAACTGAGCTGGTATAGAAAAATGCAATAATTACGATAACGCCTAAATCATCAATGATAGCCAATGCCAATAAGAACACTTTTAGCTCTGTGGGTACTCGCTTACCTAGTAACGCCATCACACCTAAAGCAAATGCGATATCTGTTGCTGCTGGTATTGCCCATCCTTGTTGGGTAACAGTGTCTGCTCCATTAAATAATAAATAAATTAATGCGGGAGCAATCATTCCACCTAATGCTGCAATTGCTGGAAATATTGCTTTGTCTCGTCCTGCGAGGGATCCTTCTAATAATTCACGTTTTACTTCAAGGCCAACCACCAAAAAGAAAATCGCCATTAGAAAGTCATTGACCCATAATATCAAAGGCTTATCCAAACCAAATTCTGATATTTTAATTGATATAGGAATATCTAAAAATTGCTGATAAGCCCCCTGTAATGGCGAATTTGCCATCACTAAAGCGACTATGGCAGCAATAATCAGAAGTAAGCCCCCTGCTGCTTCTAACCTTAAAAATTTACGAATAATTGCTGTCATATATTTAACCTCAATGTTTTTTTGAATGTTAATACTATGCTAATTATTAATTCGTAAAAAATCGTTTATTTATCGCTTAATGCTCGAAATTACCGATTTGTTTAGGTTAGAGATCACGGCAAATGAGAAAAAAACGTTAATTTTACTATAGACAATTTTTATAAAAACAAATAATAAATTTTGTGATAAACGGACTTTATAAATTTAATTTTTTGGGTATCAAAAATCTGCATTTTTTATGTTCACAAGCAAAAAACCTATATTTATTTCTTCGATACCTTTCGTAAAAATTTTAAATATGGAAGACTATCTACAAGATATCTGCCAAGCGCCTCGCAAAAAAATGTGTTTGGATTGCTAATAAAATACTAATGATTACAATTTAACAATGACAACTTACGTATTACTTTCTGTGCTGTTTGCAGCTTTCTGCCATGCAAGCTGGAACGCCATAGTTAAATTTGGCAATGACCGTTTTTTCGGCCTAGTCATGATTTCTGTTTTTTCTGGCGTCTTATCAATACCCGCAATATTTTGGTTAGGTCTACCATCTCCAGAAGCGATTTACTGGTTAGCCTTATCCGTACTTTTTCATATTGGCTATACCTATTTTTTAAGTCAGGCTTATACACACGGTGACTTAAGCCAGATTTATCCAATATCACGCGGGTCCGCACCATTAATAACGGCACTATTAGGTGCTTTGCTGTTTAATGAGTTAATTCCATTGATGGGCCTTATTGGTGTTTTATTCATTATTAGTGGCGTCGTATTGATTGCGTTTGCAGGAAAAAAATTCACATTAAATATCAAGGGGAAAGCTCTAGTTTTTGCCATATCAACAGCCTTCTTCACCGCCTGTTATACCTTATCTGATGGTTATGGTGCCAGAGCAAGTGAAGATCCCGTGACGTATACTCTCTGGCTATTTTTATTAAATGGCATGGTGTTAGCTGTACCCGGTTTTATCAAATACCGAGGCACCTTACTTGTTGGAATTCAACAATATTGGCGTTCAGGGTTACTGGGGGGGTTAATGCAGCTCATTAGTTATGGCATTGCTATATGGGCGATGAGCCAAGCCCCAATTGTCATGGTCGCAGCGATTAGAGAAACGAGTGTACTCTTCGCCATGTTCCTATCTATTGCTTTTCTCAAAGAAAAATTCAACGTGATGCGAGTCATTGCCTGTGTCGTTATTGTTTTTGGTGTTTTATTAGCAAAATTAAGCCATTAAAAAATTATTATTTTAAATATTCAATCAGTAAGCAATACACTTAGTTTTCTCAAAAATAGTATTAATGTTTTTTCACTCATAATTTTTATATTTTCTCACCAGATATGAGGCCAAAATGTCGTTTTTAAAATCTTTACTGGCTATTTCCATTATTAGTGCTTCTTTTTCTAGCTTTGCAGCTACATCTGCTGACATCATTATTGTAGATGGAACCATCTTAACAATGGATGCCCAGAAACAAGTTATTGACCATGGTACTGTTGTCATCAAAGGCAATAAAATTATTGCTGTTGGTGGCCCTGAGCTGGCTCAAAGTTATCAAGCACCTAGTATCCTGAATGTTGATGGCGACATTGTCATGCCTGGGTTAATTAATACTCATACACATGCATCTATGACCGTTTTTCGTTCTTTAGCCGATGATGTGCCAGACCGTTTACACCGTTATATCTTCCCATTAGAAAACAAAATGGTCTCTCGTGAAATGGTACGTGTTGGCGCAAACCTTGCTAATATTGAAATGATTAAAGGTGGTGTCACAACTTACGTTGATATGTATTATTTTGAAGATGAAGTGGCTAAAACCGTTGATAAAATTGGCTTAAGAGCTGTCCTTGGTGAATCTGTTATTCAATTTCCTGTCGCTGATGCAAAAAATGCAGATGAAGGTATCAATTATGCAGTGAATTTTATCAACCAATACAAAGATCACCCTCGTATCACCCCCGCCTTTGCACCTCATGCACCGTATACCAATACCACAGAGCACTTACAGAAAATCGCAAAATTGTCTCAAGAACTTAATGTGCCAGTGATGATCCACCTTGCTGAAACAGATCGTGAGCAAGAAGAAATCGCCAAACGTACGGGAGGGAAAAGCCCTGTACAATATATGGCTGATATTGGAGCGCTGAATAATAAAGTTATTGCAGCTCACGCAATCATGGTTGATGAAAAAGATATGGATCTCCTCAAGCAGTATGATGTGGGTGTCGCACATAATATCAGTGCAAACACGAAATCTGCTAAGGGAGTAGCGCCGGTCACGACCATGCTTCAAAAAGGTATTCGAGTTGGTTTAGGAACCGATGGTCCGATGTCGAGTAATACGTTAACAACATTAAATGAGCTGAACTTAGTGGGGAAAATTCACAAACTAGCCAATAAAGATAGAGCGGCGATGCCCCCCATTACGGTTGTTGAGATGGCGACCATGGGCTCTGCGCGAGTGTTACATATGGAAGACAAATTAGGCTCTCTCGAAGCGGGGAAATTAGCTGACATCATTGTTATTGATACTAAATCACCAAACATGGTTCCTATGTATAGCCCCTATGCCGCATTAGTCTATGGTGCAAATGGCGCGAATGTTCGCCATACTATTGTTGATGGCAAGGTGTTGATGCAAGACCGCCAGCTGCTGACCGCAGATGAAGGCACCATTATTAAAGAAGCTCAAAACTTTGCTAACAAAGTCCGCGAAACCGTAGTTGCGAGTGGTGAAGTCGTAAAATAAGATAAAAAAATGGCTGACTTGGCAATATGCTCAGTCAGCCATTCTAACATTACCAATTATTAACTAATTATTTATTAGTTAAATCATCAAAGAATTTTTTCACGCCATCTAAAAAGCTTTTAGAGCGCGGGCTATTCTTCTCACCGCTCTTTCCACCTAGTGATTCACCAAATTCTTTAAGTAACTCTTTTTGTTTTTCATTCAGTTTTACAGGCGTTTCAACAACAATGTGGCACATTAAATCACCTTGCAAACCACCACGTACCGATTTCACACCTTTTCCTTTCATGCGGAAAATTTTACCGGTCTGAGTTTCTGCTGGAATTTTCAGTTTCACACGGCCATCAAGGGTTGGCACTTCAATTTCACCACCCAATGCTGCATCAGCAAAGTTAATTGGAACCTCGCAGTGCAGGTTATTACCATCACGCTCAAAAATGTTATGAGGTAATACATGAACCTGAACGAATAAATCTCCTGCTGGTGCCCCGTTTTCTCCGGCTTCACCTTCTCCTGACAAACGCACACGGTCCCCCGTATCTACGCCTGCTGGAATTTTAACTGACAGTGTTTTATATCTTTCAACTCGGCCATGACCATGACATTTGTTGCATGGGTCTTTGATTACTTTACCGCGACCGTGACACGTTGGACAAGGCTGTTGTACAGAGAAAAAGCCTTGTCGCATATGGACTTGGCCCATACCGTGACATGTTGAGCATGTATCCGCACTGGTTCCTGGTTTCGCACCATTACCATGACAAACATCACAGGTTTCCAAGGTTGGAATACGGATTTCTTTGGTCACTCCACGGACAGCCTCTTCAAGAGTCAGTTCCATGTTGTACTGTAGGTCAGAACCACGGCTAGGGCGCTGCTGTCTGCGGCCACCTCCAAAAATATCACCGAAGACGTCACCAAAAATATCACTAAAGTCTGCACCACCACCGAAGCCACCGCCTCCGCCCATTCCACCTTGCTCAAACGCAGCATGACCATACTGGTCATAAGCCGCACGTTTTTGCTCGTCAGAAAGAACCTCGTAAGCTTCTTTGATCTCTTTAAATTTATCTTCTGAACCTTTATCACCCTGATTACGGTCAGGGTGATGCTTCATCGCTAAGCGCTTATAAGCACGCTTAATATCTTTATCCGATGCATTTCTTTCGAGGCCTAATACCTCATAAAAATCTCTTTTTGCCATTTAATTTTACCCTTAACATGCGGAACGGGCGTAGAGTTTCCTCGACGCCCGTATCCGGTATCAGTAACCATTAACTGTCATTTGCTATAGCTACTGTGCCCGCTAAGGGCATTATTTTTTGTCTTTGTCATTTACTTCTTCGAATTCAGCATCAACAACATCATCATCTTTTTTCGCTTCTGCACCAGCGCCAGCTGCACCGCCCGTTTGAGCTTCTTGCTGTGCGATTTCCAGAAGTTTCGCAGATGCCGTGACTAAAGCTTGGATTTTCGCTTCAATATCTGCTTTGTCTTCACCTTTTGCTGCTGCTTCTAACTCAGAAGTTGCTTTTTCGATATTCGCTTTATCTTCAGTTGGTAATTTCTCACCGGCTTCTTCGATTTGTTTACGAGTACCGTGAACTAATTGGTCAGCTTGGTTACGAACCTGAACTAATTCTTCAAATTTACGGTCTGCTTCAGCGTTTGCTTCTGCATCACGTACCATTTTTTCGATTTCCTCGTCATTCAGACCTGAAGAAGCTTTAATGGTGATGTTTTGCTCACGTCCGCTGTTCTTATCTTTAGCAGAAACATGCAAGATACCATCAGCATCGATATCAAAAGTTACTTCAATTTGTGGCATACCACGTGGTGCAGGTTGAATACCATCTAAGTTAAACTGCCCCAGTGATTTGTTGTCACTTGCGCGTTTACGCTCACCTTGCAGAACATGGATAGTTACCGCTGCTTGGTTATCTTCCGCTGTTGAGAACACTTGGCTATGTTTCGTTGGGATAGTGGTATTCTTCGAGATTAACGAAGTCATCACGCCACCCATGGTTTCGATACCTAAAGACAGAGGAGTTACGTCAAGTAACAGAACGTCTTTAACATCACCGGCTAAAACACCACCTTGAACTGCCGCACCCATTGCAACTGCTTCGTCTGGGTTCACGTCTTTACGTGGCTCTTTACCAAAGAAATCAGCAACAACTTTTTGAACCATTGGCATACGTGTTTGACCACCAACTAAGATAACGTCGTTGATTTCGCTCACGCTTAAGCCTGCGTCTTGCAGAGCAACTTTAACTGGCTCCATAGAACGCTTAACTAAATCTTCTACCAGTGACTCTAATTTCGCACGAGTCACTTTGATATTCATGTGTTTAGGACCTGTTGCATCTGCTGTAATATACGGCAGGTTAACATCTGTTTGTTGTGCAGAAGACAGCTCAATTTTCGCTTTTTCTGCAGCTTCTTTCAGACGTTGCATTGCTAACGGGTCGTTACGCAGGTCAACACCTTGTTCTTTCTTAAATTCTTCAACTAAGTAGTTGATTAAACGTGTATCAAAGTCTTCACCACCTAAGTGAGTGTCACCATTGGTAGCCAGAACTTCATAGGTTTTTTCGCCATCAACTTCATCGATTTCGATGATTGATAAGTCAAAGGTACCACCACCTAAGTCATATACCGCGATAGTACGGTTACCCACTTCTCGGTCCAAACCATATGCTAACGCAGCAGCTGTTGGTTCGTTAATGATACGTTTTACTTCTAGACCAGCGATACGACCAGCATCTTTAGTTGCTTGACGCTGAGCATCGTTAAAGTAAGCAGGAACAGTAATAACCGCTTCTGTTACTGGCTCACCTAAATAGTCTTCTGCTGTTTTCTTCATTTTTTTCAGAACTTCAGCTGAAACTTGTGGTGGCGCCATTTTTTGGCCTTTCACATCTAACCAAGCATCGCCGTTATCAGCCGCAATGATTTTATATGGCATGATAGAAACGTCGCGCTGAACTTCTTCGTCTTGGAAACGACGACCAATCAAACGTTTGATTGCGAATAAAGTATTTTCTGGGTTAGTCACAGCCTGACGTTTCGCTGGCTGACCAACTAAAATTTCACCATCTTGAGTGTACGCAATGATGGAAGGAGTCGTTCTATCACCTTCGCTGTTCTCCAGAACACGAGCTGTAGTACCATCCATAATTGCAACGCATGAGTTAGTTGTACCCAAGTCGATACCAATGATTTTACCCATCTAAAACGCCTCCAAAGGAATTCTTTTCACTATGATTTCGATATCAATCTATATGAGGCTCAATATTTCATTTTCAAGGGAGTTTTCACTCAGAGCCTAAATTATTTTTCAATACGCAATAATTTGGATTGATATCAGTTGATGCTTTTAAGATGGGGTCACAAATTCATTCATCAAGGGGGAGAATCAAAAAAATTTGCATTTATTGCAAAAAAACCTGTCTTGTGATCATTGTTTAAACAATTAAAACTGCGTATGATGCGCCGCCGCTGTCACTTTGGCAAAAAATTTTGTTTTTTATCTATTTGAATTATTTATATTTTACCAGAGGTTATATGCAGTCTAGCTCTCTTGCAAATCCAGGCCCACTTGGTTTATTAGGCTTTGGTATGACAACCATCCTGCTGAATATTCATAACGCAGGTTTTTTCCCTCTTTCATCCGTTATTTTAAGTATGGGCATTTTTTATGGTGGTATTGCTCAATTTATTGCGGGTCTGATCGAATACAAAAAAGGCAATACATTCGGTGCAACTGCATTTACCTCTTACGGTATGTTTTGGATTGCATTAGTGGGGTTATTATTTTTGCCTTCAATGGGATTAGCCGAAGCAACTTC
Source organism: Providencia rettgeri (assembly GCF_023205015.1). NCBI lineage: Bacteria > Pseudomonadati > Pseudomonadota > Gammaproteobacteria > Enterobacterales > Morganellaceae > Providencia > Providencia rettgeri. The sequence continues at coordinate 893,298 of NZ_CP096258.1, read as the reverse complement.
ACCTGAGTTTTTAGGTGTTTTCCTCGCTATTTGGGGAATTTTTACCTTTTTCATGTTTTTAGGAACCTTCAAAGCTAATTTTGTTTTGCAATTTGTCTTTGGTAGCTTAACGGTATTATTCGCTTTATTAGCTATTGGTAATATGACGGGAAATGCAGCATTACTAAAATTTGCTGGTTTTGAAGGAATTATCTGTGGTGCTAGCGCATTTTATTTAGCAGTCGCAGAAATATTAAATGAGCAATATGGTAAAACGGTATTACCGATTGGCCAACGTGGTTAAATTTAACTCACGTATGTGATTTTATGCATTAAATATCATTAATCAGGTGAGTTAAGCCTCACCTGATTACATTAAAAGACTACTCAGGGCGAATAGCCGATTTAGGCCTGAACGCTTTCACAATTGTAGGGTCTGTTTCTACATAGGGGCCATCAAGTAATTGAATACAATAAGGAACACTGGCAAAAATACCAGAAACTACCACATTCCCTTCTTTGTCTTTTAAACCTTCCAGAGTTTCCGCAATCGCTTTAGGCTGCCCTGGTAAATTTAAAATCAGAGCTTGATTGCGTATTACCCCCACTTGACGTGACAGTATCGCAGTAGGGACGAATTTTAGACTAATTTGGCGCATTTGCTCACCAAAACCCGGCATCTCACGGTCAGCAATCGCAAGGGTTGCATCAGGCGTGACATCGCGACGAGCGGGCCCTGTCCCACCAGTAGTGAGGACTAAATGGCAAGCAAATTCATCCACCAGCTCACATAATGTTTGCTCTATCATGATTTGCTCATCAGGGATCAGGCGAGTTTCGATACGAAAAGGGGTTATCAGCGTTTTTGCTAACCACTCTTCTAATGCAGGAATGCCTTTGTCTTCATAAATACCACTCGAAGCACGATCAGAAACAGAAACCAGACCTATGCGCAATTCATTCATACAAACCTCAAAAAATTGATCAATTCAGAAACTGTCTACTAATGGATAAACAGGAGCATTATCATAGCATGATGCGCTTTTGCATACAGCGACCTCAATTTTATATCTTGAAATTGAGAACTAACTCAATGAAAAATAGGTATAAAAAAACCCAACCAACTGGCTGGGTTTTAAGAAAAAACGAAATAAATTACAGTAAATCTGCAATCATTTTTTCCAGTTTTTCTTGGTCTACTGCAAACTTACGGATACCGTCAGACAGTTTATCAACCGCCATTGGATCTTGGTTGTGCTGCCAGTAGAACTCAGCTTCAGTCAACTTAGCGCCTGGCTCTTGAGTTTTACCTGTATCTATCAATTTACGGTCTAATTCGCCTTGTGACTCAGACAGTTCTTTCAGTAAGCCAGGGGAGATAGTTAAGCGGTCACAACCTGCTAACTCAATGATTTCACCCACGTTACGGAAGCTTGCGCCCATAACCACAGTTTTATAACCGTGAGCTTTGTAGTAATTGTAGATTTCGGTAACAGAAATCACACCTGGATCTTCATGTGGCGCGAATTCTTTTTTATCTGTATTCGCTTTGTACCAGTCAAGAATACGACCCACAAATGGAGAAATCAGGTATACACCTGCTTCTGCGCAAGCACGCGCTTGAGCAAAAGAGAATAATAAGGTCAGGTTACAGTTAATGCCTTCTTTTTCCAGTTTCTCTGCAGCACGGATACCCTGCCAAGTCGAAGCTAGTTTAATCAGAATACGGTCATTACTGATGCCTGCATCGTTATACATTTTAATTAAGTGACGCGCTTTAGTAATACAAGCTTCTTCATCATAAGAAAGGCGCGCATCAACTTCAGTAGAAATACGACCCGGAACTAATTTCAGAATTTCCAGACCGATATTAACAGCCAGTTTGTCACAAGCATCAACAATTTGTTGCTCACGATTACTGCTTTGCTTACGTGCCCATTCTACCGCTTCATCAATTAATTTACGGTACTCAGGAATTTGTGCAGCATTTAAGATCAGCGATGGATTTGTGGTCGCGTCTTGTGGTTTGTAAAGCTTCATCGCTTCGATGTCGCCAGTATCAGCAACAACGGTTGTCAAACTACGTAGTGAGGTTAGTTTATCGGTCATTTCTTTAATCTCGTTGTTATACCCGTCATATTTCAAGTTGTAGCGGTATAGGCTAAAAAACTGCAACTTGAATTACTTTGCGTATTATAAAGGAATTGTGGCTATCGCCGCACCGTCTACAGATAATATCATGCATCCATATTGCTGCAAGCAAGTAAATCTAGTCAAAAGCAACTATTTGATTGGCAATCGGTTTCGCTAGCCAATTAGAAACTGAATCCTTTTAGCAGTGATACTGTGCTCTTATTATAATAAAGAATAATATTGGTTTGGCTTATCGTATCAATTAGCCAATTAGGAAGAATTTTTGCTAAAGTAAGCAGTATCATTCTTTATAAAGGGTCAAGTCATGCTTATTACAATTTCACCTGCAAAAACATTAGACTACGAAAGCCCACTTGCGACGCAGCAATTTACTCAGCCTGAATTACTCACTGAGTCTCAAAAATTAATTAATGTCTGTCGTAAGTTAACCCCTTCAGATATTGCCAGTTTAATGAAAATTAGTGACAAACTTGCAGGGCTCAACGCTGCCCGTTTTGAAGAATGGCATGCGGACTTTACCCCAGAAAATGCACGCCAAGCGATCCTCGCATTCAAGGGAGACGTATATACTGGTATGCAAGCAGAGACTTTTTCACAAGACGATTTTGCGTTTGCTCAATCCCATTTACGCATATTATCAGGTCTTTACGGTATTTTAAGGCCACTAGATTTAATGCAACCTTATCGCTTAGAAATGGGAATTCGTTTAAAAAACACCCGTGGAAAAGATTTATATGAGTTTTGGGGAGACATTATCACCAAACAGCTCAATCACGCCTTAGCAGAACAAAAAAACCAAGTATTAATCAACCTAGCTTCTGATGAGTACTTCAAATCCGTGAATACGAAGAAACTGGATGGTCAAATCATCAAACCTGTTTTCCTTGATGAAAAGAATGGTAAATATAAAGTTATCAGTTTTTATGCAAAAAAAGCGCGGGGTTTAATGAGTCGCTTTATTATCCAAAATAAATTGACGACAACAGACCAACTGGCTGATTTTAATTTAGAAGGCTATCAATTTGATGAAAGCCAATCTAAAGGTAACGAGCTAGTATTTACTCGTTCAGAACAAGCTTAATTCTTAATCCCTAAAACGTGGGGACTGGCGCACAGCCGATACCCACGTATTTCAAAATACTTCACTCTTTTTTCCAACTCTATCACAGTTTATTTATAAACTTTCTAACCAATAACAAATTAGCATTGATTCCTCAGACTACTTTTTAGCTTTATGACAGTATAAGTTGAGGTTTTGCCCACTACTTTGGAGGTGAAGTATGCCTTATGTTGCATCATCAAAGCGCTTGAAGTATGCCTTATGTTGCATCATCAAAGCGCTATAGTGAAATGGAATATCGTTTATGTGGCCGTAGCGGGTTACGGTTACCACTGATTTCATTAGGATTATGGCATAACTTTGGCAATAACAAACCCTTTGATAACTGCCAAGCCATGCTTCGTCATGCTTTTGACCTTGGGATCACCCATTTCGATCTGGCTAATAATTATGGACCACCTCCTGGATCTGCCGAAAGTACATTTGGCCAAATCATGCAACAGGATTTCCTGCCTTATCGTGATGAAATGATCATTTCATCAAAAGCGGGTTTCACTATGTGGGATGGCCCTTATGGTGACTGGGGAAGTAAAAAGTACTTGGTGGCAAGCCTAGACCAGAGCTTGAAACGAATGGGTTTGGATTATGTAGATATCTTTTATCATCATCGACCTGACCCCAACACCCCATTAGAAGAAACCATGGGAGCGTTGGATCTCATTGTTCGCCAAGGAAAAGCCCTGTATGTCGGGATTTCTAATTACCCAACGAATTTAGCCAAAGAAGCTATTGGTATCCTCAATGAATTGGGAACCCCTTGCCTGATCCACCAGCCGAAATATTCTATGCTAGAACGTACTCCTGAAGAGGGTTTACTCGATTTACTGGAAGAAGAAGGGGTGGGCTCTATCGCATATTCCCCGCTAGCCGGTGGTCTTTTAACTGATCGCTACCTTAATGGTATTCCTGCTGATTCACGCGCGGCAGGCAATCCTTCTTTACCTCCTGAAAGGCTCACTTCGACCATTTTATCAAAAGTTAAACAACTGAATGAATTGGCGATAAAAAGAGGACAAAAGCTAAACCAAATGGCATTAGCCTGGTTGCTTAGACATGATAGGATCACTTCCGTCCTCATCGGTGCAAGCCGTATTAGCCAAATTGATGATGCAATGGGGATCCTAAAAAATCGTAACTTTACGCAAGATGAACTCAAAGCCATCGAATTAATATTAGAAAACGAATAACCCCCATAAGTTGCAGGATATCCTGCAACTTAATGAATTTTATCTCAATTAACGATATTCCCCATTGGCTTTAAACTGCACCACAGAATAAGGCTGAGTACGACCATCTGGTTGTTCCATCCCTAGGCTACCAATTGGCATACCAGGAACAGAAATTCCTACCACATCCGCCGGTAAGGTATCAATCGCATCAAGACTGCTGACAGGAACATGACCAACAATCACTTTGCCTTTATATTTTGCAATGTGGCAACTGCGTAAGTTGTATGGCACATTCAGCTCATCATTTAGTTTGTTCAAGTCATCATAACTGATTTCATTGATCACAACGTCATACCCTGCTTTTTTAACCCCTTCTCCCCATAATTGGCAGCAGCCACAATTTGCATCTTTATACAATTGCACACTCTGGTTTTGAGAAAATGCAGAAAATGACAGTAAAAACATTCCACCTAAAATTATCTTTTTCATTGCTATTTACCTTATCAATAATAATGACGAGTACTTAAAAAGTGTCTATTTTTTATGACGTAACTGGCAGATTAATTTATAAGCTGCGGGAATAATAAATAGGGATAATAGTGGCGCGGTGATCATACCGCCAATCATCGGTGCAGCTATACGGCTCATGACTTCCGAACCGACTCCCGTCCCAAGTAATATTGGCAATAAACCCGCTAAAATTACGGCAACTGTCATGGCTTTAGGACGGACACGTAAAACAGCACCTTCATATAATGCATGGTCTAAATCTTGGTTTGATAACTTGCTTATTCCTTGCTGTTTTTCTTTATCTTCGATTGCATGGCGTAAATAAATCAACATAACCACGCCAAATTCAGCGGCGACACCTGCCAATGCAATAAACCCAGTCCCTGTCGCAACCGATAAATTAAAGTTCATCCAATAAAGGAACCAAATAGCGCCCACTAAAGCAAATGGTAAGCTTAATAAAATCAGTAATGCTTCACTAAATCGTCTGAATGCTAAATAAAGCAGGACAAAAATAATCAGTATGGTAGCAGGAACCATTAACATTAATTTTTGGTTAGCTCTTTCGAGCAATTCAAATTGTCCCGTAAAGGAATAGCTCAAACCCGGCTTCATTTGGATGTTATCTTTTATTGCGGCATCAATATCTTTAATAACAGAGACCATATCGCGATCGCGTGCATCAATATAAATCCAGCTTGTTGGTCTTGCGTTCTCTGTTTTCAACATTGGAGCGCCCATATTCACAGATACATCAGCAACATCACTAAGCACAATTTGCTGTTTGCTCGGCGTTAAAATTGGTAATAATTTCATCGCAGATACGCTATTTCGGTAATCTTGAGGATATCTTATGCTAATTGGGTAGCGCTCGATTCCTTCAACCGTTTCCCCGATCATTTCCCCACCAGTCGCCATTGAAATATAAACTTGTACATCACTGATACTCATGCCAAAACGAGCCGCTTTTTCTCTATCAATTTTGACATCAATATAACGCCCACCAACCAATCGTTCGGCCAAAACAGAAACAACCCCAGGAACCGATTTTGTCACCTTTTCAATTTCTTGGGCTAATGCGTCGATCTCATCAAGATCTCTGCCTGATACTTTGATACCGATAGGGCTTTTGACTCCTGTTGATAACATATCAATACGATTACGTATAGGTGGAACCCATAAGTTTGCAACCCCAGGCAAGCGCACGGTTTCATCAAGCTCATCAATAATTTTTTCGAGTGTCATTCCTTCTCGCCACTCTGCTTGCGGTTTCAAACGTATCGTTGTTTCGATCATCTCCATAGGAGCAGAGTCCGTTGCCGTTTCAGCTTTACCGACTTTACCGAATACCGTATCTACCTCAGGAATAGTTTTGATTAACTTATCTGTATTTTGCAGTAAAAATGCCGCTTGAGCAGGCGAAACTCCCGGTAATGTTGAAGGCATATAAAGTAAGTCACCTTCATTAATCGCAGGAAGGAATTCACCCCCTAAATGCTTTAATGGCCATATCACGGTAAATAAAGATAAGAAACCAATAAATAAGGTGGTCTTCGGCCACGCTAATACCTTAACTAAAATAGGGCTGTAGAGAGCAATCAACCAACGATTCAGTGGATTTTTATTTTCATTTGGAATATTACCGCGGATCCAATACCCCATTAGGATTGGAATAACAATTAACGCTAACGCCGCTGCCCCCGCCATGGCATAAGTTTTTGTGAATGCGAGCGGACCAAATAAACGGCCTTCTTGTCCTTCCAACGTAAAAATAGGAATAAAAGACAATGTGATAATTAATAAACTGATAAATAATGCAGGCCCAACTTCAACAGCAGAGTCCGTAATAACTTTCCAACGCTGGGCATTATCAATGACTTTGCCTTCATTTTCATGTTGCCATTTTTCTAATTTTTTATGCGCATTTTCGATCATTACAATGGCGGCATCTACCATTGCCCCGATAGCAATTGCAATCCCCCCTAACGACATAATATTTGCATTTATTCCTTGGTAGCGCATGACGATAAAGGCAATAAATAATCCAAGGGGCAAAGAAATAATTGCCACGAGAGCAGAACGGAAATGCCATAAAAAAACGGCACACACTAATGCGACAACAATAAATTCTTCTAGTAACTTATAACTTAGATTATCAATCGCATTATCAATAAGAATACTTCGATCATAAGTCGTGATTATTTCGATGCCTTCCGGCAAACTGGCACTTAAATCTTCAAGTTTCTGTTTTACATCATGGATCACATTACGTGCATTCTCACCTGAACGAAGCAAGATAATACCACCAACCACCTCGCCTTCCCCATTGAGCTCAGCAACTCCACGACGCATTTCAGGGCCTTCCTGTATTCGAGCAACATCTTGCAGGTAAATTGGCACGCCATTTTCGGGGGTTTTCAGGTAGATTTTATTGAAATCATCAATAGATTGAAGATAGCCACTTGCTCTAACCATATATTCAGCTTCAGCAATTTCAATCGATGAGCCACCCGCTTCTTGGTTAGCCATTTCGACTGCCTGTTTTATTTCAGGTAATGTCACGGAAAATTGGCTGAGCTTGAGCGGATCAACTAAGATTTGGTAAGATTTAACCACACCGCCAACGGTTGCCACTTCGGAGACATTAGGCAAAGCCTTCAATTCATATTTCAAAAACCAATCTTGTAATGAACGCAGTTCTGCTAGATTATGCTTTCCGGTTTTATCCACTAAAGCATATTCAAAAACCCAACCAACCCCTGTCGCATCAGGGCCAATGGAGGCTACTGCACCTTTTGGCAATTGGTTTTGCACTTGATTTAAATATTCTAAAACGCGTGAACGAGCCCAGTATAAATCTGTATTATCTTCAAAAATAACATAAACATATGAGTCACCAAATGCAGAAAACCCCCGCACTGTTTTTGCTCCCGGCACAGATAGCATCGTCGTCGTTATTGGGTAGGTAACTTGGTTTTCAACCAGTTGGGGCGCTTGACCTGGATAAGTGGTTTTGATAATCACTTGTACATCAGATAAGTCAGGCAATGCATCAACAGGTGTACTGCGGATACTCCAAATACCCGCAATAACTAAAAACATGACACCCATGAGCACTAGAAAGCGGTTAGCGACCGAGCGTCTTATAATCCATTCCAACATACTCTACTCCTGAGATTTATGTGATGAATGATTAGATGACGCTGAAGGCTCAGGAAGCGCTTCCATCTTGGCTAATGCTCCCGCAATATTCGCTTCGGAATCAATCAGGAAAATCCCCTGAGTCACAATATGCTCACCCACTTGTAATCCTTCAGATATTGCCGTCATTTGTTGAGATTCATTGAGTACTCGTACTCTTTTCGGAATAAATTCACCATTCTCACCAACAGCAATAACATGTTGTTCTTTCCCTGAATCCACAATGGCTTGTGAGGGGATCAATAAACTTTCATTGCCTTCTGCAACTAAATTTAAATATGCAGTCATACCCGGTTTTAATAAATGGCTAGGGTCTGCTATTTCTGTACGAATATTAATTGTACGGCTTGCTTGATCTGCGCTAGGTAATATCAGCCAGTTTTTTACAGTAAATAACTGTGAAGGATAAGCGGGGATAGAAATTGTAAATTCTGTTTGTTTATTCAGTAATTCAGCAACTGACTGAGGAACAGAGGCATTAATCCATAATGGGTTTGTTCCTTGTATTTGTGCAATAACAACCTCTTTAGACACGTTCATCCCTAAACGTAGATTAAGTGCAGTAATTACCCCTGAAATAGGTGCTTGGATCGTAAAACGTGATTGGACTTTTCCTGTTTTTATAAACTGAGAAAGTGCTCCCTCTGGCATGCCATTTAAACGTAAACGTTCAATGACGCTGTTAAGATCTTGTCGGCTCGCATTCATTTGTTTGAGTGCAAGATATTCACTTTGTGCTTCAACCCATGCAGGGATCGTTAGTTCAGCAATAGGAACGCCTTTTTGGATCCTTTCACCAACGGTGAATGGGTAAACTTTTTCAACGAAACCATTTTCTCGCGCTTGCACGATAGCGAATTGATGATCATTAAATGCAATTTCGCCTGGAAATGTTAAGTCATAGCTTAGCTTCCCCCACTTTACATCCACCGTTTTAAGTCCTAAATTTTGTGTCTGTGTTGGGTTAATTGTTATCCCTTTGCTATTCGCTGAAACCAAGTTTTCATCCGCATATTTAGGAACAAGATCCATATCCATAAAAGGAGATTTCCCTGGCTGATCAAATTTGGTATTGGGATACATTGGGTCATACCAATACAATACGGTGCGTTCTTGTTTTTCAACTGATTGGCTATTATTTTCTACAACGAAAAAATATCGATAAAATAAAATTGAAATAACGCTCGATAAAATAATTACCAATAGCAATTTGGTCAGGTTAACTAATGACATAACATCTCTCTACCTATTTAGTTTATCTTTTCGATGGATTTCAACATTGAAAGATTGCCTTGTTGTACAAATGAAAATTTTAATTCATCATTTTCTTGTAAACCGTTGATAATATTTTCATCTTCATAGGTAAAACGCATCGTCATTGGCGGCCAGCCAATACTTTGAATTTCTTTATGATTTATTGTTAACTTTTTATTATCTTTATCAATCGAGATTAGCGTTCCTTCAGTATTGATTGTCGGCTCTGCGACTTTTTCTGGATAAATAGAGTGGCTATGTTCCGCAGCATTTGCATAACTAGTTGCTGTTAACATCGCCATTGAAATTGCAAAAAATACCGTATTTAATTTTTTCATTATTACCCTCATGATTTTATTAATCCGCCACCTAATGCAGAGAATAAATTTATTTCATTCTTCTGCTGTTCTATTTTCAACATCAATAAATTTTGTTGTTCGGTAAATAAGCTACGCTGTGCTTCAAGCACATCGAGATAGCTTAAACCGCCATATCGATAACTTGCTTGTTTCTGTATTAAGACGTTTTGCAGCGTTTTGACATATTGCTCTTGAGATATAAGCTGTTTTTCTAAGCTCGATTTGAGTACTAGGGTATCTTTTACTTCACGAAATGCGACCTGAATACTTTTTTCATAACTAGCTATAGCTTTGTTTTTTCTAATATTTGCTAATTCTAAATTTCGGCTATTTGTACCACCAGTAAAAATAGGTAGCGTAATTTTAGGAATAAAATTCCAAATACCATTTGAGGAATCAAATAACCCTGTTAAAGAATCATTACTGTTTTCTATTCCTGTATTAAAGGAAATAGAAGGAAAGAAAGCGGCCCTTGCAACACCTATATTGGCATTCTCAGAAATAATGTTTTGCTCTGCTGCCATAATATCTGGGCGTTTTAGTAATATCTCAGAGGGAATATCTGAAGGTGTTGTAATTAAAGGGCTGTTTGGCTCGTAATGGCCTAATTCTGAGCTTATTTTTGTTACATAGTCATTTGTCAAAAAATTCAGTAAATTTTCATTTTTTGCAATTTCACTTTCAATTTTTTCGATATTAATAGAAATAGACTGTACTTGCCCTTTAGCTTGTTCTAGATCTGATATCCCCGCTTTTCCTGCTGCGACTTTTTGCATTACAATCGATTGACTATTGAGGTAGCTTTGCTTCGTCTCTTGTGCAATTAATAATAATTTCTGGTTATACACCACATCTAAATACGCTTCTGCTACCGTTTTGATTGTAATAATTTGTGTCGCACGCTTCATCTCTTGAGAAGCGATAAACTTTGCTTTATCGGCATCAGATAAATTTTTAATACGCCCAAAAAAATCCAGTTCATAGCTGATATCAATGCCTGCACTGTATTTCTTATTGAAGGATGACCCAGACTCTAATGATTGACCATAATCGCCACTCATCGATGAACTAACTTGAGGGTATTTTTCTGCTCCCGCTAGCCCGAAGCGTACACGAGCTTCTTCTACATCTAAGGCCGCAAGATATAAATCGCTGTTTTTCTCAAGCGCAATTTCTATCACGCTTTTCATTTGTGGGTCTTGAATAAATTGAGACCAACTCGGAATGACTAATTCTGTTTTATCCCCCGTTACTATATCAGGAACATTGCCACTGATTTGATGAGGCAAATTCAGATTAGGGCGTTGATATTCAGGGGCGAGCGAAACACAACCAGTTAAAATTAGGGCATAAGCTATTATTAATATTTTAGGGGAATACATGGTATAGCCATGCCTCTAGTGATTAAAATTGTCACTATAATAAAAAAGACCTCCTGTTAGATTCATGACATGAAAATGACAAATTTGTCATTTTACATTTCATTGCCGTAATGCTTAGAATAACTACATTGTTTTCCTGACAGCCGGGCCTGAGATGAAACTACTTATTGTTGAAGATGAACATAAAACGAGAGAATACTTATCTAAAGGCTTAAGTGAGTCCGGGTTTATTGTTGATGCGATCGAAAATGGCATTACAGGCCTGCATATGGCGACAACTGAAGACTATGATTTAATTATTCTTGATGTAATGTTGCCAGATATTAACGGCTGGGAAATTGCTAAAAATTTACGTAATACAGGAAAAAATACACCCATCCTCATGCTTACAGCCTTAGGTAATGTTGAGCATCGAGTCAAAGGGCTAGAGTTAGGTGCTGACGATTATCTTGTTAAACCATTTGATTTTTCTGAGCTACTTGCCCGGGTAAGAACTTTATTACGTAGAGGCAACAACAGCATCCAGAAAACACAATTTACCATTGCTAATTTACATGTTGATCTAATCAAACGACGTGTGACGCGTGAAAACGATAAAATCATACTAACCAGTAAAGAATTTTCATTATTGGAATTTTTTATTCTTCACCAAGGCGAAGTGCTCTCACGTTCTCTTATCGCCTCAAAAGTTTGGGATATGAATTTTGATAGTGATACCAATGTGATTGATGTGGCAGTTAAAAGGTTAAGAGCTAAAATAGACCAACACTATGAACCTAAATTAATCCATACCATTAGAGGAATGGGCTATTTACTTGAGATCCCTGAAAATGATTAAGTTATTTCGATCTCCTGTCTCTATTTCAATTCGTCTTATTGTTTTGATCAGTATTACTCTCTCCCTCGCCTTACTGTTATTTAGCTCGATCATGATCAACTCGGTTATGTTGCATTTTAAGCAGCAAGATGAATATACACTTAACCAGTTGAATTTAACGATCCGAAGCTTATTAAATGATAATACGGAGCCACAAAGTGAGCAATATGCACGTATTAAAACCATTATTAATGAACATCAAGACATCACTATTTATCTCATTGACGATGAAGGAAATACATTAGTATCTCCCAATGCAACAGATAAACTTATTACCCACTTAAAAAATTATGACCCTGATAAAAATAACCAAAACGTAGAGCTTAGAGATTATCGTCTATCAGAAAGCCTTATTCAGGTCGGGCCTCCTTCAGAACCTAAACAATATCGATTGGTTACTGCGCTATCATTGAATTTTCATCATGATTATCTGAGCTCATTAATAAATAATTTAATTATCAGTGCGATTATACTGTGCTTATTTACTATCCTTGTCGTTTATTTCCTTGTGATTAAGGGATTAAAGCCCCTTAAAGATGTGAGCGATGACATAAAAAATGTCACATCCGAAAATTTAAGCGTTCGTTTAGATCCTGATTCTGTACCTAAAGAATTGAAGCAATTAACAAAGTCATTTAATCAGATGCTAGTCAAAATTGAAGATGTTTTCGTAAGGCAAACAAATTTTTCAGCAGATATTGCTCATGAAATGCGTACACCAATCACTAATTTAATGACTGAAACTCAAATATCTCTGAGTAAAAACCGCAGTAAAGAAGAGCTAGTTGAAGTGTTATACTCTAATTTGGAAGAATATAACCGTCTATCACGAATGATCTCTGATATGCTTTTTCTTGCTCAAGCGGATGATAACCGCCTTATCCCAGAGAAAAAAATCATTAATATTAAAAATGAAATAGAGCTTATATTTGATTACTTTGAATATCTCGCTGAAGAGAATGAAATAAAACTTAAGATAATTGGGGACGCTAGCCCTATTAGTGCCGATAAAGACATGTTGAGAAGAGCGATTACTAATTTAATATCAAATGCTATCCGCTATACCCCAAAAGGTGATGCTGTCAGCATTAACATTTCAAATGTAAAAGAAGGTGTTGAATTAACCATTAGTAATCCCGGTATAAAAATACCCGAAGAACACTTAGAAAAACTCTTTGATAGATTTTATCGAGTGGATAAATCAAGGCAAAGAAAAAATGAAGGAAGTGGAATTGGGTTAGCTATCGTCAAGTCAATTATATTGGCGCATAAAGGCAGGATCACTGTAAAATCAGATGATTTTTCAACACGCTTTACTGTATTTTTACCTATAAAACCAAATTAAACATCTGCCACAAATGGCAATTTTGTCATTTTGTTGTCAGTATTCAGACAGAAATAAACCCTTATTATAGTTACAAGATAAACGATTTAACTTAATAAGGATTCACAATGAAAAAATTTATTTTTGCTTTAACACTTGCAGCTATAGCAACACATGTATCTGCCGCTCAAACTGAAAAAGAAATACATTATAATGCTGCAAATGCATTAAGTTTCACTGAAAATAATACTTCTTATTCCAACCTAAAATCGATTAATAACCATTTAAGCAAAGCGGGCATTTCGACCAATAATAGTGTCAATTCAACTCAGTCATTCCTTCAGTTAGACGAACACGCCCAAGCTGCCGCGGCATTAAGTTTTACACAAAACAATACATCACCAATGATGCAGAACATGATCAGTTACCACCAAAACCAATCGCCTAACAATAAAAAACCGACAGTAAAAATTGCGAAATCATTTTCCGATATGAATGAAAATGAAAAAGCAGTCACGATGTTAAGTTTCCATAAAAACAGTTCTTCGGAATCTATTCAACGAAAAATACTAGACAACTTAAAAGATAATTAATTTAAACCTTAAAACCATATTATTAAAATAATATGGTTTTAAATTAATTGAAAAAATTTAACCCTATCAATCATGATTTTATTTAACCCCTTTCATTTTTTATTAAAGTTTAAATTAAACTATTCATTGAACATCAAGAGAAATAGATTATTATTTCTAAGCAGTTCTCACTTTAACATTAACTTTAAAAGGCAACTATATGTTTAAAAAATCAATCATATTTATATCTTTATTATTCCCAATACTCTCTTTCGCTACCCCTATTCTTCCCTTTCCGCCAGAGCCACCTATCCTAAGTATAGACTTAAGCATAGCCTATAACGGAGATGATGATGATGTTTGGTTTCAAGTAAAAAATGGTGATGATGATGATGTCTGGCTGAATATCAAGTAAGAGTAATAAGATACCGAATGAAATTTAAAGAATATTTCCCTCATAGTGTATAGTCCTATCTCCATTTAATATACTGCCCTAGGAAAAATAGGCTATATGCGGTTAAATAACAAGTAAAATGGGATCTAATTTAAAAAAATCCCATTTTACCCTTTTTCCAATGAGTTATTCCTCACAACTATAAAATTAACTTTAAAATAAAAGGTTTCATTATCAACTGATAATTAATTATTTAATCACTAACTTTCAAATTAGTTATATAAACAATTAACTATTTGTTATTAATATAAAACCAAAAAATAAAAACAAGCTATATTACTTTGTATTTACCGTAAAATAAATTTAATTACACTCATAGATAAATAATTAATTGCTTATTCAAAACCATGATTTACAATTTCATTGCAGTTCATTTTAATTTAAACTTTTAAAAGAGGATTTTATATGTATAAAGCATCTATTATCATAGTATCTTTATTATTTCCAATTCTAGCATCTGCAACTTCTTTCCAAAAAGAACATTCTGACAATACTTCTACTTATTCTATTACTTACGAACAAAACTATGGAGGAAATGGTGGGAATGGCGGTCATGGTGGTAATGGAGGGAATGGAGGAAATGGTGGAAATGGCGGCCATGGTGGTAACGGCGGTAATGGCGGCAACGGTAGATAATATATCTCGTCACTAAATATCTCCCTCCTCATTCAATGAGGAGGGAACGGAGGAATTTATCATGTATAAAAATTACATTTCACTTGGTGTTTTATTAATAAGTTCTATCTCATTTTCAGCATACTCTCACTCCTTATTAAATACTCCATCTAACTGTTTATTTAAAAATGAGCTCAATATTAATGAAATAAATAATAAAGTATGTTCAAGACTTCATGGTCAATATTACTCTTCTAAATTTTTTAGCTTTGTAGGCTATGGACAAAATGGAAATTCGGGTCAAGCTGGAAATGATAGTCTAGGTGGCCATGGTGGCAACGGTGGTCACGGTGGTCACGGTGGTGATGGCCAAAATGGAGGGAATGGGGGAACGGGATCAAATAACGGTAATGGTAGCAATGGTGGAAACGCAGAAAAAGGCAGTAATGGCAATGGAGGTAATGGGGGTAATGGCAGTGTAACTGGAGGTGATGGGGGAAATGGCGGCGATGGAGATGGTGCTGGTAGCGGTGGGAATGGCGGCAATGGAACAGTAAATGGCAATGGGGGTAATGGAGGGCATGGTGGAACTAATGGCGGTAACGGGGGTAATGGAGGCAACGGCTCTGGTAGTGGTAATGGCGGCAATGGGGGTAATGGTAGCCAAGGAGGAAAAGGAGGACGCGGTGGACCTGATGGCGGTAGAGACGGGCACGATGGCCTTAGCTCCATGTGATAAACAAATCCGTTAGAAGTGAATAAGTGATGTGGCAATATGAAACCCTATAATTATCTTTATAAAAAATGGTCTTATCAATAAAAACGGAAGCTACCGCTTCCGTTTTTCGTATCCATGTATTCTTTATTGTTTAGGTGCTAACTTCATTAAAAATGTGCGTAATTGTGCAAAATCAGAGGGTAAAAAGTGTGAGAGTAGTGGGAGTTCCGCACGCTCTGCTAACTCTTTAGGCAAAGGTATTGCTTTATTAAGAATTTCTTCAACACTTTCTTTAAATTTAGCTGGGTGTGCCGTACCTAAAAACAGCCCGTATTCACCTTCTTCCAACTGGTCACGAAGCACACGATAAGCCACCGCAGCATGTGGCTCAGATAAATACCCTTTTTTATCTAATTCACGTACTGTCTCTTTAGTCACTTCGTCACTCACCGCCCCGTGGCCTAATTCATCAAGAGACCAACCTTTACGACGGAATAACTCTTCAATACGAGGCCAGTTGTTTGGCTGGCTAACATCCATGGCGTTCGATAATGTTGCCACAGTTTGCTTTGGTTTCCATTGCCCATCAACAAGGTAACGCGGCACAGTATCATTGACGTTAGTAGCTGCAATAAAGCGTTTAACAGGTAAGCCCATTGATTTGGCTAATAAACCAGCCGTAAGATCCCCAAAGTTACCACTCGGAACTGAGATCACTAATTGATCCCGTTTTTCTGCTGGGATCTGTGCGACAGCTTCAAAGTAATAACAAATTTGCGCTAATAAACGGCTGATATTGATCGAGTTCGCAGAGTTTAAATACAACGCCTTTTTCAGTTCTTCATCATCAAACGATTGTTTAACCAATGCCTGGCATGCATCGAAGTCATCTTTAATTGCAACCGTATGAATATTTTCACCCAGCGTGCAGAAGAGTTTTTCTTGCAGCGGGCTAATTTTTCCTTCTGGGTAGAGAATAACAACCTGCACGTTCTTAAGACGGTAGAATGCGTGTGCAACAGCTGCTCCTGTATCCCCAGAAGTGGCAGTCAAAATGGTCACCGGCTGCTCACCAGCGACTTGCCCCAGCGCCTGAGCCATAAAGCGGCCACCGAAATCTTTAAATGCGAGTGTTGGCCCATGATATAGCTCCAACGTCGCAACATCATCTTCAACCTGAGAAACTGGCGCAGGAAAAGCGAACGCGGCTTTGACTCTTGCAGCGAGCTCTTCATGAGGGATTTCATCACCAATAAAAGCACTTAAAATACGACTGCTACGAGTGACAAAGTCTAATTTTAATAATTCGTCGATTTCAGCCGCAGTGAATTCAGGTAAGTCTTGAGGAAAAAATAGACCTTGTTGCTTGCCTAAACCTTGCTTAACTGCTTGCGCAAAACTTACTTGTTCGTTGTTATCTTTTAAATTATACAGTTTCATTATTTACCCTATTGTCCTTGCCCCGGCCAGATCCAAACGGCAGATATGCACAAAGCCTTCATCATTCTGAATATAATGTTGTTTCAAGTAGCTCGCCATTTTTTCAGCGATTTGTTTGTCATCGCAAATAGCGAACAGTGTTGGCCCTGAGCCTGAAATACCACACGCTAACGCACCAATTTCTTTTGCATTCTGACGTGCTGCCGCAAAACCCGGTAATAGCTGTGTACGATAAGGTTCAGCCACAACATCTTGGATCATCGTTGCTGCAAGTAACGATTGGTTTGTATGACAAGCATGAATGAACCCTGATAGGTATCGACCATGGTTTACAATGTCATGGCGAGGATAGCTATCAGGAAGGATTGCACGCGCTTCCGCAGTCGACACTTTAATTCCTGGATAAGCCATCACCCAATACCAGTTTTCAAATGCAGGTACTGGCTGAGAAATAATGCCATTCTGTTCGATAATCAGCTGTAAACCACCTAAAAAGCACGGTGCGACGTTATCATAGTGCACACTTCCTGAAATACGCCCCTCGAGCTCCCCCATCATGCCAAGCAGTTGAGTATCATCGAAGGGTTTCTCTGCAAATTCATTTAGCGCCATCAGCGCTGCGACAACAGAGCACGCACTAGAACCGAGCCCTGAACCAATTGGCATATTTTTTTCGAGTGTCATAGCGACATTTAATGGTCGACCAAGGCGCTCACAAAACAATTGCCAGCACTGGTAAACAATATTGTGTTCATTTTTTTTCGGAAGTTTAGCTACGAATTTGCCTTTATTCGTCAACGAAAAAGTGTCCGCCGCTTCAACTGTTACACAATCACCTAACAATGAGCCATCTGCTGGAGAAACTGCCGCTCCAAGAACATCAAACCCGACGCTCACATTACCAATTGAAGCCGGTGCATAAACTTTAATCACTTATTAAACTCCCAGTTTCCATGAAAGGGTACGCAGCATATCTGCAAACACACCTGCGGCAGTGACATCATTACCCGCACCATAACCTCTTAATACTAAAGGAATTGGCTGGTAATAACGCGTATAGAAGGCCAGTGCATTTTCGCCATTTTTAACCTTGAAGAGAGGGTCATTACCATCAACAGCAACAATTTTAACCTGACAGCGCCCTTCTTCAATCAACCCAACATAGCGTAACACTTTTTCTTCCGCTTCTGCGGCTTTTATACGCTGTGCAAATTGTGCATCCAGTTGGGGTAAACGAGCCATAAACTCAGGAACAGAACCACTGCTATCAAAATCAGCAGGTAAAACGGCTTCAATTTCAATATCTTGCAGTTCTAAATTATAACCTGCTTCACGCGCTAAAATTAATAATTTACGCGCCACATCCATACCGGATAAATCATCTCGAGGGTCTGGTTCTGTAAAACCTTTTTCTTTAGCCAGTGTTGTGGCTTCCGATAAAGACATGCCCTCATCTAATTTCCCAAAGATAAATGATAAAGAACCCGATAAAATTCCGCTAAAGTGAACCAGTTCATCCCCTGCGTTCAGTAAGTTTTGTAGGTTTTCAATAACGGGTAAACCCGCCCCTACGTTGGTGTCATAGAGGAATTTACGTTTCGATGTTTCACTTGCAGCACGTAATTGGTGGTAATAATCCATCGATAAAGTGTTGGCTTTTTTATTCGGTGTGACCACATTAAAGCCATCTTTCAAGAAGTTGACGTACTGCTCTGCGATTTCCTGATTTGATGTACAATCGATAATGACAGGGTTCAAGAAATGGTATTCACGCTCTAAACGAATTAAGCGGCTTAAGCTAAATGGCTCTTTCGCTTCCGCCAGTTCCGCTTTCCAATTATCTAAATCGATCCCTTGCATATCCGTTAGCATTGCACGTGAATTCGCAATACCACAGACACGTAAGTCGATATGTTTTTGTTTTAGCCATTGTTGCTGGCGATGAATTTGTTCAATTAACGCATTACCAACACCACCCACACCGATAACAAAGGCTTCAATAACTTGTTCTGCATTAAATAGCATTTGGTGACATAAACGCACTGCCGTTGTTGCAGACTCATTGGCAATTACCGCAGAAATTGAACGTTCAGAAGAACCTTGAGCGATAGCCACAATATTGATGTTGCCGCGAGTTAACGCAGAGAAGAAACGCGCCGAAATGCCTTTCAAAGTACGCATACCATCACCTACCACAGAAATGATCGCTAACTGCTCCATCACATCCAGCGGCTCAAGTACGCCATCTTTTAGTTCTAAGTAAAACTCTTCTTCCAGTGCAGCGCGTGCTCTGACTAACTCATTTTGCGGGACACAAAAACTAATACTGTATTCTGATGAGGATTGCGTGATCAGAACAACCGAGATCCCTTTACGAGACATGACGGAAAAAATGCGTGCAGCCATCCCCACCATTCCCTTCATACCGGGACCAGATACGTTGATCATCGCCATATTATTCAGATTGGTGATCCCTTTCACTGGTGTGCTGTCGTCAGTTTGGCCATCGCCAATTAAAGTGCCTGGTGCGCTTAAATTGGTGGTATTTTTTATCAGGCAAGGGATTTGGAATTGAGCAATTGGGGCAATGGTACGAGGATGGAGAACTTTGGCGCCAAAATAGGATAACTCCATAGCCTCCTGATATGACATCCCTTTTAACAAGCGAGCGTCAGGCACTAAACGCGGGTCACATGTATAGACCCCATCAACATCAGTCCAAATTTCACAACAATCAGCGCGTAAGCAAGCCGCTAACACTGCTGCTGAATAGTCGGAGCCATTACGGCCTAATACCACTAGTTCACCCTTCTCATTACCTGCAGTGAAGCCTGCCATTAAGACAAAATGATCTTTCGGTATATTTAAATCAGAAATGCGTTTTGTTGACTCATTTATATCAACCGTAGATTCAAGGTAGTGGCCTTTCGCAAGTAAGCTCTCAACAGGGTTAATGACGGTCACATTATGGCCGCGAGCTTTTAGCACTGACTCCATAATAGCGATAGAGAGTTTCTCACCACGGCAGATAATTGATGCGTTAATGCTGTCTGGACACTGTCCGAGAAGAGTAATACCATGCAGTACTTGTTTGATTTGCGCGAATTCTTGTTCTGTCAGTTTTTTTAACCGGTCATATTCAAAACCGGGTTGTTTTTCTTTTAATCCTTTTAAAAGGTTAGCAAAAATCATTTCAGCATCATTAACATGCGTGATGACATCTTGTCCTGCAACCGTTTTTTCAATCATAGCAACCAAATGGTTAGTGATTTTTGCTGGCGCGGATAACACCAAAGCCACTTGTCCATCTGCTAATTTGCCTTCAGCGATGTCAGCAACATTCAGTACTCGTTCGTCATTTGCAACCGAAGTACCGCCAAATTTAAGCACACGCATGGTATTTCTCTCCTGAATTAACACCAAAAAAAAGCCCGCATCGTTTAAGTATGCGGGCTTTTTCATTTTTATTTTTTGGATGCGTCAGCCCGCCCCGTTTCCTGTGGTTACGGTGGTGGTGGTAATAATAATAGTCAGGCTGATATTACGCATAGATTCTGTCTGTCTCTTAGATTCTTTAAGTTTCTCCCTATACGGTTAAAGCAATTGCTATATTTTGTCAAATTTATTTGTAAAACATCCCTTTTAAAACCCTTTTTTTACTTGATAAATTATCTACCAGTACGAAAAACACCTTTCCAAAAAGACCCCCATCACACCAATGTTGGTTTTTAAAACCAAAATAATTAAAATTTAAAGATGAATAATTTTTTAACCGACAAAAAACAAAATCGCCTATAAAATAGACAAAAAAGATGACCTTTAGCCATTTCTTGTGAAGAGAATCAAGATGAAAAAGTGAGCAACCCAACCGATGCATTCAACGCATATATTTCATGCCATTTACCATTCATGGTCATCAATCTACAATCGGTAATGACAATAAATGACAAGGTAAGTATGAGGACTTGAATCCACATTTTTTGTCTGTTTAAATTACAAACAAATGCTAGGTGATTGTTAAAAACTGACACTATCAAAATAAAATAAGTATATTTCCTAATTAAATAACACAAAAACTTACAAATTGAATATTTGCATCCTGTTATCTCTAACCAGAGTGATTACTTACCTTTCTGTGTATCAAAATAACCTTTCAAAATTGGAGGTAACTCACAAATTAAACATTATTTATGATGGTATATTTAACCCATTGAAGATTATATTCATTAATACCAAGCTAAAGCTCCCCAGTGCATCAACGGCTCCCCTTTTTTTAGACGCTATCTGATTCCTAAATACTGCATTAATTTATATAATTATCTACCTAACAATTTTTGTTAACGTGCTACAATTGATTTTGATATGTATCAACAAAAGTTAGTTTTTTAGGTGGTAAATGCAGTATTAGCTGTTATATTGCTGTTAACAGTACAATATTGGGAAAGTGCTTATATTTAGACTTGTTGTTAAAGTCTTTTGCCTAAAATGGCAACATGATGGCACTGTTGAATTTCAAAACAAATTTATACTCATAAGCGTGTTTTTCCAGAAGAACAATATCAATAACCACCTAACTGGAAACGGATTGTGAGTTCAGTATTCTTATTTTAATACTTTAGGTAGCAACTATGCAGACCCCACACATTTTGATTGTTGAAGATGAAATTGTCACACGCAATACGCTGAAAAGTATCTTTGAAGCGGAAGGCTATGTGGTTCATGAGGCAACTGATGGCGAAGAGATGAATAATGTTCTCTCTGAACATGACATCAATTTAGTCATCATGGATATTAACTTACCAGGTAAAAACGGTTTATTACTTGCTCGTGAACTTCGTGAGCAAGAAAGCATTGCGTTAATGTTCCTAACCGGACGTGATAACGAAGTGGATAAAATCCTTGGCCTTGAAATTGGTGCTGATGACTATATCACTAAACCATTTAACCCACGCGAACTGACTATTCGTGCTCGCAACTTACTGTCCCGTACAATGAATTTAGCGGGCGGTACCGAAGAGCGTCGTTTAGTTGAAAGCTATAAGTTTAATGGTTGGGAATTAGACATCAATAGCCGTTCATTAGTCAGCCCGGCAGGTGAACACTACAAATTACCTCGTAGTGAATTCCGTGCGATGCTGCATTTCTGTGAAAACCCAGGAAAAATTCAGACTCGTGCGGACCTGCTGAAGAAAATGACTGGCCGTGAATTAAAGCCACACGATAGAACGGTTGATGTCACGATCCGTCGTATTCGTAAACATTTTGAATCAACGCCTGACACACCAGAAATCATTGCGACCATCCACGGTGAAGGCTATCGTTTCTGTGGTGATTTAGACGAATAATCAATTTTGAATTGATATTCAAAAAACCGGCTATTTAGCCGGTTTTTTATCATCTAAATTAATCACCAAGGCATAATTGGTACTGCACTTAACGCATTTTTTGGTGAGCCGTCGATCATCTTATCTGAATAAGTCAAATAGATTAATGCATTACGTTTTGGATCGTAAAAACGTACAACTTGTAATTTTTTGAAGACTAAAGACGTTCGTTTTTGAAAAACAACCTGCCCTTTTGTTGGTTTACGTTTGACGCGGTCGCTTAACTCAATCGGTCCAACTTGCTGACATGAAATGGCAGCATCAGAGGTGTCTTCCGCTAACCCTAACCCCCCTTTGATCCCCCCTGTTTTCGAACGACTTAAATAGCAAGTGACATTCTCAACATCCGGATCATCAAATGCTTCTACAACAATTTTATGATCAGGGCCGAAAATTTTAAAAACAGTATCGACTGAACCAATTTCCTCAGCAAATGTGATGCTCGGCAACACTGATAATAATGCCGCAAGTATGATATTTTTTAATCTGGAACGACGCATACTGAATTTCCTATTCAACTAAAAATCGGTAAAACCTCGTAGTAAAGCAAGACTTATTATTCACTTTCTTAACTAATTATCAAATACAACTCATTTACTATAACCGAAAAAGATAACTTGATATAGAATAGCCATTCATTGATAGATTATATCTGTTCTATAAGTCGCATTGGCTGGGGATATACATGGATAAAACTAATATTATTCGCGACTTGCTTCGCTGGATAGATGACAACCTAGATAAACCACTCTCGCTGGATAATGTTGCCGCAAAAGCGGGTTACTCAAAGTGGCATTTACAACGAATGTTCAAAGAGGTGACTGACCAAGCGATTGGTGCTTATATTCGTGCCAGAAGGCTTTCTCGTGCGGCTGTGGCATTGCGGCTAACAAGCCGACCAATTCTTGATATTGCATTGCAGTATCGCTTTGATTCGCAACAAACTTTTACTCGAACCTTTAAAAAGCAGTTTAACCTAACCCCTGCTTTTTACCGTCGGAGTGAAGAGTGGTGTGCGGCAGGTATTTGCCCACCGATTATTTTAGATAATCACACGAATATTGAACATGAGTTCCTACAAATGCCTGCACAAGAATTAGTTGGCTTGGAACAAAGTTGTTCTTATGCGTTAGAAGAGTGGTCGACCGCTTGTTCGCAAATGCGCCAAACTTTTTGGCACTACTATTTGGATAATACGACGACGATTGCGTCTGAAGTTTTTGGCTTGCACCATGCCATTCATAATCCAGAAAAAGAAGATGAACAAACGGTATTCTATACCACGGCGGTAAAACCTGAAGATGCGAGTTTTAATACTGACCAATACACGAGCTTAACGCTACCAAGTGGCCATTATGTTAAATTTTCGTTCAATGGCACGCCAACTCGAGATGCATTACAAGAGTTTTTATACCAAATTTATGGTGTATATCTGCCTAAGCTGAATTTAACACGCCGACCAGGTTATGACATCGAACATTACCGATTAAAAAACATCGATTTACGTCACATCACCCCAGAAAATGATGACCCTAAAACACACATCGATACCTTTGATTATTATGTCCCCATCAAAACAGGTTCGGCCACAACCCCTTAAAGAAGAGGAGTTTCAGTTTATTGAAACTCCTTTTTCTAAATAGTTAGCCTTGCTGTTCGTCAAGAGCAGGCTGCGATAAGTGTGTTACTTCGCCTGCTGTTTCCACGATCCAACCATTCGCTAACCATGGGCTGTTTTGATAATCAACACGAGATAACGAACAGTTACGTAAACGTAGGCGACGTTCTGAGTAAGCAGGAACCCCCATAATACGGCTAATTAACGTACTCAACGCAATCCCATGGCTAACAATTAGTGGGCGGCTACCTTCAGGCAAATCTAAACAACTATTAAGTGCTGCAAACATACGTGTATACAGCTCCTCCATTGATTCACCCTCTGGAATTCGTCCTCCTCGGGTTCCATCAATTAAGCTTTTACGCCACAGTTCTTCCTCTGGCGTTAACGACTCTATTGCTCTTTGTTCAAGAACACCCATATTTAGTTCACGTAGACGCGGTTCTGTGGTAATTTCACACTCGCACACACTTGCAATTATTTGTGCAGTTTCCAGTGTGCGTCCCATATCACTAGTGATAATATGGGTAATACCTTCTGACTTTATCCTCTCAGCCACCTGCCTTGCTTGCAGTCGTCCAGTGGCGGTCAGAGGGCTATCGGATTGTCCCTGGATGCGACGAGCTAAATTCCATTCAGTTTCGCCATGGCGAACAAGATAAACCTGTAACATAGATGTGTTCCGTTATTACTTTTCGAAGTATGTGTTCAAAGGAAAATAATTAATGTACCAAGTTATAGCTGCAACGACTAATCCTGCCAAAATTAAAGCGATCCATCTTGCTTTCGATGCTGTTTTTGGGGCTGGCAGTTATCAAATTGAAGATATTAATGTCGATAGCAGCGTTCCACAGCAACCTATCGGTAATAATGAAACCCGTACTGGGGCTAGACAACGTGTTATGGCCTCTAGACAAGTTCGCCCTGAAGCGGATTTTTGGGTTGGTATTGAAGCGGGTATCGAAGACGATATGACATTTGCTTGGATAGTGATTGAACATAAGCAAATACGTGGTGAATCTCGCTCTGCCAGTATTATGATCCCAGAAAAAATTCTGGCGGGTATTCGTGAAGGCCGTGAACTCGGCGATGAAATGGCCTTTTTAACAGGCATCGATAATATCAAACAACAAGGTGGTGCTATTGGCTTTTTCACTGACGGGGTATTAACTCGCACCAGTGTTTACCAACAAGCCTTGATATTGGCCTTGGTTCCCATTAATCATGAAATTTATAAAGAGCTAAACCAAGTAGAAGATTAATTATACTTAAAATAATTAAAATTGCATGTGCGATTAAACACCACGCTTTTCACACTAAAGTATGGGAAACCATACTTTTTTTATGACTATTAATTCAAAATATGAAGGGTATTAATATTCTAAATAATTCGTACTGTGACAAGCTGTTATCAAAGAAGCTAGTCTTTATGGACTGA
Organism: Providencia rettgeri; assembly: GCF_023205015.1. Classification (NCBI taxonomy): domain Bacteria; kingdom Pseudomonadati; phylum Pseudomonadota; class Gammaproteobacteria; order Enterobacterales; family Morganellaceae; genus Providencia; species Providencia rettgeri. The sequence continues at coordinate 867,730 of NZ_CP096258.1, read as the reverse complement.
AAATTAAAAGAAATAAATGTTTCCCCAATACGCTAAATAGTTTGTGCTGTCGCAAGGCGGCAAATGGGTTAGATCTTAGGAGCATACACAAGTATGTGACTAAGGCTAACCCATGAAGCCAACACCGCGACAGTGCAAAATATGACGCGTATTTTAGAGAAGTTGAGACTCCAACCACTCCTTCACAGGAATAGGCGCTGACTTTAAGCTATTCGAACCCCGGGTAATAGTTGCTATCCCCACGCCGAGCTCATTTTTCAGTTCTCTTTGGCTCATTTCACCGCGCATCAACTCTTGCACAATTTTAACGCGAGTCGCTAATGCTGTACGTTCATCTGGCGTGAGTAATAACTGAAGAACTGGCAAATGAATATCTTGTTCAAATGCCAATTGTAATAAATTCACAAAGCGCAGCCAGTCAGCGTTTTCATCGGCAGTCAGTGCCGGGTCATGTTGTTGATTTGCTGTCATCGTTTATCCACCCATACTATTTAACTAGTACAAATAATAACACACTCTTATTGGAAATCATCAATCAAACGCCATTTTCATTTAGTTACTGCGTTAATACGCTAAATAGTTTGGGTTGTGGCTAGGCGACTAGCGAGGATAGCCCTAGGAGCATACACAAGTATGTGACTAGGGTTAGCAAACGTAGCCAACACCCCTACAATTCGAAATATAATAAAGATGAATACTCAAAATAGTTCGGATTGTAGGTAGGCGGCAAGTGATGCTAAGCCCTAGGAGCATACACAAGTATGTGACTAGGGTTAGCAAACGTAGCCAACACCCCTACAATTCGAAATATAATAAAGATGAATACTCAAAATAGTTCGGATTGTAGGTAGGCGGCAAGTGATGCTAAGCCCTAGGAGCATGCACAAGTATGTGACTAGGGTTAGCAAACGTAGCCAACACCCCTACAATTCGAAATATGAAGAGTATTTGTTAGTATTTCATATTCCACTCATTAGGAAGCAATATTTTACTATTTTTCTGCCCCATAAAGTGCCGATAGAATAAATCATACGACAACACATTTTTCACATAACCGCGAGTTTCTGAGAACGGGATACTTTCGACAAATGCGACCGCATCAATGCGCCCCCCGCTGTTACCTAACCAGCGAGTCACACGTGAAGGGCCTGCATTATAAGCCGCACTGGCTAAAATACGGTTATTACCAAATTGCTGATAAACATCCTCCAAATAAGCTGTTCCTAGCTCAATATTGGTTGTCGGGTTAGTCAACTGGCTCGTGTTCACATAATTAATGCCCTGCTTCTGCGCGGTATGTTTTGCTGTTGCTGGCATCAACTGCATCAAACCTGTCGCTCCAACCGGTGAACGAGCCTGCGGATTCCACGCACTCTCTTGGCGAGCGATCGCCATTGCATAGCTCTTTTGAATATCTTTCGACTTAGTATATAAATTGAATTCTTTGTCCCACGCTAATGGGAAACGTTCTTCTAGGTGATCCCAAAGTTTGGCTGTGATAGTCGCTTGAACACTGAGATCGGCCCATTTATGATCAAACGCATAACGCGCCAATTGCTCTTGCTGGTTTGCTGGCAACGATGCCACTAAACTCACCCACTCAGAACGGGCAAGGTTATCCATTTCCCAGTACATTAACTCACGAACACGTTGTACTTCAGGCAATTGATCAATACTTGAATCAGGCTTAACCGCGCTTTTTACATACACCGGGTAGTCAATTTCTAGTACCTGTGCGGCCACCATTGGGTAGAAGCCGCGCTTCTCCGTTAATTGGCGAAGTAATACCTCTCCTTCTGCTTTTTTGCCTGCATCAATTAACGTGATAGCCTGCCAATACTGCCACTCTTCTTTATTTTTGACATCTGCTGGCAAGCGTTTTAGCCATGACGCGACACCCGTTTTATCACCAGCGCCTAATGCTAAACGAACACGACGCTCTTTCAATGACGATGAATTGCTTTCTTGAATAGTTTCATCGCGCCATTGAGCCTGCTCCGGGGTCACATCTCCCATATATTGCCAAGCAACACTGTCTTTAAGTAACTGCTTTTCCGCCATATTCATTTTTTGGGCAGAACTGATGCTATTCAGTACTGTACGAGCCGCATCAGGGGCTTGGCGTGCATAACGGCTAAAAGCCGCGATGGTGGCTTGACGAGTAAAATCTGTTGGTGTCATCGTTTTGGCGAATGTCACAACTGAGGCAGGGTCATTTTGTAATTTCACTAACGCATCGCCAATCGTTTTATAACTTGGCGGTAAGCGTTTAGCTAAATAACTCGCAATCGAGGTATTGCCCTCTTTTATGGCTAAGTTAATACGCTCAAGGGTCATCTCAGGGGTTAAATAACCTGCTTTTTCCCATTCATTAAATAATTTATCACAAGCACTCGGCATTGAACGGCCATTTAACCAGGCTTTTTCTGCCCCTTGCCAAGCAATTTGTTTATTTCCCACCGCCCAATTTGCAAAATAAAAATTACATTGTGCTTCGGCAGGTTTTGGCGCTTCAGGGCTAAATTCCAGCAGCGATTTCCACTCTTGGCGGCGAGCTAGTTCGTTGACAAAGCGTGTTTTCAGGTTTTTAGCGACAGGCAAGGTTGGATAGGTATTAATAAACTCCTGAACTTGACGAGGTGAAATAATATCTAAGTCTTGAGTCAGCTCACGATAAGCAAGATAAGGGTAAAGTGGATAATCATGCAAGGTCGGCAGCAAGCGCTCGACTTCATCCATTTTATTGGCATCCCATGCAACCTTAATCGCCTGATAACGTTCCCTTTGTGCCTGTAAGGGATCCGCCCATACGGTGCTGGAAACCAGCAACATTGTCACAGGTACTGCCGCTAACCAACCTTTCATATTCACTCGCTCCATCACTAAACTAAAGTCAAAATACAAGAAAGCCCTTAACCTATATATATCCCAAATAATTCGAGTTGCAGGTAAACGACAAGCTAAGATAGACGAGGAGCATAGATAAACTATGTAACTCGACTAGCCACCTCAACAAAAAACGCTGCAACGTGAAGGATTACGGGTATATTAAACATATATCAATACTATGAATGCTACCGAAAGTTTTTATTTAGTAACAGCGGAGAGTTCTTGAATTTTTCGACTTTACAGTCTTTTACTTTATATTTATTAGGTTTTTACTATCGAGTTAACGCAGATAGCCTAGACCATCACATACGCAATCAGGTATAGTTCATACCAAAATATTTATTGTTGTTTATCCAATCGCAGTAGATCATGTATTCCTACTGCATAGAAACAGAAAACTAAAATTCCCTTTATAAATCAAAAGGTAAATAAATTGGCTCAATACGTTTATAGTATGTATCGGGTTGGAAAAATTGTTCCACCGAAACGTCATATTTTAAAAAATATCTCTCTGAGCTTCTTTCCGGGGGCTAAGATCGGTGTTTTAGGTCTTAATGGTGCAGGTAAATCGACATTACTGCGTATTATGGCGGGTATTGATACCGATATCGAAGGTGAAGCGCGTCCACAACCGGGTTTGAAAATCGGCTACCTTCCGCAAGAACCGAAGCTAAACCTTGAGCACACCGTGCGTGAAGCCGTTGAAGAAGCGGTTAGCGAAGTAAAAAATGCATTAACGCGCTTAGACGAAGTTTATGCAGCTTACGCAGAAGAAGGTGCAGATTTTGATAAACTCGCAAAAGAGCAAGGCGAGTTAGAAGCAATTATTTCCGCGCAAGACGGCCATAATTTAGATAACCAATTGGAGCGTGCTGCGGATGCACTGCGCCTGCCAGCTTGGGATGCTAAAATTGAAAACCTCTCCGGGGGTGAACGCCGCCGTGTGGCAATTTGCCGTCTGCTATTAGAAAAACCAGACATGTTACTGCTCGATGAACCAACTAACCACTTGGATGCCGAGTCTGTTGCATGGTTAGAGCGTTTCTTACATGATTACGAAGGGACTGTTGTGGCTATCACGCATGACCGTTACTTCTTAGATAACGTGGCGGGCTGGATCCTCGAACTTGACCGTGGTGAAGGTATTCCTTGGGAAGGTAACTACTCTTCTTGGCTTGAGCAAAAAGATGAACGTCTGGCGCAAGAAGCCTCTACAGAAGCCGCTCGTCGTAAATCTATCGAGAAAGAGCTTGAGTGGATCCGCCAAAATCCCAAAGGCCGTCAGGCTAAAGGTAAAGCGCGTCTTGCTCGTTTTGAAGAGCTTAATAGCGTGGAATATCAAAAACGTAATGAAACCAGCGAACTCTTTATTCCACCTGGACCGCGTTTAGGGGATAAAGTTATCGAGGTTGAAAACCTAAGTAAATCCTATGGTGACCGCGTTCTGATTGACAACCTGAATTTCTCGATCCCTAAAGGGGCGATAGTTGGGATTATCGGTCCTAACGGTGCGGGTAAATCTACCCTGTTCCGTATGATTTCAGGCCAAGAGCAACCGGACTCTGGTTCGATCACATTAGGCGATACCGTGAAAATTGCCTCTGTTGACCAGTTCCGTGATGCAATGGATGACAGCAAAACTGTCTGGGAAGAGATTTCCAACGGCCAAGATATCATGCGTATTGGTAACTTTGAAATTCCAAGCCGCGCTTACGTCGGTCGCTTTAACTTTAAAGGCGTAGACCAAGGTAAACGTGTTGGTGAGTTATCTGGTGGTGAACGCGGCCGTTTACACTTAGCCAAATTACTGCAAGTGGGCGGCAACGTCCTGTTACTCGATGAACCAACTAACGACCTCGACGTTGAAACTTTACGTGCGTTGGAAAACGCCCTGTTAGAGTTCCCGGGCTGTGCTATGGTTATTTCCCATGACCGTTGGTTCCTTGACCGTATTGCAACGCATATTATTGATTACCAAGACGAAGGTAATATTACGTTCTTCGAAGGTAACTTCTCTGAATATGAAGATTACAAGAAACGGACTTTAGGTGCAGAAGCGTTGCAACCGCATCGGATGAAATACAAAAGAATGACGAAGTAATATGCTTCATTCTTCGGATTGCAGGGACCGATATCATAACGATATCATATAGATAGAATCACCATGGCGGCATCATTAGATGCCGCTTTTTATTGAGTAATTTTATAAGTCATCTAACATCAATAGCTGTTGAACGAGGGTGACACACTCTAAGAAACGCGTGTCGTAATCGGAAGATTCGACGCGTACAAACTCAATATTATTTTTCTTAAGCATTTCAATCAGTAAGTTTTGGAACGCTTTCCTGTCTTTATCACTTCCTAAACTGCGTAACCCATCAGCCACCCAAGGGGTGTTGTTTTCCAAAACTATCACCAAATCGAATCGATACTCATCAATCAGAGCCTGAACAAATGGGTGTTCTTTACCTTCATAGCGCAAACAGAAGGCTTGGGTCGTGACAAAATCGGTATCAATAAATGCCACTTTATTGGCATATTTTACTGCGAAATCAATGTACTGTGCATGCCCTAAGGCAATTTTGTCGTAGTCAGAATATTGCAATGCCATCTCATCACCACCAAGGTGGCTAAACACATAGTCACGGCCATACTCCCACGCACTGGATGTGTTAAAAATATTGGCTAACTTATTGACTAACGTCGATTTACCACTCGATTCACCGCCTAAAATAGCCACTTTACGCACAAAGAAGGGCTTCACTTCTGTGGGGATATATTCCCAATAACGAAATGGCGCTTGGCGAATTTGGTTACCGCTGATATTCATAAACGTGCGTTCAGGGTCGATCAAAATGGTTTCGATACCTAAGTATTTTTTATAGCGCGGAGCGTCATTCGCTTCCCCTGAATAGATAAAACTCGGATTAATATTATGCTTTTTCAAAAAGCCTTTCATTCCGTCACTCCACACTTCCCAACCGTGTGGATAAGGCTCAATGCCGTTTTCATCAAACGAGTGAATATGAATATTTTTTTGATATTTAAAGGTTTGTAATAACCATCGTAAGCGGTCGCTCACGGTGGGTTGCTGAGACATAGAACTGTTAACAAACAACTCTTTATCGCGAGGTTCATCATGGCAGAGAATGACGTGGAGTTCATCCACTTGGCTGCATGCGCGTTGAATCAAATAAATATGCCCAGTATGCAATGGATAAAATTTGCCAAATACCACTCCAATGGTTTTTTGCTGATTAGGGTATTCAAGGCCTAAAAAACGGTGTAATGCCGCGATTTTTTGCGCGCTGGGGCTTTTAATTTTGTTATTGATTAACTGGCTGAGATAGCCTTTGGTCATATCTGTCGCATCCGCAACTTGCTGTAGCGTGTACCCTGCTCGTTTGATTGCGTTTTTGAGATAGTCAAATTCAGCCATGTATTTTCCTTTTACCTAAATTAAAAGCTTATAGTTCATCCAAAATACTTAGTGCATCCGCTAATTTTTTTACGCCATACACTTTCATATCTGGCGGTGATTTTTTGGGCATATTCGCATGGGGTACAATGGCACGTTTAAAGCCATGTTTTGCTGCTTCAGAGATACGTTCCTGCCCACTCGGTACAGGGCGAATTTCCCCTGCCAGCCCAACTTCACCAAATACGACCAGATCTCTAGGCAATGGACGATCACGAAAACTGGAAACCAAAGAAAGCAATAAGGCTAAATCCGCACTGGTTTCAGTCACTTTTACCCCACCCACGACGTTGACAAAAACGTCTTGGTCTGACATTTGCAGCCCACCATGGCGATGTAGCACTGCCAATAAAATGGCTAAACGGTTTTGTTCAAGCCCAACCGCAACACGTCGTGGGTTCGACATCATCGAATGATCCACAAGCGCTTGGATTTCCACCAGCAACGGCCGGGTTCCTTCCCAAACTACCATCACGGAGCTTCCAGAGGTAATTTCATCACCACGACTTAAAAAGATTGCAGAAGGGTTACTCACTTCTTTAAGCCCTTGTTCTGTCATGGCAAACACGCCTAATTCATTCACTGCACCGAAACGGTTTTTATGGCTGCGCAAAGTACGGAAGCGGTTATCCGCATCGCCATCTAACATAATAGAGCAGTCAATACAGTGTTCGAGGACTTTTGGCCCAGCCAGTGAGCCATCTTTGGTGACGTGACCAACCATTATGATGGCCACACCGCGCGTTTTTGCGAAGCGAGTGAGATAAGCCGCGGTTTCCCTCACTTGTGCCACACTCCCCGGTGATGATTGAATGTCAGCCATATGCATCACTTGGATGGAGTCAATCACCATCAGTTTGGGTTGTTCTTGCTCTGCGGTTAAGCAAATTTGCTCAATACTGGTTTCTGACAGCATATTGAGTGAGTCAGTCGGTAGCCCTAAACGGTGTGCTCGCATCGCCACTTGTTGAAGTGATTCTTCCCCTGTGACGTACAGGGTTTTCATTTCACGTGACAATAAGCACATGGTTTGCAGCAATAAGGTACTTTTACCGGCTCCCGGGTTCCCCCCAATGAGGATGGCACTGCCCGGTACGACTCCCCCACCGAGCACGCGGTCAAACTCTTTAAACCCTGTAGTAAAACGAGGCAATTCTTCGAGGCTAATGTCAGATAATTTCTGGACTTTGCTCACCCCTGCCGCATTCCCTGCATACCCCGTTAAGCGGTCATTACGCGATGAAGAGCTTGTGGAGGCCAGACGCACTTCTGTAATGGTATTCCATGCATGACAAGCACTACACTGCCCTTGCCAACGCGGATAGTCCGCCCCGCAATCATTACAGACAAATGCCCTTTTAACCCCTTTTGCCACAGCAAACTCCTCTTAAAATTATTCTATATTACAACCGACGAACCACAGCACTCAAAATGATCTTAAAATTTTGAATACTAATTTGGCTTAATCTTCAAAATGGATGGTGTTGTAGCAAGGCGGCAAGTAAAGCTAAGCCCTAGGAGCATACATCAGTATGTGACTAGGGTGATTAAGTGCAGCCAACACTGCCACAGCACAAACCATAAAATATCGATATCAATATTCAAAATAGTTCGGGTTGTGGCTAGGCGGCAAAAGAGGATGTCTTGGGGAGCATACACAAGTATGTGACCCAAGCAGCCGAGTGCAGCCAACACCGCCACAGCACGAAATATGAAGAATATTTAGCGTTCTTCGTGTTTGAGGCCCCCGCTCAACACACACATCACCCCCATCAGATCTGCATGACGGATCGCAACCTTCGCCCTTGCATACACCTTTGGCTTCGCATGATACGCAATACCCAGCCCTGCTTTACGGATCATTTTCAGGTCATTTGCCCCATCACCGATGGCAACAGTTTGCTCAATAGGAATTTCCAGTTTTTCCGCCAGCTTCACCAAGGTTTGTGCTTTATATTTTGCATCCACAATTGGGCCTTTCACTTTGCCTGTTAACTTACCGTTCTTAACTTCTAATTGGTTAGCAACAGCGGCCACGAGTTTGAGCCGTTGACGTAAATTATCCGCAAAAAAAGTAAAACCACCGGATGCTATCGCTATGTGCCAATTCATCGCTTGTAACTTGCGCACAAGGTTCGTTAAACCTGGCATCAAAGGCAGTGTTTCCATCACTTGGTCAAGAATAGCGGCATCTGCGCCTTCAAGTAAGCTAACCCGTGCTCGTAAACTTTCCGTAAAATCGAGTTCCCCTAGCATGGCTCGCTCGGTCACTTCAGCAACCTGCTCCCCTACCCCTGCTAAGCGAGCAATTTCATCGATACATTCAATCTGAATGGCTGTCGAGTCCATATCCATCAATAATAAACCGGGTGAACGCAAACGGGGAATTTGCCCTAATGGCACGACATCTAATAAACATTCGTCAGCGAGTTTTTTAATTCGAGGGGTAATACTCCCAGCAATTCTGACCACTTGGTAGTCATCAATACGCCACGAGGAGACAATGACAATCGCGATCCCTAATCGCTGTTGGAAATTACTGATCCGCGCTTTATCTAAGCCGCGGCCATATAGTAACCACCCACTGTCCCCAGCACGATAATCCAATGGCATCACTTCTTCACCACTTAATGACAATGGCAACCCTGGCCATTTTTGGATTTCGTCGGGTAGGTAACAATAGGTCAAGCTCGTTGACATGAAAATTAGCTCCTGTAATCGATGTAACTTTTTTATAATGATAAGTTGCGAGCAGCCGAACGAAGCCACTATACTAAATTTTAAGGCTTTATGACCTTATGTATTTACTGTTAAAACGGAAGATAACCCTATATTCGCTGAAGTATAACGACACCTTTATACTCAAAATAAGTCGAGAGCACCAATAAAGCAATGAAACTTACCTTTAAGCTCCACAAAACAGTCATTATCGTTATCTGCGTTGCGCTGGTAACCTTACTTATGCATGGTATTTCTTATTTAGGAAATAGCCAAAACCAAGGCAGAATTGAGCAATTTAAACAACTGACTTATGTTCTTGCTAAGCAAGTTGCTTTCAGCTTATCTGATTATATTGTTCCCGGCAGTAAAGATTTTAATTTAGAACGAATTAATGCCAATTTAAATAACGTGGTAAAAGACAGGTATATTTTAGATGCTAGCATCTATACGGCCAGTGGCACACTGATCACTCAAGTCGGTGAGCCTGCAACGGTAAAAGAACGGCTCGCGATAGATGACAACGCATCACTGCAAAATTTTCAATACCAACTTGTCGTTCCCATCCAAGGCACAAAAGAACCCAAAGGCTATTTGCGTTTAACTATTGATACAGAGCTTCTTTCCGCTGAAATTCAACAAGCCGATAACAGCACCAATGTATTGCGAATTTTTATTCTGCTCGCCTTATGTATTGGCTTCGTTTTAGCTAATACATTACTGCGTTTAAAGAAAAAGAAAGGCCACAGGCAAGCCCCACCGCTAGTCGTTAATACTGATGAAAATCAAGATGATAATGGAGACGATGAAAGCAATGAAGACGATCAAGAAAGCAAAACGTCCCCAAAAACGAAACCAGCACGTTTAAAACGAAAAAAAGAACAGCGGCCTTATCGCCCTAAGCGGCCGACACAAAAAAACAAACCAAATTCGTCTGATAAATAGCCCTAAAAAGGGCTATTTGATTGAATTTAAATAGAAGTTGTATCAAACACAATTGGCGCGACAAACTCAACTTGGCCATCGACCAATAATGTCTCTGGAGGGATCGGGAAAGGCGCAGCTCGTGAGATGGTTGCCAATGCTTCTTTATCCAATATTTTTGTACCGGATGAATTCAATAAACTGGCGGCAATCACTTCACCCCGGCTATCCAAAATCACTTTGATATGAGAGACCCCTGTTGAACGGTAACGCAGTGCTGCACGCGGGTAGCGCTTAGTTTTGGCTATCCGCTGATGCACCTCACTTTGCCAACCTTGGTGCCCACTTACTGCCGCAGACGCATTACTGGAAAAATTCGCACTACTGCTAGATTCACTTCCAGATGCAGGGGCTGAAGTAACGGTCGACTCCTGCGTGGTAACAGGGGCTTCTTCGATGATTCTTTTCTCTTGCGGAATTTTCTTTTTCGGTGGGCGTTTTTTCTCGCTAACTTTTGTTAACGTGCCATTATCGACGATCGCAGTCTCAGGTAATTTATCTACCTTTTCAACAACTTCAGGCAATGACTCCTCTCGCGTTGTCATCTGTTGTTTCGGTGCATGATTAATCTCAGGCTCTGCCTGTTGTTCAAGCTGATAAACCCCCAGCTGCAACGAGATTGCCGGAGGTAATACCCCAGTCTTCGGAATTGAAGAGGTGAACCACCCGATAAAAATGATTGCCAGTGTTCCATGGAAAAGACAACTTAAAACCAAACCGCCTAGTGGACGGAAAATCGGGCGCTCTAACTGACCCGTCATACTGCTCATATTCTGCCTCACGACTTTATTTTTTGCAGATTATAGGCATAATACAAACAAAAATGATATTCATTATTATTAGTAAAAACACAATTATTAAAACAACTTATTGATTTAAATAATAAAGTAATCTGAGCAGATTATTAATCAGCACGATTGTGCTCTTTTATGACATTAACACCAGTAAAATGACTATTGATAAATCTCTTGCCCGTAAAATTAGCGGTGCGTATCAGTCAACATATAGCCAACTTGTGCGCTTTTTCCGCAATCGGCTAGATAACAGCAATGATGCTGATGATTTATCACAGGATGTGTTTACACTATGGCTAAACCGTAAAGAACAAACGCCTGTTAAAGAGAGCCGCGCTTACCTGTTTAAAATTGCGAATCATGTTTTGATTGACCATTGGCGACGTAACCAACGCCAAACTAGATCAGAAACATCCATTGATGATGTTACTCATGAGTCTCATTTTGAACAGAGCCAAGCTGATCCCAGTGAAATATTGGAACATCAGCAACGGATCCAACGGCTAAGCGAAGCACTTGAAACGTTACCACCCCGTCGACGAGAAGCTTTTTTGCTTTATCGTTTTGATGGTTTATCACAAAGTGAGATTGCTGAGCGAATGGAAATTTCAATCAGTATGGTGGAAAAACATATTGCAGCAGCACTTGTTCACTGTAAAAAACACCTTGATAATCAGGGCAATAATTTGTAATGACACACGACTCTTTGCAAACAGCAGATGATGAAAGTCGCATTGATGAAGAGGCTGCGCTGTGGTTTACCCGCATGCACAGCCAACGGATCAGTGCCCTTGAAACTGAGCAATTCAAACAATGGATTGCAGCGTCACCTGAACATGCAAGAGCTTATGATGCCATCGCTGGGCTATGGCGCGATTTTGATCGCATGCCACGCCCTGCTAGCACAACACTCCCCAAGGAAAAACGCCCTTTTTTTCGCTTATGGCGCCCGTTGGGCAATACCTTAGCGGCATTTTTTATTGCGGCTATTTTGTTTTTGCCATACAGCCACTTGCCTGCAATGTTGCTCAATAATATGACTTTAGTGGCAACGAATACGCCTAAAGAAGTCACATTGCCTGATGGCTCCCAGCTATTTCTCAACCGCAATACACGCATTCATGTTGCCTATGAAACCCCAGTACGTAACCTGTATCTAGAACAGGGAAATGTTTACTTCAAAGTCAAATCCAACCCTTATCGGCCTTTTGTTGTTCAAGCTGATAACCGGCGTATCCAAGTGGTAGGGACAGAATTTGAAATTAACAAAGTGGCTCAGCAAGTTGCCGTGAATGTCAGCCAAGGCATTGTTAGCTTTGAAGATATAGCAAGCAAACAGCCCGTGTTCTTACTTGCCGGAGACAGCGCAGTCAGTCAATCACCAAATAGCCCAATCACTCGCCAACAAATTAACCCGCTAGATGTGGCTCGTTGGCGCTTTGGTGAGTTAATTTTTGTTGATAAACCGCTTTCAGAGGTACTCGACGAACTTAAAAACTATTCGTCGATAAATATCGAGCTTTCCCCCACTCAATTGGCGAAGAGTAAAATCTCAGGTCGCATCAATACCCACCAGCCAGAACAGCTTTTTCAGGCCCTTCCCTCTTTACTTCCCGTACAAGTCGTCTATCGAGACAAAAATAACGTATTGATTATCCAAAACAAAAAAAATAAATGAAAAATATTTTCATTTGCAGGTGAGGATAATTCTCATTTCACCCTCTTCTTAATTAGTCATCATTTTACTGACCTATTTTCGCACACTTTTTGTGCAGCTTAAGAATAAGGGATATCCATGTCTATTCAGTTTACTCAACGCCGATTAAGGCCGCTCGCCCTTGCTGTGGCGGTCAGTAGTGCTATTACTTGTCAAGTTGCCTTCGCGCAAGAAATGAATTTTTCATTACCAGAACAATCACTTGCTACCTCTGTCGCTGAAATTAGCCGCCAAGGGCAAATCCAATTGCTCTATGATAAAGGCCAATTAAGTGGCTTACGCGCACCTGCATTGTCTGGCAACTACTCCGCACAAACCGCATTACAAAAAATACTCATCGGTAGCGGATTAGAGTTAATCAATGAAAATGGTGTTTTCGTTATTCGTCAGCAAAATTTAAGCCAAGGCACATTGGTATTACCAGAAACCCAAGTCTCTGGCGTTGTTCAGAACCACCCCGCGACAGATGTGATATCAGCACCGCAATACGTGACGTCTGAAGAAATTAGCCAAAGAAATACGGGTGATGGCAATATTACGGATTTGATGAAAACTAACCCTGCTGTCCAATTTGCCAATAATGACAGCAACTCGATGAACCAAGGGGAAATCAAGCCTTCCCGTATTTCTATTCACGGCTCAAGCAGCTATCAAAACGCCTATCGCCTTGATGGCGTGAGCTTTAACAACGATTTTGACCCTGCAGACAACGGTCTTGGTGAAACCACAACCCGTTTGAGCAGTAGCGACCAAGGGATTTACATCGATAGCCGCCTGATCGACAGCATGACGGTGTATGACAATAATATTCCAGTCGAATTTGGCGGATTTACGGGGGGAACGGTAGAAGTCAATAGCCGTCGCTGGCAAGGGGAAAATAGCGCTCACGCCTATTACCGCTTAACCCGTTCCGGTTGGAATAATTTGTTCCACGATTCATCGCAAGGGATTGATACCACTAAAAATGATACCGCCAACCCCGCTCGCTTCCAAAACCGCTATGATAAAAATGACTTTGGCGGCTGGTTTGAATTAGGGGTGAGTGAAAACTCAGGAGTTGTGTTCTCTGCCTCACGCCGTAGTTCGACTATTCCAATGACGCTCGCCAATGATGGTGCCGCAATGATAAATGGCGATGGCGAATTGGAAATGACAGACGGTCTAACTGGAAAAAAAGATCAAAAAAGGACTTCTGATAACTACTTTTTGAAATATACCATTGATCTCTCTGATAAAAGCTCCTTGGATCTTTCGGCAAACTATGCTGACTATGATAGCCGCTTATTTACTTCTACTATCATGAATTCAGGTTATGACAGCACACATAAAGGTTTAGGTTTTACAGGCGTTTTCAAACACCAATTTGAAGTTGGTCAGTTAGAGCTAACAGCAAGTACTCAGCAGCTAAAAGATGAGCGAGCCAATGACCAAAACTATTATGTCGAAGTTCTCGCAATGGACTCTGACTATAACTGGGATAACCGGAAATACCTACGTAGTGGCGGACAAGGTGATTTAATCTCTGAACAAAATAGCCAAACAGCAAAAGCAGTTATGAGATTCACCTCAATGGAAGATGGCTTAGGTATTACGCATAACCCAACTATTGGTAGTGAGCTCAGCTATACTAAAGGGACATATAAACGAGATAGTGATTTTTATCGTTATAACTATTCAGGTGTCATTGACAAAAATGATTATTGGAATGGTCAACTTACTAATATCACTCGGTTCCAAGCTGGTAAGCACTCCGCAGATTATACTAACTACGCATTATTTCTCGATGACAACTTGCAATATGGCAAATTGACACTGCGCCCTGGCATTCGTTTAGATCGTGATGACTTTGTGAGCCGCACAAATATTGCCCCTCGACTTTCCGGTTCATATGACATTTTTGGCGACAACTCAACGTTATTGATTGCTGGTGCTAACCGTTATTATAGCCGTTCAATGCTAACCTATGCCTTATATGGTGCACAGAATGCAGGTATGCAAAACTGTAATTGGGGCTGTTCATTAGATCCAAGTTTAAATGATTGGGATAATAAAAAAGATTACGAAGGTATCGATTCACTAAAAACACCGTATAACGATGAACTTACCCTTGCTTTGCAACAAGAAATCCTTTCAACCACATGGCGTTTACAATATGTACACCGTGAAGGGTATGACGAAGTCAGAACTCGTACAAAATATGACACCCGTGATGCCGATAAACGCAGTATTCGCATGTATGACAATGGCGGTCGTAGCTCACATGATACGGTGACCCTTTCCGTTAATAACAGCCAACCTTGGGAGTGGGCGGAAGCTTCCCATGTCATGACAGCATCACTCACATGGCAACAAAGTGAAAGTAATACGCCAAAAGATTCTGGCTATAACTCATTCGACCCCGCCAATAAGGTTAACCTCAACAAGGTTTGGTATGACGGCAAAATTATTGACGCATCGAAATTGCCATCAACTAGCTTTAACTCTCCGTTCAAATTTAACTTAGAACTGACCAGTGTTTGGGATGATTATGATCTAACGTGGTACAACCGCCTACAATGGTGGGGGGCTCGTGACCAAGCGGTTCGCTACGACAATGCCTACGCAGTCGACCCTGAATATGGACAAGTTCGCAAATACACCAAGCAACATTTCTCCAGTAAATATACGTGGGACACCCGTCTTGGCTGGAAGCCTGATTTTGCTTACGGGTTTGGTTTCTCCGTTGAAGTAAATAACATCCTCAATAATAAAAACGTTGCTGACCGCTTTGTCTTTGAAGACCGTGTATTGAAATCCTACGACCCGGGCCGTCAGTTCTGGTTACAAGTCAATTACGACCTGTAATCCATAACGCAATGTGAGCAATGAAACTCGTTAAGCAATTAAAACAACAAATGAATAAAACGTCATGAAGACACTGAAACAATTTTTCTATTTAGTAAAACCTTTTTGGGGGCAGCGTGCTGCCCTTTTGTGCTGGATACTGCTGTTTGCCTCACTGGGGCTCACGTTGTCATCCGTCTGGTTCAACGTCAAAATGAACATGTGGAATGGGGATTTCTATAACGCCCTACAAAAACTCGACGGCCAAGCGCTGTATGGCTTATTGCAATACTTTGTTGTCTTAGTTAGTGGGCTGATATTTGTCGTCGTTATGGGTAATTACCTAAAACAAATGCTCATTATCCGCTGGCGCAAAGGCATGACTGAGCAAGTACTCAGCCGTTGGTTATCGCCAAATAGCAAACATTACCTATTAAGGCTGACATCACAAGAGCCAGATAACCCAGACCAACGTATTGCCGAAGATATTCGTTTACTGATTGAATCAACATTAAATTTAGTGGTGACATTCCTTCACTCAATGTTAACTCTGATTTCATTTGCGGCCATCCTTTGGACACTTTCCGGTAGCCTGTCGTTTAATTTTGCCGATAGCGAGTGGACCATACCCGGCTATATGTTCTGGGCCTGTATCATTTACACCTTGATTGGTATCGCCCTCACCCAATGGATAGGTTTTCCACTACGTCGCTTGCATATGGATAAGCAGCGCCGCGAAGCGGATTACCGTAGCTCGCTAATTAATTGTCGCCAACACGGTGATGCCATTGCGGGGCAACGTGGTGAAACTCAAGATAGAAAAGAGTTAATGGGACGATTTGGGGAAATCATCGCCAACTGGAACCGCTTGATCCGCTGTGAACGAAACTTATCTTTCTACACAGTGGGTTACCAACAAGTTACCGCCTTAGCGCCTGTATTACTCGCATTACCTAAATTCCTTGCGGGTGAAATCATGTTGGGTGGCTTAATGCAATTGCGCCAAGCCTTTACCAGTGTTGCCACTTCACTCGGCTGGTTTATTTTTGCCTATAAAGAAATCGCCGCATGGCAAGCCACAGTCTCCCGTTTATACAACTTTGTGGTTTTATTGGAAAACGATAACAAAGCGGTGGTTACTATCGACGAAAAATCGCCACCTCTGATCGCTAAATTATCCGTTTCTACCGCAGACAACCGCTGCTTAATTAATTCCGTGAATATAACCGCCAAACAAGGCGAATTAACCTTGATTAGTGGCCGTTCTGGTGTTGGTAAATCCACCTTATTACGCACGCTAAGTGGGCATTGGCCATTTTTCAACGGGACTATCCGCCGAACAGAAAACGTCATGTGGATCCCACAGCGCCTATACCTGCCCATTAGCCGTTTAGATAGCCTATTGGCTTACCCTAAAGCGGCCTCAAAATTCAGTCAGCAAGATTTTCAATATGCCTTGACGTTAGTCGGTTTAGAAAAACTGCATCATCAATTAACACTAGAAACCGATTGGAATAACCGTTTATCTGGCGGGGAACAGCAGCGCATTATGTTTGCGCGTTTATTGCTCAACCGACCAAAACTGCTTTTATTAGACGAAACGACCTCAGCCCTCGATGAAACTAGCTCACTCGAGTTGCTCGCGCTATTGAAAGCTGAATTACATGACAGCGCCATTGTTTTGGTGAGTCATCAGAGCTTCGTGACTCAATTTGCGGAACAACACATATTGCTCGTAGAGCCTGCGAGTGAAAAATCCTTAAATACAGGAACGCCTGAATATGCTTCGTAAAATTACCTTCGCCACACTGATTGGTATTCTGCTCGGTGGCTGCGCAGGCAGCACATCTGTGAGCCAAAAATCAACCTCATTGTTACCCGTGCGTGGTGACCTTCAACACTATCAACTCGAAAATGGACTGCAAGTTTACCTTCTACAACGTAATCAACCCGGGGTTGAACTGCGTTTACTGGTCAGTAGCGGTTCATTACAAGAAAATGAACAACAGCTTGGTCTCGCACACTTTACGGAACATATGGCGTTTAAAGGCACCAAACATTTTCCGGGAACGACTGGGTTTAAACAGCTTGAACACCAAGGGCTAAAACTCGGTAGCCATGTGAATGCCATTACGAGTTTAAATTCCACGCTGTATAAGTTATCACTCCCTGAAGCGACAGCAGCACAAGTCGCCACTGGCTTACAAGTGATGGCTGATTGGGCTTCAAATATGACATTTGACCAAGAAGCCTTTGAAAAAGAACGCCCTGTCATTGTCGAAGAGTGGCGCTTACGCCAAGGAATGGGCTATCGCATCAATGATAGTTTAGAAAAGCTACGCTACCACGGTAGCCGTTATGTCGATCGCAACCCCATTGGTTCATTAGATGTGGTACGTAATGCCCCGATTGAGCAGGCCAAAGATTATTATCAAACCTGGTACCAACCTCAGCGGATGTCACTATTGATTATTGGTGACTTCAATAGTTCATCAGTACGCAATCAGGTTGATAATTTATTTGCACTCCCTAAGCCCGAAAAAGTGGCAGAAGATAACCCGCAATGGAAACAATTTGCCCATTCAACCAATATGTTAGTGCAAGGTGTGTTTGATAAAGAGCAAGGGGCGCGTTATGTGCAATTTGCCTTACAAAAAGATGTTAGTGCGCCACTAAATACGCGCTTAGGGCAGTCCGACGATTTACTGGATAACCTCTGGCTAGCCATTTTGAACCAACGTTTTTCCGTCATGGTAGATAACGGCGTTTTACCGTCGATTAGCATCAACGAACAAGGGGCAATGTTAGATAACCAACGCTTGCAGCAGTTGATGATCATCCACCCGAAAGGCAATGACTACCAAGGTGCCACCGAGATTTTATTCACAGAGCTACAGCGCCTTGCCACTGAGCCAGTTACCCAAGAAGAACTTGATACGGCAAAACAAGCCATGTTGAAAAAATTCAGCCTGCAAGCCGCTTCAGAGCAACGCTATAGTAATGAATATTTAGCAGGGCAACTAACGACGGCGCTTGAATATGACATGCCAATGTGGAATAAACGCCAACAATTAGATAACAGCTACCAGCTGATGAAATCCGTAAAACCGCAAGACTTACAACAACATGTCGCTAAATTCCTACAAATCGCGTCCCCACGCTTAGCATTAATTGGACCTGATACTGATGCCGCGGCAATTGATAAATCGGCATTTAATCAACAATGGCTAAAAATACGCCAAAGCACACCGGGGCCATTTACACTGCGCTCCAAAGCGATTCAATTACAGCTACCTCAAGTTCCTAAAGGCAATATTGTTGAGCGATCTAAGCTGCCCGTTGAAAAAACGGAACATTGGACATTAAGCAATGGCATTCAGGTGATTGTTAAAACAGATAAAAACCTGAAAGATGATATTCAATTTAATTTGCAATTGCCAGGCGGCCGCTCGTTAGAAACGCTGCAAACAGCAGGTTTAACCGACTGGGCGTTAAAACTCCCGGAAAGTAGCGGTTATGGAAACTACAGCGCACGCGATCTAGCTTTGCTAGCAAAACAAAACCAAATTAGCGTTCGCCCATACAGTGAATTGCTCACACATGGTTTTCGTGGAAAAGCCCCTGTCGATAACCTCGAAACAGCGCTACAGCTACTCAACTTGAAGCTAACAGCGCCTCAGTTTAGCGGCGCAAAGTTAGAGCAACAAAAACAATCCTTTGCTTTAAACTTATCCAAAACCCCCGTAGAACGCACTTTTCTCGATAATATTAATCAGGAAAGTTATACCCACGGTGAATTCCTAGTGATTAACCCACAAGGCAGCTGGCAACAATTTACTGCTCAACAGCTGCAACAAGCCAACCGTCAATTACTCACCTCAACAGCAGATATGACACTGGTCATTACTGGTGCAATGAATAGCCGTGAGCTAAAGCCGCTGTTAGAGCAATGGGTTGCATCACTGCCACAAAGTAACCAAAAACTGGTATCCCGCAATCAAGGGATCATGCCAAAAATGGCCAGCTTTAATAAAACTTATCCCATCAGTAGCAGTGATAAAAGTATGGTGAGCATTCAATTCGCTTCACCTGCGGTGTGGAACCAGCAAGACAGCTTAGGGATCCAACTTATTGATACCATTGTGAGTCAGCGTTTGCGCGGTGAACTACGTGAAAAAGCCAGCGGCATTTACGCATTAGGTTTCTCTCAAATGTTAGCCAAGAAACCTCAACCTTATTACCTCGCTCGCTTAAATTTCACCACCTCACCTGAGCGTGCTGAAGAAATGACGCAAATCGCCCAAAAAACGATTGGCAAAATTCGTCAAACAGGTGTGAGTGGAAAAGAGTTAACCGAAGCAAAAAATATTTGGCTAACAGAAAATGCGCAAGTCACTGATAGTTCAAGCTATTGGACTGAGGCTCTAGCACAGATTGCCAGCGATGATGGGCAATATCAGCGTTTAAACCAAGAACAAGATATTATTCGCCAGTTAACGGTTGAAGATATTAACCGCTTGGCTCGTCAATACTTAGGGCAAAATTCAAAAGTATTTATGATGACGCCTTGATATGAGTAAAAATTAGCCCGTAAATACAACGGGCTAATTTGTCTATTTTTACATAAATAAAATTAACCATTAATTTTTGGAAAATAGCTTTCGTATATTATTAATCATTCGACTGAATACATGTGAAATTATTTTTTTTAAACTCATATCCTTCATTAACTCTTCCATATCTCTATTTTTTTCAGGTTCCAATAACTCTATCTTACTTGCAACACTGAATTTTTCATTTCTATTCAATTCTTTCACTCTATCCATTGAATAATCGTTTATGAAAACATTAACCTTATCCGCAATGTTTTTATGAGTATAACGTGATACTTTTCGCATTAAATCGGATGAAGAATTTAAAATATCTTCAATTGGTTCTTTTTTCAAGCAATCTATAATTGCCATTTTAAATTCATCTAATTTACGTTGTGTAATATCCTGTAACTCAAACACGGAGTTTATGGCATAGCAAATTCGACTATTCGGACTATTATTCTTTCTAATATATAACTCATGTTTATCCAAATATTTATCAATAATATTATTAATTTTTTCACAAACCAATTTATTATCGTATTTTTTTAGTATTTCCTGTGCATCGAACATTTCTTTTTCAAATAGCTCAGGGGTTTCACTTGACTTTAATTTATTAAATCTCGACTTAATTTTAGACTCAATTAAGCTTAATGACCTTATCGAGATCCTATTAAAAGGCAATTTAATTTTAATCGATTCCTCTATCGAATGACTAGAAAGGATTTTTTGAAATTTAGGTTCTTCTTCACTTGGTTCAAGCTGACTTAATTTATTTTTTCTTATTGCCCCCTTGGTAATACTATTTATTTTATCCCTAACTACCGCAATATTCAGTTTATCAACCCGCCCTTTTCTGTGTTCCATCTTTTCTATAGATTCATTATTTATAGAATTAATTTCTATTGGCACAATTTCTTTTAGTTCCTGATTAGATAAATCACTATCGTACACATAGGAAGTAAGCCCTTGTTCCAAAGTACCTCCTTTTTTGGTTTCGTCACTTACCTCGTTATGTATCATTGTTTCTTCTGGTGTTACTGGTATATTTCCTTTACTCTCTAGGAGCTTGTCTTTATCAGCTCGAGAAGTTTCAGCATTCTGCTGAACTAACTGAGTATTTGAACCCACAGGATGTTGATATTGTTCTTTAGTTTCGATATGCGGAGCTAAAACTTTGTTTATCATTTCATAAACGGTTTTACTTCTACAGCTTAATGCTAAAACTTGAGCTTCAAGCAATGTTGATTTAAATTCTTCATTCAACATTACTTTTTTTACATTCCTCACGATTTCATCAATCTTTTTAATTGATTTCTCATCAATAGATTTATTTTTCACTTTGAGTGAAATAGCTTCGCATAATGAATGTTTTTTGGTATTAATATCTTTTGATTTTTTAATTAAACTCGAGTAATCCTTATTATCATTCGGCCTTAATTTTTTTGCATGTTCAATAATAATACTTCGGATGTCATCGCAAAAATCTTGAGACTTAATACTCTCACTATGAAGCGATTTATTTATATTACCTATTAATTTATAATATTTTTTAGCATCAACCTGCACAATAATTTTTGAGATATTATTATGAAAGTAATTCCCCAACAACACATCAGCACTTCCTATCAATTGATGACTAGAACAATAACCAATTATTTTATTAGTTAAATCAATTCCACTTCGGGAATAATCAATTTTTCCAGAACCGTATTTTTCAAGACTCATGACTTCCCCTTAATTTACAATTGTTAATAAAACCATTTTATCTCAATAAGTTATGAATCTCATCTGTGATATAATAATTACCACTTAAATAATTTGTATTTTTATTAATATTTAACTAATAAAAAATGCTAATTATAAACATTGAAAGTTAAATTCTAGAATACGCATTCAGACATACCCCTAAATTAATTTAAACTAAATTACTCATAATAGTATAAGCTTCTATTTATTTTTTATATCAAATAGCGATTGCAAAACACTCAATTTATTCCATCGTTTTTTATGTGATAACTCTTATTTCTCATTGACATAATATATTTTTAATGTGATTAATATATTCTAGAAACGACAATGATGAGTAAAGTAATGAACAACGTAACTATCCGTAGAGCAACGCTGGACGATGTGCCTGCAATCACCCAAATGCACGCTGACTATTCTGCGTATGCCAACACCTTACAATTGCCTTACCCAACAGAAAAAACATGGGAAGCTCGCCTTGGGGAAAATGATCCACTCGTCACTCAATTTGTTGCTACCATCAATAAGGACGTTGTGGGCTTACTTGTAATTAACCAACCAAGCCAAATACGCCGCCGCCATGTGGCTACCTTCGGTATTACCGTCAGTGAAGCTCATCAAGGTAAAGGTATTGGTTCCAAACTGATGCAAGTGATGGTGGATTACTGCGATAACTGGTTGAATGTACGCCGTATCGAGCTAGAAGTGTTTGCAGCAAATGGCAGTGGCGTTGGCCTATATGAAAAGTTTGGCTTTGAACTAGAAGGCCGTATGAGAGATTATGCATTTCGTGATGGGGAATACGTTGATGCGGTGGTGATGAGTAGGATCAAAAAATAGCGATAAAAAATGCCACACAATAGGTGGCATTTTAGCGCATCATGAAAACATCTAACGACTATTTGTCGCCTAACAGTACGGAATCCAATGCAATTTCAATCATCTCATTGAACGTCGTTTGACGCTCTTCTGACGTCGTTTGTTCGCCAGTTTTGATATGGTCAGAAACGGTACAAATCGTTAATGCACGCGCACCAAACTCAGCCGCAACACCATAAATACCCGCTGCTTCCATTTCAACACCTAGAATGCCGTATTTTTCCATCACTTTGAACATATCAGGATCTGGTGAGTAAAATAGGTCTGCTGAGAACAGGTTACCCACACGGACATTCACGTTTCTTGCTTTTGCCGCTTCAACCGCATTATGGACTAAGTCATAGTCTGCAATCGCTGCAAAATCATTTTCTTTAAAACGTTGACGGTTAACACGTGAATCAGTACAAGCGCCCATACCAATCACAACATCACGCAATTTTACGTCATCCATCACTGCGCCACATGAACCAACACGAATAATCACTTTCACACCGAAGTCAGTGATCAGCTCTTTCGCGTAAATTGAGCATGAAGGGATACCCATACCGTGACCCATAACAGAAATCTTACGACCTTTATAAGTCCCTGTAAAACCTAACATGCCACGCACATTATTCACTTGGCGAACATCCTGAAGGAAAGTTTCAGCGATGTATTTTGCACGTAATGGGTCGCCTGGCATCAGAACGACATCAGCGAAATCACCCATTTCTGCATTAATATGTGGAGTTGCCATGATTATTTCCCTTTAAACGATTAAATATTTTTAAGTTAATAAGGTGGTTTCCCACCTTATTATTAAAAAAGTATGACGGCAAAGCCTTGCCCATTACTTTTAATTCCCCGCCATTACCCTAAATAATTTGAGTTGTCGCTAGGCGGCAAAGAAAATCATCCCTATGAGCATACATAAGTATGTGATTAGGGTGATTTTGTGCAGCCAACACCGCTACAGCTCAAAGTATGACGGGTAATGGGTGTTAGAGCATTGGTTTACCATAATCCATCGGCGACAAATCAAAATACTTAGCGACTGTTTGCCCAATGTCTGCGAAGGTTTCACGATGACCTAATGAACCGGGTTTCACTTTTGGACCATAGATCAATACTGGGATGTGCTCACGGGTATGGTCAGTACCTGGCCAAGTTGGGTCACAACCGTGGTCAGCCGTTAAAATTAGAATGTCGTCTTCTTTAACTAATTTCATCAACTCGGGTAAACGGCGGTCGAATAATTCTAACGCCGCGGCATAGCCCGCTACATCACGGCGGTGGCCGTATGCAGAGTCAAAATCGACAAAGTTAGTGAAAACGATAGTGTTATCACCCGCCAGTTTCATTTCTTCAACTGTGGCGTCGAATAGGGCATCAATACCAGTCGCTTTGATTTTCTTAGTGATACCAACGTGAGCATAAATATCCGCAATTTTACCGATAGAAACGACTTCACCTTGTTTTTCATCAACTAATTTTTTCAATACCGTTGGTGCTGGTGGCTCTACCGCTAAGTCATGGCGGTTACCTGTACGTGTGAAGTTACCCGCTTTATCACCGACGAATGGGCGTGCGATAACACGACCAATGTTATAGCCGCCTTTAGTTAACTCTTCACGCGCAATTTCACACAACTCATACAGTTTATCTAAGCCGTAAGTTTCTTCGTGACACGCAATTTGGAAAACGGAGTCTGCTGAGGTATAGAAAATCGGTTTCCCTGTTTTCATGTGCTCTTCACCCAGTTGGTCAAGGATAACTGTACCTGATGAATGGCAGTTACCTAAATAGCCCGGTAAGTTAGCTTTCTCAACTAAAGTGTCCAACAGTTCTTGTGGGAAGCTATTTTCTTCATCAGAGAAATAACCCCAATCGAATAGCACAGGCACACCCGCAATTTCCCAATGGCCTGATGGCGTATCTTTGCCCGAAGAAATTTCGCTCGCATAACCATATGCGCCAATAATTTCTGCATTAGGATCAAGACCCGCAGGGAATGAACCGCTTGATTCCTCTCCTGCTTTACCTAAACCTAATTTTGTTAAATTCGGTAAATGCAGAGGCCCTTTACGGCCAATATCCGCTTCGCCGCGTGCGCAAGCATCTGCGATGTGACCCAACGTATTTGAGCCCTCATCACCGAATTTATGTGCATCGTGTGCAGCTCCGATCCCAAAGGAATCCAAAACCATAATAAATGTGCGTTTCATATTTTTCTCCTGCGGTATTTTTAAATACGATATACCACTAAAATCTATTTATATTATTCGCTGATTTGGCGATAAACCATAGGTGTCGCTTCAGGTGCCTTGTCGCCAATCACCATCGCTTCACGCACTTCTTTCGCCGCTTCTTCCCACGCTTTTTCACTATTTGCATGGATAATGGCCAGTGGCGTCTGAGTATCCACTTTGGCACCTAATGCAGCGATATCACTTAAACCAACGCTATAATCAATTGGATCTGTTGCTTTACGGCGACCACCACCTAAAGTGACGACAGACATTCCCAGCGCACGTGTATCCATTTGCGTGATAATACCGTCTTGTGGCGCATAAACAGCTTTGCTCAGCACCGCTGTTGGCAGATATTTGTTGTAGTTTTCAACAAAATCAACAGGCCCTTTTTGAGCGGCAACCATGCGACCAAACACTTCTGCCGCTTTACCATTATCCAACACCGCCTGTAGTTTTTGGCGTGCTTCTTCACGGTTTGCAGCTAATGAAGCAGACACTAACATTTCTACGCACAATGCCATGGTAACTTCATAAAGACGTGGATTACGGTATTCACCCGTTAAGAATTGAACGGCTTCACGAACTTCAACCGCGTTACCTGCACTGGATGCCAACACTTCATTCATGTCAGTCAATAATGCGGTCGTTTTACAGCCAGCCCCATTGGCCACTTTAACAATAGACTCTGCTAGCTGTTCTGACTTCTCATACGTTGGCATAAATGCACCAGAGCCGACTTTAACGTCCATCACTAGAGCATCAAGGCCTTCAGCCAGTTTTTTACCTAAAATTGAAGCCGTAATTAGCGGAATTGAGTCCACTGTCGCAGTAATATCACGAGTTGCATAAAAACGTTTATCAGCAGGTGCCAATGAATTAGTTTGCCCAATAATTGCCACCCCGACATCTTTGATAATGTCACGAAAACGGGCATCATCTGGGAAGATATCGAAATTAGGGATCGCTTCAAGCTTATCTAATGTCCCACCGGTGTGGCCTAGACCACGGCCTGAGATCATCGGTACATAACCGCCACACGCTGCAACCATTGGACCAAGCATCAGTGAAGTCACATCACCCACGCCGCCCGTTGAATGTTTATCAACTAATGGGCCGTTGAGGTTAAGTGATTTCCAGTTCAGAACCGTTCCTGAATCACGCATTGCTAATGTTAATGCAACACGCTCAGGCATGGTCATATCATTAAAATAGATAGTCATTGCCAATGCAGCAATTTGACCTTCTGAAACTGAGTTATCACGAACTCCATTGATAAAGAAACGAATTTCTTCTTCACTTAATGGCTTACCATCGCGTTTTTTACGGATAATTTCTTGTGCCAGAAACACAATATGCTCCTTTAAAGTCGAATTTATCGGCTAATAATATTGCGAAAATTAATAGCTGCTGCTTGATTTTTTAACGTCAAAACCCAGCGTATTTAATAAATTGGCTAATAAGCTAGAAGCCCCAAAACGGAAGTGGCGGCTATCAGCCCAATTGTCACCTAAAATTCGTCCCGCTAATGCTAAGTATTCTGCGGCTTCTTCTGCGGTACGGACGCCACCAGCCGGTTTAAAACCGACTGTTTTTTCAACGCCCATATCACGGATGACTTGCATCATGATTTCTGCACTTTCTAAAGTTGCATTAACAGGCACTTTACCCGTAGAGGTTTTAATAAAATCAGCGCCTGCTTTAATCGAAATTTCAGACGCTTTACGGATTAACGCTGCATCTTTTAATTCACCTGTTTCAATGATCACTTTCAACAACACATTGGCAGCTGCACAGGCGTCTTTACAGGCTTTCACTAAGTCAAAACCAATTTTCTCATTACCCGCAATCAGTGCGCGATAAGGGAAAACGACGTCAACTTCATCGGCACCGTAAGCAATCGCCGCTTTAGTTTCAGCTAATGCGATATCAATATCATCGTTACCGTGTGGGAAATTTGTGACCGTCGCAATACGCACATCTGGAGTGCCTTGTTCACGTAATGTTTTACGTGCAATTGGAATAAAACGAGGATAAATACAGATTGCAGCCGTATTGCCTGCTGGGCTTTTCGCCTGATGACATAATGCAATGACTTTCGCATCGGTATCGTCATCATTTAAAGTGGTTAAATCCATAAGGGACAGCGCGCGTTGTGCGGCCGCTTTTAAATCAGTCATATAACTCTCCAACGTTGTTATTTCTTCAGAACGACACGTTCTTTGTTGGCGAGCGGGCTTGGTTCCTTAAAGATGCTAGTCGGATGCTTTCCGAACTGAGCAGCTGAGATCCTTCTCACCGCATCATGCCCTAGAGTCCTAGACTCTGAGAACTAGCAGTTCCATAGCAGCTTACTAATGCCTATTTGACCATGGAATGATGCCTTTTTATGTGCTACAAATCACATTAATCGACTGAATGTTACATTATTAAAATAAAAAATGTGATCCAATTCAAACTATAACATCAATTACCATCAATTCTTCTCTCAAATGGCTTTTCAATTCAATATATTCTTCATCATTAATCGACTAAGTTAAGAATAGTTGAAAATTTACGATTAATATAAAAAATCATAAAAGAATATAACGAATTAAAATGAAAACGGAAGGACTATTGCCCTTCCGATTGACTTATTTGAGATGGTATAAATTTAACCATCAGACACATAAACTAAATGACTGCGGCTGCGCCTAACGTCAAGAAAAAGCCGGCAATGGTTGCACTCATTAAGTTAGACAGTGTACCCGCCATAACCGCTTTCATACCTAAACGAGCAACCTCACTACGACGACTTGGGGCCATTCCCCCTAAACCACCGAGTAAAATAGCGACGGATGATAAGTTAGCAAACCCACATAATGCGAACGAAATAATCGCTTTAGTATGGTCAGAAAGCACTTGTTTGCCTGCCGCCAGTACTTCAGCATCCGCTTTCATGTATTCACCAAAATTCATGAATGCAACAAACTCATTCACAACAATTTTTTGGCCGATAAAAGAACCCGCGACTGTCGCTTCACTCCACGGCACACCAATTAAGAAGGCAATCGGTGCAAACAACCAACCTAATAATAATTCAAGTGATAATTGTGGATAGTCAAACCAACCACCAATACCACCTAAGATACCATTGATCAATGCAATCAATGCGATAAATGCCAATAACATTGCACCCACATTCAGCGCCAGTTGCATCCCTGATGATGCGCCAGAGGCTGCTGCATCAATGATGTTGGCAGGGCGCTCATCTTCAGCAACTAAATCGGTTGCATCAACCCGATCGTTCACATCTTCCGTTTCTGGAACCATCAGTTTAGCGAATAATAAACCACCTGGAGCGGCCATAAAGGAGGCGGCAATCAGGTATTCCATTGGCACGCCCATTTGCGCATAGCCCGCCAAAACTGATCCCGCAACAGAGGCTAAACCACCACACATGATGGCAAACAGCTCTGATGTGGTCATTGTTGCAATATAAGGGCGAACAACCAAAGGGGCCTCTGTTTGCCCTACGAAAATATTCGCTGTCGCAGATAAGGATTCGGTTCTTGAGGTTCCCAATACTTTTTGCAGGCCACCACCAAGAATTTTAATCACTAACTGCATAATGCCTAAATAATAAAGCACCGCAATTAATGAAGAGAAGAAAACGATAATAGGCAGAACACGGAAAGCGAAAATAAAACCACCGCCGCCAAACAGTTCAAACATTTTATCGGAAACAAGGCCACCGAAGATGAAATTCATCCCATCTTGGCCATATCCAATAACTTTAGAAACCGCATCAGACATCCCTTGGAGCACACTACGCCCCGCAGGAACATAAAGAACAAACGCGCCAATGGCTAGTTGTATTAAAAATGCACCACCCACTGTGCGTAGTTTAATAGCTCGGCGATTGCTGGAAAATAGAATAGCTATCCCGATAAGTACCGCCATTCCGATAATACTCATAATGAGCTGCATGGAAGGATCCCTGTTCACTTTATTTTAGGTTGATATATAAGGAAACGTGTAAGTCACCTTGATTTTTGATCTTATGATTATACCTAGTCATCACCAATAACCCGCAATACTCATCACAAATACTGAGTGCAATAAACAACAAAAATTCACACAATGTGATAAAAGTCACAAAATTAACTCGGTTTAATCTGGAAAGGGACTAAAGACCCAATTCATCACAATAAAAACTAAATAGATTTAAATAGCTAATTTGCGAAATTATATAAATATAATTTATGAATTGGCATGCGGTTTTATTTGGTGAGATTAAATAACGACAAGCTATTGTTGTAAAGTTGTTGGGCTATTTCTTCAGGGGATTCGTGGCGAAGCTCACATAATGAACGAAAAACCCACTCAATACGTTCAGGCCGATTTGGCTCGCCTTGGAAACCTGAAACAGGCATATCGGGGGCATCCGTTTCGAATAATAATGAAGCCAAAGGAAGTTGGGATATCACATGGCGAGTTTTATTCGCTCTTTCATAAGTAATGGTTCCCCCCACACCAATATAATAACCAAGTTTAACAAAGGCTTGTGCTTGAGATAGGCTGCCAGCAAAGCCATGTACGACGCCACGAGCAGGGACCTCAAAACGACGTAGCATTGCAGCTAATGGGTCATGGCTTTTTCGTGAATGTAAAATAACCGGTAAATCAAACTGTTTCGCTAACTTTAATTGTGCAGACAACACCTCTTGCTGGCGTTCAAATTGCGGGTTTTGCATATAGAGATCAAGCCCAATTTCGCCTATCGCCACACATTTTTTATTTTTTTTAGTTAGATAATCAGTCAATATATCAATATGTTGCTCTTGAAACTGACTTAAATATAATGGGTGAAACCCCATAGCAGCATGGAGCTGCGGGTACTGCTGTG
Organism: Providencia rettgeri; assembly: GCF_023205015.1. Classification (NCBI taxonomy): domain Bacteria; kingdom Pseudomonadati; phylum Pseudomonadota; class Gammaproteobacteria; order Enterobacterales; family Morganellaceae; genus Providencia; species Providencia rettgeri. The sequence goes on along the minus strand of NZ_CP096258.1, from coordinate 837,991 downwards.
CCAATTGCCAAACCCGCTCAAAATTATCCACACTCACTGTCGGAATGACAATATCGCTCACGCCACTTTGCTGGGCAAGCTGCAAACTTTCAGTCAAAGAGTCACTAAAAGGTGGGAAATCAAAATGGCAATGAGTATCAATAAATTGACATTTAGCCATCACGAGTCTCATTTGCTGGTATCGCTGCCAAAGGCACTGAAGTGACAGGCTCAGTCACCAATTCAGGAATGAGTTCGCTCGGTACTTGAGGCTCAAGCTGAATGTCTAATGGGTTCGACTCAATTTTCTGAGCCAAGGTATGTCTAAAGCGATTTGTATTGTGGTCAAATGCACCACCCAGTGCTGCAATAAAATAGCGGCCACACCGACGGCCCGTATGGTAATCTTGATTAAGCGAAGATACTTTACTACCCAGCGCACTACTTTTCAGTGGAACAGGTGGATAAATCTCAAAGACCTGTACATCTTCTGGTGGGTTTTCAATAAATTCTTGTGTTCTACGGTAACTTTTCAGATGAACTTTAAGCATGGCAGCCATACGTTGTAAGCCATTCTTTTCCCCTTCCAGCCACCGAGTCATTCTTTTCACCCATTCAGGGGTAAAATACATTTGGGAAGGAACGGTACGGATCACCACAATAGTCTCAGCACCGCGGCGGTATGCCTCTTCAACTGGGATCGCAGCACTAATACCGCCATCCTGATATAAAGTGCCATCGAGATCAACGCCTTCCCGATAAAAACCGGGAATAGCGCTGGACGCACGAATGATATCCAACCAAGTGTCGGCATCAGGCTGTAAGAAGGCCGCAGAAAAATCATCACTGCGGCTTGCTCCCATATAGAATTCACGGCCTGAATCTAATAAATCGAGCCCTGCTTGTATACGTAATGGAAATTCTTTTGCAGTGGTTTCGACTAGCCAATCTAAATCAATCAGATGGCCACCTCGAATAAAGCGTAAGGGATTAAAAAATGCTGAATTAGTTGTATAGCGAGTGATCACGCGACGAGCATAGCCCGCTTGCCCACAAATATACGCAGAAAGGTTCTGGGCGCCAGCAGAAGTACCAATCATCAGATCAAAAGGGTTAAAATCAGAAATAAGAAACTCATCCAGTACCCCGGCAGTAAAAATCCCTCGTTGACCGCCTCCTTCACATATCAGAGCCGTTTTTCCCGAGTTGATATTATCAAAGAATGCAAGCGGCTCAATCGTGCCGAGTGTAACTGAAACGTGTTTTCCCATAATGCCTCTGAATAACAGAAGTTCTCTTAATTCACTTTAAATAGCTCAAAAGCAGAATGAGCCTCCCCTAGAAAGCCCATTCTATCGACATTGTACAATAAATACTCAGCAATACGAGCTATTGAGACATTTATTTACTGCTTAGTTAGAAATCACTAAACCATTTTGTACCGATTTGACCCCATTAACTTGCGATGCCACTTGGGTAATTTTATCCATTTGATCGGCTGATTTAACAAAGCCTGATAAGTAAACAACACCATTGACGGTTTTTACTGATACACTGTTACTCGAAATACCTTTCGTACCCAGTAATTTCCCTTTTACATCGGCAGTAATCGCTGAGTCATCAATATAATCACCGGTGTTTTTAGCGCCACTCGAAATAGCATTTCCAGTATCTTTACCAGCCATTTCAACGGTCTTAGATGCACTGTCCCAGGTTTCTGAGGCTTGTTTTTTCAAAGCGCTATCTGATGATGAGCTACAAGCCGCAAGCGCCCAGCTCAACCCAATAACTCCTAACAAACTCAATAGTTTTGCATTTTTCATAAAAACCTTCCTTTCACTGCAATGGACAACGAATAATATAGCCTAAGTAAAAAAACATAAAAAATAAAGAGAAAGGTAATAAACACAGAATATTCTTGATGAGAAGCACCAAAAAATAGGGAAAGTAACTTTAAATGAAGTTCGAAATAAGACGACCCACCACTAACCCTGTTAGTCGTGGGTCATAAACACAATTAGTGTTCGCGTGTTTTACGGAATTTAACGTCTGGGTAGCGTTCACTGGTGAGGTTAAGGTTCACCATAGTCGGTGCGATATAAGATAAGTTATCGCCACCATCGAGGGCTAAGTTTTGCTCATTTTTGCGCTTAAACTCTTCAAGTTTCTTCGCATCATCACACTCAACCCAACGTGCAGTAGAAACGTTAACAGCTTCATAGATAGCTTCAACGTTATATTCGCTTTTCAAACGCGAAACGACCACGTCAAACTGCAACACCCCTACCGCACCAACGATTAAATCATTGTTAGTTAACGGACGGAAAACCTGTACCGCCCCCTCTTCAGATAACTGAACGAGGCCTTTTAGCAGTTGTTTTTGTTTTAGCGGGTCACGTAAGCGAATACGACGGAACAATTCAGGGGCAAAGTTTGGAATACCCGTAAATTTGAGTTCTTCACCTTGTGTGAAGGTATCACCGATTTGGATAGTGCCATGGTTGTGCAACCCAATGATATCCCCTGCATAGGCGTTTTCGACCTGAGAACGATCGCCCGCCATAAAGGTTAACGCATCGGAAATTACTACGTCTTTTTTGATACGGACTTGACGCAGTTTCATACCTTTCTCATAAGTACCTGAAACAATACGCATAAACGCAACACGGTCACGGTGTTTCGGGTCCATATTGGCTTGAATTTTAAACACGAAGCCAGTGAATTTTTCTTCTGTCGCATTAACTTGGCGCAAATCTGTTTGGCGTGGTTGCGGCTGCGGAGCCCACTCCACTAAACCATCTAGCATATGGTCAACACCAAAGTTACCTAACGCGGTTCCGAAAAAGACTGGGGTTAATTCCCCCTGCAAGAAGGCCTCATGGTCAAATTCATGGGATGCCCCTTTAACCAATTCCAGCTCATCACGTAACTGCGCAGCGAGTTCATCGCCTACCGCTGCATCGAGATCTGGGTTATTTAGCCCTTTAATAATACGGATTTCTTGAATTGTATGCCCTTGACCTGTTTGGTATAGGATCGTTTCATCACGTAATAAATGATAAACACCTTTGAATAACTTACCACAACCGATAGGCCATGTGATTGGACAACAAGCAATTTTTAGCTCATTTTCCACTTCATCCATTAACTCCATTGGATCACGAATATCACGGTCCAACTTATTCATGAAGGTTAAGATTGGAGTGTCACGTAGGCGGGTAACTTCCATCAGTTTACGTGTCCGGTCCTCAACCCCTTTACCCGAGTCAATCACCATCAAGCAGCAGTCAACTGCCGTTAATGTACGGTAAGTATCTTCAGAGAAATCTTCGTGACCTGGGGTATCCAGTAAGTTAACAAGACAATCATTATAAGGAAACTGCATGACAGAGGTGGTAATCGAAATACCACGCTGCTTTTCCATTTCCATCCAGTCGGATTTAGCGTGTTGATTAGAGCCACGGCCTTTTACCGTACCTGCACGTTGAATAGCGTGCCCAAACAATAACACTTTTTCGGTTATTGTGGTTTTACCCGCATCGGGGTGAGAGATGATAGCAAAGGTCCTTCGCTTATTGATTTCATTAAGAAAATCTTGGTTTGCCATGTATAAATTCTTTTAGTTTGTACACGGATTTGTACACACTTTTGGAAGTACTCTATTTTCAGTTCTTCGCTTGTCAAATCCGTCGTGTTAATCGTAATTGGCCGCTATTTTCGCTGATCTTGACTTTATAAACAATCAATGGTTATCTAATCGGTTACCATTTACTCTCAGCGTGCGCCAATGCTCAGTTGTAGCTGTTTGCAATCGTTGCTTCTTCAGCTCATGAACAACTGTGGCTAAACCACAAATTCCTTCGCTACCAAAAATCGATGATAGCTTGTCGTACTACACCGATGATGGTGCAGTTGCCGTTGATCGGTATTGCAGGGTATTGCGGGTTCAAAGGTTTTAGGTACTTCTGTTCACCATCAATAACTAACTGCTTAAAGGTTGCTTCTTTCGAATCATCCAAACGCGCAACAACCAATGAACCTGAAGAATAAGGTAACTCAGGATCAACAACGATCACTGCCCCCTCAGGTATGGATTTTTTTCCGCTTGGATTTTCCATACTGTCGCCTTTTACGCGAAGTGCGAAACAACCCTCATGTGCTTTCCCAGTGACTTCACGCCACTCCTCAGCATCTTCATGGGCAAATCCCTCCGCTATTTCAGTCCAATCACCGGCCTGAACCCAGTTAATGAGAGGAATTCTTCCCTTAATGTCAGGCCCGACTTCTACATTACCGACCCCCAAGCCAATCTCGCCATCACCTGTGGCGAGCCAATGAGCATTCACGCGAAGCGCCTCCGCGATCTGCATGGTGTAACGAGACCTAGCCGATTTACCAGAGCAAATCTGGCTGATCGACTGCTGTTTGATACCAATGCGACGAGCCAACTCAGACTGAGTCACCCCAGTAAGCTGCAAGGCATGGTTTAGTCGTTCGGATAAAGTTTTCATAAGCCCGTATTCTACAAATAAAACTGTAGCCTTTCAACAATTTTAACTGTTGACTAATCTACAGTTTAAACTGTAACATTCAATCTTGTAACAGTTATTATTGTAACAGGAGACGGTATGGAAGTGTTCAACACGACACAAAAACATCTCCGCCGTGCCATTGACTTGGTCGGCGGGCAATCAGCATTAGCACGAGCCATCAACTCAAAACAGCAAAACGTCTGGTTTTGGTTGAATAAATCAGGGCGAGTTCCCGCTGAATTCGTTTTACCCATCGAACAAGCTACGCAAGGACAGGTAACCCGATCTCAGTTAAGACCGGACATCTATCCCGAATGCCCAAGCGAGCTGAAAGCCAGTAACCAGTAGGATTAAGGGCAAATAATGGTCAGCATTTTACGTAAACACAAAAGCGAGTTCCTCCATGCGTGACTATGGCAAGGTCTATACCCGCTTTTGGCTAAAGCAAAACGTTTTGTCCTGGAGTGACTCAGCGAAGTTGCTAGGACTGTATTTGCTTACATGCCCACATTGTAATTTGCTTGGCTGCTTTCGACTGCCGATTGGTTACGTTGCTTCTGACTTGAACTGGGATGAGCAACAGGTTGCCAAGGCTCTAAAGGAGTTAGAACAAGATCAGTTCCTCATTCGTTGCGAGGAATCCGGTTGGACTTTGATTCGGAGCTTTCTGAAGCACAACCCAATCGAAAACCCGAACCAAGGTAAAGCAGCCTTTCGGTTGCTTAAAGATGTACCTGCCGACTTCATTGGTATGGCATCGCTTTTGAAATCTCTTGCCGCTTTTCAAGCTCGGCTACCAGAAGAATTTTCATCATTGTTTATGCCTGATGGCAACCCGGTAAGGGACTCTCAACGGTCGGATGACTCTGAGGGAAGCAATAAACCAACAGTTAAAACTGTTGACCACATACAGTTTGAAGACTTCTGGGATGTACAAATACGCAAAGAAAAAAAAGCGAAAGCCAAAGAAGAATGGCTACGCATGGGCCTCAATGAAGACCATGAACTCGCCTTGGAAGTGCTAACACGCTGGAAAGAGCAACGAGAAAACCGATTGCAGTATCAAGATCGGACTAAGACCCCTATGCCACATAACTGGCTTTTAAACCGGCAATGGGAAGACGAGTACGTTCGCATTGATGAAGTACAGCAATCATCGACGAGCCTAAAGGGCAGCAATCACCAATTGAATATTGAAGAAAGCAATCGCCGCATTGCTGAAAGCTGGGCCGGACCGGGTATTCGGGAGGTTCGTTCAAGTGCAGGAGGTTGATAAACGCGAGTTTGCTGAAGTTTGGGGAGCTGCTTGGGCCATGTATGGCAAAAGCGTATCACCACAATTGCTATCCATCGCATTTGAAGCCCTTCGTGCTTATAGCATTGAAGAAGTGCGAATCGGTCTGACTCGGCATATTCAATCACCGGATACTGGGCAATTTTTTCCAAAGCCCGCTGACGTCATCAAGCATATCGACGGCAACTCGGGCTCAAGAGCCATGGTTGCTTGGAACAAAGTTGACAAGGCTGTTCGTCAGGTTGGCGCTTGGACATCAGTGATGTTTGACGATGCGCTTATCCACCGCGTGATTTCAGATATGGGTGGATGGGTTGAACTCTGCAAGGTTGATGACAGGGAATACCCCTTTAAGCAAAAAGAGTTTTTAACACGCTACCAGGCTTACTTGCTACGGGACGAAGTGGGTGAATACCCAAGGCTATTACAGGGTATTGCAGACCATCAGAACCAGCAAAAAGGATTTGATATGCAAGCGCCTGTTGCCGTAGGCGACTGGTCAAAAGCGGCACAAGTTTATACGAGAGGCATCGCCGACTTTAGCGCAGTGCCATTAAAAAGAATAAGCCCGAAAGCCATTCAGGCGCTTCTCGGAAATCAATTAGAGGACAAAAATGAAAACGATTAAAGCAAAAACCATTGCCCTAGTGATAGCCATGTCCGCAAGCACTTCAGTCTATGCGTTTCCGGGCTATCAGTGGGAAAAAGCAGCACAAAGTGTTGGTATTGATCCAGTCATGCTCTACGCCGTTGCCTTGGCTGAGTCGGCCTCACATCGAGGTCTTAACATGACCAGTCCATGGCCATACGCAATTCGCAATGGTTCAAATGCAACCTACGCCAAATCTAAGACAGAAGCGGAGCAACTGTTAAACCAAGCACTGCAAGAGAGTGAAAAATACCAGCTCGATATTGGCCTAATGCAAATCAATTTGCATTGGCATGGGCATCGGGTGAGCTCAGCGGCGGAACTGCTAGACCCCATCACCAACCTTACCGTCGGCTCCAGTATTTTGGCCGAAGCAATCAAGTCTTCACCTAACGATTTAGAGCTTGGCATAGGCCGCTATCACAGTTGGAACGAAGAGCGTGCACGCTGGTATGGGCAAAGAGTGCTTTCTATTTATCGCAATATTTTACATGAACTGGAGGTCCGTCAATGACAACCAATCAACAAGACTTCTATCAATTAAACTTGGCGTACCTGCACGCAGCACGGGAATTGGCGCGCATTGATCCGCAAGAGGCTGTCTTGCGCTTTGGACTTACACGCGATGTGGTTGATGCTCTGATTAATGCTGGTGTTGACGACCTGCAACGAGTGGCGACCTCATCATTCATGCTGTTTCAACCAAGGGGTAACCAAAGCCAACTGATTGAGATGGTGAAGAGCAAAGGCACAGGTATCCCAAGAATCGCTTATTTATTATCAACCCTAAACAACAAGGGGGATGCATGATTGATAACCTGTCCAAAAGTGAGCTGTTTACCCGAGCCTCGCTGCTTATTAAATACGGATTTCGAACAACCATTATCGCGCTCGATACAGGTTTGCCAATCCACATTATCAGAAGGCTGCACAAAGAAGTGACTGGCAAGTCACCTTGTCCTGGTCAATTGCCAGAATCTGATGCCATCGTCAAAAGCAGAAGAGCATTAGTTGAAGGCTCCCTGCTTATGGCGCTTTATGTCAATATTGGTGGTGATAATGTCTACAAGCAATTAAATATCGATGCTTTGATGAAGGCTTACGATGCGTATTTGGTTGCAAGAAAAGAAGCAGATCTTCCAGCTGAGATCCCCTGGAAAAAACTGACCATCAATGAAGGTTGGGTTCTAGCTCGTGATTTAAGATCACAGCTAGCATCCTTACACCGGTGTCGATGCGGCAGTCTGTATTTGACGGTATCTCAACAGCGCATTCAGCTTAAATGTCCTGTGTGCGAGATTATGGCCGAGCAAACCACTAGAGCACTTTTTGAGAACTAAAATGCTGATGCATGATTTGATTGTGCACCGCCCGTGCACTTTGAGAGTACTAAGATGATAAAATTACTTAAATCTTTACCAGCACGCTGCTGGTTTATATCACTGGGGCTTTTTCTGGCGACTTTGGCTGCGGCTCATTTTTTTCCCTCAGAAATATTAACGGCATCTGCCAAGTTAGCGGCTTTGCCATTTCTGATTTGCACCATCGTTTTTTTCAGCTACTTGGGATTCAAAGCAATTGCTAGTCCTATCGGCCTTATAACCATCACCACTATGTTTTTAGCAATCGCATATTGGCAAGCGAGTTGGACAATTTTATGTGTCGGTTTAGCCTTCTTAGGCTTAAGCGGACTAATCCATTTATTTCAAAGACAACTGAAAGATACCGGTCGAGAACTAAGCCTGAGCGAAAAAAAATATTGGTACTGGGTAAACGAATTTGCAGATGGTCGCTCATCTATCCTCCCTAAAAAAACAAGGTCATAGTAAATTGACTGCTTTTTTACTTATACTCAAAAAATTGATTGGCACTTTCGTACTACGAATGAAAAATGCCATTTCCATCAATGAATACGGATCAACTCAAGTTCGTTACCCAGCACAACAGGACAGTTCTTTGACATCCTTGTTAAAGGTTTGGGCGCAGAGCTTCAAACCCTCCACCATAGTCAGGTAAGGGAAAAGCTGGTCGGCTAATTCCGTCACCGTCATACGGTTGCGGATCGCCAGCGCCGCACTCTGGATCAGTTCTCCACCTTCATGCGCCAGAATCTGCGCCCCGATCAGGCGGCCAGTGGCTTTTTCCGTCACCAATTTGATAAAACCATCGGTCTCGAAATTCGCCAGTGCGCGCGGCACGTTCTCCATCTCCAATACACGACTGTCGGTTTCAATGTCTTGTGCGTTGGCTTGCTCTTCCGTGAGCCCAACAGTTGCCACCTGGGGATCGGTAAAAATCACTGCTGGCATGGTGGATAGATCCAGTTTGGCGTATCCGCCCGTCATGTTGATGCCGGAACGGCTACCGGCGGCCGCGGCGACATAGACGAATTGCGGCATGTTGCAGCAGTCTCCGGCGGCGTAAATACCGGGAACATTGGTTTCCATGCGTTCGTTAACAACGATTTCGCCCTTTTTGTTGGTCGTAACACCCACCGCGCCCAGATTGAGTTGGCAAGTATTGGCGTGTCGCCCGGTGCTTACCAGCAAACGATCGCAGCGTAGATCGCCCGCGTTAGTTTCCAATGTAAATTGGCTTCCATCGTGGGTCACCTTGGTAGCTTGCGTACTGTTTAATACTCGAATGCCTTCTTTTTCAAAACATCCGGTGAGTTTTTCACCGAGCAAGGGATCTTCCCGATAAAGCAATGTATGTCTTGCTAATATGGTGACTTCACTGCCTAAACGGCGATAAGCCTGGGCAATTTCCAGCGCTACAACCGACGAACCAATCACGACCAGGTGCTGCGGCAATTCCTGAGCAAACAGCGCTTCGGTAGAGGTCCAATAAGGTGTTTCAGTTAAACCATCAATAGGAGGAATGGTTGGCGTGGAGCCGGTAGCGATCAGGATTTTATCGGCGTGAACTGCCTGCTCGGTTCCATCATTTTTTCTGACTATCAGGGTGTTGGCATTTTTAAATTGCGCCCAACCTTTAAGTAAACTAAGCGCAGGATTTGTCTCCAGAATATTCTGGTACTTTGCCGCGCGCAGCTCTTCGACCCGAGCGGTCTGCTGCTGAGTCAACAAGGCTCGACTCAATTGGGGCGCATGATTTTCCAGTCCGGTAAAGGGATTATTGCGTTGCTGCTGAGCCAATTGAGCGGCGCGGATTAGAATTTTTGAGGGTACGCAGCCGACATTCACGCAACAGCCGCCAATCACATCGGCTCCCTCAATAAGAGTGACCTTGGCACCACCTTCAGCGGCTTTAATAGCGCAGGCAAAAGCGCCGGAACCCGTACCGATAATCGCCACGTGTTGAGTTTGGTTGCTTTCAGTGTTGCTTGCATTTTCGTTGTCACAGCAGTCGTTCGGTGAAGTAATTTCTTTTGCAGTGCCAGTGGATTCTTTTGCGATATAACCGAGAGCTTCTATTGCTCCAATGAGAACGGTTACGCTGACCCCACCGTTCGTGGTGATCGTTGCTCTGGCGTTTTCATAAGATATTTCAACCTTATTAACGCCTTCGATCGCATCGAGTGCTTCTTTAACGTGGGCGACGCAACTTGGACAGGTCATCCCTTCTATCGATAGTAAGATCATTCGTTTTCCTCAAATAGTAGTCAGGCATTGCGTCGTGTTAAACAGCACAGCTGTCATCATCACAGCGTTTATTCGCCGGTGAAAAAATATCCCAAAGCGATACGGCAACCATCAGGCCTAATGCTGAATAGGTGACATAGCTGCTCCAGCCGTACTGGAAAAACGGATAGAGCGATAACAGCAATAAAATGGGGCCGGCCACACCCAGCGCACTACGGTGCCATTGCCGGTGGCTGAACCAGCCAAGTCCGTTGAGTACCAAGGCAATCCAGGCAAACAGGGGTAATAGCGTGCTAACAAGCAGACCTTCCCATTGGCTGAGAAAACCCAGTCCTACCGCAGCGCCCAGACTGGCAATGGCCGGGAAACACATGGCGCATCCCATAGCAGAAACCAGCGCGCCCAATGAGCTAATCTTATCGCCGAACCGGGTCAGTAACCGTATTAGCATTTCTATGCTTTACTCCTTGAGCGTTGACGGATAACCCGCGTTAGCGGTGGCTTCGGTCAGTGCTTTTACCGTGGTTTTTTCGTCGTCGAAGGTGACCACCGCCAGTTTGGTCTTAAAGGTCACTTCGGCTTTACTGACGCCATCGACTTTTTGTAAGGCTTTTTCCACGGTAAAGGGACAGGTCACACAGTTCATGGTTGGGACTTCCAAAGTAACTGTTTTCGGGGCAGCTAAAGCGTTCAGGCTGGTCAGTACGAACAGGGACATTAGGGCGAGTGTTTTCATAATTTTCTCCAAGAGCAAGCCATAAAGATTTAATCAAAATAAAAGGTTAGAAATCGTCATCAGGCGAACCAGACAATCCAATAATTACTGGTGACTAAAACCAACGCAGTCAGTGCCGTTAACCAAAAGATCACCTGCCGACGTTTTCGCACTTGAGGAACTGCACAGGCGGTGCCTGGCTCACAGTCCTCGACGGGGCGATAGACCTTCCAGCCTGCGAAGCCAAATAAGGCTAAAACCAGCAGGATAAAAATGGGACGATAAGGTTCTAACAAGGTTAAATTACCAATCCAGGAGCCACTCACGCCTAGCAGCAACAAGACGAAAGGACCAGCGCAGCAAAGACCAGCGCCAATAGCGGCAATAACACCGCCGATGATTGGAAAGTTGGGATTACTTTTTGACATAACTCACTCTACTTATCGTACTTTAGTAAAACAAGTTTAAACCCCGTACCCAACTACGGAGTCAAGATAAAATTTGAATCATTATTAATCTTCAGGAAGTAGGGAATCAATAATGGGACAGTGGGATTGGTTAGTATTAGAATTACACTCATTCAATAATTCTGTGAGAACGGTTTCTAAGCGGCGAAGACCTGCTATTTTGACTTTCACACTTGCAAGCTTGTGTAAAGTCATTTCTTGCACTTCTATACAGGGAGTGTCATTAAGGCTGAGTAAATTGGAGATTTCTTCCAAAGTGAACCCAAGATCTTGGGAACGTTTAATGAATTTTATTCGGTTTAATGTTGCCAAAGGATAAAGTCGGTAGCCTAGATGCGGTTTTTCAGGTTTTTCTATAAGACCACGTCGTTCGTAATAACGAACAGTCTCAACATTGATACTAGCTTGTTCGGCTAATTTTCCAATTGTGTACATGTGATATATTTCTCCGTATCTAAGTACGGAGAAATATATCCCTATCTACGTAATTAAGCCATAAAACTTCGTTAGCCTTGAGCTTCTACTCCTTGTTTTATTTATTTCCTGATGCCTGGTTATATGCCCTAATATCGATCAAGTTGTTCTGAGCATAATCTCCCGCAAGGGATGCATTTGAGATCACCGCTATCTGCTTATCCACAAATGCTTTATCTTCTTCAGACACACTGTCAGGGATGTAAGCGCCACTCTCATCCTTTTGACGATACTCATTTAGCATTTGCTCCCTTAGGCCAAGCATTTCAGGCGACCAACTCGATGAGTCTTCAGAGTTGAATACGCGCCCCGCCAAACCTTCATTGAAAGCTTGAGCGAACACTTGACTTTGAATCGGGGTCAATCCCATTCTCTGCCCTTCGCTGTATGCTTCCTTTTTAAAATCATCAGCATACTGCTCTAGGAACTCACCATATCGATTGTTAACTGCCGCACCGAATGCCCCCGCCAACATGGCTTCAGACTTAGTGCCCCAGTTTACTTCGGAAGCATACTGCGAACTCGATCCACTGTATGCATCATTAAACGCCGTCAATGGGTTTTCCAAAGAGGTTCCTGCATCAACGGCGGCTTTTAAGCCATCCCAGGTTGATTTGCTGGCCACCGTAGCGTTGTGCAAGAAACCTCGTGAGCCAGGATCTTCAAGCGCTTGTTCTTTGTAACTCTCATAGTCTTCGCCAAAGTGATTCAAGGTATGCAGTGCTGCATCAGTATGCTTGCCACTGAAATCACCAATAGCACTGGCGCTGTTGAAGAACATTTCAGCACCAGAAACTCCGCTATCATCAGCCATAATGCGTGATCGCCACTGAGATCCAGCTTCACTGTTTAGTCCAGATTGATAGGTACTTGTGTCAGTAGCTACGGCCTGCTGAGCTTGCTGCTGATGCGCATTCAACTGTCCATCTATACCAGACAGATTGGTTTGGTAAGCCGATTGAGCTGCGTTGAACTGAGTTTGAACTGTTGCTGCATCCTCGTAGCCGCCCAATACACCCGATTCAACTTGGCTTTGAGTACCACCAAAAGTAGGTGCAGTTGATGACAAGCCTTCATTTGAGCGCGGCTGAATTGATCGTAAATCGGCTCCGGTAGCCATGGCCATAACAGTCATTGCTGCTTGATAATCATTGTCCCGTTCAGCGGGCGTTGAAGAATTGCTATAGGTTAAAGACTCCATAGCTGCGGCCACATACGCCTGATTATCATCAGGTAACAAGCGCTGATACATTGGAAGGTTTTCACGTAATCGGTTACCGGCTTCAACATGCTGGTTCATATAGCGACCTAAATAATCCATGACTTCAGGATTATCCGCCGCTAATCGGGTTAACGTCGCACCATCAGTATTTCTTTGTCCTGATAGACTGTAGCTGGCCTGATCAAGCTCACTAAAGCGGTTTGATGCCGTGACAACGTCTTGTGCTGAACTCTGAAGAGACTGATAGTCTTGGTTAGACAAGGACATCTCAACGCCAGAACGTCTTGAATCTGAAAGGTCCTTAACCATTGCATCGCGATACTCAGCACGTCGTGAATCACTTGATGCCAAGCTTTGCATCTCCCCAGTGAGCGTATTTGCGGTCGTAGATCGAGAACTGCCTTCTGATGACTCAACTTGGCCACTAAAGTTACCACCTAGATCCAACCCAGCTCGTAACCGTGATATTTTTGGCACTCTTGAGGATTCAGGCTTATCGACTCCAGGCAAGCTACCTTGTGGGGAGTCATTCCCCCCTGTACCAAGTAATCTTCCCAAGAACCCTTTGTCTGCTACTTCTTTATCACCGGTATTTGTAATAGTTCCATCGCCACCGACCCTTAGGCCTCCCGATAACACGCCAGATACCAAGCCACGTACAGCGTCTTTTTTATCGTCTCCGAAACCATACCGTGTTTGCAGGTCATCAGTAACCTGATTAACAACGGCGCTAGATGCGGAATTAGAAGAACCGATCTGACGTCCAACCGAAGAAAGGTTGTCGTAACTTAGCTTTTCACCAAAAGTTCGACTCATGGTATTGCCAACCTGACGACTAAAGGCTTGAGTTGCCTGAGTCATGGATTCTTTTGCAGAGCCGACCATTGAACCCACTGCGTTTCCGACAGAGAAACTGCTTAGTAAGTTTGACGCACCGGTCATTGCAGAACCAGTGAGGGCTGAATTTTGGAACATTGACTGTGATTGCATCACCGGGGCATTTTTTGAGACATCTGGACTAGCCAGCTTTTCATCAATGGCATCGCCGTTTTGAAGACGTCCAGCCAAGTGGGTTGCGGTTATTGCTGAGCCATACACGAGCATGAGCGAAATTGCCGGAACACTCGACGCCAACATGCCGCCAGTAGCTATCCAGGTTTGCAGCACTGAATCCATCTGCATCATCCCAGCAAAAGATGGCACTTCTGTACCTGCAAAGGCATCAAGAGCCGACATTTTCCCTGCAACGGTTAAATGAATATACAGGTTAATGATGGCCATGACAGGCATCCAAAGTTGAATCCAAAGCAGGATTAACAAGTACTTCCCGGCCATTCGCATCCCGATTTGGCCAAGGGCTATCACAAAGGCCATCAATGGGGTGATGGCGTAAATGAAACCCTCAAAAAACGTCATCATCGGACGAACAATGCTTTGGAACAGGGTCTGCTCCGCCGCCCATTGCGTATTGCGCTGCTCAATTGCTTGGTTAACCATAACGGCTGCGGTGAAAGCTTGATCATCCATATACTTGCCCGTCACGCTTTGTTCATAAATAGGCAAAAGCACTGACGCGGTCATGTACTCTTGGGTGTTAACCGAAGCCAAACCAAGGTTATTCAGTGCATTTCGGATCACGTCATCAGTATCCGTTGCTGACGAAGTCCCCAATGAGGCTGACAAAACCTGTTTAAGCCTTGGAATGAAGGTTGATTCTGTCATGAGTTTCAGCTGGCTATAGGCATCGGTGCAGTCCAAATCGCTACTGCTACCACTTAGCATGATGCGCGTGCCATAAATGCGCGAATCAAACCTAATCGCAGTCATCGGGTTAGGATCACTTAGCACCTGATCTAGGTTCTTTTGGCCTATGTCGATGCCAATCAAGGTGCATTCTTTGATGTAGTTAAACCACGATTGTTCGATATCTGAGCCACCGACACGATTTGCATCACCCAACCCAGAGCGATCCATCACCTGTTTTCTCACTTTAATCAGTGACTGTAAACTGGATGCAAAGCCGTATTCCGTCATGGCGGGAGTTGAGAACGCCGTTTCAAACAATCGCGTGATTTGAAAGCCAACAGTCGAAATCGTACTGCCTGCGGCAGCAACACCGATGGGCACATTATCAACCACTCGAACTTGTCCCGTGTACGCATCCTCAATGCTCACTCGGGTACTGGGTCCAAACATGGTTGCAAAGACTAGCCATGAGACTAAGACGTGTTGAAAGTTAATCCCACGACCACCTTGCATTAAGGCCTGAACAGAGACCATCAATACCCCAATGAGCAAGCCAATGCGAACCATTGAAGTAAAATCGCCTGTACCAGTGATCATCGCGACAGCGTTCAGGACCTGCTCTAAAAAAGCCGAATCCCCGATGGAATAGATTTCCCACATGACCTATTCCCCCAGCGCCGTAGATTTAACGGTGTAATAACGCTGTTTGCGAATGGTCTGAATCACCTGGTTAAAATGCGCCAGCAATTCTTGCTCTGAGCCGTATCTTCGCTGCAACGCAGCGTACTCCTCATTGATTTGGCGACGTGCACGTTCAAGGTCTTCGGTTAACAACTTCGCATAGGCATGATCTTCCACACCAGATGTGCTTCTAGCTGCGTTGAGCATGTCTTCAACCAATGCCCGGGCCATCTCAACAGCAATAAATGGCGCAGCTCTTGAAGCAAACGACCTAGCAGCCCCTTCATTTAATGCTGAAAGTGTTCGAATCATGCCGCCAATGCTTGCAGGAGCCGAGGTCATAAAAGCCTTTTCGGTGGTGCTAGCTGCCCCAGTATTCCGAGCAAACTTAAATATAATGCCGTTACTAGAACCTGTACCAAGAAGTAAATTTTCGACCTGAGTTGATAACCCGGTTAGGGTCACGTTAGCGATTGTCGGATTTAGACAGCCGTCTTGTGTCACTGTGTCACATCGGTACATAGCAACGTTACCGCCATGAATTAGATGCTCAATAGTCACTTTATTGCCATTCAGTCTGGTCAGTTTTGGGGCTTTACCTTGACCATCAGCCGCATTCGCTAAATCACCAACGATGATCGAGCCAGTCACCGACATAACCGCTTCAAGAAAACGATCATCCCCCGATGCAAACCAGCTTGATGCCGAGTGACGTTTCAATGCTCGCCAAACCAAATTACCTTTAATCGTTTTGTTCACATCAGATGCCGCGACACTTGAAGCATTCTCATAAGGGTTCTTACCGTTGGACTCACTCCAACTGGTAAAAACGTCTCCAGCCCCTTTGAGAGAGCTCAACATGCTGGCTTCTGTTTGCCCCTTCTTACCAAAAGCAGCCAGAGTATCGTTCACGACTCCCTGAGCCATTTGACAGGAATTGCCAAAATATTCGTTCAACTGCTGGATTTTCTTTTGCAGTGTCTCCATGTGCTGGGAGCATTTCTCACACATAGCACTGAGCGCCAATTGGAATGCGTACCCCTTGGCATTTGCCGCTACAGAGCGAAGTAATTGAACAAACTGATCCGCGTTAACAAATGACAAACTTCCAGCGAACATATCAATGCCGCCACAACCTGCTTGGAATGACGGAGGCACCATTGAGACGAGGTTCTCGTTCATGATCCTGTTACGGACAACAACGCTTCCACCAGATATCACACCACGCCGTTGACTCTCGAATACACCAGGCGCAGTGGTGTTGGTCATTGAACCAAACAACTGATTCATCTCCTGTTGCAAGCTTGCTTGGCTCATAGACGAAAAACCAATCGCACAGGCGATTAGCGATACTTGGAATACTTTTTTCATTGTTATAACCCTCCTTGTGCACGCAGATAGCGAACAAGGAACTCAGGGTCCTGTAATATCTTTTCGTTAAGCTCTTGGGCTGACATCGCGAGTGACACGCCGGGTTGAACAGGTCTGGTGGCATAGTAAGTTTGATCGTCAATCCAACCGGCTTGATGGGCTGCAAGAATGATTCGATTATTGAGCTCATCAAGGCTCATTGCGCCTTGGCCAATCGGAGTGATGACATTAGGCGGATCAACTAAGAACACGGCAGGGACAGTCGTAACGGACAAGGATTGAGCTTGTCCTGAATCGACTTTGTAATTAGGAAACTCTCCACTAGGTAAAGGCAAGCCATCGACTGCAATAGCAAACACCTCGAAACCATAGTTCAAAGCCATGGATTCGATGATAGGCGCTTGAGCATGGCAGTAAGGGCAATCCGAACGATAGAAGAAGAACAAGCCAGCCCGTTTTGCTACTTCACCTAAAGCAATATCTCGTTGAGCGCCAGCTTCTCGATCCATCCGATTGGCAGCATAGGTAGCCAAGGGTCTGCGACTGATTTCATCCAAAACAGGATCACCCATGACAACCTGCTGACTAACATCAGCAAATAGTGAGCCCTTATCCATCATAACGCGCTGAAGATACAGATAGGCTCGGACGTTCTCAGTGGTCGGCTCATCAATTGCCTTATCCATGAACGACTGCATGTGCTCACGAAACCAAGCAGCACTGAAAGGCTTTAGCCCGCTCTGACTCGACTCTGCCGCACCTGATTCCGGCTTTATAGGCTCTTCATCCTCCGCTGGCTCAGGAATGACCTGATACCAAAACCAGCCTTCCTGACCACGCTGATAGAATTGCCCATCACTAGCATGGGCGGGCAGGATGAATAGAAAGAAAATAATGATTGGGATGGTCACCCATAGGATGAACCAAGGGAACAAGGGGGTTCTCATTGTCAGCTCCAGAAAATTT
Organism: Providencia rettgeri; assembly: GCF_023205015.1. Classification (NCBI taxonomy): domain Bacteria; kingdom Pseudomonadati; phylum Pseudomonadota; class Gammaproteobacteria; order Enterobacterales; family Morganellaceae; genus Providencia; species Providencia rettgeri. The sequence goes on along the minus strand of NZ_CP096258.1, from coordinate 820,290 downwards.
CATAGAGCTAACATGCTAATGATCCCGGTAAGAGCGATTGGCCAGATAGATAAATGAATCGTGTGTTTTTCTGACTAGCTGTTGTGACCAGTAACAACAGCTAATTTTAACGAGCCAAATTTATGATTGGACCGCTTTGAGCGAAAAGCGGACATAAAGCATCAGCACAAGAATCGTCCTTATTTAGTGAGGAATATTTAAATCTGCTGCACCTTGAAGACTAAAAGCATAGTTTTTTCATTAACATTAATTTCTTTTGTAGCTCGCAGTATCTTTTGGCGAGACCAGTAGCACCTCTGATTCGTAGCTCAATCTGGGCGTTTTCGATAGTTTGAACTGAGTAAGGTGTTATTCAAAGCCCACTTTTAAGAATTAATAATTTAGCAATGAACAGCTTGCCATCCAAAAGTTGATAGCTCAAATTCATTCGATGGAGCTCGACTATCTTAGCTACGATGGATAGACCAAGACCAGACCCCTCAATATCTTGATGAGCAGTATGCCGGAAAAAACGTTCCCCTAATCTAACTAAGTCAGGGACAGTATCCGCTGGAATTTGATTTGCTACTATCAGCCTATAGACGTCCGTTAACTCTTCAAGCTCTACTCTAACTACAGAGCCTTGTGGAGCATACTTCGCTGAATTATCTAGTAAATTCCGCATAACACACTGAAATAATGCTGGCTCTGCCAAAATTAGCGTATTTTTATTAATCTTGATATCCCAGTTAACGTTGTCAAGATTTCTACTTTCTATCTGGGCCATCGCATCGGAAATAACATCCAGCAGTGATATTGATTTTTTGTGTAACTGGTTAAGATGCTCTAGCTTTTGCATCTCCATTAATTGGAAAACAAGGTGAGACAGCCGCTTTGTACTCCTTTGAATTGCTTCTCTAGCCTCTAAAATCTCAGCAGTTGATGTCGCTTGCGACAGATTTTCGGTATGAAGCTGTAAAATACTGAGTGGAGTTCTCAGTTCATGAGAGGCATCTGCAATAAATCTTTTTTCCTTAATTACATATTCCTTAAGTTCAGCTAGTAAGGTATTTACAGCGTTTTGAAAGGGCTGCAACTCTCGTGGCAGCGCCATATCTAGCGGAGTAAAATTCGCAGGATCGCTGTCAGCCAGTTTTGCGGATAGAGCCCGAATGGGATTAGTTCCCCAATACACTGCAAGCCAAACTAATACAAATATTGGAATTAAGGCAAAACTCAAAGGTACTAACTGGTCAAGTGCCACATAAAAACTGAGCTCTCCACGCACATCTTCGCGTTGAGCCGTAAAAATCCAGACATTAAGGTCTTCTGCAAACAGGCTAAAACCAACCCATTCAAACCCCCCAAACTCCACTACATGATAACCTGATTCCATTGGCTGTAACGGATGCGTCCCTGCATTGGCAGAGCGCAGTAAAAGCTGACCACTTGCATTCCAAACTTGTACAGCTATTTTGTTTTCGTACTTATGACCTTCCGGGTGTCGTTCCTGCGCAGAGGTACGTTCTATTCCATCTTCAATAATTCTGGGGACTTCGATAACCGGTTCTTGGTTAATTGCTTCTTTAGGGCCTTCGAGTAACAAATGCCGAACCAGCCGCGCATACTGTGCGAGTTGTGCATCAAACAGCTCGTCCAACTCATGATGGGTACTGTAAAAAGTACTGCCTCCCGTTACAAGCATCAATAGTAAAATGACTCCGTTGATACTGAGAAGCAGCATCCTCCTGATACTTTTAATTTTCATCGTGACTTTTTAACATATAGCCAAACCCTCTAACTGTTTTAATGACATATCCTGCTGTTTTCTTTCTAATGTTGTGAATATGCACTTCCAATGAATTCCCCTCATTATCTCCATTCCAACCACTATTAACCTCTTCCATGTGTTGCTTTGAAAGGATCTTGCCGGGATGAAGCATGAGCTCTTTAAGTAACAAAAATTCACGGGTTGTAAGATGAACCGACTGACTTTGAAAACTACATTCATGTCTTTGTAAATCCAGGATTAGCTCGTTACTTATGAGCAAATCCTGTTTGCGTTGTTGATGACGTCTTAATATAACCCTTAAACGAGCTTCTATCTCTCTAACATCACAGGGTTTTAACACGTAGTCATCCGCCCCAGCATTCAAAACATCAACTTTTGTATCCAGATGATCCCAAGCAGTTAAGACTAATATAGGCAGAGACTGATTGGTTGACCTTATTTTCCTTATAACTGGAAGAGAAAGTCCATCAGGTAACCCCAGATCAAGGATCATGACATCAAATAGACTATTTTCAGCAGCTTGTAAGGCCTGTTTACCGGAAACACAATGTTCAACTCTATAGTGCAATCGTTCTAACGCAGTCACTAGCCCTTGTGCCAACAACTTATCATCTTCTACTAGCAAAATCCGCATGGCTCTCGACCTCTTTATTCAAAAAAGAATAATGAACCAGACCATTGTCGCCAGCACTAGCATGGTAAGAACTGCAGCTGAGCCGACATCTTTCGCTTTGCCACTGAGAACATGATACTCAGCGCCAATTCTGTCAACTACTGCTTCTATACCTGTATTTAGCAACTCGACAACTAGGACCAACATCAAGCTCAATATTAGCAAAGCCCTTTCTACGGAGCTTACTTCAACAATGAAAGCAATTGGAACTAGAAAGCATAGTGCGACAATTTCTTGCCTAATGGCTGCCTCCGAACGCCAGCTGCTTATAAAGCCTTGTTTTGAATAGTGTGCAGCGCTCAACAAGCGACGCCAACCCGTATGATGATTCTTCATGTAGTACCTCCAAGAGTTCCATCATAATTCCCCAGTCTTAAGGGGATCTTAAGTTTTAAAAATTACTCTGAGTCCTGATTCAACTGCAGGATTAACGTTAATGCGATTCGGAGTTTTCAAGAATTTAGTAGCAGCCTCTGTTTGGGGTCCATATGTACATTTGGTAAGGATGATCTTTATAGGATTGCTAACATTGAGTTTAAGTAGACTTGCGCTACTTATCTGGATGTATGACAGGGTGGAGCCCACACAGTTACTTGGCGAAATACTGGTGCAAGGCATTAGAGCCGATTTTATCCTAATGTGTTTGCTGGCTGCAGTCCCAGTGCTGGCATCTTTCTTTCTTGCTTACCCACCATTAAAACGCGGCTGGTTCAGATTTACTTACCTATGGAGCTTGATTGCTCTAATTTCATTGACTTTCTTAGAGTTGTCGACACCATCTTTTTTGATGCAGTATGATATTCGGCCAAACCGTCTATATATTGAATATTTAAAATACCCTAAAGAGGTTTTTCTTACTCTATGGCATGGTTTTCGAGCTCCGTTATTGCTTGGAATATCGCTTACTATTTTGAGCAGTTTGCTCTTTAAACGTCTACTGAAAAACCCTAATGATGAGTACCGTTTATGGACTTTTAAGTACCATATTTTAGCCTGGCCACTAGTTGTATTTGTGATTTTTGCCGGAATACGCTCTACCACTCAGCATCGACCAGCGAATCCAGCCTTTTTTGCAATTACCGCTGATGCTATGGTTAATTCGCTGGTTATTAACTCAGGTTACTCAGTACTGTATGCTATTTATAGTCTAAAGCACGAGTCCAGAAGTACTGAAGTATATGGCAAGCTATCAGAACCAGAAATGCTCGAACAAACTCGTAATTGGCCGTGGCTGAAACAGTATTCCTACCCTGATCCTAATTTTCCTACTCTACACTGGCAGTCTGCACAGATAGAGCGTTCTAAACCTCTAAACATAGTAATTGTGCTGCAAGAAAGTCTTGGTGCAACTTTTGTGCAGTCCCTTGGCGGCGCCCCAGTTACACCTAATTTGGAAAGACTTAAATCAGAGGGGATCTGGTTTAATAATCTGTATTCGACGGGTACGCGTTCGGTACGAGGTATTGAAGCAGTTGTAGCTGGTTTCATGCCTACACCAGCACAAAGTGTAGTAAAGCTTTCAAACAGCCAGCAAGGGTTCGCTACTCTGGGTTCTATTCTGCAGCAGCAAGGATACTACACCCAGTTCATCTATGGGGGAGAAGCACACTTTGATAATATGCGCAGCTTCTTTACCGGCAACGGCATTAGTGATGTTGTCGACATTTCAAAAATCAACGAACCTGATTTTATTGGCAGTTGGGGAGCAAGTGATGAGGATTTATTTAACACTGCACATCAACAACTAAGTCAATTACATCAATCTGGCAAACCATTCTTCAGCCTTATCTTTACATCAACGAATCATGAACCATTTGAGTTTCCTGATGGGAGAATAGATCTGTATGAACAGCCTAAACAGACAGCTTATAATGCGGTGAAGTATGCCGACTGGGCCATGGGGAAATTTTTTGAGAAAGCAAAAACCAGCGAATACTGGAACGACACGCTGTTTTTGATTGTGGCTGACCATGACAACAGAGTCTACGGTAGTAACCTAATCCCTGTTGAGAAATTTCATATTCCTGGATTAATCCTCGGTGGAGTCGTTAAACCAGGCACGATTGAGTCAGTAGCTAGCCAAATTGATTTAGCGCCTACTTTGTTAAGTATTGCCGGTATTTCTGCGTGTCATCCTATGGATGGCCGGGATTTTATTGCAGATCCTACTAGCCCAGGTAGAGCACTTCTTCAATTTGATAACTTGTTTGCACTAATGCGAGAAGATGAGCTCATCATATTGCGACCCAACGACAAAGCAATCAGTGCGACATATAACAGAGAATCCCAACACCTTAGTTTGAGCAACAAACCAGTATCAGAGCTTTCTCGTATAAACGCATTGGCACACGTACAGCTACCTTCCTATTTATATCGAGAGCGAAAGTACCCTGACATTGCAAAATGTGAAGGACCAAATCAATAGCAAGCTAAACGGTTCTATTGGCTGTTATCTCACAATAACAGCCAAAACTTACATAGTACTTAAGTTAATCTTAATTCTTAATAGTTACTCTAACGGCATGTTTATATCACGAAGCGTCAGTGCATGCGGCAGTTCAAAAGTAACGAAGTCATAAACCTGCTGGTAATACCCACCATTATATTCGTCGCCGTATTTAGCGCTCTGTATGGCTATCAACTCGATTTCTTATTGGCTTCAACCCTTTTTCATTTGGAAGGGGATAGTTGGAGCTTAACAAATCATTGGTTCTTTAGTGATGTTATGCACAGTGGGGCGCGCTTTCTGAACAACGTTGTTATAGCAAACGTGCTTGGTTTTTGGCTCTATCAAAAGTTTAGTAGTGAATACACTTATGAGCGAAAAGTGGCACTGACTAAGTTAGTTTTGAGCCTGATATTAAGTTTCGCCATAGTGGCAATTCTCAAACGCGTCTTACCTATGGAATGTCCGTGGGATTTACAATTGTTCGGTGGTGAACAACCGTTTATCGGGCTGTTTGAGAAGCGCCCTGCGGACATTCCTACAACTCAATGCTTCCCAGCAGGACACGCTAGTGTCGGTTACGCCTGGGTAGCACTCTATTTCTATTATCTGCCGGTATCTCCAAAGAAATCTCGCACAGGATTGATGATTGGGCTTTTTCTAGGACTCTTACTTGGCATCGTACAACAAATACGAGGAGCCCATTTTTTCTCGCATGACCTGACGACTCTCTGGTTGTGCTGGTCAATCAGCTGCGCCGTATTTTGGCTCTACCCCAATCGAACCAAACTCCCAACTGATAAGTTTCAGGGACACAACTATGCTTGATTATATTCGTCGATACACATTACCTATCATCACACCTGACCTCAACAAACCTGCGACTAGCTGGCACCCAGTATTATTTGCATTAGTTGCGGCAGCAAGTATGACGCTAATGTTCAACGGACCATTTTTTGCAGCACTGCAAACCAATATACCTGGACAAATTAATCTTCACTTAGTGCTAATACTAGTCGTTTTTCTGCTGAACTTGATGCTTATCCTGATGTTTAGCCATTCTCGATTGCTAAAGCCAGTAGTCTTATTATTATTTATAGCCGGTAGCCTGAGTCTATATTTTAATCAGACTTTTGGAGTTCTGATTAATCAGGAAATGTTACAGAATGCCGTGGAAACTGATCAGGCAGAAGCAAAAGGGTTAATAAGCATTGGTTTCGTCATCCATTTGATGCAATGGAATCTATTTCCACTAATGCTAATCTCGATTGTCAGAATTCAACGTCTGTCTCGACGGGCTTATTTTCAGCACTCTATTGCTGCTTTGGCTATTGTCTGCATAGCGCTTTTGTCCGTTGGCGTAACGCAGTATGCAGAACTTGCTTCTTTTTTCCGTAATTTCAAAAGTGTTAAACATCTAGCTTTACCGGTAAGTCCAGTTATCGCCAGTGTCTCGTTGACTGTCAAGTCTTTAAAAGCGCAGGTTCCGACCGAATTCCATATCCTCGCCACTGATGCAAAGAGAGATGCAACGGTCGGACGCCCAAAGTTGCTCGTACTTGTCGTCGGAGAAACCGCCCGGGCCGATCATTTTCAACTTAATGGATATCCGCGTCCTACCAACCCCTTGCTGAGTAAACTACCTGTCGTAAGCTTCAGCCAAGTTACATCATGTGGAACAGCAACAGCCCATTCTCTACCTTGTATGTTTTCTGCTTTTACTCGAGAAAACTATGATGAAACTCAAGCTAAAAGCAGCAGTAATATATTAGATATCCTTCAAGCCACAGGGGTAGATGTGAGTTGGCATGAAAATAACTCAGGCTGCAAAGGGGTATGCGATAGACTTCGTCATGAATATCTGTATAAGCAAGAAGACCCTCGTTGCAATGAAGGCCAGTGTTTAGACGATCTGTTATTGGATGCCTTGGATAGGGAACTGCAAAACATTGCAGATACCGATAGAATTATTGTTTTGCACCAGTTAGGCAGCCACGGACCTGAGTATTTCAAGCGTAGTAGTTCATCAGACAAAGTATTTAAACCAGAATGCATAGATAAACAACTACAGTTGTGTTCTCGCGATACTATTGTCAACGCATATGATAACAGCATTGTTGCAACAGACCGATTACTGGCAAATATAATCAACAGCCTTCAACAGCAAAAATATTATGATGCATCAATGCTTTATATGTCAGACCATGGTGAGTCACTTGGTGAAAATGGTGTCTATTTACATGGCCTACCTTACTTTATTGCACCAGATGCTCAAACACATATCCCGATGCTCTGGTGGATAAGCAAAGAATATGAAGGCTCATCCGAGTTGGACACCAAGTGTATTGAAAAAGAGCGCAGTTCGCCACTTAGCCATGATAATTTGTTCCATTCTCTGTTAGGAGTATTTTCTGTGAATACAGCTCTCTACGAATCAAAACTTGATATCTTCAAAAGCTGCAAGAAAAGAGTGCGATAAGTTAAGTCCAATAGACAAGGAATATGGACAAGTTCACAGCATAACTTTTAGGCTATTCACAGTTATCCATACTAGCGAATAGCCCTAACTGGCATTCAACGTCCGCTATTGGCACATAAGTAATATTCATAAAGTGCGAATACTACATTAGCTTACTTTACTGCAAAAACCGTAACCAATGTCTTCATTGAGTCACCCGTAATCATAACAAAGTACATCTTGCTCTCCACGTGCTGCCAGAATTCGGCCTCTTGTGCATATTTTTTTGCTTTTTTAGTAGCGACGCTTTCTGGTAACTCGGCTTTAGTTAGCGCAGAACATAACAGCTTTGTGCACAAAGCCTTCCAAGGATGCTTAGGTACTCCGTCTGAAAGCCTTTCCACGAATCTTTCTAGTGCATGACGAGTCACCACGACAGGTCCAATGTTCGGAACATTTATTACCTCATCGATTTCTCTCACAGTAGCATTATCGACGCTGTATTCTTCAAAGGAATATGAGAGCCAATCTTCCCGTTTCTCTACCGAGATCTGTGCTTCCTGGTAACGGGTGAGCAAAAACCTAGTCAGGATGTACAGTGAATGCTGAGTTGAGCGTTGTTTCTGTAACTTTTTGATGGCTCCTTTACTGACTCGGATTTGAAGCCCATTGCCGCTTCGGTTACTGCCCATCACCTCTTTCACTGACAAGAGGTGATGAATAGCATAGAGCTCAGCTGCAATTGGCTTTTGCTGCTCAGGTAGCTTGTCGTATTGCTCACCTAAATTGACCTTTAGCTCGCCACCTCTTCGAATGCCGGTCTTCCAGTAAACCGTAAACTCACCATCAATCTGCTTTGTTAACAGGGTTAATACCATCATGTTTGTTTCTCCTATTGGTTATCTATTTTTCATTCTCCATGTTTTTTCAAATATGCAAGGCGCAAAAAAAGGGGCCGAAGCCCCTTCGATCAGATATGAACTTTAGGAAAGCCCATGGCTCCGTAAACATTCAGCACATCATTCCAATCCCAACTTTTCACGCCAAGTGACGTTGGTATCGGAGGGATCAGAACTTGTGTCAGAATGCCTTTTTGCCAGGCTTTTTTCTTGAGTTCATTCGCTGCATTCAGGCCGGTCTCAGAGAGATCGTGATCTGCCCAGATGTACAGCATTTTCACATTACTTGGTGGTTCAAACCTAGCCAGTAGCGTTGCATTCACAACCGACCAACATGTCTGTCCCGTAGCTCTGGTAACCGCTAAAGCTGTTTCGATGCCTTCAGAAACACCTAATACCTCACCAGGCTCACCTATCGGAATGGCACCACCAGTGATTGTTCTGTCACTTGGTATCGGCATCATCTTTTTAGGCTTTTCAACCGGCGCTTTGAATCCATCTTCACTTAGGTAGATCCGATGAAACGTGGCCGAACGCCCTTGCTGAGTAACGATTTTACCTAGCAGCGCTGGGTAGCTATCGATAAACAAGCCATCTTCATCATGGTAAGGCAAGTTTGGATGATACCTCAGCACCGAATCCCATTCAGGACGAAGCCGGGTAACAATGCCACGACGATGCATGTAGTTCCAAACTGGTTGCGCACGAGTATCTGCAAGAGAAAACGTTTCTCCCCAGGTTTGATTCAAGCGATGGATAATCGCTTTGTCCTCTTCCTGCTTTCTAGCCTTCCAGTCAACAGCGTTACTCGGTATTACCCGAGTTGGTACTTGTCCGGGTTGAATACCTAGAGCTTGACCGATTGCTTCAATAGACTGAGCAAAGTTCCATCCATTAATCCAAGACAACAGTTCAAAGCCATCATGAAAGATCCCGCAGGTGTTACAAACGCCACCTCCGGTATATTCAGCATCTTTGAACAGCCTAAAGCCATCACGACCGCCATGAACAGGACAAGCCACATGACGGCCTTTTCGAGCAATAGCGGCATCAAGTTCTGGCACCAACGCCGCCAGTATTTGAAGCCACTGGCCATTAAGATATGGCCTTACAGTTTCAATTTGTAAAGGTAACGCCATATAACCTCCTTAAGTAAAAAGCCGACTCCTACCACAAGTGATAAAAGTCAGCTCTGGGCCTGCATTGAGCCGTTTGGTTAATGCAGGAACGTTAGTCAAGCTGGATACCATGTCGTCTTAATAGCCACATGATGGAATCACGAAGCACATCAGGATCGACAACCGCAGCCATTGCGCAAACACGAAAGCAAAATGGCGTTAATTCGTCATTTTGAATCCACGACAACACATCCTTGCGCAACCGAGTACTGACACGACCGTCCAGCAATACACGGATCGCATCCAATAGAATGCCTTCGCGTAACTGCCAGATTTCCGTGTCAGACCAAGTAACTGGGGCATCATCAAACTCAAATAGAAATTCGAGCTGTGATGACGTGTGTTGATAGGACTGCTTTTGTGATGAAGGAGAATGGGCAATGCGCCCATTCATTAAAGATAACCGCGTTCGGCAAGCGAAACGCAGCCCTCGGATGCGACCACGACATGGTCAAGCGTTCGAATATCAACAAGTGACAAGGCGTCACGGAGTCGATGAGTGATGCGTTTATCAGCTTCACTGGGTTCAGGATCACCCGATGGATGGTTATGAACCAGTATCACTGCTGCCGCATTAAGCTCAAGCGCTCGTTTTGTTACTTCCCTTGGATACACGCTCGCCGCATCTAAAGTCCCTTTGAACAGCTCTTCAAATCGAATGACACGATGCTTTGTATCAAGAAACAGCACGCCAAAGACTTCGTGCTCATACTCGTGCATCAGTGTTTGCAGGTATGAGAACGCCGACGATGGCTGTTCAATTTTTCGACCTTTACTCAATCGACCACGAGCAAGCTTGAGCGCCATATCTAATATATCCGCTTCGGTCACCTGCTCAGGAACGATGTAAGTACCGGCTTCTTCGCCAGCTAAGAATTTTTTGTTTTTCATAGGAGTCTCCAAAAAAAACGGAGACGAACCCATGCCCAGACGGGGACGGAATCGTCCCCGCAGGGTGGTAAAATGGATGTGGTTACTGAATTAACAGTTGTTGTGTTACTTCGAATAACTCACGCTTTAGATCTTTGACGTCGTTAATCACGATGCTTTGTGGAAAGAATCTCTCAACACTGCGTGTTTGAATCCCGATCCCCAGTAGCTCAAAGCCACTGCGTCTGCACCGGTCAACAATGTCATGCGTGGCAGCCCAATCATCTGGGTCACCATCGGTTAGCACTATCATTAGCTTTCGCTTCTGTTTTTGCGCTAACAAACTGTTTGCCGCAAACCACATCGCTTGTGCCATAGGCGTACAACCTCGTGGTTTTTGGTCAAAACAGGCGGCCCGATGTCGAACCGATTGCTTGGGCAACAACGCGATAGAAACTTCCTGATGAATACCAGGAAAATAACTGACCGCAGGTACAACACCCGGTATGCCTTCCAGTGCCATGGCCAAAGCCAAAGCGGCTTCATTGGCAACATGAAAGTACTTGCGATTCCCCTCGCCTATGGGCTTACCCATTGAACCCGATATATCAACAAGCAAGTGCACAGCAGCATTGGGCGCAATGCGAGGTTGCCTTTGAATAAACAATCTCGACTCACCTGCTTGTGAAGCGGCAAGACGATGGGTTGCAACTCGAAGACCTTGCCGTTTGGCATGATTCCGATTGTCCTGACTGGACTGAACCATGCCCCTAAGTCGGGCTCGAATTTGAGCCGACTCAGACGCCGATAAGGTCAAGATAGCCTCATCACCCAACATAGCCTGCTCTGCTTGAGGCAAAGTGAGTGGTGTGACGCCCTGATGTCCTTCAGCTTGTTCCGACAACACTTCTGCCACTTGGGCAAAGGTATCGGGTTCAAACTGAGCGGCACTGGCCTCTAAGGCTTGTCGCAAATTGTCAGCTTGATCAGAGTTATCTGAATCACCCGTTTCAGCGGCATCCCCCATTGCAGACGAGTCTGCTTCTGGGGTTTGACTGTCACTACTGTTATTGCTGTCATTACTCGTATCTTGTCCAATGTCATTACCGCTATCAGCATCCGACTCATCCTGTGGTGGACGAGATTCTTCTTCCAACATGGCAACGATGGAATCGACAAGTTTTAGCACTTCACCTGTAGACCCTAAGCTAGGCACTGCTGTAAGCATGGCGCTTAACCGGCTCATCGCTGCGGCAGGAAAGAGTTGTCTCACTCTTTCATCAACCGCTTGATACAGAGGTGTCAGCGCTTTCTGACCCAGAAAATGGCATCTCAAGCGGAACAACAACCAGGCTTGCAAGTTAGATGCAGGCTCAAGCTGTTCAGGTACACACATTTGCTGTGTGTCCACCATGTACTCAATCACTTGCGAAATACTGCGCCGGGTTCCGGGGTAATCCTTTGCCAATTCGTTTTCAATGCGCACATCCTCAATAATATTGAGAAGTGCCTTACGGATCGGCTTAGACGACGCCTTCTTCACCATGTCAAAATTGGTATGCCGAATATGCGCCGCTTCATGAGCCAGATAACCCCAAGCTATCTGTTGATAGTGTGGGTCGTCTGGGTTTGCTGTTGGGATCACAATCCGCTCACCATCGGTAAACGCATCTTGTCCTTGAATAAGCACCTTCACACCAAACTTTTCGCCATAAGCGGCGGCAACGATTGGCAGTGCGTTTTTTAATGGATGATTCATGGGAGTCTCCTAATCATTAGGGGGAATACTCCCTCAGCGGGAGCGTTTCCCCGCTGGGAATGTAAGTGTTTAAACCTGTGCTTTTAGCTTATCCAGGTCGTATTTTTGACCTAACCAAGCCACCAATTGAGCTGGACTCTCGTGCTGCTCAAATGACGTTTTAAGCTGGTCTAAACTCAGGATGTCATCCAATGTCAGACCGTACTGGTCTTGTAACTGAGTAGACACCTCGTGTTGATATTGCAGCCAGGCCCGCTCATAAGCGGTTTGCTGCAATGCCATGTTTGGAACAAATACCATGGCCGTTACCCAAACTCCTTGTGCGTCCGCATCTGCGATCAAAACAGGGTTCTTGGGGATCAAGACACTATGTGTTGAGTACGACCGTTGTACTAACGTTCGACAACACGCCACTTCTGGTATCGATTCACTTTCAACCGCATCAGTCACACCACGAAAATGTGCTTCAAACTGGTTCAGTTGGCTGGGGTTATGGATGGTTGATTGCATAATTTCCTCTTACATAGTTCAGAGGACATGCGCCCTTAAGGGCAACATGCCCTCAAGGACGTTAGAAATAAAATGAGTTTGGTACAGTCGAACCAAGGTTTGGTCTGACGGTTGGTTGTGGTATTGCACGTAAGTTATCTGCCTGAGCAGATACTGGCTGTGCGGGTTTAGGTTCAGGTTTGGGCATCAGTTGTCTGATATCCAATTGACCTTCACCGTGCATTCTCATCTTGTCTGGATCAGACAAAATTAAAATGGTCGCCATCAGTTCGTGATAGAGATTGTCTGTCACAGGGCCGGTCTTCGGCAGACGAACAAATAAATTGTCCATCGCTTCAACCATCGGCTGAACTCGATGATCCAGGAAGGACAAACCATCCAACTTGTCTCTTAATCGCTTGAGCGGATTAAGGGCTCGCTGACTGATTTGATTCTTGCCTACAACGGAACGCTCAAACAGTTCATTGGCATCACGAGCCACCTCCCTAAAGAGGGTGTGTCCCATACCATTGACCTTGTCATCTAAGCCTCCAGCTTGTTCAGCCGGTTGCATTCGATAGATGGCATAATCGAACTGAAGCCGTTGTTCAACGTCTTCGATGGGCGATAATGCACTTCGGATTGCATCTGCAAATTCCGGGTGTTTCGCAACCCAGTCAAACGTCACCTGATCATAGTTGTCCAAGAACAACTGCTTACACTGCGCAAACTCCTGACCGATCCGGTCAAGCTCTGGAACAATCTGATCAATTCGGTCTTCAGGGACGGCATAGCCACCTAAAAACCGCACACCGACTTGCTCACACAAGCGCTGCGCTTCTTTCTTAAGCCTTTCAAAGTTCGCCAATGCCTCAGGGTCGCAAATTTTTTTACTCCCTAAGCTGGCAACATCCTTCGGTGGAAGTTGGCTGCCATTGGCTAGTCTGAAATCTTCAGGCCTTAGTTTTTTTCTACCGCTCCAGATGGAACAGTCGATGTGACAAATCAAAAGTTTGTCGAGGGTTTGAATACTCATAGTGCTTCCTCATGCGAGATGGGGACGCACCACTCCCAACAGGAGCAATGGCCCCCATTTGGGTGGTAGTAGTTGACGCGCTAATGGCAACATCACTATCAGAAATAGTAATTTTGCGAATCTGGCGACGATTGGTTGAGATCGATTTTCACAGGCATTAAGTCCAGTGCTTCAGCTATCGGGCGAACCCGCTCTAAATCACTGCCTAGCGACCGCAATACATCTTTTTCCAACTTCAGTTGGTCGGATACTTCTATCCCTTCAGGACTCGCTACTGTGAGCGAACACAGTGGTGGTAATTGACGCTTAAAGGCCAGTAACAGCAACAATGGCCACGGGCCATCATCAGTGTTAACAATGCCAGCGCCTTCACCTGACACCATGCTGATTTGATTGGTTCTAGGTAATCCGCTTTTGCAAAACCCTAATGACCATTCTCCAATCCTGACCTGGTTATCATCAATAACAGCCAAGCCATAGGCTTCAAGCAGCTTTGCCATATCGAACAACGCTTTTTGCGCCAGCGATATTTGGCCATTGACGTCCTTGCGAGTACGAAACTCCCAACTGACGTTATTGGCGCACGCGACACTATCTAGCGCATTTGAGAGTTCAAATGGCCGCCCTTGATGATCAATACCGACGTGTCCAACAAATCGATAACCCTTGTTGATTTTCTCATTGATTCGTCGGTCTGCTTCAGCGTTAGGATCAGTCGAATCAATCAATCGCTGCTGCGATAATTGACCGGCTTTTCCAAACCGAACTTCAATCTCCTTGGTATCTGATCCAACGTAAATGGCCCATTCTTTGGCTGTCCCATCAGAATGACTGTAACGGTAAAGAGCAAAGCACTTTTCCATCATCAATCCTCCCAATGGTCACCGAAGACATCAGCGGCAATACGGTGAATGGCTTCTCGTTGCTCCAACTCAGCACGAGCCGTCAAAGACCGAACCAGTGCATACTCCACTGCGTTAGGAGCGCCTTTAAAAGCAAGTGTTAACTTTGCCCAGCGCACCAAGGTCCTAGTGGACATGGTGATACTAAGCTCCGCACCGCCATCCGCGCCCCCAATAAAAAGACGACGAATGTCACCAGCCACCTTCACCATTTTTTGGCGAAAGACTTCTGGCAAGCCCGGCGCAACATTCTCCAGAATGGCTTCCTCTACAGATGGCTCTGCATAGGTCGCTTCAATGATTCTAAAGCGATCAAGGAAAGCCAAATTCTGTTGAAGCACGCCTTGATACAAGCCCGTTTGATCACCGCTGCCCGCACTGTTGCCGGTTGCGATAAAACGAAACTTGTTATGTGGCATGATGATCTCACCGCCATTTTGTGCGATGACCAACGGGGCACCTTCCAAAATGTCATTGAGCCCAGCCAGTTCAGCAGGCTCAGCAAGATCCATTTCATTAATGATCAGCAAATGGCCATGCTTTACAGCCAGTGCCAGCGGTCCATACACAAAGGTCATGTTGCCATTAACCAGCGTGTGGTGACCGATAAGATCGGACAACTCCAATCGACCGTGCGCAGTAATTTGCTGAACAGGCCAATTCAATCGAGAAGCAACTTGGCAAATTAGCGAGGTCTTCCCGCATCCAGTTGGGCCTGTAATATACAAACCGTCACCGTCTGGGTTAGACAAGAACGCCAATACGTCACGTAAGTCTTCTTTTCTAAAGACATACTCGTCCTTGCGAACGGGAATGTTTGGATGGGTAGTGTCGGCACTAAATCCTTCCAGAACGAAAGCATCAGGAGCCGGGACATTAAACGCTTGATTCACTTGAACCAAAAATGGGGATTGTTCAGTCATGGTAAACCTCATCAGTTTTGACGAGGCCCCATGCCCCAACAGGGAATGAAGGCCCCGCCGGGTGGTGTGTTGATTGTGGTATGGCTGTGTATGTAAGAGTTCAGCTCGCTCTATCATTCGTACCCAGCATTGGCTACGAGTGAAACTGCTTTCTGATGCACTCGATGTAAGCGCATGAGAAAGGAGCCGAAATCGGCTCCAAGTGAACGTTAAAAGTAAAATGAGCTCGGCGAGTCACCTGGCAGAACCAAGTTATCTTGCTCAAGACTGATTTTGATTGGTGTTTCAACGGGCTGCTCTGGCTTATTGGTGCTAATGCGCAACCGCTCTTGTGGCGCTTTTCGGTAAGCGGCTAAAACCTGTTCATCCAGCTCGCCTAACTTATCGGTGGCCAATTGCTTATAGTCCACCGTGCCCGCCATCATGTAGCGGCTGAGTTTGACCCCAGCATAGTCGGCATGAGCGTAGTTACCCATCATGGCGACCAATTTTGACTGGGCGTCTCGCATTTCCTCTTTCAAAGATTTAATGTGATTTTCCAGTCGGACCACTTCGGCATGTGCTGAGCAATACTGTCGAGACAGCGATGTCCAACGGTATTGGGCTTCACCCTTGGGAACAAAACAATCTTGCTCAGGGCATTTTGACGGTTCTTTTTTGGTCTGTACTAACTCCCAAAACTGAAGCGCTGTTTCTTGCAACTCAGTTAAGAACGCCGCGTCTCGTTGTATTTCAAACTCAATCAGTTGATCCTCAAAATAGAAAACCAACCAACCTCGCGTGCTATTGGCGACCAGTATTTGATGCTGTACTTGCACCCAATACAACTGGTACGCCTCGCTTTGTTCTCGGTGAGCTTGCACATCCTCAAAAACTGACTGGCAAGGACATTTCAGTTCAACAGGTTCGCCCGCATCGTTGATGCCATCAAAGCTGGCTCGAAAGATTGCGTTATGATCGGCTTCTGCACATAACGGCAGAAGAAAGTCATTATGCGCATTCTCAAATGCTCGCCTTGCTTGAGGCTCCAACCTTATACCGCGAAGCACATTTGGATTATTCGACAGGTCTTCCGGTAATACGAATCCGGTTTTTTCTGCCCATAATCGCCAAGGTGTTTTGTAGGGTGAACGCCCCATAATAATTGGGGCTTCAGATGCCGTAACCCCTGCAATGCGCCACTGGTGCCATGCAGGAGTACGCTGTGATAGGTCGATAACCTTCATATTGCCTCCTTTGAGGGGAGACTCCCCCGAAGGAGAGAACTCCCCTTCAGGGTTAAGTGGTTACTTTGCAGCTTGTGCTAACGCTGTTTGGTGCTGAACAACACTTGCTTGAACCGAATCAATTGCCGCTTTACCGGCTTGAATCGAACCTACGACAAGGGCAACAACCAATACCAAGCGAAAAAGTGAGGCTGATTTAGTCATGGAAGATCTCCAAAAAAAAGACGAGACCTTCCCCCTGACGGGAGAATAATCCCGCCAGGGTTCGTAAAATGAATGCGTGGCGCTAAGAAGCTAAAGGCTGTGTGAGCGCTTTGGCTGCTTGTTGCTGTGCATTAAATATTTCTTGTTTCGCAAACGTCAGTTCAACACCTTGAAAATGTTCATTGGCATATTCCAATGCACTATTCCAAGCGTTTGAAGCTTCCGCCCGCTCGATAAGCTTGTAAACAAGCCCTCGGGTTCGATCATCAACTTGCTCGGGTGGAATCACAGATGGCTCAACAACGTGTGTTGCTTGGCCTTCGATGATTCGCTCCGCTTCGTCTTGATCGAAAATTCCCACAAAGCCAAACGCAATGCGGGAACACTGGATCATGGATTTATGCCTTAGCATTCGCTTAGTGTGCGTCTGCCATGGACCATCCACACGGTAAGGGCCATTTTTGCCGTTACCTTCAAAAGGCGGTCGATAGACTTCATCCAGGTACTCAGTGATTTTGACTGGGTGTGAACGGTCGCGCCGATAGATAATGCATTCCATCCATTCCGGGCATTCTTTCGCGCCATCCAGTGAGACTTTGGTTTCTGAAGTCTTGAACTCCATGCCATCAAACTGGTCGTGTTGATTTATGATGCGAGACCATCCATCGACACCTACCACTGGAATGATTCCAGCTTGTTTATCAGGGAACGCAAAAATCTCTTTGGTGAAAGGGTTCAAGCCGTACTGATCTGCAACCACCAAGAGCGCCATCATCTGCTCATTGGTCGGTGCACTACCGTCACGTTGCTTGAATGCTGTTGCTTTTAGGGTATCGAACAGTTTGTTTGGATCGACACTAAAGCGCTCAGCAAAGCGTTGGATTAGCTTTGGTTTTTCCATTGTGGACTCCGACAATCAAAGTGGGAGTCTGCCCCTGACGGGAAAGTACTCCCGGCTGGGTTAAAGCATTTTTGCTCGGTTAAAAATCTGGTTCAGGATAAGTTTGTGCCCAATTAGCTTGGGAGCTCGCATCATCCGCCGGTGATGGCTCAGATGCTTTATTCACACTATCAAGAAGCAGAAACTCGTCCGCGTCCACTTCGGTCAATCGATGCTTAATGCCATCTTTCTCCCATGAGCGCGTGCGCTGAGGCCCTTGAACAAAAAGCTTCGCTCCTTTTTGGATTAAATCTTTTGCCCTTAGCCCTAACTTAAATCCACCACGATCTCGAAAAACGACCCGATGCCATTCCGTATGCTCTTTGAGCTCATTGGATTGCCGGTCGCGCCATTTCTCAGAAGTGGCCAGCGAAATGCTGGTCACCAAATCACCTGATGGATAGGCTCGCGTCTCTGGCTCAGAGCCAACGTAGCCTATGAGTGTTACTTGGTTTTTCATGATGTTCTCCTTGTCTTAGTTGAACTCTGTGCACACAGTCGCTTCTGCCCGGCTGGGCAAAGAAGACTGACGACGCAGATAGGTTGGTATTTCGAGTAAAGCCATGTCGTACGGATGTGGCTCTTTGTAAAACGCAGATGTCAAACGGGGCATACCAGGAGCTTTAGGCACTGCCATTGGACGACGTTTTAGTGTTGGTGTGAGCAATCGCTTAATTTGAGTAAGTACAAATCGAAACGGACGCACGCTTTGACGAGCAAGCAATCGCAAAAGCGACCAGCTCAGTTTTGCAAGCAACATAATGCCTGCGATTTGGATAATAAATCCGAAGATATATTCCATTGGTGACTCCTTATGTTGGTTTTGAAGGAGTCACCCCCAACTGGGGAAAACTCCCCCAGTTGGGTGGTGAAAAGGCGAACCGTAAGGAACGCATGGTTGAGCATGTAAACATGCAGGCTATTTGTTTAAGGAGGCTAGCTACCTCTTAGTACCACTGAGAATACTCAGCGGCGGGCTTCCTTTGAGCTCATGCTCTCAGGCGCAGATATCACTGAAACAGATCAGCAATATTTGATAGTCAGTGTAACCGTCTTATCCAGACAGGGTAGTTAGAAAGATGCTCAATTCTTCCACTTAGCTGAAAGGCCATTACCTCACAGAGGATTAGTCTAGGGACTGATTATTGTCATATCAGGAGCAAACCTATGGCCCAAGCAAAACCCAATTACTCAAAACCCATCTTTGAACAATCATTCACAATTAACAGCTTACAGGCGCAACGTGTCGTTGACCGTGTTTTTAGGCGCACGGTCAGTGCGCTTTACGGAATCGATGTCATCCTACGCATCATTGGCGATGAGAACGAAATTGATGAAGTGGAACAGATCATTAGCCAGTTGATCGAGGATTGCGCTAAGGCGGTAGACAAAGAACAAGCTCGTTTGGACAAACTGATGGAGTCCAACGGCATCGATGAAGTACCTGACTACACCGACCCGATTACCTTCAACGCCAAAATCAGCTCGCCTCAGGTTGGTCAGTTTGTCGGCTTAGTTCGCAAACTCGATGCGTTGATGATCTCAATGGACACACTCTGGTTGTCCAGCGTGCTTAGCAACAAGCAACGTGTTGATGGCAACTACGCATGGCAACAGCGCATCATCAAACTGGCTCGACGCATAATTGATATCGAAATTCGAGCACGAAAATCAGCCCAAGTTAAGGGTAAAGAAGCAGAAGTTGAGCAAGCGGTGCCTTCAACCGATGACGATATCACTGAAGAGGAAACAGATAACCCCGCCAACTAGCCAACTAGGCTCCCATCAACCAGCCCCTCTCGAAGGGGCTCTTCATCTTGCAGTATTTTCTATCAAAATCATTAAAATGAATTTAACTGTCATTTTTGGCCAATTTACATGAATAGAACTAATTTTCTCGTTACCTTCTTAATAGCGTTGTTCGCTATCCCTGCATTTGCAGAACACCCAACATCGTTCAGCCAGGCAAAACGATTTGCCCGAGAAATTTACCAAGACAACCAGAGTACGTTTTACTGTGGATGTAGCTATAACAATGATGGTGCGATTGATGCTGCATCTTGCGGATATGAACCAAGGAAGCAACCGAAACGAGGAGAACGCTTAGAGTGGGAGCACGTTGTCTCAGCTTGGGAAATTGGCCATCAACGCCAATGCTGGCAAAATGGTGGTCGTCGGAACTGTGAAAAGAATGATCCTGAGTTTTCTAAAATGGTTTCAGATCTCCATAACCTCGTACCATCTGTAGGAGAGCTCAATGGGGATAGGTCAAATTTTCGATTTGGCATGATTCCGAACGAACCAAGATCCTATGGTCAATGTGATTTCGAAGTTAATTTCAAAGACCGTCGAGCAGAACCACCAGCTAACCGTCAGGGTGATATTGCTAGAATCTATTTCTACATGCGAGATCAATACGGCCTAAGACTAAGCAGGCAACAAACTCAGCTATTTGAAGCTTGGTCAAGAATGGACCCTGTTGACGAATGGGAAAAAATACGTGATTTGAAGATTAGAAGTGTACAAGGAAACAGTAATTGCCATGTTACACAAAGTTGTTAATCAGCCTGTGGATGTAAAAAATAGACATATAGTTGACTAATGGTGTACTTGGGAACGGCAATGACTGTAGTATGGTTATCATAATGAAACATTTTATGCAACGGAGTTGTTGATGGCTGAAACCGAAAATATTGGCAAGATGGCGGAATTAGTATCTGAACAGTTACTATCAGTATTCAAGTGGGAAACTGTAAAGTTATACAATACAAATTTCGACTGTAGTAAACCTAACGAACATTCTAGCTCTAAGAGTGCGGATAACCATACTCATCCAGTAGATGTGGTTTTCCATTATCTTGATCCATATACGAATAAAAGAGTTCTTTTTAACACCGATTTAAAAAGTTACAAAGAAGGATCAATAAGTGAGAAAAATGTTCGAACAGCTCTTCAGTCATTAGCAAAAACAATCGAATGTGCAAGGCTAAGCAAGGAATGGAGAGGTCGCTATGCTAATTTTGAGGAGCCAACTGAGATTAGAGCACTACTATTCACTTATAATCACGATGGAAAATTCGATAGAGAGTTTTACGAACGATTTTTCATCAAGACTAAAAACGATCCTACAACCAAGAGAGTCATAAACACAAGCAATATTGGTCTAAAACGAGATCAAATGATTCATATAATCGAACCTTCGCAAATTAATTATCTGAATACAATAGTTGCCGATTTAAATTACCTCGCTTCAAAGCAGAAATTCCCTCACTTATACGAACAAAAGCATTGGTTCCATTATCCAGAACTATTTTTGCACAAAACTCACTTCGACAAATATCTTCGCCCTGCAACAATAGAGCTTTTATCCTCACCTTTTCTAATAATCGGGTATGAAAGTGTGTCAAATCCTAAAGATGGAAGCATAGTCGAACAGCAAGGCCATATAATTTATTACAACGGAAAAGGTGAAACACAAGAAGAATTCATCTACTTACTCGATACTATATCTAAAAATCAGATGCTTGATAGTTCTCAACCTATAAAAATAAGATGCGCAGCAAGTGAAAAACATAAGGATATAGTAAGTAATTTCAAAAACGCAATTTCTACTTATGCAGCTGCATGGGGATATGACACATACAAAAAACAACGACTAAAGGAAATTGAATCACAGTTCGAGACAATAACTCAAACGAAGGAATTATTGACTGACATAAATGTAGGTTGGAGAGAGTAATGAAAGGAAGTTTATACAGCGTTAGTGATAAGGCCATGTTTGATGCAATTAATCAGTCAAAAGTAACAAATAGTGAGCTAAAGGATATATTCCTGAGTAGAGGAATTATTGTATCTCATGAGACGAAAAGGGAAAAACTAGCTAGGTACTTTTCTTTATTTCCGCATTCTTACCAAGATTACAAAAGACTTGCTGACATACTGGGCGCAAATACACGAAGAGAAAAAAACACCAGTACTACAGTAAATAGAATTGTAGACAAAGACATCATAGAAACTGTTGCGGCTGGACTTGTAAGTGACCTTGAACATTTCGGCGCAACCTGCACTATTGAAGAGTCAGAAATGAATTCAATAAGTATTAAGGTAGAGTATAGAGAATTTAACTACAGCAATTCAGAATTCAAACAAATATCAAATAAAGAAGCAGTAATCTCAATAGAAATAAATGAAGAAAATTTGATTATACGTCACCCACAAAATAAGACTGTTGAAGAATGGAAGTCTCTTTACATATCAAAACTAGAATCCGAGCTTGAAGAGGAAGTTGAAACAACAAATATAAACTTGTCGAATACAACCGATCATGAGGTGGTTACAAGATTCTTCAACGAGCTAATAAATGGCATTGACGGATACAAGTTATATGATGTCACCGATGTTTATGTTTACCACCCCGAAGAAAAACATCTTGATGAAGATGAAGATGAAGATGAAGATGAAAACGATTTTGAAAACCTCGAGTTAGGAACGCACATTTCAAAGGCTTCTCTAAAAGGTCAAAATGTTTTACGTTCCGAGGAATTACTACAACTATACAAAAAAGGATTTTATATATCTAAAATTGTTTGGCGATCAAAGTCAGAAAAACTAGATGATGAATTGTACGAGTTTGAAGCTCAATTTTCCGATGCTGAAAACAAAGATTATTTTTCTTATTTAGTTAAAGGGTTCTACTCCTATAAAGGTTCAGGCGAATACGTAAAAGGTAGGAAATCATTAACGTCTATTCAAGAGCGTGAACTCACAAAAAAAGTGGAAACTGCTGCACATAATTCACTTAAAAAGGTAATGGAGTAGCTAAAATGAAGTCAAAGTGGATATACTTAACAGTTGAAAAAGATCCCGATGAAATTATCAATTCGCTTTTAAAATGCCACTTTTCAGAAGACAAAAGTTATGGCTTTGAAGTTATTTCTATTGATAATGACGAAATAGAAGCTTCGTACTTCGAACAAATAACAATTCTTGATATATTTACACTCCCTGATGGTAGAAAAATTGAAAACAAGCAAATAAAAATCATAAATTTCGATTTCAGATTAATTAAATTCCAGAATCATAGATACATCATCGAAATATCATCACCACCTAGAAGCATTAAGACTTTTATTGACAAGCTTGAACTAACGCTAGACAAAGAAACCTATATCAGCAACGTACAAATTAACATAAATAAATTTATAACCCACCTTGAAGAATCAAGAGAAATAAAAAATGTAGACATCTCTTATCTTGCAGCATCAAACATTAAGATTGACGCTAACAATATTGCAGACATCCAAATTAGATCTAGAAAATCCATTTTAGAATCACTAAACAAAGTCTTTGATGAACAGTCGTATAACTTCAAAAGCATACATGCGTCTTTTTTTTATTTCGATGAAAAATTTAAAATGAAAGTTTCGAGCAATGGCGGAATTGAGTCATCCAGCCCTAACCATGGTCTAATTATTGATTTTCTAAAAAGACAGGAAACTCAGTGATGCCCCCCTCAAGTAGACATTATTATAAGTGGCTAGCTCTAGCCACTTATATGATTATATAACTCAAAAATGTAATTAAACGTCGAACATACTTAATATTGTTTATACCCCGAAATTTCTTCTGTCGCCTCCAGACGCAGTTTCTGGGTATCCATTCCGTTTAGCCTTTCAATGGCTCTATCTGCGGCACTTTGACGGTTTCCATCAACGTTTAGCGTACTTCCTGCGCCTGTGAGTCGTTCCAGATCCAGTGACGGTACTTCGGGTAGGTTGCCTGTTATCGATAAGATACCTATCCATTCATCCAGATTGACTTGGCTCCAATCTACCTGGTTTAACTGACTCGCGGTTAAACCTTCACAGTTTGGTGACTTCGCACTGCCCCAACCAAGGCCCAATTGAGGACGTACTTGTTCTTGAATGATCCGTGAAAGCGGCGAAGTAAAGCAGCAATATGACTGCCGTTTTTCAACACAGGCACCTAAGAATTTAGACTTGCAGTAAGAGCCAATGTAATGGCAACTCTTCAATACCCGCTTGGCGTTCATTTCAAACTCGCTCTGCTCACATTCCCAGATAAGCTGAATGAGGATCATGGTGACTGAATAAATCATGTAGGCCGTCATAACCGTACTCAGAACCGCGCCCGCAGCGCCACCCAGCGCAAAGTTACCACCCGATACAACACCATCGGCTCCAACCGCGCCACCAACGTTACTAAACAGTGCCGATTGCGCCCCCGAACCAAAGGTAGAGCCTACCCACTCAGCCGTTTTGTTGGTCAACACCTGCATAAAGCCAGTCGCAGCTTGCTCCGCTCCCGCGCCAGCAGCCGTTGATGGCCCAGCCCCCATGAGAGAGTCCCATGCAGACACAAAAGGCTCTTTAACCGCACTCCAGGTACTCGTGATCGGTTCCCTAAGCGTATTCCACGATCCATAGATTGCCGAAGACGGATTCATGGCCATGACTGCCGTATCAAGCTTGTTAACCGCTACTATCATCGTGATGTAATCCGATAACGACACGCCACTTGGCTTTTCACAGCAATCCACTATACCTCCAACGGCTTTTTTGCACTGGCCAGCATTACCTTTAAAGACCGTACACTCGACGTTATCTTGGCCATCAGCTCCCGTGCATGACATATCATTGGTCATAAACTGCGCCGCATTAAGCATCGCAGCTGCTTCTGCAAAGTTAGCCTGCTTGATTGACTCTGGCTCTAAACAATCTGTGCCCATACAGCGAACTGGCCCCTCACAGTTGTATTGAGTTTCCATTCGAGCATTTTGCACTTCAACGCTTTGTCCGCAGTCATACACCAAACTTTGGATATAACAGAAGCCTTCATGACCAGCCCCGCCTTCAGTGCATTCGGTTCTGACATACTGGCAGGCAGGGTTTTGCTCTAGCGTGGCACACGTATTGGTGGTCGTGTTTTGTCCGTTATTGACGATGGTTTGTGTATTACCATTGGCATCTACCCAGCTATCTGAGCTGCCCATGTTGAACTCTGGATGAGCAGTCGAAGCATTGTAGGTCGCTCTTGCCCTCCAGCATGAGAGCCCCAGTCCATCAGAACTGCCGCGACTGGTTAAATGAGCAGGAGACGAAACTACCGCCGGATAAAGGCTTCCAAGATTGGCCAACTCGCCACTACCAACCGTTAACTCGTCGATTCGTTTTGTGCCCGTATCCAAACACTGCCACTGCACCGCAGTAAACTGATCCGTTTGCATCAAGCATTGGTCTATGCCTGGATCACTTGATTGATGAACTACCTCCTGCTCTAAGTACTTGCCAGAGAAGGTCAATGAAGCGCTCAGTTTCGCAGGAGCCAAACACTTCTGAACTTCTCGGCTGCAAGTATCGAAATCGACTTTGTTCCAGCCGGACTCGCATCTGGAACGAGTGATTTCCTGGGGTTCATGCCACGAAATAATCGACCCATTAACGACCTTGCACAATGAGCCAACCAAGGTTCCTTTTGGACAGGTCATTTCAGGGTATTTAATGGACGGTTTCGTCTCAGTCACCGTCTCCTTATTGCCCGTCAATGAGAGTGTCGTTTTCCAACCATTTGCCTTGGATGGCGACTCGGTGATTTTTATCTCAGTATTTTGATTATCAAAAATACTCAGCGTCGCGTTTCCAGTTTGCATGGTGTTACTGTGCTGAGGAACAAAACTGAGCGTTTCGGAGCTAAAGCAACCACGCTCAATGGACCAGCTTTGTTGATGGGTTTCAGCCGATACACGTCGCTCTAACTGACACTGAGTAAGCGTGCTGATCTTCTCGCACACCTGGTAATCCGGTACATGCTTGGTTTCAGTAAATGGCGTAATCGTCTGAGTAGGCTCACAGGCCTCAAAACTACTCGGCATAAGATTGGATACCACACACTTTGGATCGCTGGTTTGCAATCCACAGTCATAGGTATCGGTAAAACGAATGCATTCACCTTTATCATTGGTCTCGGCACATTCTGACGACATGAAGCCACAGGAAGGATTCGCTTCAAGCACTTGGCAGGCCTGATTTTCAATCCCCTTATAGCTTTCGTCATCCACACTGACTTGTACACGCCGACACAAAGGCGATATGCCAGTCACAGGGCTTGGGGCAAAGTAGGATTCACAAACTGAAACACCATTGACCACCGTACATCCGTTGGTTGAAGAAGGCTGATCCGTGCATTGAATGCTGTAGTCTGAAAACTTTGTCGGAATATCCGCTGCTTGTTCGATACAGGATTGCGGCGACCAACTATCATTCATCACCACCTTGGTTGGATCAAAGCGTACCTTGATGCGTGCATACCCCTCACCACTACCAGTGACCGATACGCGAATTTTTACCGGCACTTCTAAACCTGGTTCTACCGTTTTTAGCTTAGCAGTGAGATCGGTATTTGGATTGCGCTCCCAACTGGTACTGAGCTCGCAGCGGCCAGCCGTTTCTGGTGGAAAGTTATTGTTCGGCCCAGACCAGATTTTCTGATCGCCAAGCCACACTTGCATGTAGTCATCCCATTTTGCGTACTCAAGAACGGCTGAGGTAATCGCATCGGGATTCACGACTTTGAGTGTGATGGCCTGTTCAAATACTTTACAACTGCCACTCCAGTAGTTGTCGCCAATTCGTCCTATCCAAACTTCAAGACACCCCTCACCACAAGAGCGAAGGTTCATCGGCCCTGAAACATGCTCAATGATGCCTGCCGTGTAATCGTGAGTAATAGTGCAGCTGTTAACCGCTGTATTGAGCCTGTCACATTGCTGGTAATTTGGGCTACCCTCACCTTGAGACTCACAGCCGGGGAAGCTTTGGGTTAATAGATTTGGGTCAGTTTGAACCGCATCAGTTAATGCCCAAAGCAGATCATTGACCATATCTGGCCGAGACCTGTCTTTGATTTGCTGGAGCGAGCGAAACGCCTCACTCGTAGCGCCACTTTCGGATGCCATGCTCTCTTGGCGCTGCGTCCCCAATTGATTCATACTGGCATCAGAGCCATAAACGCCCGTTAAGACATCCAATGAGCCCTGATCCATACCAGGGAAAAGCTCTTGCAAGTTAATGGACTCATTACCACTGCCATTCGGCACCGACAATGTATTGCCATTGAGTGCGGGCATCGTCCAGTTTTGCAGCAATTGCTTACCTTCCTGTTGTCCGCTTAGACCGGATTGGCGCTGCACATCAGCGGCCACACCATGTAAGGGCAAGCACGCCATAGTGATAGATAAAATACCCGCTAACACTCGGGTAAAAAATGTTGGTTTCATAGTTAACCTCCCGAGTTACAGCAGTCTTGCCAGCGCCACAAAATGTAGAGTGCATCTTCACCGGCACCTGGGATTGTTCGCCACTCTCCCCATTTCATGGTGCTTTCACCGATGACATGCGCACTTTCAGTTTCCGGCACAGGGAAGAACATACTCATCTTGTATTGGGATTTCGGCAGCATGGGTTCGATAACAGGTCGGCATAGCGCACTGTTCCCCATTGTTCGCCTAGCAAGACCACGCCTGTGTTGAGCCGCGATTGCACGCGCCGCTAAATGGCTGGTGTTTTCTGCTAATGAGCCAAAGGCTAAGGTGTGGCCAGATAACGGGTAGAGATGGCCCCAACTGCCAGCACACCAAAACAACTGGTCGATGGGTTTACCAAGCGTTGATGAAGCAGCGTCAGCGGTACAAGCAGATATAGCCAATGGATTGGCAACGGCAGCCGCTTCAGGCTGAGTAAAAAAGGCCAGTTCATCGTTCAGCCATGTTGGGTCCAATTCGGACAAATACATCAAGTCAAAGTCCATGTAACCATCGGCATTGCAATTGCCATCCATGAACAAATCGAGCATGACCAAAAGCGGAAAGGCGTAATAATGGTAATGGTAGAAAGCGAGATCACCGGTATCGTATTCACCCTCGCCATGACCACCTTGCAGTCGCCTATCACCTAACGGTAAACGAATCCCTCCCAGGGACGGCGAACAGCCCGGCGTTCTGACCAATTCAATCAGACGCGCTGGCTCCCACATGCTGGTAACAATACCTGGCCTTGGCACGCCTAAGTTATCTTCACATAAGCAAAATGACTTGTTTGATGCGCCGCTTGGGACACTACCAGAGCCAAGAGGAAGACCCGCAACTCGGATAGGAAAAATGCATGACCAGCAAACATCCGTCAGCAACTTACCCGACAATAAACCCGCGTCTGGGCAGGTCAGTTCGGCTTTTGCAGGAATAGATGCGCCAAGGACAAACATGACAACGAGAGTCCGCAACAGACGATACGTATTATTGAGCTTTTTCATGAACAAGCTCCTTTGCTGGAATTTCTTCTATTTCAAACGCGAGCCCCTTTGCTTGAACAAACGATGGGGTGACTTGCAGATCAAAGCGCTGCTTTAGCGAGGCATTGAGAAGGTAAACCGGACTATCCAATGTCTTTTCGAGCGCATTGAGGCGATTCCAGCCTTGGGCACGGTCGAGCTGCGTGGTGATAAGCGTAATGCGGCGCAGTGTCCTATCTTGCGTCTCAAGCCAATGCGCTACTGCGTCCACTTCTTCAGCGTTCGACGCATTAAACACCACAAGCTGCTGAGTGAACGGCAAGGCATTTAGCGGGTTAATACGCGTTCCTGCTGGGATCAATGTTCGGCCATTGGCATCCAATAGTGGCCGCTGCATGACGATGGTTGGATCAACCATTCTTATCCGATACTGCGTGGCTTTGGGTAACTCAGTAAATGTTTGGCGAGACCAGAAACGCTCAATGGCTTTTTTCTTTAACGCGCCCAAGTCAATCGACTGTAAACGCTGCATCGCTACTTGCATCAAATCCGGTTCTAAAATCGAATGAATAGGACCGCGTTGACCCAATGAACCGGTATTGCCTGTTTCAATTTGACGCTGCAACCAGTCCTTGCTGTAAACCCCTAGTGCACTTGCAGTCACCTTGTCATCTTTTATGCGGAAAATGGCAGGCACGCTAGTCACCCGCCAGTGCACAAAGGCTTTCGGATCGATTCGAACCTGAGGAACAGGATCAAGCCCCGTCATCAGGGTATGCCAATCACGGATAGCCGCCCCCAAGGTCTTTCCTTCAGGAATTCCCCGAAACAACACAATAGCGCCGGTAGCACTGGCCTCTTTAAATAGCTGCTTCAGTGAGGAATCCCCCAGTGAAGACGACGCAAATATCAACCATTCATCGTTGTGTTTGCGCGACTTAGGTTGTTCAATCGGTGAAAAAGGCTCGATAAATTCAGATGAACCATCCACAGCACTTTGTAAAATGCTGCGGCTCATTTCGACGATCTTTTTGTCTTCGTCAGACAACAGAAAAGGCTCTTGTGCCCAGGACACTTGAACCCAAGACAATGGAGCAACCAACAAAAATAAGAGACATAGTCTTTGCATCATCTACCTCCTACCAAAGCGGCCAAGCACGACCGACAATCTGCTCGCGCTTAACGGCATTCCAATAACGGGAGTCGAAACTCGTTGCGGCCTCACCGGAAAACCAATATTCGTTTTCTTGTAGCGTCAATGAGCGTCTAAATTGTGATTCCGCCACACCAAGACGCTGGGCTAATGCCATGCCGGTAGAGACTTCAGCACCGTTCACCAGCACATGCTCAGGCGTCACCTTGACTTCATCCCCAGGCATCCCTGTTAGGCGTTTAAGCATCCGAGTACCGTCGTTATATAACGGAGCGAGTCCTTTTGAGTGGAAGGCATACAAACCATCCTTAACGGGCTCTTTATTCCATAGGTCAATCAGATACACCGTGGTATCAGGCAGGCATCGCTCTTGCTGGGTATCGATACCTATTCGGTAGCGCATCATGGCGTAGGTGCCTACCACGGCCATGATTAACGCGAGAGCGGTCAACCGGATGAGATATGGCCGCCAAGGCATTCTTTTACGGAGTATCTGCATGAGACACCTCCTTTGAGCCTACTGGCACAAATACGGAGTCATCAGCACCCACCACCGCCTGGGCATCCAGCACGATAAAACCGGCTGCTTTTAGCTTTTCAATTTGCTGATTGGTCTGAAGCAAACTGGATTCGATGTCTTGTTCGCTGGCATTGGGGCCCAATGACAACACCGCCTCACCAAAATCCACGACTGCAATAGGCGTACTTAACGCCAACTGGCTGTGGATGGGTTCGAGTGTTTTCATTAAGAGCCAACTGGTCATTAAACCGCTACCAGCAATAGACAAAGTAATAGAGGCCATAAATGGCCAAAGCGTGGTCTTATTCATAGCCTCGCTCCTTCAACAACTGAGAGATGGCATCAGCAACAGAAAGGCCTTTGCGCGTTAACTGTTTAATCGCGTTTACATCTTCTGCACGGGACGAGTACAACAGCTTGTGAAACGGATCGACGATGAGGCGGCCAATCCCGGTGCCCATTTCGGTAATAAAGAAAATTTCGGAATAGACACCAGTGACGGTATGAACCGTTTTCAGGTACTCATAACCGCCTTCACCTAGTGGCAAGCGGCCTTCTTTTTTGAGCGCGTTGATGGTTTCAGCTTTTTGGCCAAGCAGGTACATATTGGCCGAGTTTTCAGCGATGGCTTTACCTGTAGGGCTGTCATACAAATCGTTGACCGACTGCGTTACCGTTACAGCACTGCCGCCATATTTTCGAAATCGACGGTAACCCGTTTCGATGAACTTACCGACATCACCTTGAGTCAGCAGATCCCACGCTTCGTCGATAAACACAATCTTGCGACGATCCCGCTCACCTAAGTACATCTCTTGTTGGATTTGGTAGATAAGCTGAAGCAACACCACTTGTTGCAGGTGCTTACGCCCCTTGAGTTCTTCTAACTCCAGAACGGTGAAACGGTTTTTGAAGCGAATATTGTTGTGGCCATTAAAGAAGCGGCCATATTCGCCCTGTGTCGTAAACGGATAGAGCTGCTCACCCACGTCTTGCACACGTCGGTCTTCGTGATTTTTCAAGGCCTCTGCCACATCATCAACCAACATGGCACGACCTTTTTTCTCCCACAGTTCACGAGTCTGACGCTTTAGATTGGCCATCTGAAAATCGGTTAATGACTGCGTAGGTGCAGCCATTGCGGCCAATAACCCAACCAACACATCAGCTTCTTCGTCATAGTCCTCAACGATTTCAAACGGATTTAAGCAAATGCCACTGTCTCGCCCGAACTGTAAGAACTCACCGTCATAGACTTCACACAGCTTTTCATAAGAGCGGCCAACATCAATCACCCAGCATTGCCCGCCTTCTGATAAGTAGGAAGAGATGATTTCGTTCACCAGGAAAGACTTGCCCGACCCCGATTGCGCCGCTATGCAACAGTTGTAATTACTGCCCGAGTCATAAAGGGACACACTCATGATCTGGCCATTACGGGAAACAAAGTTAATCACTGGCGTGCCTGTACCTTTCCAATCCGCAAACAAAGGCAACAGAGGGATCACATGCCGTGTCGCCATGGTCTTGAATCGAAACAAGTCGTTCATAGCCTGGCGGTCAGCACCAAATGGCAAGGCATTCAGGAAAATGGGCAAACAGAAGTACTTGTCTTCCATCAGCTCAAATCCGAGTTCTTTGAAATAAGTTCGAGCATTTGAAACAGAGCTGATGGACGCTTCTTCCGTTGGTGAAAACAGCGTCAAAGTCATATTGGCCCGAATAGGACGATCACCTTCTTGCAAAGCTTCAAAAAGAACATCAAATCCCTTTTTCTTGGCTGCAAGCACCGGCACAAACTTGAGCATCGGGCCATAGGCCTGATTGACCGCCCATTGACGCTTCGTCTCTAGACGAGATCTCATCGCCTCGGCTGAGGGAAAGTGAATGGTGACATTCAGCAAAAAGCTTCCGCGTAAACCGCGACTACCCGTCATCATATCGCCCGCAAAACTTGCGGCATGACCAAACCAGATCCGCTCAGGCAAGCGCTTAAATGATAAGGTTTTAACTCGGTAATCGCCCAGCATCAGACCTTGGCTATCCACCTTGATAGCTCGGTCATAATCCAACACTTGCTCTCGAAGTGGTTTATCAGCCTCACTGCGGATTGGTGATGGATTACGCCAGGAAGCACCTTTTCCCCAGTTAAGCTGCGCACTTAATGCTGCGAGCCAGTTTCGGTCAGTCATTTCAGTGACGCGAAAACCAACCGTTGCCAGCGCTTGCGAGAAAGAAGCCCTAAGCGCGGATGCTCGACTCAACTCACGCTCCGTCGGTATAGGACTTTCCAAAGGCAATTTGCAAGTGACGATCAGTTGAAAGTTGCGTACCTGAGTCTGGGTTGATTCTTCTATCGGTTGAACCGTGCCCCCATCGAGGAAGTCCGCACGTTTGCGTATCGACGCCCTGAGCAATGGATCGGATTGACGATGCCGTAAGCTCATCATGCGCTGAAGGTCGGTTTGAATATCAGGCGAGGCGTACAGGCCAAATTGCAGCAAAGTGTCTTTTGGCCAGTCGTTGTTGAGTAGAACATTAACCCTGTCTGCAACAGACTCATCACCACCGGGCAAGGGGTCACATAGAAAACCAAAGCCAACACTTTGGTCTTCCATGAAAAACAGTTGCTCATCGTCGGAATAGGCCAATACAGGCAATAGCTCTGAAGCGCGTTGCCCTGAATACAGAGAGGCTTTCATTAACGCCCCTCCAACCAAGCAGAAAGATCATAAGGACGGCCTCGGCTGATGCGACCATCATTGGCGACAATGAAAGGCACACCTTGAATGCCCAGGATTTGAGCCGTCACCAGGGTACGCTGCATTGGCTCTAAGTTGCAGGCATCATCCTGTTCTAGGTTACCAATCCGGCCATTGAGCAATGCATCGGTGGCCGCTTTCTTGTCACGCGCACAGCCAAGCTGGCGAACCTGACGCTCTGAATCAGGACCAAGCACTGGCACAGGGAGAATTTGGAAGGTGTATTCTTTGGTTAACGGTAAGGCTTGCTTCAAAAGCTCATGGCAGTGCGGGCATCGTGGATCAATAAAGACCACCACTTTCTTTTTGCCTTCGCCCAGCGTCAGTGGGTTCAAATCATCCATTTTTAAGCCAAGACGACTTAAGTCCAGCGTGTTACCAGCTTCACGAATCTCTTCAAGGCTGGTAAGCGGCTTTTTCGACCAGGCATCATAGAGCGTGCCATCAATGACGAACCGGCCACTGTCTGACATGAAAACAATACGGCCATTGCTTTCGACCGCTTTCATACCCGTGACCGGCAAAGAAACCATGCCGTCAATTTTGCCAACGGGCGACACTTCAGACACAGGTTCAGCTTGAACCAATGGAGACAGCGCAAGCGCCAGAATAATTGGAGATAGTTTTCGCATGAGGAGTCCTCGTTAATGTAAATCGAGGCTCCAGTCTATGCAGTTGTCCTATGTGGACTCGGTTAGATAGATTGAAGAATTGGGTGCCTTGCTAGGCATCCTATTCTCCCGTTGACCTAGAAAAATTGAAAAATCAGAAAATATCAGTAAATATCACCAATTATCATCAAATCATCAGTCGCGTGATTTTTTGCCCTTGATAGCATGTGCCTTGTACTTTTACATAAACAAGGAGACAAAAATGTCTAAGCAAAACAATCACAACTCAGATATGACAAACGCCAATAAGGGTACGTCTGGTACTAACAAGACTTACTCACAAAACCAAGGAAATCGAGGGTGGCAGATGAACCCTAAAAATCCGCAGAATGGCGGTAAGAAAAAATAAGTTGTGAAGGGGGCTTAATGCTCCCTTTCCTTTAAGGGACTACATGGACAAGAGCAAAAACAGTAAGAAAAAACCGTTCAAATGGACAAGAGAACTTATTCGGCTTGCACTGAACGACGGGTGGACGCAACAAGAGATTGCCGAAAAATGCAGAACACAGCAATCCATCGTAAGTGCTTGGAACAAAGGTTCGAAACAAGGCACGGAACAACAACTGCTGCCTTTGCTCAATATCTATGGCAACAAAATTCGTCGAAACAGTTTTAAAGTTTATTGGTCATTAAACACTGAAACTATGGAGAAAACCTTTTACCGTGTTGAAGGGAAGGTAATTCTTAGCCAAGCATTTTATGATCCGCGAAGAGACCAACGAGGCAAACTGGTCAAAAAAGTTCCAGAGCTAAAACTCGTGGTACACCATCAAGGGGCCGATCAGTTTCGCGTCGTCAGTCAAAGTCGATTGACTTTCAGGCATACGAATGAAGAACTTGATCATAGCGTAGAGGATGCTGTTTGGAATTCGCATGTGCTCGAACCTTTAACTACGACGCAGCTAATCGATTTCATTGATCACTATTCCAATGAAAAGTTAAGCAGATACCCAAGTGATGCTAATACGTTGCCGTTCTTAATCAGACAATCTCTTTTAAACCATGGATTCCCAGTGTCGGGTATTGTTGAATATCCTGCCGTTTGGTAGTGTGTAAATCCAACCCAAAAGGAACGAGCGCCTAAAGCGCAAAATATCAGGCTAGTAGCCTGTTTGAATGTGCTCCCTCAAGGAAAGCCCCGCTAACTGCCTTTTGCAGTGGCGGCGCTAGCATTCTTTTCGGTATTCATGGCCGCTGCTTGAAATCAAGCTAAGTGAATGGGAAACCTATTAACTGAAACGCCGTCATGATAAACGGGTACGGGGAGGGATGACGCCCAAGCCGTCAGATATCTGGCCGCTTGGGCGTTTTTTATTGTTATCAGGTGCCCAGTAAGACGGCGCTGATTGCTGGAACTGTTGTGCCAATGACTTCTTGAGTGCTGGCAACGACAGGTAAAGTTGCAGACATAACACTTTTATCGCCTACAAGCGATGACAGAAGCGCCGTTGCTAGCCAACCGGTTTAGCTGAGCCCGTTTTTTTACACCTATGTGGACTCGGTTAGATAGATTGAAGAAATCGCAATCTAACTAGGGGGGCTTATAGCTCGTTGAGGTTTGTTATAAACGAATTACTCGGCGTTTGCGTTAGCAAGCCAATCATCAAGCACTTGCTTCAATTTATCTAATTGCTCTTGGTGTTTTGCTTGATTCTTTGCCAATTTGTTAATGTTCTGCAATTTCCAACGAATCGCTGGCAAGTCTGCTGCATTAGGATAATCAAACAATGCCCAGTCAGGTTGCCCTCTTTTGAATGACATAAGGAAAGCATGATCCCTTTCTGTGAAATGTTTTTGCAGTTCAATTAACATCATGGGCCTAACAGAGGCTAAGTCTTCGCATTCAACTTTTTCAAAAGTCATTCCGTCAAATTCTGCCTGAAATTTCTCATTCAGAGGCTGCCAGTTTGGCGACATGACTTCATTAATAGGCCGAGGGTGACTTAATGTATAGGTTAAAAAACCCACCAAAATCTCTCTCGAAATCCCTTCACTGCCCAGTAACATACGCACATCAAATAAGTCGCGAGGATGTTGGCGATCCATTGCAGCACACAATTTCCCACCATACAGATCGGGAAGACTGACTACCTGAATCTCAGCATAACCAAACTCGTCTTCAACAGACGCTTGAACTGGCATTATTTCTGCACTATGCAATGTACCTCTGGCGACGGGCGACACTTCAATTTTGATTGTCGCAAATGGACTTGATACAACTATTCTCAGTTCATCAGCTTTATTATCCTGAAATGCCGCTCTGATATCTGGTTGAGTATTGATTTTGTCTGTAATGCGCTGCAATGCAGCCCTGACATTAATCAAAGCCTCATCTCTTGGTTCAAGTGGAAGATAAGCAAGATCAATATCTACAGATAACCGAGGAAAATCTCTCACAAATAAATTAATGGCGGTGCCACCTTTAAGTGCAAAAACCGTCTCTGTTGCTACCACAGGAAGCATTCTTATGAGCAAGGAAACCTGTTTGTAATATGGGCTATCTTTATCCATTATGTTGTTCACCTTTTTTGACGCTTAATATCTCTGGCACTGTGATTTGATATCGCTCATCAAAACGTCCTTTTTCGACAACCTGCCGCTTTCCTGCCCCCAATTTAATTCTTGTTTCATCTATGCGATTGACCCACTGGTGATCGTAGTATCGACCCAGAAATAGAAATATTCGGTTTGCCTGAACAGAGCTGCTTCGCTCAAGAATATCTTGTACTTTTCTAGGGCTAAGATTGACTAAACCCTGAAATAATTCTGCGACATGCTCAAATGAAATCAGCTTTCCAATCGCGTCTACCACTTCATAGGCAGCAAGTTCTGCACAGCTGACAGTGAGTTCTTTCTCTTTAACCGTGATCCTTTTCAAATCTTTCTCGGGATTCACTTCAAGCTTATGGTTTCCACAGTAAAACCAATTCTGATAAGGGAATTCACGAAACCATTTCGGTAAGGACGACTTGTTTTTAACGCAAATCCAAACTTGCTCTTTGTTCAGCTGTAAATAGTGACTCAGTCCTTGGTGAGTTAAGCTGCTCAATCCAGCCAAATGAACTGAAACGCCCAATTGCACATCCAATGCTTGAATGGCATCAACCCAAGTTGGCTTTATATCGCCCTGCGCATTTGGACGATAGTACACACCAGAACTAAGCTTCTTCAGCCAGCCATTCTGAGCATACTTTTGAGCCAGGGAGTAGCTCACGCCGTTTTCAGTCAGCCATTGCTGAAGTACTAGTGCACCAGGAGAAGTATGAGCAACAAGCCAGTTTATTTTAGATGACATTTTAACACCCAAAGTATGAATATCACGAACAGTATAAACCATACAGTTTATTACGATAGGAATTTTAACACTTTAGGTATTAATATGCCAAATACTGTAAACCAAGTTCGTTAATGTGGCGTCGCTGAAATGAAAAGGTCTACACAACATTACCAATAACCCGATGTTGTGTAGACCTAAGTTTGATTGCCTTAAGTGAACTGCCTAATATGGCTCACATTCAGGTGCCCAGTAAGACGACGCTGATTGCTGGAACTGTTGTGCCAATGACTTCTTGAGTGCTGGCAACAACAGGTAAGGTTGCAGACATAACACTTTCAACAACTGTTGGTGTGTTGTAGAGACCCATACCGCCACCAATGCCCAAGGCAAAGGCCATCAAGCTTTGGCGAGCGATACCGCCCACAATACCCACCAGTACCATGGCTCCCGCTACGATCCGTCCCAAAGTACCTTGGGTCCAGTCTTTTAGGGTATCCCACACATCGGTGAAAGCATCACCACCGGTGCCCGCAAATGAGGGCTCCGAAATCATTAACGCCATTAAACCAAGCGCACCAATGGTCATTAGGCGCTGAGCTTGAATGGTGCGAACTGCATTTGTCATTCGTTAGTTTCTCCGTAGATACTCAAGTTATCGCGCTTACCATCAGCTCCCGCTGAGGCTGAATCGCTTTGAGTCTGAAGTGGACGTAGCACTGGCGAAACCGTTCGAGGTGCTGACACCCCAATATCCCACCGGCGCGGTTCAATTTCGGTAAACACGTAGCTGGATAAATTCAGATCTCCACGGTCATCCTCCCAAGGCGCAATCCAAATTCGCATCACCCTTGAAGGAATGCGAATAGGTGCAGATTGCTGCGTCTCAGGTAATGCTGGATGGCTCAGCAGTCCTGTCTCTAAATCAGATTGTGAATACCCAGAGGGAGAACCAATTCGAGTCGCCACAGCATCAATCGTCTTGGGTGCAGCCCCAATACTTGTAAGCTCATAGACTTCACGAGCGGATAAACAGCGCACACCGTCAGGCATACCTGGGCATCCATATTCACTACTCCCAAGACCCAATGAACTACAGCCAGACAATAAGGTTGAGCCGACTGCCAATAAAAGTAATCCAGCTTTAGACCACTGTTTTGACTGGTGCTTTGGGTTGTTCTGCATTGCTGTCGTCATGGTTAACTCTCCTCTGGATACACATCTTATTGTCTGAAACGGACTTCGATCGGTTAGCAACATGCAGGATTTTTTCATCTTCTTGCACCTCCCCCTTGCGAAGTGGCCAACGACAACGAGGCCCCACGAGTGACTATGACTTCAATTTTCCTTGCAGCGTCTACCTCTATGACTGGGAACATATTTTCAGCCATGTCCAAATAGAACTTGGCCACTCGATCCAATGCTTTACCTGTGCCTTTAATCGCAGCGCCTTGTAATGCTTCTTGGCTCATGACTTGCTGGTACAGCTGAGTATCACCGGCATTACCCGTCTGAATCGTTGGTACAGGATTCACATCAAATGCGCCTGCCAAGCCCTGTAGGAATCCGGCCATCATCGATTTAGCCACCAGTTGGCCTTGTTTCGACACTAATCGGCCACGAATACCGGCTTTGCCGTCTTCACCTACGGCATAAGAATCCAGTCGTGTTTCAATGACGCCGCCATCTTCTCTCACACATGAAATGGTCTCGCCTCGCAAATAGGCACGCTCAGAGCTCAAATCACCGTAACCTGCGGCGATCAAGAAACACTCTTTGATATCCGCTCTAAATCGGTTGGGTAAAATGGCTTCCTTTTGAATCCTCAGCAATGCTGGAAAAGGCTCGCGTCTTGCGGACTCGTGAGTGGGGGCATCCAAACCTGTGATCAAAGTACCTGAGATGATGCTGCCCGCCGGTAGATACAAAGGCGGCGCTTCTTGCACAACAACCTCTGGTTCAGCAACCACTTCAGGCTCAATCATACGAATCGTGATTGGCGGCAATGGAACATCTCGTGCTCGTGTACCTTGGCCATTGGCTGGCTGCTGATAGAGCGGATCAGGCAGCGGCGCATTGGCAAAATAGTCGTCTGGGTTAGACGGCAGAGGCTTTTCGTCTTTGGGTAATTCCATGGCAGATAAAGGCACTTCAAAACGGCTATTTTTGCCTTCAACTGCTGCATCACCTCCTGCGCGAACATCATCAAGTTCCGCTCTAAGGCGGGCCAGCTCCGCATTGACCTCACTTGGTATAGAAGGCGAACCTGGGCTTAGCCGTCCTGAATCGACGTCGCGACGCAAGCGCTCAACTTCACGACGTAACTGTTCATTGCGCTCACTGAGTAGTTTTACGTTCGCAGCCAAACTATCGACCCCAACATCACGAGTATTGGTATCCGTAAGAATGTGCCGGATCGTTTCCTTCCGGTTCCGACTGCTTGCGCCATCGTCAGGATTAGGTGAAAACACCATAACCATAAGAATGAGACCGCCAGCAATACCACCAACCGATAGACCCCGCTTCATGTTCGGGCTCATTTGTTCCCATTGTGCTTTCATCGTTATTCACCTCCTACAAGAAGCGAAGGTCGCTGACTTTCCACTGGTTCTTCACGATGATTGCGAACAACCACATACAACTCAGTCTTTTCACCCGGCAACAAGATATTGCGAGGCCAGTAGGCGCTTGCCACTATATCTGGTGCATGACAGGCTATTTCACTGGCTTCTATCGGCTCATCGGCAAAGCTTTCAACCAGTCCTACATAGACGGTGAAGTAATGTCCCGTCACAATTTGCCCCTGCTTAAAACCAAACTTTAAGCCCGGCTGAAAACATTTTGGGCTTGTGTCAGTTTGGCCAGCTAAACGGATGTCATAGCCTTGTGGTAACTCATTTAGTGCAAGGCGTCTGAGTAAGTCACGTAGGTTATCGACGTATGGCTGAGCCGTTTCCCAAGTGGCGGCTTTTCGGTTCACGACGCCCTTAATAGGCCACTGCTGACCATCAATAGCTAAGGTGATTTCACGCGGTGGAATACGACGAGGTACTAAGGTGACTGATAATGCGGGCGCTTCCTGACCAGGCGGAGTGATGTAAAGTGAAACCGGTGATTCTTTGTCCGTGGCCACATATACAACATTCCCCTTGATTTGCGTCTGAGCATCACTGGTTGTTCTTACCTGAGGCGATTCAAACGGCGTCACAATCCGGTTCAGATGGCCAAGTGCTACAGGGATCAGTTCATTAACCCCCGGTGTCATCAGTAGCGTTGTTGGCGTATCCGCTGCAACCGAATTGCTTTGAACCGGTGGATTTGCAGTAGCAGACTGCTTCATCACACTGGCTGGCACAATCGGCAATTCCACGTCTGCATACGACGCTTGTGATAACAGAACGCCACTCAAGCTAATTGCGATTAAGCTTGGTGTCATCCATCGACTAATTT
Source organism: Providencia rettgeri (assembly GCF_023205015.1). Taxonomy (NCBI): domain Bacteria; kingdom Pseudomonadati; phylum Pseudomonadota; class Gammaproteobacteria; order Enterobacterales; family Morganellaceae; genus Providencia; species Providencia rettgeri. The sequence goes on along the minus strand of NZ_CP096258.1, from coordinate 780,381 downwards.
TGGTTCGCATCATTCACCCTCCGGTTTTGCTCTTGGGTCAACTTTTCACGAACTCGCTTCGTTCTAGCTTGCCCCTCATACGTATCCATCCAATTGAGTTTTGGACGGTATTGCTCAATATCGATGTCAAACTCATAGGTGCGAGTTTGGCGCTGTTCATCTCCAGATGGTCCAGAGACCAAGGAATAACCGGTCACAAAGACATGGCCGGTTTCATACTCATACTCCACTTGTCTGGGTTGGAATTTGAGCGTGACCCGGTCTTCGCGGATTTGTCTTGCCTGAATCTCCAGTGCATCGACCACTTGCTGGTACACCGCTGGAGAAAGTAGCGGCTCAATGGCAACCCGGATGAAAGACACATTACCTGGTGTCACGTTACCCATAAGCTCAGCCAGGTAGAGTCCCCAGGATTCAAGGTAAGGTTGAGTGGCTTGGTTTCGTGACACTTCAGCCGTTTCAGACAAGGTTGGTGGTTGAATAGCTACCACGGTATTGCGAGAAAATGCCGCTACCGCAAGCAGCAAATTAGATAGCACCAGCACTGCAATCAGGAACCGCTGCCATCGGTTCTCTAATTGGGTGCCTTGCCATGATTTTAAAAACACGTCGAACTTCACGGCAGATAGCTCCTGATAAATGGGTTAGGGATCGTCTTGGCTTTGGTTGGCAACAGTCCGGCCCAGTAGATGGCATGAAGAATAAAACCATCTGGGCGACCATCACGAAAACGCCGATAGAGCTTGGTTGTCACCAACCCCAACAGGCATAAAACCAAGGCATTACCGGTAAAAATGCCGATCACTAGCCCCAACAAAATGGGAGCCATCTCATCGGCACTCCAAAGCAGGAAGTGCGGCGGGTCATCGATATAGGACGGAATACTCACAGGTTCCATAGTCACTCCTCGTTGTTTGAATTGAGAAGTGAAGAATGCCTCGGGATTGGCAGGTTCAGTGGTCAGCTAGATGCCGAATTCTTGAAGGTTTTGAGGGTTCTACTCAGACAAGACGGTTAAGTTCTAGACAAACCGCGCAACCAGAGTTATCATTTATGATAACCTAAGTTAAGGATACCCATGAGCTGGAAGATCGACTTTTACGATGGCGTTGAGGAGCAGATCCTCGATATGCCACCCAAAATACAAGCTCGCATGATTAAGCTTTTAGAGCTGATGGAAAAGCATGGTGCAAACTTGGGGCCTCCTCATACTGAGTCTATGGGCGATGGGTTATTTGAAATCCGCGCCAAAGCTCAAGAAGGTATTGGTAGAGGCTTATTTTGCTACTTAAAAGGGAAGCACATTTATGTGTTACACGCTTTTGTAAAAAAATCTCAAAAGACGCCCAAAATTGAGCTCAATCTTGCCAGAGATAGACAAAAAGAGGTTCAAAAATCATGAGTCTGCAAAAACTGAAACAACGTGCTTTAGCCAATGCTGAAGTTAAAAATGAGTACGATAAGCTTGAGAGTGAGTTCAGCTTTATTGACCAATTGCTTACCATGAGAACAAAGGCAGGACTTACTCAAGAGCAGGTTGCTGAAAGAATGCATACCCAAAAAAGTAATGTCAGTCGTTTAGAAAAAGGTAATGCCAATCCAAGTTGGTCAACTCTTCTAAAGTATGCTCACGCATGTGGCTTTGAACTAACACTCAAGCCACAAAAAATGAGTTAACGTCATTCATGAGGCCTGATGGGCCTCATATCTTCTTCTGCAAGTGGCTTAACGCCAACCCCGCCATCAACGCCAAGCCGATGATCATCGACGGTAGTACCACCGGTGGAATAGCCAGCGGGGCGAACAATCCCATAAACAGCAAAATGACACCTGAGCCCAGGATAATCATGCTGTAGCGATGAATGATTGGGCTCGAAAAATCAAAGGTTGTCTTCTTAATCTTCCAGGTCATCAAGCCGTCCCAAAGCGCCGGTAACATGAGAATAAGCGCAAAGGGCAACCAGACCATCAGCAAAGCAAATCGAGTGAACACTTGATACAGCACATCAAAAAATGCCTGAATACGGTCTTCCACCCAGACAAACCAAAAGCCTCCCATGTTCTCCATCCCTTTAGAACGAAGTCGCTGTTCTTCAGTGGGGATTAGAAAATCTCGCACAGATTGCTCCATCTGCGTATCCACAATCCATGACTGATACCAGCGATGGCTAGTTTGACCAATCCAATTGCTTGTTTGAGCGCCCAATTGATTTTGGATCATCTGCTTTTCTTTACTAATGACCCGGCCAGTCCAATCACCGGGCACTAATACGCCAATGGCAATAATCTCCAGCATCAGCGCCAGACAAAGTAGCCAAACCGACTTATGCTTGCTCATGCCAAACATCCTCTTCGACTCGCGCCAGCATGGCTGCAACGGTTGACGTCATAATCCGGGCTTTAATCACTTGTTGAAGCCGCTTTGTCGTCGTATGACCGCTGACATAACGCACTTCGATGCGTCCTTCAGCCAGATACGCCATCCGATTTGGACGATTACGAATCCAGGTGTGGAAATACACACCATCTACGGCGGCCCACTCGAAATGGTCAGGATCACACAGGCGAATCCCCGTTAAAGCACTGGCGGCAGTCCAGGTCAGTGCCTCAATGAAATGCCAAAGGCGTACACTATCATCATCACAACTGACTTCTTCATAACTGCCCAAACCATTACACAGACACAAATCAAAGATGGAATGGCCATCTAACGTGAACGCGTCCGTTAAGTAGTCCGCCAAGCAATACACCGAGGCCAAAGCATGAGGCCAGTCGGTTTCAAGCAGTCTTAAAGCTTCCTTGAACTGGGGGTTATGTTGCTGCCACTGAGCGAGCATTTCTTTACTGGTAAGTGTTGTCATTTTCAGACAGACAGAATGATGCATACAGACTCCTTATGCTGCCTGTGTAGAGCTGGTTAAAATAGGAATGCGACCTTTGATCACGCGGCCACCTGAAAGCTTGGCGATGTACTCCAGGTTGGGGAGCTGGCCTAATAACTGCGGTGGAAACATATCGCCTTCTTCCTCCATCAAGCGTTCGCCATGATTGCCGGTAAACAAGGCGGGGCTGTCCGAGTTGGACGACATACCTTGAGTTTGCATGATGTACTGCAACCGAGTCTTAGGCAGATTGTCGGTAATGTACTGCTGCGTTTCGGCATCCATCACCCGAAGAGCTATCAGGTTGTTGATGTTGCCCAACACCTGACGGGCCTTAGCCTCACTGCCTGTACGAGCAGCAAAGTCAGCAAATGTCTGAGTAGCAATCACACAACGCATTTTTGCGCCACGGCCTTTGTTGAGAAGTTGAATGAAGGGATCGTTGACGACTTCAGCCGCCTCATCGATGAAGATATTTACGGGACGATTTTCAACACCATAGTTATAGCGGTCACCGGCCACGGCGGTGAGATCCGATAAAAGCAACGAACCAATGGCGCTGCCAACCATGGCGTCGGTTAATGAATCCAAGCCGATATACGCCACTTGGGCATTGTTGATAATTCGACCAGAATCCGTAATTAACCGGCTGTCATCCACATCGTTTGCAATCGGTGATAACAGTGGGCCTAATTCACTTGAGGTGAGCATATTGAGCACCGGCATCAGTGAAGCCACCATCTTAGAATAGTGGGTTCTATCATGCTCAAACATGCTCAATAGCCCCTCTAAATCGGTATTGGCGGCAACTGACTGAATGCGTTCGTAGTAGAAAAGCAGCATCGCCATGGCTTGTTTAGCCAAGGTATTGGCCTTTTCGGTAAAGCGCTTAATCTCCACACTAAAGTTCGGATATACCTGCTCACCCCAAGCCGTGACTGCTTTTACTACCAAGCCTTCTGGACCGCCTTCCAAAAATCGCCTCAACGTTTTCAGATCAGGACGCTGTGAAGTAAGCAACAAACCTTGCACTATGTTATTCAGTGCCATTTGGCCAAAGGCTTTAAATGGATCAGCACCGGTTTCAGAGGGGATTAGTGCCGCAATCCGGCTGGCAATTTCAGTACCCCGGTTAAAGTTCCTCAAGGGATTAAGACGTACTGAATGCTCAGGAAAACCCGGATGAAAATACACAAAGCGCTCAGGACTACCGGCGGCAATACAGGCTCGCTGTGCATTATCCTTAAGTTCTTTGTCTCCCTTGGGGTCAATAATAATCACGGCTTCATTGCGTAAAATGGCCTGAGTGATCATCGCATCAAAGCATCGAGTTTTTCCGGCACCGGTCGTGCCGACAATTAAGGTATGCCCCTCTGTGTGACCAACTGGCTGGTACACATCTTCTTCTTTGGGCTCGACACCATGAATCCAGGTCGAACCCATTTGCTTGCCGTGACCTTGGTTAAGCAAGGTTTGCTTATCCCGCTTTAGGATTTCATAAGCGCGTTGGGCATGACGTTGATCCCACTCAAAGCCATACCCTAACCACAATTCATCAGGATGTTTTGCCATCACCTTTTGTAAATGCGAAAGCTCCATAAAAGCCAATGGCTTACCTTTTAATCCCTTCTGCAACTTATAAAGTCGGTAAGCCTCAGGCAGGCGGTACAACGCCATGCCCGAGGAAATCCCTGTCATCCACCAAAATGGCTCAGGTGGTAGCTCAGTCAGTATTTCTGCCGCAATCGCCCCAGTGGCCCCAACCAGCCAACCTGCTGCTGCCATGGCTTCATAGTTCGTGCGCCAAGGCATCTCGTATGCGTTTTCTTTCATTCATGCTCCGCAAAATAACCGTTTGCAATCCGCTTAATTTCAAATGGATTAACGCTTAGCGTGAGCGGTAAACAGAACCGTTTCCCCCTCATCAAACTGGCATTGGTCACTGGCCGAGATCCCCCGAAGCAATTGCCCGGCTGGAATGCCATGTGCATTGGCGACTTGGCGTAAGGTTTGAATCGTGACGCGAATACCATCGGCACTATGATCCACGTCTGGGTAATCGCCATCGGTCAGTAAGATGGGCAAATCTTTCACAAAATTAACCATCTGTTGCCGCTGCGCGTTTTTGGGGTCTGTACTTGAGTTCGCATTGGGCGCAATCGGCTTTTGCTTACGCTCCGCTCTTTTGGCGGGCTCTCTTGCTTGGGCATTGGTTGTCTCAGTTCGACTCGGACGCTGTGAAGCCTCTTCGTTCTGAATTGCTACCGCTGATTCTGCGTCTTGTTTAGGAAGGTCAATCAGTGAAGTAAGCCCTTTAGAAATCGATACTTTCAGCAGCAACCCTTGCTCCTGAACGCCATCATTCGTAGTCACAGTTCTGGCCTTACGTGTCGGGTTTGCGGGATCTAGTTCAAGCCAATCTAATCGACTTAGTTCAGCAAGCAGTTTTCGGGGTGCACACCAAGGTCTTACGGCATCGGGATAGCGGATCAGTATCTGTTCACCAGCCATAATCAACGCACTGCTGGCCTCTGGGAGCCACGCCAAAGATTCAGGGAGATTAAATGCGTCTGCATCGTGCTGGTTTACGTTATTTGAGATAGTGGCATCGTTTGAATCGTTAGGCTTTTCGCATCCATCACCCGGAACATTTTCAGTTGCCTGAAGGTGATTAACATCACTGGCATGACGAAGTTCATCATCTTGTTCGGATGATTTTGTCGATGGCGACTCAGCCGAATTGCTGAGTTCAATTGATGATGACGCTTCAGGCAAGTCTAAATGCTCACTGGAGCGACTCTGAGGCTCTGCTTGTGTTTGTTGTGTTGCTTCCCAATCAGGTTTACTAAACAGTGTCACACCACTTGGTACATTCGAGCTGAACAATAAATCGGCCTCAACTATATGCAGCATGGCTAACCAGATTGGCTTGTCGTCTTTGATCAGCACTTCAGGGGCAAGGCTTTCATATCGCTCATTTGAGGTGGATTTAGTGGCCAATCCTCGCTCAATGAGGATGTCCGCAAGGGTATCGGGATCTCGTGGAATGCCAGGTATCTTGTCTTTGGCCAACAGCTCAATGATGTCCTTAGCCGCGCTTTTCCAAACCAGGTAAAGATGGGTTGATTGATTGGATTTTCGTACCCAGACTCTGGCATCTCGCTGATTAACCAGCCATTGCGAACTGGCAAGTAATCGCCTCATGGCATCAAGTAGATAGCGTTCGACTGGGACACCAAGGGCATTGTCGTCAACGGAAATGCGTTGAGCTTTCAGGTCTCGCTGGACACTGGTTTGGTCAGCTTCAATAACCAATTTGGACAGGACATGCTCTGGATCGGTATTGCCAATTGCTTCCAGCATGGCTTGCAAAATTTCAGGGCCCGGTTGGGTTAACCAGGCGAGCAATTCAGGTGTCATCACCCGGTTTAACACCAGAATTGAAAATTGCTCGTGCCGCTTACACCGTCCGTCGCGCCAGCGAATGAAATAGCGTTCAATGCTGTTATTAGTGGTCCACTGAGATAAGGTTTCTAAAAAAGGGTTCCACTGATAGCGTCCATCTTCGTCTGTAATGGACAAGTCTGAAACAGGCTTACCAATATCATGGAACAAACCGCCTAATGCCGCCGCAACACGCCACCTTGGTTCCAGCTCTTTTTTTTCAACCGGTGTGCCACTGGCAACAAAGATGATCCCTTCAGCAGCTTGTGCAGCCCAGAAAGCAACTTCCAACGAATGACGTAATAAACCACCAGCGCCACTGTGATGATGATGCTCAGAAGCTGGCAACAAATGAACATAAGCAGCCAGATGATCAATGCAGGGCTGAATTAGCCTTTGAAAATCACGCAGGTTAAAGCCAAGTACCTGGCGCAGTTTGGCAATTAGCTCGTCTTGTGTAGACTGCAAATCCTCGGGGGACGCAGCTGGCAACCCTTTCAGGAATGGCGGGTAGCGTGGAATTTCTGTATCCAGTTGCGATGACAGTTCTGGTAGTGCTTTGGTTTGAAAAAATAGGTTTTTGAACATAGTGAACCTCCGACACGATAGTGTGAAGGTTCTGTAGCAACTGAAGATGTTAGATAGCCGAAAGAAATATGCATTTATCTGTAGTTGTCTTCGTTCTAGTGAGAAAACCGACAGTTACATTACAGTGTGGGGTAAGACAGCTTTTCATTGTAAGACTGGGCATCATCCTCCCAAACTAGCCGAACAACATGCTTTCGTTTCGTTTGCATATGAACAGCGGCTATTAGCTCAACGGCTTGATACTTTTCGAGGCTTTCCATTGGAAATTTGTCAGTCACTTCTGATTCAATAACTAAATCGTTACCTTCGGGGAACTCAATTCTGACGTTTCTTGCAGTAGCAGCACCTTTATTCCAAACCTTAAGCCGATACTTACTGCTGCCAAGTTTTATAATTGATGCACCAAGGTCAGCTTGTTTTCCTTTCAGAGCATCTTCATTTTCTTTTTCCAAGAGAATGGTGTTTAGCTTTTCCTGGCTTTCGACAAGTGACTTCTGCCTCTTATTAAAGCTGACCGTTTGCCATGTTGCGTAGCCAGATAAAAGGAAAGCTAATCCAGCTATCACATCACCTGCATCAATAGTTACTGGCATTACTTAATCCTTATATTCTTGCTACCAGAAAAAGCCTTTTTTAAAGATTTACGTAGTTCGTCTTGAACGTCTTTTAAAACTTCTTCCTTGATTTCAGAAAGGTGCTCGTCAATATTTTCGCTATTCTCTTGAATAAGCTCATCTTTATTAAACTCTCGGTCACAAGATGCACAAGTCATTACTTGTATTGTTTCATCGCAACCGTCTTCGTATGAAAAGTCTGAACAGCCACAAGTCGGGCAAAGCAAGCTTATACTTCTATTGTATTTTTCAGGATTCATTCTAACTTTCCGTTATGTGAGTGGCCGTATTTAACCGCATATATTCAAGAACTAGACAATGCACGTTGGAGTTCCTTTGGTGCTTATTAACAGTTAAAGACCTAAAAACCAGCCAGGATCAACTGTTACTTTTTCAACTAACTCTGTTTTAACGCCTAAACTAAGTTCCTTAAGCTTATCGGCTAACTGATCACCATCGACCAAGTCAATCGGAGCAACGCCATCACGGTTGGCTTCTTCAATCGCAGCTTTTGTAAAGTTACCTGTAGTGATAAACATCCCACGATCAGCTCTACCAACGGTTGCGCCCCTAAAATCACGGATCTCGGGAGCCCCAACGGAACCTTTGTACTTTTTACACTGAAAAGCGATATGAAAGCTCATCAAACCGTTGATTCGGGCAATTCCTTTGCCATCGATACCACCATCACCCGTGCGACCAGTCACTTCAACATGGATAAAGCCTGATTCTCTCAATAACCTCTGTGTTAGTCGCTCAAACGCATCCGGGCTCATTTCTTCAATTAGCACATGATGCAGTTTTTCACGCCAAAGCATAGCCTCTTCAGGGGAGTCATCGGACGACAGTTCTGGAGTAGATGTCGTAGCATTAGTCTGTTCAGGCTTGCGGTCCAGTGCTCTAACAAAGTTGACAATTTCTCTGCTATCGATTTCCGGTTCCTGTCTAGCTTTATCTGTAAGTGCCCAAACGCCACGAGATGAGTTTTCAAGGTATCCAGCTTTCTTCAGGTAGGTTCTAGCCCATGCTAATCGATATCCAACTTCAGTTTGGCTACTTTTTTCAGGGTTGTGCAGAACAGCCAAAGTACCCTCATCAAACTTCTCAAGCTCGACAACTTCTTCGTATATCTCGTCGATACTGCCTGAGCCCCCAAGGTTCACTAATGCCTTTATTAGCGGTAGCATAAGTTGATCGAATGTGACCATTATTTTTTCTCCTGGAAACTCTTTTGTAAAAGAGCAAGTAGGCGCTCTCTGATTGAAATAGCTGACTCACCTAAATTAACAGTGCAAAACCATATTGGGTGGCCTTGAATTGTTACCATCTCAGCGACTTCTTTATCTACTGTCGGGTGAAGTAACATGCCAATACTTTCAAGTGATTTGGGGTCTGAAGTGTCTTCCTGGCTTCTAAGGTAAGTATACATTTGGTAGATATAACCACTGCGAAGAGTCTGTTCCCTATGCCAACCTTTAGTGGTCACTGAATTGAATTTTGTGTCGATTACCAAACGCTTGTCTGGTGAACGATTATCGATAATGATGTCTGTTTTCATGCTGGGAAGAATTTCGTCTATCCCTGAGCTTTTATCTGATATCTGCCAATCAAACTGTTTGCCAGCCAATACTCGCCACTCTCTTTTATCTAGTGCTACGGCATAGAAACCCGCTACAGCTTTTTCAAACAATTTTCTAAGCCACTCTTTTCGAGTGTCAGGAGCTGTTAGATGAAATTGACCGTCAAACTCTGTGGGTATAGCGAGTGAAAAAGCCAAATCGGCTGCAGCAACCATCTTCTGATCGCTAATATCATGGCGTCCAAATCTTTCCGACTTTCCGCTGTAATTTATTGGCTTTGCCTTGCTCACGCCTAGACGTTCTAAACTCAGCATTAAGGCTCGGCATTTATGGGCAAGAGTTGGTTTAATATTCAGCTTTGATAATCGTTCTAATGCAGATCTAACATAACGATTACGGGGAGTATCTACCGTTAACTCATCAAAGCGACAGCATACCTTACCTTTTTCAAGTAGCCTTTGCCGCTCGGTGGTTAGGGTATCTATGCGTCCACGAACTCGATTGATTACAGCAACTTTCGATTCATACCCATAGCTTAAATTTCGCATCATGCGTTCTTCAACTTGATGGCAGAGAATCTCGGCAACCAAATCTGCTATGTCTTCTGGGTTGTCTTCTACGTCGACTTTATTGGTGCCAAGGTGGCGATAAAGGTCCGAAGCATAGAGCATCAACAACCACAGGTTACGAACAGGAATCTTTCCTAATCGTCTCGACGAAGTAGTTTGGCTTTTCGCTTCAATAACGGCAGACATTAGATGCCTTCAACCAAAGCGTCTTTGGATTTGATAGCGCGTTCTATATCGTCAAACCAGTATTCTTCAAGAAGCGGTCCAATTTCAGTTTCTACGACACCTTGAAACCATGCTGCAGCATCTTCAATCTTTGTATTTAACGGTGGTGTTACATAACTGTGGCCGATTTTAAACTGAGGGCCCAAGTTGCGTTCTTTTGAAATCTCGTTATTTAGTGAGACTATGCGCTGTTCAATTAACTGCAAAAAATCGTTATCAATACCAGCCTTACTATGAACCCAATTGCGCCATGCCTCACCGAGCGTTGGCTTAAGATCAAAAAATGCGAATCGGCGACGTAGAGCAAGGTCAACAAGTGCTAATGAGCGGTCGGCAATATTCATAGTGCCAATAACATAAAGGTTAGCGGGAATATGAATTCTTTCGCCTTCAGCTCGACGATAACTAAGCTCCAAAGCTTCACTTGGCGTGCGCTTGTCAGCCTCTAACAATGTGAGCATTTCGCCAAAAATCTGAGCAGGGTTTCCTCGGTTAATTTCTTCGATAACGACTACGTGTTTGCTGCTCGCATCTTTTTTGGCTTCATTAATCATTTCCAGAAATGGACCATCAACGAGAGTTAATTTTCCTTCGCCTGATGGCCTCCAACCACGCACAAAATCTTCATATGATAGATTGGGGTGGAACTGAACAGCGCGTAGAGAGTTTTCGTCCTTTTGGCCCATTAACGCATATGCAAGTTTCTTTGCGAGCCATGTCTTACCAGTTCCCGGAGGGCCTTGGAGAATAAGGTTTTTCTTATGTCTAAGCTGAGTAATTATTTTTGCGATGCTTTCTCTTTCAAGAAAACAACCATCGGCAATGATGTCGTCAATTGTATAAGGTTCAATAGGCGCAGTCTGAACAGCAACTTCGTCTTCTTCTGCCGATAGCTCCTCGTCATCAAGGTCAGTAGCATTCGGATGAGCGGATGTGTCGGTATCCTTAAATAGCCAGGCCGAAAGCGACAGTTCTGGAAAAGAGTGTACGGGGTAGGCGTCCTCTTGAAATCGTGTTTCTAGATCATCAATCAGACCGAAGTAATCTCTTGAGCTACAGCGACCTTTTTCGCCATTCTTGCCTATTTCTAAACCCAGCTTTTTAGTGATGTATGCCTGTGATTGGCCATCAAGTGTCAGATACTTCCATGGTCTAATCCAATACAGCCCCATTGAGAGGTTCCAGCCGGTTCCCCAGCATTTAGTCGCAGTTTCATAAGCATCGTAAAGTGCCTCTGCGGTATCAGTTTCTGAGTTATTAGCGTGTTCTATGGCGGCCTCAAAAAGGTTCCATAGTGTATCAATGTCATGTTCACCCCGTCGGTATTTGTATCCAAAAAACCAAGAGCGCTGATTATTAACAACAGGGATACCTTCAAAGGAATTAGGAACAGGCGTTTCAACTTTCAAAAAAGCAGCAAGCTCGCTTGCGATGGCTATTCGGTTAGCATCGGTAATGCCCCGGTTAAACAGGCCGAAGACGGTAAACGGGCAAATATCACTTAGCAAATCTTTTGTGCCTTCCTTAGGCTGATCTTGAAGGACAGAAATGCTTTCAATTTTGTTCGGTAAATCGTGGATGGCTGCCATTAAAGAAGCACGATCATCCTTGTAAGTTAATAGCTTGTCGGCAAACTCTTCGTAAAATTGGGTCCATTTAAAACGCTGTTTATCGACAGGGGTATCACCAAAGCGCTCCTTCCAATAGGGAGCATTGCGAAAACGATCTATATCCTGGGGTTTATTATTGAAAGTGAAGTCAATAAGCCCCTCTGTCATCCAATCATCGGGAGAAACGCGCCAAATAGTGCTGCGATTGGTATAGAAATACCATTCATTAACAGGCTCAAAGCGTGGTTGCCATTCAACATCGACAAACCGGCCATCGCCATGATTACGGGTAATCACACCAATAGCTTTGATCCCCATTACTGAAACAGTCTGGCCTTTAGTATCAAAAGGGAGCTCTCGCTTTCTTGTATATGACGATTTAATGGCAATCTTGTCGCCCGGCTGCATACTGCGGACTACATCGAGATATTTATCTTCATAGCCATTTTGCCAAACGCCATCGTTGAGAAAACGCTCCGTTTGGTCTTCACTACCTTTGCCGTAGGATGCACCCACAAACCAGAATGAATTAGATTTATTTGTTGTCATCTATAAAAGCACCCTTTATTTCGTCCATGAATTCGACAATGTCTCAGCCTGCTTCAAAATAAGCTCTACAGCTTCAGCGGCTTTGTCAGGTGGATATTTGTAACGCTGTAAAGTGCGGCGCACGAGTATTTTTAATTTAGCTCGAACACTGTCACGAACTTGCCAATCAACCGTGGTCGATTTTCTGAGTTTGTCTGTGATTTCGACGGCAATCTTTTTAAGGATCTCATCACCAAGTTCACGTACTGCACTTTCGTTGTTGGCTAGAGCATCATAAAACGCGATTTCATCTGGATTTAACCCCAGTTCAGCCTCGCGCATCATTTCTTCCTGAAACTCTTTGGCCATTTGAATAAGTTCTTCAATGACCTGAGCTGTTTCAATGGCGCGGTTATTGTACTTTCTAAGCGTTTCTTGCAAGCGGTCTGCGTATTTCTTCTCTTGCACAACGTTATTACGTGTTTTCGCTTTAATGTCATCCTTGAGTAGTTTTTCAAGTAATTCAACGGCCAAGTTGCGCTCCGGCATCTGTCGCACGTCTTCTAAAAACTCATCCGATAGCAAACCAATATTGGGCTTGTCCAAGCCACAAAGTGCGAACACGTCAGCAACGCCTTCGGCGATCACTGCGTTATCTAGGATCTGTTTCAGTGCCGAGTTCTTTTCTTCCTGAGTGCGCTTTCTATCTACGCTGGTAAATTTGCTGATGGCGGCCTTAATGGCTGAGTAAAAGGCGATTTCTTTCCTTAACTCTTTAGCCTCATCCAAGGTACTGCATAGTGAGTATGATTTTGTTGCCGCCAACACTAAGTCTAAGAAACGCTTTTTGCCATCCTCTAAGCCAAGTACATAGTTAGCGGCAGGCACCAATAGTTTGTGCGCTTGAGTTTCATACCCCGATATGTCCAAACCATCGGATTTTGGTGTTTTACCAAACATGCCACGGATAGCATCAATTTTTTCTAAAAGAATGGAAAACGCTTCTTCTGCATTGAGTGTTGGCTCGCCTTTACCTTTAGAGTCTGTATAGGTTTTCAATGCTTGCTTAAGCTCGTTAGCAATACCAATGTAGTCAACAACTAAACCGCCTGGCTTGTTTTTAAATACGCGGTTAACCCGCGCAATGGCCTGCATCAGGTTATGGCCTTTCATCGGTTTATCCACGTACATAGTGTTACAACAAGGCGCATCAAACCCCGTTAACCACATGTCCCTGACAATGACCAACTTCAGAGGATCATTCATATCTTTAAAGCGCTTTTCTAAGCGTTTTTTGGTTTTTTTGTTATAAATATGGGGTTGCAAAAGTGGCTTGTCCGAAGCTGACCCTGTCATCACAATCTTAATCGCCCCTTTTTCAGGATCATCCGAATGCCATTCTGGGCGCAGTGCAATAATCTCATTGTAGAGATGCGCACAGATATCACGGCTCATAGCCACTATCATGGCTTTACCATCCATAGTGGCATTGCGTGTCTCAAAGTGCTCGATCAAGTCAGCTGCAACTTGGCTTAATCTAGGAGTCGCACCAACAAGCTTTTCAAGACGGCTCCATTCCCCCTTAGTTTTTTCACGGTTGCTGACGTCCTCTTCGTCCTCTACCACTTCATCAACTTGATCGGACAACTCAGCGATTTCAGCATGGTTCAAATCAAGCTTTGCCAAGCGTGACTCATAATAAATAGGAACGGTTGCGCCATCATCTACTGCATCTTGAATGTCGTAGATGGACACATAGCCACCAAATACAGCGCGAGTGTCTTTGTCTTCTTGTGAAATGGGTGTACCAGTAAAACCAATAAAGGAAGCAGACGGTAGCGCATCGCGCATATGCTTGGCGTAACCAAACTTATATTGACCATCTGCACTTAAGGTGGCTTTCAGGCCATATTGGCTGCGGTGTGCTTCGTCTGAGATAACAACTATATTGTGACGCTCATTGAGTATTGGATGATGCTTCTCGTCGTCAAGCAGGGCAAACTTTTGCACTGTGGTAAAAATGATGCCGCCAGACTCTCTTTCAGCTAACAACTGTCTTAGCGCATCTCGGTCAGATGCTTGAACAGGCGTTTGCTTCAAGAGCTCAACTGCGTTGCAGAACGTGGCATAGAGCTGACCATCTAGATCATTGCGGTCGGTAACAACAATCAGCGTTGGGTTATTCATAGCCTTTTGTTGAAGCAACATACCGGCATAACAACACATTGAAATACTTTTGCCGCTGCCTTGAGTGTGCCAAACCACACCTGCTTTTTTACTACCAGGTACTACCTCATCGGCATAGGTTGCCCGCTTCTCTGTTACGCCATCAATTTGCTGAGCCGCAATGACTGTCGTCTTTACCGCTTCTCGCACAGCATGAAACTGGTGATAACCAGCAATCTTTTTAATGATCGTCTCACCGTCTGTTTCAAACAATACAAAAAATCGTATGTAATCCAGCAGCAACTCACGATCAAAAAAACCGCGAACCATGGTTTCTAGCTGCCACTCCAGTAAAGGTTTATCGTTTTCATTATTAATAGTGCGCCAAGGCATAAAACGCTCTTGGTTAGCAGTTAGAGAGCCGACCCGAGCGGTGTAACCATCACTGACTACTAGCGCCTCATTGAAGATAAAAAGGTCTGAGACTTCATCTTTATAGGTTTGCAGTTGATTAAAGGCATCCCAAATATCGGCATTTTCATCGCTTGGGCTTTTCAACTCAAGAACAGCAATCGGTAAGCCGTTGATAAAACAAATGACATCAGGCCGACGTGGCTGTTTGGTGCCAGTAATCGTGAACTGATTGACGACAGTAAATAGATTATTGTTCAAGTTATCGAAGTCGATAATAAAAACATGATCCTGTATCGATTCACCATCGGCTCCCTTATATACAACAGGAACTCCTTGCAACAAGAAACGATGAAAAGAACGGTTACTTGTAACTAAATCAAAAAAATCAGGTTTTAATATAATGGCTTTAAACTGTTCATAGCAGATATCTATTTGAACAACAGGAATATGGTTATTGATTTTTTCAAATGCTAATTTTAAGTAAGTTTCTAAGATAACGTCAGAGTAATTTTTTCTCAGAGGATTGTTGCCATCTGGACCAATATCAGGCCCATGAAGAATATCCCAATGATTTTCCCTAAACCAACCTAAACAAAGGCTCTCTAGATTTTCTTCATTCATAACTTTAATCCCTCTCTATATACAGCTCTTCAGAGATTCTGATCCAAACAGCTCCATTCGGGGATCTAATCATCTTGTCGTCATCACTAATCCACCCAAAAGTTTCAATGCTATCACCAATTAACTTAGCTACTTTTATATCCATTTCCTTTACTTCAGCAAGCGAATAACATCTTCGCTGCCCAAGCTTGGTATTACAAGTTGCATGCCCCCAAGAAACGTAGAAGTGATTATGATGCAACCGTTCATATTCAAGTGGAATCATATGAAATAGATTTACTGTAGTAGAACGATTGGTTCCATCTACTATTAGGCCAGAGTTTAAAAGAGATTCTTCATTCTCAAGGTTTATATGACTATGAAGCTCATCATATGAAATTCTTTTGAGGCATAGTGGGCAAGTTGTAATATTTCCTTTCATCATCCCAAGATAGTTATAGTGAACCCCATCACTAAGTGAGCACTCATCTAGAATTAATTTCAGATGTAATGCTTGTGATGCTGTATATGGGCTAGACGATGTATGTATAATTTGCCATGCTAAAGATGCTTGTGATAGAAAATTAGTTTCCTTGTTAGCATATTCAGGAGCAAAAATCCCCTGCGGTGGCCCTTCGATAACTTCATTTTTTATAATTTTCTTGCCTCCACCAACTTTTGGAAGGCGAAGAATATAATGCCCTTTGTCTAATACTTCTGAACTTCTTTTTTCAACGATATTTCCATTCTTATCCTCCAAGTGACGAACGGACCATTCGTCAAGCGGTGGAAACTCATCAAAAGATTGATGAGAGCGATACAATACAAAAGCATTTTCACCGATTACGAGTGGCTCACCATCTGGCAAATTTATTTCACTCAAAATACCTGAAGAAATAAAAGCTTGATCAGGGTACAGCCTTACGATGTACCCATCTTCATAGTTTGAAGTATCAATAACATTAATCTTTTCAAAAGGAATGATAACTTTATTGTTTCTATAAACATGATTTTGATAAGCCCCCTTCTTTCCTCCTCGCGGTGTTGCGTAGCCTGCTTTTGAAAGTTTTTTCTTATCTTTTTCTTCCAGAAATGACCAGCAGTTAGTCGGCCAAGGATCGCACTTCCCAGTATGACCAATCAACTTTCGGCAACTACCTTTTTGACACAAACCAATCATAATGAGAGCCTTTTACTAAGATCATCTATTGAAAGCTCCCCTGAAAATAGTAGGAACATCACCTGATTTATTGTCTTTTCTAACTCGTTACTTTCTGCTTTTATATTGCTAAGTTGCTGCATATCTAATGCGGATTGTTCTAGTGCATGCCCTGATAGTTTACAAAACTGAAGTGCGCTAATTACTTTCAATATTTTGTCTTGTACATCTACTGAAGGCACTGATATGTGAAACTCAAAGAGATCACTTTTATAGAGTTCAGGATATGTTGAACCATTAGCAACTGCGTCAAGATAAGGCTTATTCAAGCGAAACCAATATGCTAAATAAAGCGGCCTCAAAAGTGGCCCACATGTAAAATTCAAAAAACCTTGATTTGTAGCCATAGGAACAGTGTTGACAGCAACTGCACCAACAGGGGCTCTTTTACTGAGCATTACTGTTCCTGCAGGCAATAGTTTTGCTGCCGAACTTTTAAGACCTAAAGTAGTGATATTTCTCTCTGTTTTACTGACGTAAACACCATCCATGTCAGTAATTTCTTTGGGAGTTAGCCATGGAATATCTCCTTCCCAATAATCATCTTCATTTGTTTTGGGTGTGCCACCTGATTCAACCTGAAGAATTAATCCAGTTTTTTTACAAGCCTCTAAAGTTCCATGAAACCAATCTTTATGACTTAATAGAAATGGTTCAGCCATTTGAAACTTTCTCCATTATTTGTTTTGTTTTTTCAGCCGCCAGAACTACTTCATTAAGCCTATTACTTACTTTTTGAATATTCTTAAACATTTCAATCTGTGCTTCCTTCGATACAAGATTTTTCCTGTCAAAACCCACATATCGACCTGGTACAAGGGCATATTTATGCCTTTCTATCTCACTTATATCAACACTTCTACAAAACCCAGGCTGATCTTTGTATCCTTCAGATCTAACCCAGTCTTTATAACAATCCGCTATTTGTTCTATTTCAGACTTTGATAGAGATCTGATTACTTTAGTCTCAAGAGTTCCTAAATTTTTAGCATTGATAAATAGCACATTTTTCGCTCTGTTTTGTCTTTTGTCTTTTGCTTTACTAAAGCACCAAATACATGCACCAATTTGCGTGTTAGTGAATAAATGTGTCGGGAGAGCAATCACACAATCTAATAAATTACTATCAACGATGGACTTCCTTATTTCATATTCGTCTTTAGCATTTACGGTCAAAGACCCATTTGAAAGTAAGATTGCTGCCTTACCATTAGAATTTAGGTGATGGATAATATGTTGAAGCCATCCATAATTAGCATTCCCTTTTGGAGGTGTTCCATACATCCATCTTATATCTCCTTGTAACTTTTCACTCCACCATTCTTTCATGTTAAACGGAGGATTTGCCATTACGAAATCAGCTTTAAGATCTGGATGCTGATCATCTAGAAAAGTATCAGCGTTTTTATTCCCAAAATTAAAATCAATGCCTCTTATAGCCATATTCATAGCCGCAAGCTTCCATGTGGTAGGATTGCTTTCTTGACCATAAACAGATATGTGTTTTTTTTGTTCTGATGCGTTGTATTTTTTTTCTTTTGCGTGTTCTTCAATAAATTTTTCACTTGAAACGAAAAATCCACCCGACCCCATTGCAGGATCATAAACCCGCCCCTGATATGGCTCTAGCAATTCAACAATTAGAGTAACAATACTTTTAGGTGTGTAATACTGCCCACCTTGTTTTCCCTCAGCCAACGCGAATTGCCCCAAAAAATATTCATATACATGACCAAGAATATCTTTGCTTTTTAAGCTTAACTTCTTTCCATTAAACTCAGGATTACTAAAACTCGTATCAGAGAATCTATTTATTAACTCTGTTAGATTCGTATTTTCAACTTCGTAACGACTTATTCGAGGTAAAACTCCCTTTAACTTTGGATTTGCTGGCTTATCATTTATCCGATGCGACTCTATTTCATCCAGTGCATTGTCAATCAACCATGAAATTGATCTCAATTTAATTTCATTTCCATGACTATCTTTGTCAATTACACTACCGATCGGAAGAGAAGCAGTACTTTTTATAAATTTCCATCTTGCCCTTTTTGGTATCCAGAAAACGTTTTTCTCTTGATAGTATTCGTGCAGTTCTAACTCTGCATTGACCGCATCGTTGTATTCTTCGTCAGAGTCATAATCTTCACGAGGCATGTAATAAATATTGTCATCGCTATCGTCCTGAGTAAACAACTGACGTAACTCTTGTTGGCGCTCTTCAAAAGCGTCTGACACATACTTTAGAAAGATGATCCCTAGCACGACATGCTTATAGTTAGCGGCATCGAGGTTGTTACGTAACCGATCGGCTGCCGACCACAACTTTACATCGAGTTCTTTTAAAAACTGCTGTTCTGAATTATTCATGTTCTTCCCTATGCTGTGACGCTATCGAAACCAGGCGCAATCGCAAGGTTACCGACACCGTATAAAGTTTGATAATTTTTTAACCATAAATGAAATTCGGGTGTTTTTAGCTGAGCTGCTTTGGAGCAATCGACATTCCATTGTCTGAGTAAATAACCTGCCGTTGCCGCTCTAATCTCAATCTTTAAAACACCACCTTTCATGCCATAGTCAAGCTCAATCGCTTCGCTGTGCTCTATGCGTGGGTGCGGTACTAACTCAAGCTCTACAAAGCGATTCCATTGCCGGTCTTGGGTTTCAAGTTCAGCCTCTGACAGAATGGAATCCTCAAGCACGACCGCTGCTTTAATTCGGGTAAGCACAAAGTCACGGAACCCATTTGGCGCTCCGCTTTGGCCATGCTTGCGGTCAAAACCACGAACATGCCAACGCAGGCCATTGTCCACCAGCGTATGCGGTACAATTTCACGCGTTGTTTCACCGCTCGATAACGACACATAAGTGATGCTCAAGGCTTTGCCTTTGTGAATGGCCTCGGTGACCTTCGCCACTATCGATAAACTCGGCTTGTTAAGGTGATAAGGCGCTTCACAAGCCAGAGGCGGTTTTACCTTTCCACTGAAGCCATCGCCGTACCCTTGGCTGATGGTTGCCAGTGTTCGAACAACGTCATAGTCGAACAAGGGTTCAAATGCTTCACCACGTTTATGCAACTTGAGCTTTTGGTCATACTCAATGTTGCTTGGTGCAAGCTCTCGGTACATTGTGAAGTCTTTCGTTGCTTGTGCAGCAGCTATGCTGAAGCGATCGACTAAATCCGCCCGCACCGCTTCTCCCTTAAACAATAAAGTGAAATCGATGTGGGCAATGCGATCCCTGGTTGCTTGTGGCAACTGCGCTATCTGCAAAAGCCTATCTGGCTTTCCTTTCGCGCCTTCTTTAGCGAGTGAACTCGCTGGTACCGTTTGTTTCAGACCATCATTTGTCATGCGTCTTGTTTATCCAATTCAACCAGTTTCTTAAAACTCTGTTTATAAAGTACGGACCGACATCGCGTAATCACATTGAAAAGCACCACTCAATGCTGCTCTTCATCCGCAATGACTAATCAATCTCTACCGGTTGAAGCTGGACAGATGGCCATAACACACTGAATAGGCTTCAACCTAATTAATTTTATTAAGTATCATCCTATCACAAATTATTTTGTAGGGAAGACTAAGCGGCAACTTTTTGATCTGGATTGCAATTGCCGCTCAGGTATGGGCGTGAAGACACTGTTTCATGCCATTGCTGGTAGCCGCTATCAATGCGCTACCCGAACCAATGGCACCACGATGTTACCGCGATGCGATACCCCTTTGTCCGACTCTGTAGACATCAGGGCTCGTTGTTCACTCTCCCGAATGCGCCTAGCAACCTCTGCCTGGGCTGGTAGCAATGGCAACATCCCTTCAGCAATCGCGTCTGGGGCTGAGTCTTGGCCACAGGACATCAAGTGCTTCCATGGATCTTTAAGAAAGCGCTCGAACGTGATGCCAAATTCAATGATGCGGGCAGAGACGAAGATTTCGCCCCAGTATTCAATGTAGGTGTCTTGGTACATGGAAAGATTCCTCTTGTTGGTTAAACCATGAGTTCACTTTCCATTTTCCAGAGGTTTTCAAATATGCAAGGCTTACCTTGTAGAGAGCTACAAAGCTTTAAATCGATTACGGGCATCTTTGTAGTCATAGTGGGCATGTTCTGAGCCACGATGATACAAATCATCCAGGTAAGTTTGTTCCTGCGGCAACTCGTCTTCGCTGATTTCGCGCCACCAATGCTTGTTGGCACCTTTAACGCCGTCATGCCAACGGTAACCACGTTCTTTTAAATAGTCCTTTACGTCAAACGGCGCACCAAACGCACGAACTAACACAGTTCGCCTGTCTGCTTCAGACAACAAGTTTGCAACGGACTCGGGCAACAAATGGAACAACCAGGCCATCGCCAAACAATCGGTTGCGGCTCGGTGTCCTTCATAAAACCAACCTAAGCGAAGCAGCAGGTACTCAAGCTTTCGACTTTCAAAACCCAGCGCCTTCCAATCTATGCCACTGGCTGAACAGGCCCAAGATAGATGGCCTAATGCAGCAAACCGCTTTTCAAAGAAAGGACGATCAAACTGTGCATTGTGTGCAACCACCAGCGGATCATCGGATAACCAACTCGCTACCAGTGAATCATCAATGCGCTGGCCTCGCACCATGTCATCGGTAATACCGGTTAACTCTGTAATCAGCTCGGGGATTGGCTTGCCGGGATCTTCATACAAACTGATCACATCAACAATCGACACAATCCGCTTAGCCGAGGGACTGTAAAGCACCTTAACCATACCAAGCTCAATAATGGACTCGTCATCGGCAGACAGTCCAGTTGTCTCTGTATCGAGCAGCACCATTGGCTGTTCATCACCGACCACAGGAGATAGTTCAAGTGGCCAGGACTGCGGCTCACGCGTTAATGGAATACGCTCCAGCAATCTAAAATCTTCTGGTCTGTCTGGGATATCCGCGAGGCGCTCTAGCGGAAATGGCGCAGGGGCTCTTGTCATTGATGGTTCCTCTTCAATTCTATTGTTCGCTTTAGGTGATTTCACTGTGCCACAGGTTTTTCTAAATGCACCTTGGATACCTCAGCGTTTTTTTAATCTTTCTACTGGGTGAACCCATGTATGAAGGCTTTGGCTAAGCCTTTCAGAAAGCCTTAGCTAAACCCTTTAGGTAACCCTTACCGATACCCTTTAGGTATGGCTTAGCCAACCCCTTTTCAAACGGTTGAAAAAGGCTTGAACTGAGTTCGACTGAGCATTTTAATGATGCTCCTGACTTCGCTTTAAGCCAGTAAATTCAATACGAAGCAGAATTTTACTAACTGTTTTTAAACCCTTTGCAAAGGGTTCAACAAGCCTTGTTTGACGGTTACTTGACCCATGCGTTAACCAGTAGCAGTAACAGGATCAGTAACAGAAACAAGAGCAGTAGGCAGAAGCAGTATTGTCCAAGCCTTGCAGGCTTTGACGAGGGCGAGCGATCCCCCCACATCTAGTTTTTCAACACAAAAAAGAAATCACCGACAACACAGCGTCTTACTCGAACAACTACAGTTTTACCTACAATTTTACTTGTAGAAATCAGCATAGCATTAGATACTGTATAAACAAACAGTATTAATTATGATTTTTCGAGGTTCGTCATGAGTGTCTCGCTGATAGGCCGTAGCGGCGCACTTGCCTTCATCAAAGCCAAGCGCCTTCGTATTCCATTGTTCATGGAACGTGTTTCTGCTGGTTTTCCTTCACCAGCGCTTTTCCCATATTGCTCTTTTTTGTCAATGTTCTGAAATCTATTAATAAATAACGAAAAAATAATAAGATAGTAAGATAAATCTCGTTCATACCTACTTTTACGGCGTTGACAACTATCACTCGGTCGAGTTTTTTCACTGATCCCCGCTGGGATCCCCTAATTGGTTGCCTTAGCGCTCATCCGAGCAAAGTTGAGTTAGGCTAGTTAACTAAATAATATAAATGGCCTTGTCCGACTCAGGCGAGACGGAACAACTTCGGTGGCCTCGATAAGCGCTGGCCCACTCCGAACCGTGAGAGTTTTTAAACAAACTGGTAAAGCAGACGCAATTCTCTTTCACTCGAAGCTGCTTTAAACCGCAGGTCGCGACCCATAACAGACGATAATTCTTTAATCGATATTCGTTTTGATGTATCATCGCGAGCAGGAAACACCTTTCTTTATATCTAGGAAAAAACTATCGTATGTACTCCAAATTTGTTGTTTTTGTATCGCTGTTAAGCAGCTTAACCCTCAGCATTCCTGCCAACTCTTCTCCAGACCTGATAGTCAACAGCATCAAAGAGGTAGAGCAAAACCTGGGTGCTAAAGTAGGAGTCTCAATCTACAGCGTTTCTGATGGTTACCTTTGGCATTACAACGGCGATTCACGTTTTCCGTTGATGAGCACCTTTAAACCTCTTGCATGTGCGAAATTGCTCCACGATGTTGAAACGGCGAAGCTGTCGATTGATCGATCTGTGAAGATTGAGGAACAAGACCTTATTACTTGGTCGCCGATAACAGAAAAGCTTGTTGGAGAGAGCTTTTCCCTCAAGCAGGCTTGCACGGCTGCATTGGTTATGAGTGACAACACAGCGGCTAATATAGTACTGGACGGTATTAGTGGCCCATCTGAATTGACCTTGTTCATGAAAGAACTCGGTGATGAAGTAACGCGACTGGATCGTATAGAGCCTCATTTAAATGAAGCGCGAAGCGGGGATGAGCGTGATACAACAACACCTAACGCGATTGTAAAAAGCCTCGGGAAACTGCTTTATGGCGAGAAACTCTCAAGTGGCTCTAAAGAACAATTAATTGAATGGATGGCTGGCAACAAGGTGTCCGATAGCTTGTTGCGTTCAGTGCTACCAGAGGGGTGGTCAATTGCTGATAGGTCGGGTGCTGGTGGTTTTGGGTCTAGGGGAATCACCGCTGCGATTTGGTCAAATGAACAGCAGCCATTAATTGTTGCGATATATCTCACCCAGACTGAAGCTTCGTTTGACGAGAGAAATAAAGCTATTGCCAAAATAGGTAGAGAAATTTTCGCTTCTTATAACTAAGGCAACTTGGCGGGTACTAAGCACCTCAGCATCATAAGATGAGAGGTGTTCTTTCAATCTTCCTTTATAGCGGCAGCTAAATCGCAGCTAAAGACATCGATCAGGCCGCTCCGTATGTCCGCATTGTGCCGACTCCGGTATATGCGCAGGAAAATCATCTAACGTCCGGTTCCGGAAATTTCAGTTGGCTCTGTTAAAGCAACAGTGAGCGTATGCCCTCTCCCCCTTTAACGCTGCTCCTCAGAGACGGCTATACGGTAGTTATCTGCGGCCGTAGTTGAGCAGTGTGGTCATTTAGCAGTATCTCGCGCTATAAAAAACTGTATGTATATACAGTTTTTTATAGTAGGCTTATCTTGTAGAGCAAGGTGAGTGAGATCTCTTTATGAGTCGGGTTTCCCCAAAAAGTTTTCCCCAAGGTATCATTACGAAAGGCCACACAGATAAGAATTTCCAGTTTCTGGTTCTGTCCGGTAATGTTTTGCTTCTAATTCAATCTCACCTTGCTAATTTACCGCCGTCCCAGCGGCGGAGCGCTAATAGGGCTGTGTTCTACTTCGAATGTTTCCTGTGGCTAATCAACCATCCACCTATCACAAGCACTCTAGACCTTCGAACAAATGCTTTTCTGAGCATTCAGCGCCTTTTCTATGGCGCGCTTTACTCAAACTGTTTTCTGGCTGCTGAAGTAAAATACTCAGGCAGACAGAGACTTGTCCGGTATTTCTTTAAACTCCTCGCTGAGCTGTCTAAATCGTCTCCTATCAATATTTTTGTATATTCAGACCTTACAGATAGCCAGGTCCGAGAATGCATCGCTCAGTTTGAAGCTATTGGGATTGACCCTGTACGAGCAGCCAAGCTCATGGGGTGGCAAGTCGCAGACAGAAGCGCGAACTCATTTCGATTAAAGATGGGAGCCATCTTCGATGTTTTTGGGCCTGATTTTACGATGGAATTACACCAGGAGAGTAAGAAGCACGCCTTGGCTCATAGTCATTATAGTAACTACGCTAATGTGGTCTCTCGATTTGATGATTTTCTGCGCTGGTATGACGATGATCCGATAGACAGACCTTCCTTAAACGCTCACGTGCTCCAAGATCCAGTCTTTGTATATCAGCTTTTCTGGAGCTTTCAGCGCTGGCATTTCGAAGGGTACTCCGAGCGGAGCCAAACCCAACCGACGGAACGGGTGTTGGCAAACCTTCAGCGCCAATGGATCAGAATCATCTGTTGGGCAAAGTCTGTTCTGGTTAGCGGAGGGCTTATGTGTTCCCCGCTTGGCGATGTGTGGCCCGAAGGGAGCAAAAAGCTCACTCGATTCCTCCATGAAGTAGGCCACCATCGATACGCTGATGGTGAATCCCTTGTATCACAAAAGCTTTTGACCCAGATCCCACTGTCTGTCACAGATAAGGAGGCAACGGAGCTTCTATTCAGACAGATCGAAGACGACTTCAATAAAGTCGTTCGGTGGGCTCGACGGGAGATTGATCACATAGCTCATCGTTTGAACGTTATTGATCAGGCCTGCGATCAAGGGGATCTGATAACGCTAGGTTCTCGAATATCTGCTCGGGCTTATGGCCAGCCTGTGATGGGGATGAACAGCCTTATCAGAACTGTAAAAGAAACCCACAACGGATTTGCAATCATCGACCACGCTATGCGCGGCCACTTGGTAAGCGCAACAGGGAGTTCTTTTTCAACATCGGAGTTAGCGGCGAATCTGGCTATGCCGACGAAGTATGCGATTGCTCCCATCGCTCTCTGGCTAGTAGCGCAGCATCCCGTTCTGACCGAGGCATCTCTATTGAAATGCGAGTTATTCGACCGAAACGGTAAGCGAACCGGCTTTGTTAAGACCGACTCTGGATCTGTGCTTGTTGTGAAGAAAAACCGGAAAGGGAAGCAACAGGAGGTTGTACTGAGCGACGACGCAGCTTCGGTGGTCGAGCTGCTTATCCAGATCACGGCCCCGGTTAGGCGCTATCTCAAGGAGAAAAGGGATGATGCCTGGCGACGATTGTTCATCGTCGCGGGTGGTCAGGGCTTTCAGGAACCTTACACTTTCACAAACCAGACCAGCTTCGCCAAGATCCTCCGGCAGAAAGCCTTTATACAAGCTCATAGCGCCGAGTTAGGAGACATGGTCTCCGTATTGTCGCTGGCCCGGATAAGGGCTACCGCAGGTGTTCTCGTCTACCTCAAGTCGTTAAGCATAGAGAAAATGGCAGAGTCACTAGGCAACTCGAAACGAGTCGCCATGAACCATTATCTGCCGCCTACCATCATGCAGTTTTTCCAAGAGCGGTGGGTCAGGATTTTCCAAAACGCGGTGATTGTCCACGCTATGAAGGACTCTCCTTATCTGCTTGATGCAACGGACTTTAGCAGCATGAGTGAGTTGGATATGTTTCTAGAGGCGCATGCCCTTCGAACGCCGCCTGAAGAACCCGAACAGCTGAGTAGTTCCTCTGAGCAAATATCTGGTTCGTCAGATCCAGAGATCGTTATTTCTATCGATGAAGGCGTTCTTGGTGTGCTCCTCTCGCTAAAAATGGCCGTTGAGCAAGCTGGCCCACGTGCGGCGGGAACGGCTGTGTACTGGAGCCAGTTCGCAGCGAAGATAGAGGCTCACATTGAATCTGATGGTTATCTAGATCCATATATCCGCGGTTGTCTAGTTAAGGCTAAGGGGATAGCGAATCCTCAACAGTTTGAGGGTCTAGTCTATGGATGATAGCAGCGCGCTACCTCGCGAATTGGACTTCATAACGCGATCAGTCGATGCGGATCTAGGACTATTCCGAAGCGCTGAATGGCTCAATTCGAAGTTCGATGACCCAGTATGGAGCGCTCGTTTTGCCGAAAATGGCAAGAGAGACACTGTTATTGATTTCAGGGTTAGGCTCGATGATGGGCTACTGCTCACCCACCCAAGACATCACAACCTTTTGGAAAGCATAAAGGCATATTTATGTCTGTCGTCCCATCCGTTGGCCACCGGAGGCAGCCAGCTTGCCCCGAAGACGGTACAGCAAAGGGTTCGTACGACCTTAGGTATCATCGACTACTTTCTCCTGAGAGCCGAGCATTTCCAACTGGCATCCCATCAGTTCAAGCTAATTACGCCGCATGACATAACTGAGTTCATGGCTGTGTTGGCTACTGATCAGTACGCTAAGAACAATCTCTACGCTGCGCGTGAAGAGCTACAGCGTTTCCTTCGCCTCAACAGCCATCAGGTTACGAAGCTGGAGACACAGTACGTTCTATCAAAGGTTCCTGGAATCGCTATTGTTGATGATGTAGATGAGAGCAACCTTGGCTTATCAGAGTCGGAGATTGTTGCGGCTAGGATTTTTCTGTGGATCAACGGAAACTACAAACGCATACCGATTAAGGCGGGTAGTCATGGGCATTCATTTTTTAGTCATCAAGTTTCTCCAAACAGTATCTACTCTGAAATTTATCATGAGCGAACTTTAGTGACGCCTAAATTCCGGGGGCTGGTGCTGGACGAGCTCCACTTTAGCCCATCCGAGAAGACCTTTAGAGAGTATCCCATGGTTTCGTCCATGGTTCTGTATGATGATCCACTTCCCTCTGAGGCTGGGGTTGATTTCTACCGACAATCGCTTAAACGGATGGAACTCCTTAAGCTCTGTGGGCTGGACCATATCAACCATCTTTCGCTAACAGCCTTGGATAATAGAGCTTTCCTCGGGCAACTTAAGATGAAGGGCACCGGGCGTTACCGGTCGCTGCCTCGGGACGTCGTATTTTCATCGTTTCGGAACGCAGTGGAGTTCTACTTAGATTTGGGTCAGGTCCTTATCGATGGTTATCTGGCCTTGGCGCGAGAGGCTGATGCACGTGGATGTGCCATCGGGGATTTGACCCAATCTGAAACGATAGAGCTGATCCCAAAGAGGTTGCGAGACATCGGAGTAAGTATCTGGGATCTCTCGGCAGATTTTCGCGGGCAGAACCGTGGAGGCGGTAGCGCTCTGTTTTTTAAGCGGTTCAGAGAGAATGAGGGACTGCTCCAGCTAATTGAGGTACTTTATGGTGCCATCTGGATAATACTCGCTGCGCTTAGTGCCAGACGTTCTGGAGAGCTTAGGGATCTTAAGGCAGATACCTGCCTTGTTAAGAAGTCCCATGGCTATTATTTACAGTTTGACTTGCGGAAACGGAACTTCGGCAAGACTCGTGAACAGGTCCTTCGTCCCATTCCCAATGTCGCGGCCCGGTGCATTCTGAGCTTGGGTGATCTTCGTCAGAAGCTCTCCTTGCTTAGTTCAGTTACGATTTCAGATAGGCTGTTCAGCAAGCCTCATTATCGCGAAGTTGGCCTGTCTGCGATGGGTTCAGTAGACGCGGCCAAGGTGCTAAACCGCTTTTCTGACTATTTCGAAGTCCAACAGGACGCTACTGGGCATCGTTATTACATTCGTACCCATCAACTTAGACGCTTCTTCGCTATGACATTCTTCTGGGCCGGCGGATTTGGCGGCCTAGACACACTTCGGTGGTTTTTGGGTCATACGAATGTCGAGCATGTTTATCACTACATCACAGAGACCGTTCCAGGAGAGGTGTTGCGAAGAATCGGTGCCGAATACGCATCTGATGCACTTCTCATAGGGCAGAGCAACACAGAAGATCTGGGTAATCTCCTACGTGAGCGTTACGGATTGTCATCATTTTCCATCATGCAGTCGGATGAAGTCGCAGACTATATCGAAGACCTAATGATGGAAGGGTTGCTAAAGATAGAGCCAGTCTTCTTCGACACACCGACAGGAAAGCGCCATGAGATCCTCTTTAAAATCACCGGAGAAAATTCATGAAGAAAGCATCACGGCAGGTGTCTGCTCAGCTTGAGATTAGCAACAGATCTGTTCTTTCTCGCGTTGAGTATCTCGAATCGATTATTCACTCACCCGCCGAGCATCAAGAAAACATAACACTTTTGATCGCTTTGAAGAGCCAAAGTGGACTTGCAAAGCTGGCGGTTAGCGAAGCTTTTATTTCTCCTATGTCTCTCAATACGCTTAAGAACAGAGCGAATGACATACTCCCTGGTGGGTTTACGACTATTGATCACCTGAGACGCCAGGCCGCAAAAGCTATTCACGATTCAACCGTAGTCAAGCCTTCATCGTCCTCTATAACCAAGCAGGACCTCAAAGATAAGATTAAGGCTCAGGAAAGGACCATCTCTCAGTTGTGGGATGAAATCGCACTGGTTACGAATGTTTTTAGAGAATCAGTAACACTCGCCCAACAGTTTGCCGAGAAATGCCCAGACCCGGCAGATCTGATCCTTTTCAAAAAGCGCCGTAGAGAGCTGCTTTTAATGTTCTCATTAAGCAAGCGGCCTCAGACGCCTTTACATGAGAGCCCGTCCAATGCCGAAGGATGAGAAACTCTATAATCTAACGAGCGATGTTTTCCGATTACCTTACGGGGTTGATCGAAATAGCCACGTCCTCAGCGTCAGAGCTGATAACATTCCGCTTCTCTGTTGGCCCGATGGCAGGCCGTGCACCGAGGCGAACCTATATATGCTGCACTGTTTTGAGCGTGGACTTTCCCGTAAGGAAGGCGGTGGGACACTTACTCAATATGCCAAGCTTCTTTCACACCTTATTCGCTTTTGCTTTAACAACAACTACTCATTCATAGGGTTGACTGATTCTCGCTTTTCACTATTCATCAGAACGCTCCAAGGAGAAATGGATCCACGAAAACCAGAGCAGAGAAAACGGAGAGCAGCCCATGTGGCAAACATAGGGAGAACCTGCCTCGGCTTTTTAGGATTCGTTGGAGAACTCTATCTAGAACCGTCGTTCGTCGGCGCCGCAGGAACGATCAGGGCTGAGACGAAGGAGTTCAAGCTGGCTGGTCAGAGAAAGCAGATAGTCCATACCTATTGGCATCACCATTCTGATCTGGTCAAGCTAGGCCGCACACTTTTTCCTTACACTTTCAAACTCAATTGGCGACATATCATTTAATGAAGTATGAAGCCGAACTGAGTTGTAGTATTTGATGTATTTCTCTACATCAGTTTTCATGCTTTCTCTGGTTAAATGGTAAACATTTAATAGCCATTCATTTTTCAAGCTGCCGAAAAACCTTTCAACCACAGCATTATCTAAACATGCTCCACAACCACTCATTGATGGCGTAATTCGATTGCTCCATAGCAATGATTGAAAACGCTTACTGGTGTATTGTGAGCCTCTGTCGCTATGGAAGATCAAGCCTGCTTTGGGTTGACGCAGGTTGATAGCCATTTGCATCGCTCTCATGGTTAAATCAACCGTCATGCGTTTACTCAACGCCCAGCCAATAATACGGCGAGAATGCAAATCCATCACAACAGCTAGGTACATCCAGCCTTGATGCGTTCTTAGATAGGTGATATCACCCGCCCACGCCTGATTTGCTCTGGCTGGATTGAATTGGCGCTTCAATAAGTTATCAGCAACCGCATGGCTATGTTTGCGCATAGTCGTCACTTTATAAGCCACTCGCTGTTTAACGACTAAACCGAGCTTTTTCATCAAGCTCTTAACCCGACAAATACCAATTTTAAAGCCTTCTTTGCGTAGCAACTTCATTAAGGTTCTGGCACCAGCACTACTGCGGCTATCATCAAATAACCTCTTCATGCGACGATAAAGCATTAACTCTTCAACACTAATAATCTTGGCTGGTCGCCTCAGCCATGCGTAATAGGCTGACCGACTCACTTCTAGAACCTCGCACAAAACGCTAATTGGAAAGCGCCATTGCTGCTCTTTAATATATTCGAACTTTATTTCATTTCTTTCGCAAAGAAGGCACTCGCCTTTTTTAAGATCTCACGCTCCATCTGTAAGCGTTTATTCTCTTTTCTGAGCTTAACCAGTTCAGCTCTCTCATCTTTGCTTAATGCTTCGCCTGAAGTTTGCTTGGCTAGTTTGTCTTTCCAGTTGTAAAGCAGCTTAGTTGTTATGCCTAATGATTTGGCTGCTTCAGTAACACTGTAACCTTGTTCAGTGACTAGCTTTACAGCTTCTTCTCTGAACTCATCAGTATATTTTCTAGGTTTTCTTCGTTGGGTCATTTTCACACCTTTGTTGTTGGACTAATTATCCTTCACAAAAGTGTGCGGTGCCATTAAATCAGATCATGTGATCATGAAGAGCCGAAGTGGCACACGATGGCGACTGCCAGTTAAAGGCTCCCAATCACTTGTCAACAACCCTTTCTTTAAACAAATGATCCCCGTCAGTATTGCTGATGTGTTGCGTTATGTTGAACAAGAAACCAACTTTATGCAATGCTTCGCACACGTGCTGCCAATACAAAAACAAGTAGGCGCCAATCAGGATGATTTATTGGCTATTCTAATTGCGAATGCGACACATCGCGGCGTATATGGGATGGCACAAATATCTGATCGCAGTTATGAGCATCTAAGCACTATACAAGCTAATTATATTAGGCCTGAAACCTTGCAAGAGGCTAGTGATATCATCAATAACGCAGTAGCGGCACTCCCTATTTTCCGCCACTATCACATCCAAGAAGACGTCCTGCACGCCAGTACCGATGGGCAAAAATTTGAAACTCACCTTGAGACTTTTAAAACTCGCTACTCCTCGAAATACTTCGGCACCAACAAAGGTATTACGGCCATGACGTTAGTTGCCAATCATAGTGCGTTAAATGCCCGTATCATAGGATCTAATGAGCATGAGTCCCATTATATTTACGACTTACTACAATCTAATACTAGTGATCTTAAGCCAGATGTCCTCTCAACCGACACCCATGGTGTTAATCATGTTAATTATGCCTTATTGGATTTATGCGGTTATAGTTTTGCGCCTAGGTATGCTCAGTTCACCAGTGTGATCAATGACCTATTTAACGTAACTGAAAGCGACGACGGAAACACGCATCTGGCGCTGAAAAAGCCGATAAAAATGAATGTGATTGAAGAAGGCTGGCAGGATATTCAGCGTATTGTGTTATCCCTTCAAGAAAAACGCACAACACAGGCATTGCTAGTACGCAAATTATCTGGTTATCCATCTAGACACCCTATATTACAAGCATTAACGGAATATAATAGGCTCATCAAAGCCCAATATTTACTTGATTATATTGATGATGCAAGTCTGCGCCAATATGTTCAACGAGCACTGAACCGAGGCGAAGCCTGGCATTTCCTCAGGCGAGCTATTGCATCGGTCAATCGTGACCAGTTCCGTGGAAAAAACGAATCAGAAATAGTCGTCTGGAACGAGTGTGCCCGTTTGACGGCAAATGCTATTATCTACTTTAACTCGATGATCCTAAGTCATCTATTACTGCACTTTGAAGAAGTTGGTGACGAGGAAAAAGCAGCAATAACTCGACAAGTATCACCCGTTGCATGGCAGAACATTAATCTGAGCGGCACTTATCAGTTCGCTAGTAACCGCAAACTACCTGATTTACAGGAAATAACTAGGCCTATTGTTGAAAATGAAGTCTAAAATGAAAGGTAACCCAGCTCCACAAGCCATTAACTGCGAGGGTTGTGGCGATTTATGTTACTTTAGAGGGGAAAATCCCTAGAACCCCACATAGGTGCATCGCACGAGCGCTAGGAACGGCGAAAAAAGGCGGACGTGGCGAAATCGGTAGACGCAGCAGACTTTAAAATTGGAGTGCCCGCGGGGAAATCCGCGGAGTAGAACCGCTCAAAGTCGGGGAACGCTAACGGGCAATACCCTAAGCCAATCCCGAGCCAAGCCCCTTCGGGGGAAGGTGTAGAGACTGGACGGGCGGCGCCTAAAGCCTTCGGGCAATGGCGAAGGGACAGTCCAGACCACGAACGTCATCAGACGGCGGCGAAAGTCGAGGTGGTACGAAAATCTGCTTCTCTGTGAGAGTACGGGTTCGAGTCCCGTCGTCCGCACCACAAAGCCAAACATCCCTGCGATGATCGACCTCTGGGCGTTTGGTCGTGAGCCCGCCACCCTCGCGCTACGCTTTGCGCAGGCGTCGAAGGCGATCAGGTGCGCCCATCGATTCCGTCGAGCACCATCGCTGCGAGTTCATCGCTGGTGTGTGCACCACTATCGAGAACACGGGTTGTGCATGGAAGCCGTTCCCTTGCGGCCAAGCATCGGGCGACATTCGCTAATCGCCACTCTCGAATCTCCGCATTTCGATTCGGGTCAGGATGCATGGTCTGGTTCGCGATCCGGTGACGCAATAGGTCCTCGTTGAGCGTCAGAAAGATGTGCAGCAGCTGATCGTCGATCCGCCTTACCCCGTCGAGTATCTCAGTCAGATAGTCCGGGTGCACGAGCGTCATTGGGATGATGATGTCCTGCGAGTAATTCCTTCGAATCTCCCTGACCGCCGCGATCGTAAGTCCCCTCCACAAGGGGAGATCCTGATAGTCTCCGCTCGCTGGCATGGGGACCGTTTCTTTCACCACGAACCCGATTTCCTCGGGGTCAAAGATCAGCGATTTGGAACGCCGATCGCGCAGCCGCTTAGCGAGCGTCGTCTTTCCGGCGCCGAAAGGTCCGTTGATCCAGATTATCATTGTCGACGGCCTCTAACCTGAAGGCTCGCAAGAGCGCTCGACGGCCTCGTGCGGAGGCACGATCGGAGTGGTTCCGAAATGCTTCTCAAGATAGGTGACGCCGAACGTCACGATGTCCTGCGCGTCGAACAGGTAGCACTGAGCAAAGCCCACGACACCTTCTCGATGGCGACCGAGCTTCACGTAAGCATTTGCTATAGTTTCAACCGCATCCGGCTTTCCTTCGATAGCAAAGCAATCGAGAATGCCGTTTGAATCGTAATCCGATGCCGTTTTCCAGGCGACTTCACCGTCTCTTCCAAGCATCGGCATCTCATACGTCACCCACCGTTTGTTGGGGATATCGGCAACCGCCTCGGCGTAGTGCAATGCGGTAACGGAGTTTAGCGGCGCACCCAACAGCAGGGCCTTCCCGCCAAGGCGAACGAACCGCTCGACGGGCGATCCTTCCCCCAAGGCGTGACCGAGTTCGTGAGGCTCCGTCAGCGTTTCAGCCAGCGGACCAACCGCGACCATCGATGCATCGGGGTGCGCGCTGCGCCGCGCGCCGGGGGCTTGAACCAGAAATTGATTCAGCAGGCCGAACCCACGGTAAGTCCCGGCTGTTGCGGGATCGAACGGCAGCCAGGTACGGCGGGCTTCGTCATCCAGCCGAGCGCCATTCAGAGTCTCCTCGTAGGGTGATCGGTCCCACGACGCGTATCCCATCACAGTGCCAGTCGGCCCAACCGCGGAGCGTAACGCGGCAACGACCGTCTCCGCTCCTCCTTCGACCGGACCAATCGCTTTAAGTGAGGCATGCACCATCAAGAGGTCACCGGTTTGGACTCCGAGTTTTTGAAGCGCCTCCGTTATTGCCTTCCGCGTATGCATCGCGATATCTCCTCTAAACTGCAAAACACTATACTACAATAGCGTTAATGGGAACTCCACTTTCTTGTGCGATATGTTGCATCAGATGCCCGGAAAGCAGTTGCAGCTCGGGTTTAACCATTCTGGGGTTCTAGGGATTTTCCCCTCTAAAAAGACATAATCCTCTGTAGACCACACCAATAAATGGCTGCGGAGGTGGTTTACTTTCAGCTTGGAGCCTAATCATCCACTATCGGCCTTGTTATTTCGCCAATATTGGGCAATTTCCCAGTATTAGTGAAGTTATACGTTCCGCTTAAGTTGATATTTTGCCACGCAACGGGCGAAACAGCACGAGTGATACCCGCTTTCTCTTCATCTCCTCTCGCTTCAAAGTGTCCCAGAAGATGACTCAGTATCGCGGAGTTGAAGTAGATGATCGCGTTGGCAAGCAATCTTGCGCATTCATTCCAGATAGCGATTTCAGACTCGTTTTTGCCACGGAACTGATCACCATTCACCGACGCAATGGCTCGTCTAAGGAAGTGCCATGCTTCTCCCCGGTTCAGGGCACGTTGCACATACTGCCGCAAACTGGCATCGTCGATGTAGTCAAGTAAATATTGCGCTTTAACCAGTCGATTATACTCCGTCAGAGCCTGTAATATTGGGTGTCCAGAAGGGTAACCAGACAACTTTCTTACCAGCATTGCTTGTGTCGTCCGCTTTGTCTGAAGTGACAGAACAATACGCCTGATATCTTGCCATCCCGTTGTAATAACATTCGTTCTGATAGGCTTCTTTAGCGCCAGTATGGTGCTGCCTTGTTCACTTTCAGTCACATCAAACAGATCATTGATGACACTACTGAACTGCGCGTATCGCGGTGCAAAACTGTAACCGCATAGATCCAGTAAGGCGAAGTTAACATGATTGACACCGTGTGTATCTGTCGAGAGTACGTCAGGTTTGATTTCACTGCTGTTGGATTGTAACAGGTCATAAATATAGTGTGATTCGTGCTCGTTGGAACCGATGATCCGAGCATTGAGGGCGCTGTGGTTGGCCACCAGTGTCATGGCCGTGATCCCTTTGTTGGTGCCGAAATACTTAGAGGAGTACCGGGTTTTAAAGGTTTCCAGATGGGTTTCGAATTTCTGACCATCCGCACTGGCATGCAGCTGGTCCTCCTGAATATGGTAGTGGCGGAAGATGGGTAGCGCTGCAACCGCATTATTGATCACGTCGCTGGCGTCATGCAGCGTTTCAGGCCGGATATAGTTGGCCTGCACCGTACTCAGGTGTTCATAGCTTCGATCGGAGATCTGCGCCATGCCATACACACCACGGTGAGTGGCGTTGGCAATCAGAATGGCCAGTAAATCATCCTGATGAGTGAACCCTTGTTTTTGTATCGGAAGTACATGAGTCAGACATTTCATGAACCCGGTTTCGCGCTCTACATACCGCAGTACATCCGCGATACCGACCGGTTGCATTCGCTTAAAAAAGGGATTGTTGACCAGAGATGTAGCGCTTTTGGTCGGCAGACGCCAGCGGGTACCGGTACGATTTTTCATGATCACATTTCGATTGTCTCCCTCATCAATATGGAGAGCAACGTCTTTGAGTGCACTTTCCAGCCGGTGTTGTTTCTCCTGTAACAATAACTCTGCGGGCTGTTTTAGTCTGTCCAGTGTTGATGAGGCCAGCAAGGTATCCTGCGATGTCTGGGGGATCAGGTCGTCTTCCAGTGCGCGGTATTTGGTAACATTTGGCAAATAAATGCGTCCATTCAGTCGTGAGGTTAACTGCCGGTAGAGCAGCCATTCGTAACGTTGCGGGTTAACGTTATCCTGTTTAACCAACCATGGGAGGTGCTTTTTCGGGATGAGCGACGTATCCATCGTCTTCAGTGGTCCACCGAATGCGATTTCCGTCTGCATCTGTTGAAGTTGGGCGACGACGGCTTCTGAGCCTTTACCGGCCTCACATTCAAGGCACAAGAACACCTGCCTTAACAGTTGCTCCAGGAGATTGCATTGTTCATCGTAATGTTGCCACTGGTACTCTTCCACGGTCCGTTTCTGTTTTTTCAGGTAAAGGCAGAGGGTCTGGATATCCCTGTCATTCATGACCTTCAATGCCTGTTGTCTGACTACTGAGAAGGGTTGATTATCATCAATGTTCTCATCCACAAACAGATGCAGTAACTCTGCCGCTTTCGTGACATTGTCCGCGGCTGACTGCCAGGACAGGAACACTGCTTGTTGTGCAAAGGTGTTGGCAGCTTCTTGTTGCTTGCGGATATGGTAAATGAACCCATCAGTTAACCGTTCCAGTGCCAGTTGTATCCGCTCTGTCAGGTGACATAGCAACCATAGATGCTGCTGTGCGCGTTTGAATCGTTTGAGTTTACTACCGTAATAGTTGATGAGCTCACCGAAGTGTTGTCGATTTTTAAGAGACAGATTAAGCCCATCGATAACGCCATTGATTTGCGTGCGCCATGGCGCTAACTGATGATAAAGGGCAAGCTCTTTTTTAAGTTCAGGTACGGTCAGACTTTTTGCACCGCCTCTGAGCTGGTTCAGGTTTAGTCCGTCATCAATGGCTGTTATGCTGTCCAGAAAGACGTGAAGTTCAGGACTGGTGAGTTGATTAAGTTGGTGCGCCAGGTCTTTTCTGACCTGCTGCATCGCTCTGCTTATCAGTCTCTGGAGTACGGTGTACCTAGGGATAGCAATGCTGTGACTGGTTAGGAATTCAATAGCAGTATCAAAGAGGTAACGCGGCTCCAGCCAGGCATTGCCCACCTGAACAAGGTGGTCGAAAAGAGAATTGAAGTGCTGACTTTCGTCCCATTTGTGATAACCAGCAAGGTCTAATACTTTTGCGTAGAGTCGATCTTTTTGTTTTTGTGAGGGAGTGAATGGTCTGAGCCCCTTGCCGCCAAGCAGCTCTTTACTGATGAACATTAAATCCTTAGAAACCTGCGAGTAAGCGATATCTAGGATGACGGGCTTTGATTTGAAGTATCCCAAAATCGCGACAAAGTAACATCTATGAGCTCTGAGACGAATTGACCGAAAAACTGCCAATTCCGCATCGTTCAGAGAAAAGTACAGACGTTGTTCTTCGATTGAAAAAATGGGTGGGGAATAAAGATCTGCCTGTTCTGCTCTCGTGAGAATAGTAATTTCGTTTTTGATGGCCATATCAGGGCTGTTCCGTATTAAATGTACGATATTTACCTAATTTGCCACACTTATAAGTAGTAACCCACCTCCGCAGCCATTTATTGGTGTGGTCTACAGAGGATTAAGTCTTTTTAGAGGGGAAAATCCCTAGAACCCCATTGTGATACTTGGTAATCATTCCCCCCACGAAATTTATTGCCATTAACTGAAGTAATAGCACGTTTTAACTGATGGTATGCTTCACCTCTGTTCAAGGCTTGCTGGACGTAATGACGCAACGTTGAATTATCAACATACTCCAAAACATAAATAGATTTAATTAAACGGTCGTACTCATGCAATGCTGACAATCTTCGGCTCTTGCCGTTACTCAACTTTCTAATGATTGTGCTTTGAGTGGTGGTTTTACGACTCAATGAACAAACAATATGCTGAATATTGTCCCATTCTTCAGCAATTAGCTTATGATTAATATCTTTCTTTAATTGAATACGGCCTCCGTTCTCTTCAGTCACTTCAAATAGCTCAAAAAACACCTTTTTCATTTTCGCGTATCGAGGGGCGAATGTGTAACCAAAGAAATCTAATATAGCGAAGTTAACATTATTGGTACCATGCGTATCGGTCGATAAGGTATTAGGCTGTATATCTGAAGAGTTGTTATAGAGTAAGTCAAAAGCAAAGTGACCTTCATATTCGTTAGCGCCAATGACTTGCGTACTCACCGGAACATGACGTGGTCAACCAAAATTGACCAACCCAGTTAAGCTACTTTTTTCAATTTCTTCATGTCCGCCTCATATTGATTTGAAATTTCCATACTTTATCTAATTCATGTTTTTCTAAATTAGCTAAAATGCAACTCAGAAATGTCCAGAAGTGAGTTGTGTGGTGTCGAGTGGAGATTGTACGATTAAGCCCCTAAGTAATTAGTCAGTCAGTCTCCCTCGGTAATCAAATTAGTACATCTTAGCGATCAAATTGGTAAAAAATTAGACATGTAGATGAATGCCCACCTTAAAAAATAGACAGCGGGTTGGGCTGGGTGATTTTTCTGGTGTTAGACGCCAGCAACCCATGCGGCAGAATGGTTGCTCACTTACTCGTCTATTTTTAGCGGGAATTCTTAGCCAACTGTACGCGCTGTATGCAGATTTAAGCAGTCGAGTGATGCGCACTTTGGAGGAGATGGCACCACGAGTAGAGGTTTACTCTATTGATAAGAGTAAGTTGTATAGTGCGGACGCCTAAGCTATTGAGTTCTATCTATGGACATTGTTAAGCGTCCCAGGGGCGTTGAATGGCGACGCTAGAGCGCATTCATTTCGTGCCCCATTACCTCGTGCGCAGAGAGAACGCCGTCGCATACTCCCCCAGTAGCAGCCGGCCATCCATTGAGGGCTTGCCCCAAATCTTTTGGGCAGACTATGCACCTTGGAGGGAGGCAAACCTGTGGGCAGTGGAGCGAGCAACGACTGGTGACGCTTCTCTTAAGACCGTTGCCAGTAACATGAATGGCCTTCTCAATTACGCTAAATTTCTTGAATCTCGTGATTTGCAGTGGTTCGAGTTTCCCGCTCGCAAAGCTGACCGCTGCCTGGTGCTATACCGAGGGGCGTTGATCAAGATGCGCGATGCCGGCCAGATCGGCCCATCCACGGCGTCTGAGTACATGCGCAATTGCATCATGTTCTATCGGTGGGTAAGGCATAGGGAGCTTCTTTCTCCACACGTCCAGCTGTGGCGGGAAAAACCCTACGTCGTTAAATACTTCGACCGGGTGGGGTTCGAGCGAACGATCAGCGGAACCACCACCGACCTCAGCATCCCGAACCGTAAGCGCCCAGGCCAAACGCTTGAAGATGGGCTGTTGCCAGTCTCGGAGACCGATCGCGATGCAATTCTGGATTTCGCCGCAGAGAACGCCACGCCCGAGCTCTACCTCATGTTGGCCCTTGGATTTTTTACCGGGATGCGGCTCGGCAGCATCTGTGATCTCAAGATTCAGTCTCTGGAGCGCGCCGCCCCCGACCCTTCCGCTGAAGGGCTTCTACGCCTTGCAGTTGGTCCAGGCGCAGCTCCGCCAGTGCACACGAAATTCGGTGTGACTGGCCAGGTCTGGATACCCGAAGCGTTGCGTGATGAATTGCTGGAATATGCCAAAGGCTGGCGGAGGATGGAACGAGAGGCGAAAGCCTCGCCCGAGAATCGTGATTTGCTGTTCTTGACCCGCTTTGGTAACGCCTATGGCAGGCGCGGCACCGATCAGTCATCTGCTGTGAATGTTGAGATGTCCGAGTTTCGAAAACGGGGCGTCAAAGCAGAACTACAGGTGCTCCGTAAATTCCGCTTCCATCAGTCGCGCTGCACCTTCGGTACCGAATTGGCACGTCTGGCGCTATCGGCTTGTGCCGATGTCGCTATTGTAATTGCGACGGTCAGCGACGCGTTGCTCCATGGGCCTAACTCTGAAGCCACCACCTTCAAATACATCCGATTCGTACAGGCACTGCCGATCAAACAAGCCCTCTCAAATAGCTTCATGGCGGCATTTAGCGGGATCGGCGCTGGGGCGCGGCACGATGGATAGTTCCGAATTCGACCTCACTTTCCCGATGCTTGAGTATGGGGCCACTGAAACGCCCTGGGACCTCCGGCCGCTGCTGTTTCGCGGAGGTGCAGCAGCAAAGGTGAAGCATGTGGGCCGCCAGATCGCGCAGGGCGAACTCGGCAGTCCCTTGCCGGAACGTTTCGAGCTGGTGACGCAGCTGCATGAGCACATGACTGACGACCTTGCTGGTGGCGGAAGTCGCTTCTCGGTGCAGAACAAGATCAGTGCATTGCGCCGATTCTTTGCCTGGATCGATTCAGAAAACGTGAATCTCAGTCTCGAGACGGCGGCCGACACGTTCATTCGTTGGACCGATCACTTGCTCCAGCGTCATCGAGTCGAACGCAATTTCAGCGATGGGTCCCTGTACGATCTCACCAGGCTCACGGCGACGATGCTGGACCGAGCATTGGACCGCCAAGCAAGCCTGAGCAAGAGCACACGTATTCGCAAGCCGCGCGGCAAAGGCAAGGTACATACGAGCAAAGCGGACAAGCAGAATCTGCAAAACACCTTCGCATTCGGACACCTTCTAGCTGACGTATGCGAGGCATTGACCTGGAGGGGGACAATGGCCCCCCTCCCAGTTTGTATTTCGTTACGCACCGGCCAAGTGCTGGAACTATGGTCGGGATTGCAGAGCCCCGAGAAAGTAGCGGCCCGCCGTACCAGGCCGCAAAACCAAGCGCAAATCGAAGCATCCCTGGCGGCGCGTGCCGCCCACGATGCAGATCGGACACTGCGGACCCGTTTCCCCATCGTCAATTTACGGATCGAGAGTGAATTGCTGATGTTCATCGCCCAGACCGGTCTGAACCTCCAGCAAGCACATACCCTGCGGGTTGAGCAGTTTCATTACACCAGCCACATAGACGGCTACCAGGTACGTACCTACAAAAATCGACGGGAAGGAGAAGTGCTATTCGAGATCTTTGCCAGTTATCGAGAGTGGTTCGAGCGCTATCTCGAATGGCGTTCCGAATGGTTTCCCAATGAGCCGGATGGTTTGCTCTTTCCGCTTATACGTAGCGGGGGACGAATCCTAGAAGAGGCGACGCAGTTCACGAACGTTACGCGCATCTGCCGCGAGCTTGGCATACCGATAGTGAGACCGCGAAAACTGCGCGGGACGCGCATCAACTGGTTGCTTCGGGAGTCCCAGAATCCCCAACAGGTTGCGGAGTTGGCCCAGCATACGGTGCAAACGCTGATACGCGTATATGCCGACCCCCATCCGCAGATCGCTATGGTGGAAATTACGCGCTTCCATCAGCAAACCGATCCGTCCCTTTCACCTCCTGCTCCTGGTAGATGTGTATCGGCCACACCTGAACCAGTGGGCACGATGCCGAAGAATGGTCCGCGACCCGACTGCATCAATGCTGCCGGTTGCCTGTTCTGTACCCAGCACCGGGATATCGAA
Source organism: Providencia rettgeri (assembly GCF_023205015.1). Lineage (NCBI taxonomy): Bacteria > Pseudomonadati > Pseudomonadota > Gammaproteobacteria > Enterobacterales > Morganellaceae > Providencia > Providencia rettgeri. The sequence goes on along the minus strand of NZ_CP096258.1, from coordinate 739,192 downwards.
AGTGAGGATCATGTGTGGTCTCTCGGTAGCTTGCGCCACCTCAAATCGCTTGAACTGGCACGCTACCGCCCATCCAGTTCGGGTAAGCACCTGACGACAGAGCATCCGGCCCTGCTGGTGATCGATCGGCTGACGGCCAAACTGCGCTTCTTCGAAGAAAGTAGCGAGGTCCGCAGGCTTTGGGTCGAAGAAGCCAGAGCGCGCATAAGTGAAGGTGACTACCACCCGGCCTGGGATGGCTTCATCCGATTGGCAGAACTGCGACAAAGATCAGCATGACGAAAAATATTCTTTCCGAACTTGGCCTCGGCATCGACTCGCCCCTAGCGATTCCTGATGCGCCGAACTACCGTCCGCCGTGCTGGCCACCGCAGCGTGATTGGCCGGTCATCATAGATGCCGCTGGCCAGGTGGTGAGCCGTTGGGGCGATGCCATTTGGCGGCTCGACCCATGGGCGGGAAAACGGCTCACTCTCAATTTCGGCGATGGCCCAGCTAAGAAATATGTCGCCGCGATCGATCCTGCGAACGCCGATTTATTGCGGACCGTAATCGGCTGGTGGCTATACGGCCCCAATGGAGCCCGTGGATACCGAGGCCTGAAAACGCGCTTCGACCAGATGCGTCGGCTGTTCGTCTTGTGCACTCAAGAAGGCATTCTCGCATCCGAACTGAGTCATTTTCCGCGCGTTGCCGACCGTCTCCCGGAGGTGCTCCAGGCTTCCCGGTCCGGTGAGTTCTTGGCATTGCTGCACGAACTGTACGAGCGGCGGGATGCGCTGGGGTTCACCTTGTTGGATCGCGCAGGGTTGGCACGCCTCGCAGCGGCCATGCCCGACCACCAGAAGCTCCAGACCCCCTATATCCCGCCCCGCATTTGGCACTATCAAATCACACGCTTGCGCGAATGCCTGGATGACTTTTTGGCGCATCGAGGCCAAGTCGAGGAGTGCTTCCGCTTCTGTCTGGCTGCCTATCGGCACAACTCTGCCAGTCTCCAAGGACAACGCAGGCCACAATCGTTCTATCCGTTTCAGTGGCCGTCGGATGGATCAAACGGAAAGTGGACTGGGCGGCAGTACTACGGCCCATTCATCGACACCGCGCATCGGTTTGGCATGGTGGAACTATTTCGTCGCTGGCTGGGAGTGAGCGACGACGAAATTCGCATTCAAACTCTGAGTCGCTACCTCAACCTCGTGAGTCGATCTGGACTGTGCTATCTGCTGAACTTCAGCCTCATGCGAGTCGAAGAGGCTTGGAACCTGCGCGCCGATTGCTTGCACATAGAACGTGATCCGCAGTTTGGCGACATCCATGTATTGTGCGGACGAACGACCAAGACGATGTCGGATTCTGAGGCACTTTGGGTGACGTCCCCGTCAGCTCAGGTGGCAGTTGAAGCCATGCGTGTGGTCGCAGACCTCCGCGCAGAATGCGACTCTCCCCCCGGCGAGGCCTCGGTGCCGGATGATCCGGCCAAGCGCTATCTGCTTGATTATTGCCTTGAACCGTGGGGAACGAAGTTCACCAAGATCAACCGCACGATTCGGCCATCGATTCCGAGCTATGCCCATGTGCTTCAGTGGTTCGACAAGCTGTTCGACCGTGAGCAATTGCGCATTACGCCGGAAGATTTCGAATTGGCTCGGTTGGTGACGCCGACGCTGACCGACGAGTTTGCGGTCGGCAAAATCTGGCCGTTGGCCTGGCATCAACTCCGACGAACCGGCGCAGTGAATATGCAGGCATCCGGGCTGGTCAGCGACGCTTCATTGCAGTTTCAGCTAAAGCACGTCGCCAGAGCGATGAGTCTCTACTACGGGCAAAACCATTCCAGGGTACGGCTGGAAGAGAAGGCCCATACCTACTACGTCCGCACCATGTACGAAACTTTGGGTAGGCAGCTGCAACAGCTGACGAGCAACCGATTCGTCAGCCCCCACGGCGAGAAGCGAAAATCTGAGATTGTCCGCCTAATCTCAGCCTCTGATGCTAAGAAAGCGATCAATCTGGCTAAGAAGGGGACGGTCACTCATCGACCGATTTTGCTGGGCATCTGCACGAGCCGTACCCCCTGTCCCTATGGGGGCATCGACAATATCGCTCGCTGCGGAGGGGGCGACTCCCCCGGAGAAACCAAACCATGTGCGGACGTTCTCTATGACCCCGAGCAACTCGACGAAGTCGAAGTGTTGGAGGCGGTATTGGATGAGCGCCTGGCCGCTGCCGAGGTAGACAGTCCGCTAAGGACTTCGTTGGAAGCCCAGAAACGTAGTGTGGAGAATTATCGCCATGTCATCCGGCAAACATGAATCCGCTGACCCGGCTAAGCGAATGAGTGCCGGCGAGCAGTATCGCGCAGCGTTCGAGCGGCTGAAGAGCAACAAGCCCGAACGACTGCCGAAGGGGACGCCCGTAAGTCAGAACAACGTTGCCAAGGAGGCCGGCAGCGACCCCTCTGCACTGTAAAAAGCTCGTTTCCCCCTACTGATCGCTGAGATCCAAAAGTACGTGGAAGGACACGCTGAGCAACGTCCGCCATCAGTGCGCCAAGTCAGCTTATTAGCCCGCAGAAAAAATCGTGGACTTCGAGAACGGATCGAGGAAATCACGCAGCAGCGTGACCACCTAGCCAGCCTACTCAGTGAGGCCGACGCCACCATTCTTGAGCTGTACGACCGTATTGCGGACTTGGAGCGCCAACTGCCGGCCTCCAATGTGCTTCCTCTTGATCCGCGAGGCCACAAAAAACTTTGAAACGGAGAGCTCGCAATATTCGAAAGAAACACAGCCATGCCCGACCAGCCCGGCATGAAACGTCGGGCTAGCCGCCGAAGAGCTTCTTGCGTTGCGCGGTCCGCTCCCGGCGTAGATTCTCGTAGGCAGTTCGGCGTTTAGTCGCGTTTTTGATTAATTCCAGGACCTGGGCGATATCGCCGAGCAACTCCTCACGCGCGGGAAGCGGTAGTTGGCGCTCGCCTGGGGTGTCGTGGGCCTCGGTAGCTTCGCAGGCCCGCGCATACACTGCCAGCAACTGCTCCCACTCCTCTGCGGGGTGGCCAATGACAGCACCAAATGCTTCTACGCTCACCACATCGCTGAACGGCTGGACGGTATTGTTCAAAAAAACCTCGCGTATGGCGCGCTCGACAGTGCCTCGGAGGCTTGAGTATCCCGATGCGATTTGCCGCTCAAGCTCATCATCCGGGTCGCTGCCGACCGGAACGTTCAGTGCTTTCGCACGACTTTCGAGATCGGCCAGGCGGGCCTTGGTGTCCATCGTCGTCCACGTCAGCCCCTCGCTCACTAGTCCCGGCGACTCGTCCCAACCGATGGTCTTGTAGCTGGCCGAGCGATCAGCGCGCTGAAGCGCCATCGCGAGCTCGGTCAGGAACACCGCATCATGGGTGAACACCAGCACTTGGCGGGTCTCAGCCAGCGCTACCAAACGCCGAGCTATGGCCCGACGATATACGTGATCCAGCGACGTAGACGGATCGTCGAAAATAACGGTCGAAGTATGTGGCAGGGATTCGAGCTCGGCGAGGAACATAGCCATCCCCAACGCGCGCTGCTCGCCCTCTGACAGCACCTTGGAGGCTTTCGCCGTGATTTCCTGCAGGCGCAGCGTGACCTTGGTCACCCCCAGCTCTGTGCGCCCGCTCAGGTCGGGTTGCACCCGTCGCTTATAGCCCAGGGCTTTCAACTCAGCATTCATAGAAGCGGCCAGAGCCTCGGTCACATGCGTCGCCGCCAGGGACGTCAGTTTGCGTGACACTGCCGCTGGGTTGAGGGCGGCATGGCAGCGGCTCAATGTGGCATGGACCTGACTGTCCTGAACAAAGCGCTCCACCGCGCCAAGCTGGTTGGCGAGGCGTTGTCGGGCTTCTAGCTCTGCCAGTTCTTGGGTCAGCGCCAAGCGTAGAGCGGGATCGGCAGAGGTCCGCAGGGTATTGGCGTCGACTCGGAGCGAAGCAGCTTTGGCGGCGAAGAGACTATCGAGGTTTGCTTCGATAGGAAGCGGTTCTGACTCGGGGGACCAGTTTCCAGTTTGCAGGGCTTGGCTAACCCAAGTATGCCGGGCGGTCCAGACCGATGCCGCTGCGGTGATGGCAGCGTGTAGGTCGGGCAGTCGCTCCTCCACGTCAGCCCGTGTTGGCACATCCAGAACGTTTAGATCGACAGCCTGCACCTTCCCTAGAGCGTTCATGCGCGCAAGCGTGGCGGCTTGCGCATCCGCCGTGGCGCTGTCGGCGACAAATGCCGCGAAACGCCGCATGCGCTCCGAGGCATCCGTTGAATAAGGTTGCTGGCAGAGTACGCAGTAAGCGTCCGGTTCCAGGTGCGGGAAGGGATGTTCAGGGTATGCCGTCTGCTGAGAGAAAGCCTCAGCGGCTCGGTACATCGTTTGCCAGAGTTCAGCTCCTGTGCCTTCCAGCAGCGTGGCGGTGGGTGAGGACGTTACCGGCAACTCCATGGCGTTCAGTGTGTCTCGATCCTGAAGACGCGCTTGCGCCAGTTGCATGGCGAGATGCGCGGTTTTTTCCGTTGTAATCAGTTCCTTTGCCCGTGCTATGGCACGATCATTCACCCAGCGCTGGACTTCCTCGGCTCGACGCTGCGCCTGGTCCAAGCGTGTCGCCAAACGTTCCAAGGCCAGCGCCTGCGGCACAGGATCGCTTTCCAGTAATGTCCGCTTCAGAAACTCCAGTCGCCGGAGTTCATCGTCACCGACCGTCCCTAATCGAGCAAGCACGGCGCGGTCCGAGTCCCCACCTAATTTGGCGATGTAGCGGCCGACTTCGGTGTCACCCTTCAGCGGTTCGAATTGCCGGGTATCCAGAGCCAAGGCATTGCGTTCGGTCCCAATCCGTGCCTGTAAATCACGCTGAAGTAGGACCAGGCGCGTCAGATGAGTGAGTCCGTAGGGCTGAAATGCAGGGGTCCCTTCCGCGTCGATGTAGTCATTGGCACAGGCCGCGTCGTAGACCGAGACCGAACTCAAATGCAAATGGGCCGGCCCGTTCTGGACCCAACGTGCGGTTTCCGGAGTGCCATCCACCAAAATGGCGAAATCTGCTGATGGCAGTCTAGCTGGGGTTGCCGCCCCAAAAGCGTCGGGCAGGACCTCCACCCGATGCCGAGCGTTGCAGGCATTCTTGAAGACGCGGGCGTAGCCGGATTTGCCGGCGCCGTTATGACCAAAGAAAATGGTCATGCCCTCCGGTGCGAGGTCAAAGGCACGACCGGACGGGAAGCCGTTTACCTGGTCTAGCCCCGAGACACCCACCAACCGCACGGTTGCGCCACTTCCGGCGCCTGGTACGTCGTCCAGCGTGAATGGCCGTGCTCCCCCCGTGGTTGCGTCTTCCCGTTCTTGCTCGCGAACCATTCGCAGAATGGTCTCGATGTCATCTTGGGTTAGTTCGGCCCGGGCAAATATCCGGCGCAGTGCTTCCTGCTGCCAGGGTCTGAGTCCGCCGGCCCACCCAATAATCTCGTCCAACAATGGCATATCCGTCTCCTTTCCAGATCCGCCGATTAAAGGCCGCGCCCAGTTGGATGGCAAGTGGCCAGCGCCTTCGAGGTGCTTCGCCGTGTTCCGTTTGCCTGCCTTCCTGACCGCCACCCTAGTGGCTTGTCCGGTCGTGACGCTACACGGGCAGAATTTCTGCATGCTGGCCAGTATCAAGCCGCTCTAAAGTCCGCTACCGGAAAGCGCTGTTTAGCGGTGAGAGACGGGGAAAGTGCGGAAGCTACTACCGACGCAAGCGATGTGGTGAGCAGTCCTCAGGTATGTGCGAAATTGCACTCCTCTTGACCACCAATTTGGGTTGGCGTTGACCACGGATTGCGTTCAACTTGACCAGGGCGTGTCACTGTCACGACCGTCAGAGAACGGCCAAAAACGGACACCGCCAACCCGTTGGAAAAAAACTGAGCGTAGCTTTCCGTTAAGTTTGGTAGTTGCAAGCCCCGTTCAGGAAGAATTGCTCGATCAACGCCGCCATACCTGCGCGTGCGATACGGCCGCGGCGCTCGGCGTCTACCAGGCCGAAGATCAAGGAGGAGAAGATTTCGGTAAGCGCCGGGGCACCGATATCGATACGGAATACGCCCAGTTTTTGCCCGCGTAGAAAGAACTCGTCCAGCGTTTCTGAGTAAGGCAGCCATCGGCAGCCGCCTGCATCTAAATCAAACGTGTCCGGGCGCCACTGAAATGAGAGGAAAACCAACAACTCCCTGTGAGTCAAATGGCCTTCGATCAGGCGATGCAATGCGTCCAAGGGCGCCGACTCAAGATCGGCATCGGCAATGACCCGATAAATAACCACCGAACCATGATCCAGAAGCATCTCGATCAGGTTGTCGCGGGTGCCGCAAAACCTGTTTAGCGTCGCCTTGCTGACTCCCGCTGCCTGGGCTATTTCTTTGAACGTGGCTCGCGGGTGGTCAACGATGGCGATCGCCAGGGCCTTCAGCAATTTCTCATCGGCAGCAGTTAAATCCATCGGTCACTCTTTATCTATCGCAGGCAGATGCGGGTATTTTGCCTAGAACACTCATTTTTCTCAAAGAGGATACTAGCTTTGTTCACATCAAAATCAAATGAGTCAATATTGACTCATTTAATTTTGGTGTGCATCATGCGCGGCTTCGACTACGTACTGGCTTCGTGCTTGGGTGAGATATGAACAAATTTCGCGAGTGGATCACTTTTTCCGTGATCTCCTGTTTGGTCGCCGTGACCCTGGTTGGCTGCGACAAGCCCGAAGAGCAAGGGGAGGAGGCGCCGGCGCGTGAAGTCGATGTGCTCAGCGTGCAGACCGAGCCCTTCACCGTGGTTGCCGAGCTACCAGGACGCATCGAGCCGGTGCGTGTCGCCGAGGTGCGCGCGCGGGTGGCGGGGATCGTGCTCAAGCGCACCTTTGAGGAAGGGGCCGACGTGAAGGCCGGCGACGTGCTGTTCCAGATCGACCCTGCGCCGTTCAAAGCGGCCCTGTCGCGGGCGCAGGGTGAACTGGCCCGCGCCGAGGCGCAGTTGTTCCAGGCCCAGGCGATGGTTCGCCGATACGAGCCGCTGGTGAAGATCAACGCCGTCAGCCAGCAGGATTTCGACAACGCCAAGGCCGCTCTGCAGAGTGCCCAGGCCGACAAGCGATCGGCCCAGGCCAATGTCGAAACCGCCCGCCTGGACCTGGGCTATGCCGAGGTTCGCGCACCCATTGCCGGACGCATCGGCCGAGCCCAGGTCACCGAAGGGGCGCTGGTAGGCCAGGGTGAGGCGACTCTGCTAGCGCGTATCCAGCAACTTGATCCGGTGTACGCCGACTTCACCCAGCCGGCTGCCGACGCCCTGCGCCTGCGCGCGGCCATCGCCGAGGGCAAGGTTACCGGCGCTAGCGACCAGCCGTTGTCGCTGCGCGTCGATGGTACCGATATCGAGAGCAAGGGCACGCTGCTGTTCACTGATATCTCGGTGGATCGCAGCACCGGGCAAATCGCCCTGCGAGGGCAGTTCGACAACCCCGAGGGCGTGTTGCTGCCGGGTATGTACGTGCGTGTGCGCACGCCGCAGGGGCTCAACCAGAACGCCATCCTGGTGCCGCAACGTGCCGTGCAGCGTTCGGCTGACGGCCAGGCCAGCGTGATGCTGCTGGGCGAGGGCGATACCGTCGAGGTGCGCCAGGTCACTACTGGCGCCATGCAAGGCTCGCGCTGGCAGATCAGCGAGGGCCTGCAGGCCGGCGACAAGGTGATCACCAGCTCGCTGGCGGCTATCCGTCCGGGCGCCAAGGTCATCCCACGCGAGCAAGGCGCCGCCGAAAAAGCTCCACAGTCCCAGGCCCAGTAAGCCGGAGAACCATTCATGCCCCTGTTTTTCATCCGACGCCCCAATTTTGCCTGGGTAGTCGCCCTGTTCATCTCGCTAGGTGGCCTGCTGGTCATTCCGTTCCTGCCGGTGGCACAGTACCCCAACGTGGCGCCGCCGCAGATTACCGTGACCGCCACCTATCCCGGCGCCTCGGCGCAGGTGCTGACCGACTCGGTGACCAGCGTCATCGAGGAAGAACTCAACGGCGCCAAGAACCTGCTGTACTTCGAGTCCACCAGCAACGCCAACGGCATAGCCGAGATCACCGTCACCTTCCAGCCGGGGACCGACCCCGAACTGGCCCAGGTCGACGTGCAGAACCGTCTGAAGAAGGCCGAGGCGCGCATGCCGCAGGCCGTGCTGACCCTCGGCATCCAGACCGAGCAGGCCACCGCCGGCTTCCTGCTGATCTATGCGCTGAGCTACACCGATGGCGACAAGGACTCCGATGTCACGGCGCTGGCCGACTACGCGGCGCGCAGTATCAACAACGAAATCCGCCGGGTACCCGGTGTCGGCAAACTGCAGTTCTTCGCCTCCGAGGCGGCCATGCGCGTGTGGATCGATCCGCAGAAGCTGGTTGGCTACGGCCTGTCCATTGATGACGTGAACAACGCCATCCGCGCGCAGAACGTGCAGGTGCCGGCCGGTGCCTTCGGCAGCACGCCGGGTTCCAGCGAGCAGGAGCTGACGGCGACCCTGGCGGTCAAGGGCACCCTGGACAACCCGCAGGAATTCGCCGCCATCGTGCTGCGTGCCAACCAGGACGGCTCGCGCCTGACCCTGGGCGACGTGGCACGCATCGAGGTCGGCAGCCAGGACTACAACTTCGGCTCGCGCCAGGACGGCAAGCCCGCCGTTGCCGCCGCCGTGCAGCTGTCGCCCGGTGCCAACGCGATCCAGACCGCCGAGGCGGTCAAGCAGCGTCTGACCGAGCTGTCGGCCAACTTCCCGGACAACGTCGAGTTCTCCGTGCCGTACGACACCTCGCGCTTCGTCGACGTGGCCATCGACAAGGTCATCATGACCCTCATCGAGGCCATGGTGCTGGTGTTCCTGGTGATGTTCCTGTTCCTGCAGAACGTGCGCTACACCCTGATCCCGTCCATCGTCGTGCCGGTGTGTCTGCTTGGTACCCTGACCTTCATGTACCTGCTGGGCTTCTCGGTGAACATGATGACCATGTTCGGCATGGTGCTGGCCATCGGCATCTTGGTGGACGACGCCATCGTGGTGGTGGAGAACGTCGAGCGGATCATGGCCGAGGAAGGCCTGGCGCCGGTGCCGGCGACCATCAAGGCGATGGGGCAGGTGTCCGGGGCGATCATCGGTATCACCCTGGTTCTGTCGGCGGTGTTCCTGCCGCTGGCCTTCATGGCGGGTTCGGTGGGGGTGATCTACCAGCAGTTCTCGCTGTCGCTGGCGGTGTCGATTCTGTTCTCGGGCTTTCTCGCGCTGACCTTCACCCCGGCGCTGTGCGCCACGCTGCTCAAGCCGATTCCTGTAGGCCATCACGAGAAGACTGGCTTCTTCGGCTGGTTCAACCGCAAGTTCACCAGCCTGACCAGCCGCTACACGAAGCTCAACGACAAGCTGGTGCCGCGAGCCGGGAGGGTGATGTTCATCTACCTGGGCGTGGTGGTGCTGATGGGCTTTCTCTACATGCGCCTGCCGGAATCCTTCGTGCCGGTGGAAGACCAGGGTTACATGATCGTCGACATCCAGCTGCCGCCCGGCGCCACCCGTGAGCGTACCTCGGCCGCTGGTGGAGAGCTGGAGTCATTTCTGATGGCCCGCGAGGCCGTGCAGACGACCTTCCTGGTGCTTGGCTTCAGCTTCTCCGGCATGGGCGAGAACGCGGCCATTGCCTTCCCGCTGCTCAAGGACTGGTCTGAGCGTGATTCTTCGCAGTCGCCGGAAGCCGAGTCGGTTGCGGTCAACGAGCACTTCGCCAACCTCGATGACGGCGCAATCATGTCGGTACCACCACCGCCGATTGAAGGCCTTGGTAACTCCGGTGGCTTCGCCCTGCGCCTGCAGGACCGCGCCGGTCTCGGCCGCGATGCCCTGTTGGCAGCGCGCGATGAAGTGCTGGGCAAGGTCAACGGCAATCCGAAGTTCCTCTACGCCATGATGGAAGGTCTGGCCGAGGCGCCGCAGCTGCGCCTGGTGATCGACCGTGAGCAGGCCCGCACGCTGGGTGTCAGCTTCGAAGCGATCAGCAGCGCGCTGTCCACTGCGTTCGGCTCGTCGGTGATCAACGACTTCGCCAACGCCGGCCGCCAGCAGCGCGTGGTGGTACAGGCCGAACAGGCCGAGCGCATGACGCCGGAAAGCGTCCTGCGCCTGCATGTGCCCAACGACAGCGGCAGCCTGGTACCGCTGAGTGCTTTCGTCACCACGAGCTGGGAGGAAGGCCCGGTGCAGGTCGCGCGTTACAACGGTTACCCGTCGATCCGCATTGCCGGTGACGCCGCGCCCGGCGTGAGCACTGGCGAGGCGATGCTCGAACTGGAGCGCATCGCTGCCGAGCTGCCCGAAGGTATCGGCTACGAGTGGACCGGGCTTTCGTATCAGGAGCGGGTCGCCAGCGGCCAGGCGACGATGCTGTTCGCGCTGGCCATCACCGTGGTGTTCCTGCTGCTGGTGGCGCTCTACGAGAGCTGGGCGATCCCGCTGACGGTGATGCTGATCGTGCCGGTCGGCGCACTCGGCGCGGTACTGGCGGTGACTGCCATCGGCCTGCCCAACGACGTGTACTTCAAGGTCGGCCTGATCACCGTGATCGGCCTGGCGGCGAAGAACGCCATTCTCATCGTCGAGTTCGCCAAGGACCTGTGGGAAGACGGCTACTCGCTGCGCGATGCCGCTGTCGAAGCCGCGCGCCTGCGTTTCCGCCCGATCATCATGACCTCCATGGCGTTCATGCTCGGCGTGGTGCCGCTGGCCATCGCCACTGGCGCCGGCGCTGCGAGCCAGCGCGCACTGGGCACCGGGGTGCTGGGCGGGATGCTCAGCGCGACCATGCTCGGGGTGATCTTCGTGCCGATCTTCTTCGTCTGGGTGCTGTCGCTGCTGCGCACCAAACCTCAGCAAACCGACAACCATCCCCTGCATAAAGCGGAGTAATGCGATGACCTCTCACTTCATGCTCCGTCGCGCTCTGCTGCCCCTGGCCATCGCCGCCCTGGCGGGGTGTTCGCTGGCCCCGACCTACGAGCGCCCGCAGGCACCGGTCGCGTCGCACTGGCAAGCCGCCGACGCGGAGGGCGCCCGTGCCCAGGCGCTGGACTGGCAGACCTTCATCGTCGATGCCGACTTGCGCCGCGCGGTGGATACGGCGCTGAGCAACAACCGCAGCCTGCGCCAGGCGCTGCTGGATATCGAAGCTGCGCGTGCCCAGTACCGCATCCAGCGTGCTGATCGCCTGCCTTCGATCAACGCCAATGCCAGCGGCAACCGCCAGCGCCTGCCTGCCGATCTGTCGCAGACCGGGCGCTCGGAAGTGACCAGCAACTATCAGGTCGGCCTCGGCCTCGCGGAGTACGAAGTCGACCTGTTCGGCCGCGTGCGCAACCTCTCCGAGGCCGCGCTGGAGACCTACCTGGCGACCGAGGAGGCGACCCGTGCCACGCAGATCAGCCTGGTTGCCGAGGTCATCCAGGCCTACCTGACCCGCGATGGTGCGCTACGCCGCATGGCCCTGGTCGAACAAACCCTGGACAGCCGCATGGCCTCGCTGGAGCTGGTCAGCCAGCGCCGTGCAGCGGGGGCCGCCACCGCCCTGGATTACCAGGAAGCGGTCGGCCTTGCCGAACAGGCTAGGGCCGAGCGCGAGAGCACCGAACGCCAGTTACGCCAGGCGGACAACGCCCTGGTCCTGTTGCTCGGCACGCCAGATGCCGCTCGCCTGCTGCCCGCGACGCCCCGCGACGACCTGATGGTGCTGCAGGACATCGCCCCCGGCACCAGCTCGGAACTGATCGAACGGCGCCCGGACATTCTCGCCAGCGAGCACCGCCTCAAGGCGCGCAATGCCGATATCGGTGCAGCTCGCGCCGCGTTCTTTCCCCGGATCAGCCTGACCGGTTCGGTGGGCAGCTCCAGTGCCGAGTTGTCCGGATTGTTCGATGGCGGCTCGCGGGCCTGGAGCTTTGCCCCGACGCTGTCGCTGCCGATCTTCGCCGGTGGCCGCAACCGCGCCAACCTGGACCTCGCCGAAGTGCGCCAGGACGCGGCGGTGGCCGACTACGAAGGCACCATCCAGACCGCCTTCCGCGAAGTGGCCGATGCCCTGGCCGCCACCGACACCCTGCGCCGCGAGGAGGCTGCCCGCCAGGCTCTGGCCGGTTCCAGCGAGGCTGCGATGGCCCTGGCTAAGGCGCGTTACGAGGGCGGCGTGGACGACTACCTGCGTTATCTTGACGCCCAGCGCAGCACCTTTAGCAACCAGACCACACTAATTCAAATCAGCACGGAACGGCAGATTGCGCTGGTTGACCTGTTCAGGTCTCTGGGCGGTGGCTGGGGCCAAACTGAACCGATGGCCGGGATCGGCGCTGAGTGAGCAAAGCCAGGAGTCCTGCATCCGAAGACCGGACTCTGGCTCCATCACCGGTGAGCTACTGGTCATCGACGGGGCAATCGTCTGATCGAGAATAAGACTGTCTGACGACTGGCAGGCCTATGGATTATTGGTGGCAGCAGCTAACGGCTCTATAAAGAGCTGCAAAAAATCACTGTAACGCATGATTGACTGACTGCTTCTGGCCGGTTTCTGCCTGTTGCGTCTCTGCTGCCCACTGGCCAAGTCGGATGCACGCGGTGGTCAGTACCAATGCAATTGACTGGTCAAATGGGTGCAATTGCGCAGGTATGGACTTCAAGCCCCAATTTCCTGGAAAAGAGGTTCTTTCTATGGACATCCGACATCAGAGATTGAGTAGCGGAATGTCTGAGCTGAAGTCATGTCCATGGCTGTTCTTCTTTCCTTTACATCGACGAAGCGTTTTTGGATTTAACCGGTATTGAGTCTGCCATATCTCTTGTCGAGTTCGGACAACAAGTGCGAGAGCGCATAGGCCACTGGATTGGGATCACCGTCTGTGTAGGCATTGCACCGACTAAAACACTCGCCAAACTGGCTAACCATGCCGCCAAAAAATATCCAGCTACTCAGGGGGTTGTAGACCTGACCAATCCAGATCGGCAACGTCGATTGCTCGCATTAGTCCCGGTTGATGATGTTTGGGGCGTTGGTAGACGGCTTTCTAAGCGTTTAAATGCGTTGGGTATCACCACAGCCTTAGATCTCGCCAATGCCTCTCCTAGAGCCATCAGAGACCAGTTTTCAGAGGTTTTAGAAAGAACCGTCAGAGAGCTCAATGGTGAGTCGTGCATTGAACTTGAAGAGATCCCGCCAACTAAGAAGCAAATCGTCTGTAGCCGTTCATTTGGCGTAAAAGTGACGCACTTTGAATTTTTAAGTGAAGCCGTATGCGAATACGCAACCCGCGCCACTGAGAAACTTCGCAAAGAACAGCAGCAAGCCAAAGTGCTGACCGTGTTCATACGTACCAGCCCCTTTAAGGACAACGAGCCGCAGTACAGCAACTCTGCATCGGGTGAATTGCTAATCCCCAGTTGCGACACGCGGGATTTTATCGAGCTGGCCAATCACTTACTCAAGCGGATATGGAAGGATGGTTTTCGTTATGCCAAAGCGGGCGTCATGCTGTCTGACTTTTACGATCCTGGCATGTTTCAACCAGGACTATTCGATGACGTATCGACCCGCTCTAATAGCCAGCAGCTAATGTCTGTATTGGACACCATTAACCAAAGCGGTGCCGGAAAGGTTTTCTTTGCTGGACAAGGACTCAAGAAAGATTGGTCGATGAAGCGAGAGCATTTGTCTCCCGCTTATACAACACGCTGGGACCAGTTACCGCGAGTGAAGTAGCGCAGTTGACTCAATACGCATTCACTCTGCGACGCAGCATGTTGAGCTTATCAACCTGGCGTCGAATATCACTGAAGAATTCCTCTTTCTCCATGGCCAGCGCTAGCTCCCATTCTTTGGCCAAACCTTGGCAGTCTAAAAATGCGTATCTCAGCTTCGTCTTTGAGATACGCAGCCCCTTGCTAAAGACCACGCGTTTGCCTCGTTGACCGTGAAAACTGTTGATATACCACTCTATGCCAAAGCCATACTTAAAGTCTCTGATACGGACACCAAGCAGACCCCAGTCTTTAAAGGGCTCATTCTCTCGAACCTTGTAATGGGTAACCCAAAAGTCATCAACTTCAGCTCGTGCCAGCGCTTTTAGCCTGTCCGTTTCTTGCTGAAGTAAATCTGATACATCTGCTTTCCATTGTTCATTGACGATTTCTACCAAACCAATTTCCCCATCCAATTAACCCCTAAAGCCAAAACCACTATCCGTTTGGCTTTTGGATCGAAACGCCAAACGTAAAACTGCCGTCACAATCACTGTTTGGCGTCTCGATATAAATCGACTCGCTCAATCCCATACCCGACAAGGGATACAGGCTGATTTCACTTAAAAACACCTAAAAAGACGTATCGCCATGAAGATACAAACCGTTTGGCAAGTTCAGGCCAGAATGCAAACGACGTTTGGCGTCTCAATTTTTTTGGCTAGGTCACCAGCCGCCAAACAGAGCCTATTCTCATACTTTTGCAAAAATGCAATAGGCAGATAGATGAAAGGATTTGTCACCTTTCTGCCCACCGCCAGTGCACCGAATCCTGATAATGACATTTGAGTAAACCGCCAGAGCACTTGGAAATGCCCAAGCGTGAACAGCGCGGTTGATTGAAAACCGTTAGAGCACTTTGAGTGCACAGGAGATAAGTATGTTTGTACTAGGCGTAGATATCGGTTACTCAAACCTGAAGCTGGCAATTGGCCAATCAGGTAGTGAACCGAAAACCATTATTCTACCTGCGGGTGCCGGTCCAGCGGATCGTATGCCGGAGCGTATCGGTGGAGGCGATGATGAAACTTGTTTGTATGTCTCTGTCGATAATGAGCGCTGGGCCGCTGGTGTTCCTGCTGGACGCCTTCAAGGCTGGGAACGAGAGCTTCACCCGGAATATCCCACCACAAAAACCTATAAGGCACTTTTTCATGCCGCCTTGTTAATGGCTGAAACAGAATCCATCGATTTGGTTGTCACTGGATTACCGGTTTCCCAGTTTCATGAACCACAACGTAAGTCTGACCTTGTGCAGCGTTTAAAAGGTGTCCATCAAGTGACGCCTAAGCGCAGCATCACCGTTCATGACGTCAAAGTACTACCACAGCCTGCCGGTGCCTATATGGATCTGGTTCAAACGGGTGGTGATCTGGGCTTGATTGAAGAAGGTCGTGTCGTCGTCATTGATCCCGGCTTCTTTTCTGTTGATTGGGTTGCCCTTGAGGCCGGAGAAATTCGCTACAGCTCATCAGGAACCAGTCTTCAGGCAATGTCCGTGCTACTGGAAACCATCGATAAGCTGATTTCGGAAGATCATGGTGCCAAAGTCGGAATGGATCGACTTGAAAAAGCCATGAGAACCGGCGACTTACAGGTCCTGCTATTTGGAGAAAAAGTCGATATTTCACCTTATCTGAATGCTGCCATGAAAAAGGTAGCGCCTGTTGCTCTTACAGCCATGCGTCAATCCATGCGTGACGAAAGCATTAATGCGGACTTGGTATTGATCGCCGGAGGTGGAGCCTTGGCTTATAAGGAAGCGGCCAAGGAGATTTTTTCACGAAGCAAGATCATCGTGCCTGAGCAGTCTGTTTTGGCGAACGTCCGAGGCTTCTGGTTTTATGGGGCATGATCATGAGAGTTGTCGTCAACATTCCCCCAGGGAGCCACCCAGAACTACTCAAAGAATTGGAAAAGACGCCACCACGGGAACGCGCTGAGCGTCTGCGGATGCTGGCAACCTTTGGGTTAATTCAAATGAGCCAACCCAATCTATCCACGACATCTGTACCGGTGGATGGCCTTGCACCAGATGGTGAAGTTACTTCTATGAGTACAGCGCCAGAACCCAAAGCAGAAACACGTAAACAATCATTAAAATCAAAACTAGGGCTGGGCTTATAACATGGCGTTATCAGTTAGCTGGCTCGATGCCAGGTTAAATAAAGAAGCAAAAGAAACCGTAGTAAAAGCCGACCGAGATGGGCTAAGTGCTCGGGTATCGCCCAAGGGCAAAATTGTTTTTCAGTTTCGTTATCGGTTCGATGGCAAGCAACAGCGGGTAGACATAGGTACTTACCCCCTTATGAAGCTGGCTGAAGCCAGGAATGAGCTGGATAGGTTAAGGGCAGTACTTGATCAAGGCCGAAACCCCAAGCTTTACCTACAGCAGGAACGGGCTAAGTATTCTGCTAATCAAAGCTTCGAATCGATTTTTCGAGACTGGATAGACTCTGCCGGTAAGCAAGGGCTAAAGGAGAAAACGTGGCACTACCAAAAACGCAGCAGTGAAATATATTTGCTGCCCCGACTTGGCAAGTATCCATTAACTGACATCACTGAATTGTCCTTGCGAAACTGTCTTCGTGAGGTTTCGGAATCGTCTCCGTCAAACACAGAGCGCCTAGTGTCTGTACTGCATAAGTTCTATGACTGGCTGATTGATGAACAAATTTTGGAAATTAACGCTGCCGCTGGGATCACAGCAAAAAAGGTTGGCGGTAAAAAAGGAAAACGAACTCGGGTGCTAAATGACAACGAGATCAGGATACTTTGGCGCTATTTGCATGAGTCAAAAATCACTGAGAAGAATCGCATCTACATAAAACTGCTTCTCTTATTGGGAGGGCGCAAGGGCGAACTCATTCAAGCTGAAAAGCATCACTTTGACTTGCAATCTGCAATGTGGACAGTGCCCATAGAGATCCGCAAACAAGGTGAGAAAATTGGAGCGCCGATCATGCGGCCATTGATTAAGCCAGCTATTGAGCTGATTGAACTGGCGATGCAGATGAGCAAATCAACTTACTTGTTTCCCGCGAACGGACAAGAAGAGCTTGCCACAAATGGCTTTGATACCACTATTCCTAACAATGTGAAAATCTGGGCTCGCAGATCGCTTGGTATTGAGATGGAACACTGGTCTATGCATGATCTTCGCAGAACGATGCGAACGCGAATGTCTGCCATCACGACGCAAGAAGTTGCCGAGTTGATGATTGGCCACAGCAAAAAAGGGCTGGATGCTATCTACAACCAATATCAGTACCTGGACGAAATGCGTCATGCTTACGACGTTTGGTATCAACAACTAGAAACCATCATCGAGCCGACAGGCTTTCCATTCAACTGGCGTTTCGGACAATAAGGGGTAGCTGAATTAAGGAAGAGACTGAGCTAGTACAAATGACCGAGTCAAGTAGTGCATTTGGCTCGGTTTAGATTAGTTGTTTTTCCAGTTACAAAAAAACAACTTATCGAATAATTATTATAAGTCTCACGACGCCTCAGAGAGAGGTATTTGCAATTCATCCACAAGGGTTTGCTTAGATTTATACTCTAGCTCGCTTCTCTTTATTTTTAGCTTTTGTAATAAAGCACTATGAGTCACCTCGAAATCATTAAAAATTGTAGACCAACTTTTAACGTATACTCGAATTCTTTCATCCGCCCCGGAAACAAGGCCCGCGCCGCCCTTACCAGCAAGGTCTTTCAACCGCCTTGTAATTTGAGTATCATTCTGGGAGATTTTAGTTCCAACAAGAACAACATCAAATCTCATTCTCTCATCATTAAAGGCAGGATGCTTATCAAGTACCTCAGCATAACGTTCAGCTTGAGCTAAATGTTTCTTATTCAATGCTACACTTGGTCTTTTTATTTCAATGATCGTACATTTAATAAATTCTTCTTGTGTAGAATGATCAATTGTGACCATTTTGCGTGCAAGAAACAAATCTACTTGGCCTTTTGCCCCCTCTATGGTAGCGCCTTCAATAAGATCACTGGTACTGATATCGTCCCCATCCAATATTTCAATATCTGAATTCCGAAGATTTCTAGCTGTATTAGAAAAGTCATCCTCTTCGGCACCTATAGTTGTGTACTGAGGGCCAAACAACCATGTATTAGCCTCAATAATACCTTGTAAGTCTGGTGTTTCTAGAACTTCTTTAGCGTGCTCTTTAAAAAGGTACTTCATTTTCTGTACGACTAGATCTCGCTTATGAATGTGTCCAATCGTGCTAATTATATAATCAAGTTTAGATTTACTTATTTGAGATGCAAATTCATCCATTTGCTCCTTATTTAAGTCTAAAACGCCTTCCAATATATCTATCAAACTATCATTTTCACTTGATGTAGATAGCCTATCAAGCAAACCGATTATAATTTTTGTTTGCTTAGCCTTTAGCCCATTAAAAGCTGCTGGATCAGCAACGCAGATACTAGTTACTAATTTCTTCGTATGTGCAATTCTAAAGGAACGATCTTCGTCAGACTCCCAATTGTAAACAGGAAAATATCCTTTTTCTTCGAAAGAATCGACAAGCTGAACAGCTCTTTCTCTAAGGAACCCCTGATAAATCTCGGCTGTTTTGTTGCGCAGTTCTTTTAGCAGCATAGCTAAAACTTTATTCCCATCACTCTTTTCACTAATGAAGAGATCAGCATTTGGAGATGAGGTATCTTGAAAATTATCGAACCACTCAGATTGTATATATCCACTTATGAAAAAATTGTTTTTGTAGTTAAAACCAGTCAGATTTCTATACTTCTGATGTTCTTTTGAATCTCTAAAATAATTGTATGACTTTTCACCAGATGGTTTTTTTATCCACTGAATGATACTTGAACTAAATATATTTCCATCAACATCTATAAGCTCTTGAAACAACCTATGTTGGGGAGGCGTCACTCGGACTCTATTAACTGATATTTTAAGGTTAGAAAAAACTATTAGCTTCCAACCAAATTCATTTGAAAGCTCCTCCATGATATTTTCAATATTAGGGATTTTTTGAGATTTTTCACTCGTAATGCCCGTAAGAAATACTGATGTCCCACTTCCATTTGAAAGAATACTACTATGCTGTTCTTTATCGTCGATCAACTCAACTTTGTACGTTTTAATACGAGACGAGTCTATGGTAATACGTGCATTCTCAGATTGTCTTCTCGTAAGCCAGGTTGCTGTTGCAGCATATTTATGAAATGAATACCGCCCTCTGCCTTGACTGCCTTTTTGGGTAACCTGTTTTTTGGATGAGTCATCCCAATTATCAAAATTTCGGTCTAGGTTATGAAAGTCAATTCCTTCACCATTATCATGGATCTCTATTGACTCCACCCCGCCGAGATCACAGGTGTTAATAATGACATCAATATCTGATGCACCAGCATCCAAACCGTTCCAGATATATTCACTCAACATCTTCCAAGCGGGAATTGAGCCGAAACGTTTTTTTATCGACGCATTTGTAATACCTGTTGTCCGTTCTTGAGGAGTCGTCACTTACCTATCCATCCAATCAATAAAAAATCCATGCTGCTATCTTAGCCTAAGTTGGTGTACATATTAACTATATTGTTGGCACAAGCCGGCGTTTCAAAGCGTTAGTCCAAGCTCCAACAGAAAAACTAAGCTACGCTATCTATTCCTAATTCTTCTCATACTCCTCCAAGTCTTCAATGTGCCACAGCTTGTTTCGTGTATTTCGGTTGATACGAGGTTGCGGCAAGCTGCCATCTTTTATTCTTCGCCAGAGCGTCGTATAGCTAATGTGGTAACGAGCCATAACTTCGTAAGACGTTAGAAAAGGGGTTACTTGGTGCGCTACTGCTGTCATCTGCATTCTCCTGAAAATCAATGTAAAGCTATCATCGCCTGATTCATCACTTGTTGATGGTCAGAAAGATGCATGATTTGTTCAGAAGATCAGGCCCATACAAATGAACTTTTAGGACAGCAAGAAAGCAACCGGTAACCAACTCAACCGGCAAACAATTAGAGATAATCGCGAACGTCTTACCATCATTTCTCGATTTTTGGCATAAAAAATATAGGCAAGTTTTGGCTAAAACCCAGTAGGAACAAGGCCTACAGCTAGGTTTGTGTCATGGAATTTGGCTAAAAACGGTAAATATGGCGATTTGTACTCAAGTTTGTACACATTTTCCGAGGTTACGCTTGAACATCATTGAAAAGCAAAGAAACGAGAAAAAGACAAAAAGCCTTTAAATTCAGTACGTAGAGATGTGATTGTGGTGTGCAATGAAAGGTGGTTTTAAGCGTTGAAAGGCTGGGCGGCATCAGGGTGAGATATGATAGCAAACGTTCTGCGTGTGCTAACTTCATGGAGAAAGTTCTGATCTGTCATTTAACCGTTCTTTTCGTTTATATACAGATTTGTATAAGCATTCGAAGAGGCTCAATGTGGCTCTTGGCGTCGCAAATCCGTCTTGTTAATCAAAATTAGCGGTTATTTTCGCAGATCTTGGGGGTATTAACAATCAAAGGCTATCTAATCTGTTACCATTTACTCTCAGTGTGCGCCAATACTCAGTTGTAGCTGTTTGTAATCATTGCTTCTTCAGCCCATAAACAACTGTCTCTAAACCACAAATTCCTTCGCTACCAAAAATCGATGATAGCTTGTCGTACTACGCCAATAATGCTGCAATTGCCGTTGTTCGGTATTGCATGGTGTAACGAGACCTAGTCGATTTACCAGAGCAAATCTGGCTGATTAGCTGCTGTATGATACCAATGTGACGAACCAACAACTCAAAGCAGCAAAACATCTATTTTTTAGAAATCACATACTGAGAACATCTTTCAGCTTTTCTAAGGCTTGTGTATGTTTGTCATTCGGCATTTTTGCTAAATTGATTTGTTTCCATTTGATGGCAGGAAGCTCACAGACTCCATTCAGGCCGAGTAAAGACCAGTCAGGCTCTCGATTTTTAAAGGATAGCAAAAAAGCCTTTTCAACATCGGTCAGTCCTTGGTGAATGAGGTCTACTAGGCGTCCCCTTACGGCTTCCAGTTCCACCAACGGGACATCCGTCTCGGCCATGTTAGTAAACTCACCTTCATAGGTGGCAGTAATATCCTTAAATTGCGGACTGAGCAATTCTGCCATTGGCCGATTATGGCTTGATAAATAAACGAGTAATGCTTTACGAATTTCATCCGTTAGCCCTTCATTCTCCAAAAGCAACTTCACATCAAATAAGTCTCTTGGATGCTGTCTATCCAATGCTGCACATATCTTTCCAGCATAAAGATCAGCTAAATCAATAACAGGCATTTCAACATAACCAAATTCGTCTTCTACGACTGCGCAAACTTCCATCAGCTTTGGTTCATAAACAGTACCGCGCAATACAGGTGATAACTCGACTTTGATTTGCACACCGTTGCGAGCAATGATCAACCTTAGAGCATCGCGTTTTGACCGATAAGCTTCCGTTAGCTCGACATCTTTAAATGTTATTTTTAAATCCACGCTAATAGCATCAAGTGCATCACAGATTTCCTGCAAGGCATCATCACGGCTCTTCATTGGCAGATACACCAAATCAATATCGACCGATAAACGAGGAAAGTCTCTGACAAATAAATTGATTGCTGTACCACCTTTGAGCGCAAAGCATTCCTGTTTGGCAACGAAAGGCAATACCTGTATCAAAAGCTGTACTTGCTTGTAATAAATACTGTTTCTATCCATCGCTGAACTTATCCTTTACTTGCCAGCACCATATGCTGGGGTACTGTTATTAGATACTCTGTATCCAATTTTCCACCTTTAGCAACAACACGCTTACCTGAGCCTAAATCGTAATTTTCTACATTTAACTTATCAAACCAAGGATAAGCTTGGCGTTTTGCGAGCCAAAAGAACAATCGTTTGGCCTTTACGCTTTTACACGCTTTTAAGAGCGAATCTAGTTTTCTTGGAGATAAATTCACCAACCCCTGCATTAGCTCATCGGCATGTTCAAATGACACACTTTCAGGCAAATCCACCAACACTTCCAATATGGCTTTTTCAGGACATGAAAAATATACAGGTGGTAATTGCTCTCCCCATTCATGCTCTTTAACAAATGCTCTATCTTTGAATAAGCTCTCAGGCCAAAGTTTACTTGTACTATGTCCTTCGAACTTAATTGGCAATGACAGCCTCTCAAGCCAGGAAGGCAGCTTTCCCGTTGCATATAAATGAATATGAGGGGTACTTCCTAATGACAAATATTGCGACAAACCAGATATGGAAAGCGCTGACAACCCACCGACTACGACAGGCGGAAGTTGTTCATCTGCACTTTTGTTCATCATACGCTGCATAGAAGCGACTACGCCTTCCCAAGTGACTGTTCGAGAATACTGGCTGTAAACACCTATAGCTAGCGGCAATAACGTATCGGTTTTGACAGCGTTATCCAACGCATGAGCACTCAAGCCCTGCTCTGCAAGCCATTTTTTTGTCGCTAACATACCATAAGGTAAAAGAGTTTTAAGAGACTGCTTATAAGACTCTTTCACCGTTTCGCGCTGGGAATGACTAACCATTTTTAAACACCAAACCTTTTTCTAGTTTACCTCTTTGCTATTTCGCGGCGAATATCGCCGTAAAACCTAGCCTTAATAAACTATCACAACAAGGCGTGGTTTACTATTCTTTCTATTCACGGCGAATATCGCCGTATTATTTCGAACTTTTAAACCCAATCTACCGAACCTTAGAAAACTTACTTTGCCCAGTCCGCGAGTAATATCTGCAATGTTTTGGTGTGTTTGTTTTGTACAGTTACTAGATCAAGTAATAAAAGAACAAGTCCCATCCGAAGATGGAAGTTTTTAGCTCAAGCCTATGAATAACAAGGGATATAAGACGGTTTATGTCATGGGATTTTCGCCAGAGCCCCCTAAAACGGAATTTGTACTCAAGTTTGTACACACTTTCCGAAATCACGCTTGAAAATCATTGAAAAGCAAAGCATCGAGGAACAGGCAAAACAGTCCCTCGATGGCTCACGAAATTGGCTCAATAAACAGCGTCTTTATGCATCAACTAAGCACTGACCAAACGGGCTATTTCATCCCCCAACGCCTGAGTACTCGCATTTCCTCCCATATCACGGGTTAGATGTTGGCGCTCCTTAATGGCCGTTTCTACCGCAGACATAATCGAATCATGCATCTCAGGGCACCCCAAATGTTGCATCATCATCGCTGCCGCCCAAATCGTGCCAATTGGGTTGGCAATATTTTGCCCTGCAATATCCGGTGCTGACCCGTGAACCGGCTCAAACATCGATGGAAATTGCTTTTCTGGGTTAATATTGGCTGATGGCGCAATCGCAATCGTTCCTGTACAAGCAGGCCCTAAATCAGACAAAATATCGCCAAATAGGTTTGACCCGACAATCACATCGTAGAACTCTGGCATTCTCACTAAATTGGCTGCAAAGATATCAATATGGAATTGGTCAACTTTGATATCTGGGTATTGCTTCGCCATTTCGGCTACGCGGCTATCCCAATAAGGCATTGAATGAAATAGTCCATTTGATTTCGTCGCTGAACTTAAATGTTTTTTCTCACGCGACTGCGCCAAATCAAAAGCATATTTTAAAATACGGTCGGTTCCCTTACGGGTAAAAATACTTTGTTGCAGCACCATTTCTTCATCAGTGCCTTCGTACTGAATACCGCCAATCGCCGAATATTCCCCTTCTACGTTTTCACGCACCACATAAAAATCAATATCTCCCGGTTTTTTATCTGCTAACGGACACTTAATGCCATCAAACAAACGGACAGGACGCAGGTTAACATATTGGTTAAAAGCGCGGCGGATAGGTAATAGCAGCCCCCATAATGAAATATGATCAGGAACACCCGGGAACCCTACTGCGCCTAAGAAAATCGCATCAAATTTTTTCAATTGTTCTAAGCCATCTTCAGGCATCATACGCCCCGTGCGGTGATAGGTTTCGCACGACCAATCAAAATGGGTAAACTGCAATTTTATCCCGTGCTTATTTGCCGCTGCTTCTAATACTTTTAACCCTTCAGGGATCACTTCGGTACCAATACCATCACCAGGAATAACTGCTATGTTAAATTGTGACATTGTGAAAACCTCTGATAAATGAATTATATCTGTTTGTTCTCCAGTTTAGGGGTTGCTGTGATAAAGTATAGATATGAAGTGTAATCCTTAGGTTTACAAACTATGAACAAACTTCCTTCGTTAGAGGATATCCGCGTTTTTGTCACGGTTGCCCGTTTGATGAGTTTCTCTCAAGCCGCTTCACAGCTGTTGGTATCCCCAGCTTATGTTTCTAAACGCATTAAGTTGCTAGAAGAAAATTTAGGACAAACTTTATTTTTTAGAACCGCTCGCGCAATTAAGCTCACTCATGAAGGGCAAATTATTTTACGTAGCAGTGAAGTGATGCTAACTGAGTTGGAACAGATGCAACAGCAACTCAACGCCTGTCGCGAAGAGATCCGTGGCTCTCTGCGTATCAGCTGCAGCACTGGGTTTGGCAGTGCTTATATTAACCCGTTTATACTGACATTGCGGGGAAGTTACCCTTTATTAGGCATTGACCTCACTTTAACCGATAAGTCTGTCGATATTATTAGTGAAAACATTGATGTTGATATCTGTATTGGCGGTACGATAGCTGAGCAATTTATTGCTAGGCGGATAGCACAAAACCAACGTATCCTGTGCGCTTCACCGAGCTACTTAGCAACACACGGCTACCCAAAATATCCACAAGAACTGGAACAAAAGCACTTTTGTATTGCGATTAAAGAACGTAATCAAGCCCCCGCGGTATGGAAGCTTGAACACCAGCAAGAAAGTATGACGGTCACCCCCAATAGCAAATTAACCGTCAATAATGGTGAAGTCGCCAAGCAGTGGTGCTTAAGTGGCGAAGGTATCTTATTGCGCTCCCAATGGAGTGTGCTGCCTGAGTTGCAGTCTGGCCAATTAGTGCGAGTATTACCGCAATGGCATCAAACCGCGGATGTTTATGCTGTATATTCGAGAAGTCTCCGAACGAGTGCTAATCTTAGAGTCTTTATCGAAAATCTAGAGCAATACCTTGCGACTCACTTATCACATGGCTTTTAGTTAACTCCATAAGTTATAAGGTAAACATGAATTGATGGCAGAAACAGAGACAGAAACATTCAAAGAACGTTTGTTGAAATTGCTAAAACAGAAAAAAATGAGTCAATTAAAGGCAGCTGAAGCCCTTGGTGTTTCCCGAACGGCAGTCAACAAGTGGACGAAAGGCGGCATGATTGATGAAGATAATCTTGAAAAGCTCGCCACGTTATTGGATGTCGACAAGATATGGTTGAAATACGGTGAATATACCAATAACCAAATCACTGTGAGCCATTCAGGCGTCATGCGCAATATCAATGAAGTCCATCTTCAAGAATCCGCAGACATCGTGACCTGGGAGTGGGACTTATTAACGGGGGAATTGAACTACTCCGATAACGTTGAGGCCGTATATGGCATCAAAATCACCAGTAATGAAGATTTCTGGGCCTTAATGAGCCATGACTCCAAGGAAAAGTTGGTTAATGGATATTCCAAAATTATCCGTGAAGGGGGTGCCCATGAAATGGATTTTAAAATTAACTGGGAAGGCGATTACCGTTGGATCACATCCCGGGCCACAGGAGTCAAAGGCCCTAATGGCAAAGTGACAAAACTGGTTGGGATCAGCTTAGACAACACAGAACGTAAAAATACTGAACTGCGCCTGCGTAAAATAAAATGCTATTTTGATGTTTTATTATCTCATTTCAATCACTTAGTTGTATTCACAGATAAAGCAGGCGAAATATTAGCCAGCAACTTACACAATCAATCGACAGAAATAGATTACCTTGAACTACAACGTTTATTATATCAATTAGTGATCAACCATAAGCCATGGTTAGATGAAGTCTTTCGGACTGGGCGGGGGCAAATCGTATTTCAAGACAAGCAAATTACTGCTTATCAACACTTGAATGATGAAAAACAGCCTTTTTTAATGTTTGAATTAAACGATATTTAAAACAGGTATTCTGCCCCACTTGTGGTCTAAGCGGGGCAAATTTAATTATAAATCAAGGACTAACCGTTTAGATTTAGCTCGCGAAACACACAACATCATGGTTTTTTGCTCAGCTTTTTCATCATCATCGAGGTAGTGGTCACGATGATCAGCCTCTCCCTCAAGTATTGCCGTTTCGCAGGTTCCACAAACCCCATTACGGCATAAACATTCCACGTTAATGCGCTTATCTGCTTCGATTACCTGCAAAATAGACTCATCTTTACCGATTTCCAAACTAAAGCCTGAACGTTGAAAATAGACCTCAAATGAATCCCCTTCGCTGGCAACTTCCCCAAAATTTTCAAAATGAACCTGTGATTCACCAAGGTGCTGATGACCCTTTTCAATCACCTCATTAATTAATGATTGGGGACCACATACATACAGATGGCTATTCCTCGCTTGTGCTTGAACCAGCTGTTCAACAGACATTCGTTGCCCTTGGCTGCCGTCATAGAGAAATAAACGAGAACCAATACGCTGTTGCAAATGTTCAAGAAATGCCGCTGTTGCACTATCACGAAAACAGTAATGGAGCTCAAAATCCATTCCATTTTCTTCTAATTCATAGAGATAAGAGAGAAAAGGCGTGATCCCAATCCCGCCAGCGATCAAAATATGCTTACATTGGTTATCCGGTGCCAACGAGAAAAAATTCTGCGCTGGGGACAGGTACAAACTATCCCCTGGCGATAGCTGCTCATGCATAAATGCAGAGCCGCCTTTCGAATTTTCATCACGCAATACAGAGATGCAATAACTGCCACACTGCTGTGGATCACTGATTAACGAATAAGCGCGTTGTAAACCAGTCTGCCCATCCATGTGAACGGTAACGTGGCTACCTGCACTAAAAGGCACAAAAGCACCATCTTGCGCGACGAATTCAAACATTTTAATATTTGGGCTAATTTGCTCAATTCGACTAATATTGACTGCAATTTTTTGTTGGTTCATCACAGTGCCTCTCTTATTATTCAATATCTAAACACAGATACTTAGTACTTAAATAATCCTCAATACCATATCGAGAGCCTTCTTTTCCTAAACCTGATTGTTTCACGCCACCAAAGGGAGCAACTTCATTAGAAATTAAGCCTGTATTGATACCGACCATGCCACTTTGTAGCTTTTCAGCTACACGATATACACGACCTACATCACGAGAAAAGAAATAAGCCGCTAAGCCATAAATCGTATTGTTGGCGCGAGTAATCACTTCATTTTCATCACTAAAACGAATCAATGTTGCAATAGGACCAAAAATTTCCTCATGAACAATCTTCATTGAGTCATCAACATCAACAAGGACTTTGGGATTAAAGAAATTGCCATACTCCGCCACTTCATTCCCTAAGGTTAATTGGCGAGCGCCTTTCGCTAATGCATCTTGCAATAACTCATTCATCCCATCGATAGCACGTGTTGTGATCATCGGCCCAATGTCGGTACTGGCATCAAGACCATTACCGACTTGCAACTTGGCGACTTCAGCAACGAACTTGGTCTGAAATTCATCGAAAACCGCATCTTGAACATAAAAACGGTTCACACAAACACAAGTTTGCCCACCATTACGGAATTTCGCTTGAACCGCACTCTTTACCGCTTTATCAATATCCGCATCATCAAAGACAATAAAAGGCGCGTTCCCCCCCAGTTCGAGTGAGGTTTTCTTAATTGTTGATGCGCACTGCTCGGACAATATTCGGCCAACTTGTGTTGAACCAGTAAACGAAAATTTACTGATAAGCGCATGTTTAGTTAGACGTTCTCCAAGAACACGAGAGTCCCCAGTAATGACGTTGAATATCCCAGCAGGAATACCGGCTTCATCCGCCAGCTGCGCTAATGCAAGCGCCGTAAAAGGCGTTTCTGTCGCGGGCTTGATAACAATACTACAACCCGCAGCCAGTGCTGGAGCCGCTTTACGGGTGATCATCGCTGCGGGAAAATTCCACGGGGTAATCGCACTACAAACACCAATGGGTTGCTTGATTGTCGAAAGGCGGTTACTACCCACTGTTTGAGGAATGGTTTCCCCATAAACACGTTTTCCCTCTTCCGCAAACCATTCAATAAATGACGCGGCATAACGAATTTCACCTTTTGCCTCATGCAGTGGCTTACCTTGTTCAAGAGTCATTAAACGCCCGAGATCGTCAACATGGGCTTCAATCAACTCAAACCAGCGGCGTAAAATAATAGAACGTGCTTTCGCCGTCTGCTTACTCCAACCTTCCATCGCAGAATGTGCAGATTCAATCGCCCCATCTACTTGTGTGGCCGACAGACTGGGGATCGTTCCCAGCACAGATTGATCAAAAGGATTAGTCACAGGGATTTTATTGTCTGAATCAACCCATTGCCCATTGATATAACATGACTGACGAAATAGTGCAGGGTGAGTTAAATGATGCATTTGTGACTTCTCCTTTTATTTTTATGGTTAACGTAATTACTCAGTGTGCGCGCCAGCGATGATTTTATGGAAATGCGCAACGCCATGTTCACTAATCCCACTGCGCTGCCTGTCAGCCATGATACGGCCTTGGCCTCGGTAACCACGCGATCTCAACCCTTTTTGTACACTTTCTACTAACCGTAAATCTTCTGGACGGAATACCGTGCGATACCATTCCACTAAGTTTTTCTGATATTCAGTCAACTCTTCATTGAGAAAATAAATATCATAGTGCTGCAAGGTTTCCCCTGCGCTCACAGGAAACTCATAAATGACCGTCATGAAATCGCCGCCTGGAGGCATATTGAACATGGTGCTAGGCCAAATCCAAAAACCAAAGAAACGCGGATCTAAAACAGATTCATCAAATTGATAGGAGGACTCGGAAGGTTTTGCCTTACCAATTTGAACAGTCCAATTATCCAATAATTGGTGTTCGTATACGTTGACATCCACAGAGCTTGCGAAGCTCACATGGTTGGTTGGGCAGTGATAGCATTCAATATAGTTATCAACGATAGTTTTCCAATTGGCTGGTGTATGGCTAACAAACCGAGCGGCCAATTTTAAGTCGCTAATTACTGCACAAGCTTCTTGCATTTTTTCCGCTAGACCTGGAAGTTGCTCTTCAATAGGTTGCGGTTCGCCTACGGTCATATTTATATAAATAAACCCTGCATGTTCAGTAACATGGAAGCTACTTAATGTCATTGCATCAGCTTCAAAATTGTTCACATTTTCACAATTAGTCGCATGTGCTAATTGGCCATCTAACTTGAATGCCCATGCATGGTAAGGGCAAGTAATCACATTTTTGACTTTACCACTTTCGCCACTGATCAGTTGATGTCCTCGGTGTGGACACACATTATAGAAACCGCGCAACACCTCATCGCGACCGCGAACAATCACAAGGCTTTCGCCAATAAGTTCACGGGTGATATACGAATTTTTTTCTTTTACCTCACTAACATGTCCGACACAAACCCATGAGTTAGCGAATATTTTTTCTTTTTCATACTCAAAAATATCATTAGACGTGTAATAACGTGCAGGGATTGTCCATGCGTTATCAATATCAAGGTGATCATTAATCGAAATGACTTTAGCTGCATTGCTCATAATTGCCCTCACTTATGTAAACTTATAGTTAACATCTTTTTTAAGAATGTTAATGCAGATCCCATTAATGATCAAACTAAATATTGATAAAAATTCAATCAAAAACATTTAATACATATATAACAACAAGTTAAATACATTACAATTATCTCAACTGTTAATAATTAGTTAATTACTTGTTGACTACACAATATTTGCATGGCTATTCTCTGTAAACCGAAAGTAGCAATTAATAAAAAAGTACCCTTGAAAACAAAACGAGTATTCCCTGCAAGCCAACTCTCATAAAACAAAAAATAAGTGAGCAACTGGAGAAGAGGTATGATGAATCACAAAAAATCCGTATTTTACGTGTCGCTAGCCTTTAGTCTGGCGTTAATCAGTTTTGGTGCATTTATTCCTGATAAACTGGAAGCATTTTCACATTCCGCCTTAAGTTTTATCTATAACAATCTAGGTTGGTTTATCCTAGGTTCCGTTTTTATCTTTTTCAGCTTCTGTATGTTTCTCGGTTTTTCCAAATTTGGTCATATTCGCCTTGGTGATGACGATGACAAACCGGAATACAGCACGGTCACCTGGATTGCGATGTTATTCAG
Organism: Providencia rettgeri; assembly: GCF_023205015.1. Lineage (NCBI taxonomy): Bacteria > Pseudomonadati > Pseudomonadota > Gammaproteobacteria > Enterobacterales > Morganellaceae > Providencia > Providencia rettgeri. Next base: position 708,975 of record NZ_CP096258.1, on the reverse strand, counting down.
TGCCTCGATTGGGATCAGCTTGATGTTTTGGGGGGTGGCAGAGCCAGTTTCCTATTATATCAGCCCACCTGTTGGTCAAGGCTTAACAGAACAGTCTGCCAAAGCAGCGATGCAATATGTCTATCTGCACTGGGGGGTTTCCGCATGGGCATGTTATGCACTCGTCGGTGTGGCTTTAGGCTATTTCCAATTTAGAAAAAAGCTACCATCCTCACTCAGCTCGGTTTTTTATCCCTTAATCGGGGATCGGATTTACGGCTCTGTCGGGAAGTGGATCAATATATTGGTGATGTTATCTGTCGTCATTGGTATCGCCACATCATTAGGCTTCGGTACACTACAAGTTAACAGTGGTATGAATTACTTATGGGGACTGCCTATTAGTATTTATGTACAAGTTGGATTGATCGCAATAATTACCGTTGTTTATGTTGCTTCGACGATCTCTGGATTACAAGGGGCGATAAAGTACCTATCAAACTTAAATATCATACTTGCCCTAGGATTGATGGCATTTATATTTTTATCTGGCCCAACCCAAACTATCTTAAAAGTGTTATTCCAAGGTATTGGTGATTACGTCCAAAATTTTGTCAGTATGTCATTTCGCACTGAGCCCTATAATGACGGTACTTGGATTGCTAACTGGACACTGTTTTACTTTGGCTGGTGGATTGCATGGGCACCATTAGTGGGTAGCTTTGTAGCGCGTATATCAAAAGGAAGAACAATTAAAGAATTTATGATTGGCGCAGTGTTTATCCCTGTATTAAGTGCTTTTACTTGGTTTGCGGTAATGGGTGGATCAGCAATCCATATTATTCAAAATCTCGGCCAAACAGCACTAGCCGATGCTGTAAAAACGGATGTAACATCCGCATTATTTAAGTTCTTAGACTATTTCCCTGCATCAACATTTATTAGTGTCTTGGCGATTGTTTTGGTGCTGATTTTCTTTATCACATCAGCTAACTCAGCGGTATTTGTGCTGGGAATGGTCAGCGAAAATGGCAACCCAAATCCTTCTCATGTCACGAAAACCATTTGGGGAGTTATTATTGCGGCAATCGCGATTGTGCTAATTATGACTGGTGGATTATCCGGTTTGCAATCCGCACTGGTCGCCATGGCAGTACCACTATCCATCATGATGCTCATTATGTGTTATTCCACATATAAAGGGCTCAATGAAGAAGTTAACGCAGAAGCTGCGGAAAAAAAAGCGTTAAAAGATAATATCAAAATAATGAATAAACCTATTCTTCCTGAAATTGAAAAATAGTCGTCCATAAAAACACAAAACCCCAATATGTTATGACGCATATTGGGGTTTTAACTATATTAGTAATAAATTATTTGTTACTTAAATTTATTCATCAGAAAATAGCGTCAAAGCAAGAACTAAAGCATCTTCTCTACCTTTTTTAGCTGGATAGTAATCTTTACGTACCGTCACTTGGTGAAAACCCAGCTTATCATATAGATGCAAAGCAGATGCATTTGATTCCCTAACCTCTAGCCATAACGTGAGAATGCCTTTCTTTACGAGTTCTTCAATGAGCTGTTCTAACAACAAGCGGCCATAGCCTTTCCCTTGGTAATCAGGGTGTATGGCAATATTAAATAAGGTCGCTTCATCAAGAACATACTGTGTTATTGCATAACCAACAATTTGATTATTAACAGATATTTTTATGTTATGGTACTTTTCCCCTTGGTTCCCATAAAAAACACGCTCAGTCCATGGAAAATCATGGCTCAATTTCTCAATTAAGTACGCAGTCGCGAGATCAGATTGCTTTAGTGTTGAAATTTTCATCATATTGATAAATTTGTTTCCATAGTGCCTGTTTAGCGCTACAGCTTGTACTTAGCTCAGACAAAACAGGTGAAGTAAATATGATTTTTGAACCTTCAGGCTGAATTTCATCACCTAATACCCAACATGGTGTTATTATTGGTGTTGGGATTAAACCTAATTGCTCTGAATTTACACAAACCACATCATCCTGTGCAATATTCATGGAAAGAAAAATATCTTTTAGCAATTGGCTATTTAAATCAAGGTTCTCATCAGTAATAATAATAAGCTTAGTCGACGCTGGGATCCTCACACCACGCTCACCACGTAACACGGCAGGATTTCTCACCATCCATTGAGTGATCCCCAGTTGTTCTAAAAGCCTGTCACGTCGTGTCATTTGATTTTCCAGTCGCAATTTTACAACCACATCTTATCAAAGGGGATCAATAGCGCCAACAGAGCAATGCTATTTCTCTTATCTTTGGTAAGATGTCATCGGTTTTTTTTATTATTTTAGGAGATTGACAGAATATGTCATTACTGACACCTGCCAGCGAAGTTATTCAACGCCATCTCGAACATTTTACAGATCGTCATGTCATTTTGGCCGGTGACATTCAGGATGAGCTCGCTGCAACCTTAGAAGCGGCTAGTGTTCGTGTCATCACCAACCAGTATCACCACTGGCAGCGTTTACAGCCGTTAATGGGTGATATGGCGTTATTCTCTGCCACTACGCCCGCGGAATTTATCCAGCCTTGCGATACCCTCATTTATTTTTGGCAAAAAAACAAGCAAGAAGCCTGTTTCCAGCTCGATGACCTTTGTACTCATCTTGCTGCGGGTAGCCAAATTTTTATCGTCGGTGAGAATCGCAGTGGTGTTAAAAGCGCCGAATCCATTATGGAAGGGATCGCTAGCTTACAAAAAATTGACTCAGCACGCCGCTGTGCCTTGTACTATGGTGAATTAGAACAACCGACAACCTTTGATATTGCTCGCTGGTGGCGTCATTATCAGATTGATAATGTTAGAATTAACGCACTGCCAGGGGTATTTAGCCATAATGAGCTTGATATCGGTAGTGACCTACTATTATCAACATTAACCGATCCAATGAGTGGTGATCTGCTTGATCTCGCTTGCGGTAACGGGGTGATTGCCGCGGTGATCGGCTCACAAAATCCAGAGATCAAACTTACCTTAAGTGATGTCAGTGCGTCTGCACTAGATTCCGCAGCATCCACTCTTGAAGCCAATAAACTGACTGGTAAAGTCATCGCTAGTGACGCCTACTCAGATATTAACGATAAGTTTGATTGGATTATTTCTAACCCACCATTCCATGATGGCCTAAACACCAGTTATCGAGCGGTTGAAAATATGATTTATCAAGCCCCTAAATACCTGAAAAAAGGGGGCCGCTTGCGGATCGTCGCGAATGCTTTCTTACCGTATCCTGATTTACTCGATAAAGCATTTGGTAGCCATGAAGTACTCGCCAAAACGGGGAAATTTAAGGTTTACCAAGCAGTTAAACGCTAATTCACTTATCCAAATTAGACTAAAATACAATTTTTCGTCCTGCTCAATGGCCAGTGACCCATCACCGGCCATTTTTTCATCAATCAAAAAATACTTCATAAAAAAATTATTGACGTTCGTCGAAATTAGCCTAAAATCCGCACCACATTATTGCTGGTGAAAGGCATTGATGGCCAAAGTTTAGTTAGGTATTGCGAGGGTGGCGGAATTGGTAGACGCGCTAGCTTCAGGTGTTAGTGTCCTATGGACGTGGGGGTTCAAGTCCCCCCTTTCGCACCACTAAAACTTTGTACAAACCACAATAATGTAGTATTGACGAGACAGTATTGCGAGGGTGGCGGAATTGGTAGACGCGCTAGCTTCAGGTGTTAGTGTCCTTCGGACGTGGGGGTTCAAGTCCCCCCTTTCGCACCACTGGTCAGTCATTTTATAATATCCTGCCCATTCGGCCTTTCCTGTACTACTAATGCTGTCTTATTTGCCTATTTACTATAAAACAATAGTAAATCATTTAAATAAACCGCTATATTGAATACCTTTAATTATCAATATCTTTCGATACCACTTTCTTCTGTTCTATTTAATTATTAAATTATAAAGCTACCTTTGTAGTACAAAGGCCATCAGAAAACATGCGAGCGAAATCACAGCGGGGATAATCAATAAGCGGCGAGAACCACGGTTGAACAACATCCCTGCGGTTGCGACCATCATGACAATCATAATGATTTTTATATTATCCAAGCCCATATTATTGAGTACGTAAGCAATGCTCAACAATATCACAGCAAAGACACCCCAAAGGCCAGCGCCTATACGCTTTAAACCTGTGGTTTTTGATATGCTAGTTGGCATAGTGATCTCACCCTTAAATGATAATGATTATCAATCATATCTAGTTTTTAGTAAATTTCAATGCTTTTTTATTCCACCCTCCTATAAATTAACACTTATTTTACAAAATAAAAACTCACTAAAATAGATAAATAAAGTGAATATCTTCAGGCTCTAATGCAAATAATTCAGGGTCAGGTTGTGCAATTAAAGTACAGCCTAGATGTTGATAAAAATGCACGGTATTTTCTGAAGGCGTCGCAGAAATATATAAGCCTTTTGCCCCTTTTTGTATCGCCATTTCAACACAGTGTTGGAATAACATTCCTGCCAAACCTTCTCCACGGTACGCGTGGCTCACATGCAAAAAAGATAATTGCAATAAATCTTTTTGCTCTCCCCGCCACACATTATCTAAACTTGCAGCAGCAATTAACTTGCCCAGCTCAAAAACCCCAAGAAATACCGCACCTTGGTCATAACTTTCCAACAAATGGGGGGTATAGGCTTCAGGCTCACCTTCTGGCCAACCTTTCATATCAAACCGTTGTTTGGATAGCACCAACTCGCCATTTTGATATAGATAAAGGTTTTCAATTAATTCAGTGCGGTCGATAGACCAAACAGATGGAATTTCCTCTCGTTGCAGTTCGCGAACTTCTCTCATTATGTCACTCTCATTATTTGTGCCTATGAATAAGCACATTTATTGTTATCTAATAAATCATTTTTCAAGATAACGAATAAAAAAAGAAGTGCAAATATTTAATAATTTGATTGAGGAATGGTTGAAAGATAAGGAGAAAAATAGCCATAAATAAAAAAATCCCCCGCAACATCCTATCGCGGAGAATTTTTACTACAGGGTTGGTTTATTGCTTCAATCCCATTGCATCGCGCATGGTAAAGAACAAATCAGTTTGGTCAGTTAGACCCATTACGTTTGCCGCATGTGGGCCATAAGCCGCCACACGTAACTGAGCACCAGTGTGCTCTTGAGAATCATCTTCTTCAGAGTTACCGTAATTCACGACCATCACGGAGCCGTCTTTCGTAATCAACGCTTGCGTTAAGCCCGTTGATTTTGTGCCTTCTGGTATAATTTGGCTTGAATGTGAATGGTCAGCAGTCACGATAACTAATGTATCACCATGCTTTTTAGCGAAATCTAAGCCGACTTGTACCGCTTGGTCGAGAGCAACTGTTTCACCAATTTGGCCACATGGGTTTGCTTTATGATCTTGCTTATCGATAGAAGCGCTTTCCACCTGTAAGAAGAAACCATTTGGATTGACTTCTAACAGCTCAATCGCTTTTTTCGTCATTTGAGCTAATGTTGGTGCATTCGGGTCTAACTTAGCATTCGGTTTACATTCTAACGGCGCATTGTTGATATTACCGTAATGAACCGCTTTCGGGCCTTCCCATGCAACAGTCATGTTGCCATCATGGAATAAGCCCAGGACAGGTTTATCTTGATTTGCAACTGTAATGCTATCTAATGACTTCGCATCACGTACAATATTGTACCCACGCTCAATTGCCTGTTGTTCCAACGTTTTACCTTTGTAGTCACCCGCCTTTGCTTCTTGCTTGAAGCTCTTAGCACCACCACCAAGGGTGACATCAGGGCGAGTTACCAACAGTTGCTCTGAAATTGAACCACGACCGCCATTTTCTAGCGCGTTAGCCGCACATTTTTCTGTTGTTTCCTCAGGGCCATAACATTTACGCGCACTGACATGCGAAAACTGTGCAGCAGGTGTTGCATCTTGGATCTCGGAAGTCGTGACGTTCCCCGTCGCTTTACCATTACGTTTAGCTATCTCAATTAATGTTTCATGGTCGTTACCAAATACATCAATCCCCAATGCGCCATTGTAGGTTTTCACACCGGAAGACCACGCCGTGGCAGATGCGGCAGAGTCAGTCACATAGTCAGGTTTTTGTGTTTTTTTATCTAACGCATAATGGGTATATTGGCCAGTGATTGGCAGGGCATCAATACCTTTAAAGAACCCTGAAGCGCCTTCTGCATAGTTACGAGCAACGGTTATCTCAGAGTCACCCATACCATCACCAATAAATAGGATCACATTTTTGGCTTGGCCATTGTGAAGTGCTGCTTTCATGATATCAGTTTGTTCTGTCGCTAAACGACGCGCACCACCAAATTTGGTGATGTCGCCTTGCGCGGCACGATTTTCTGACACTGCATCATTTTTATCAGCTGCATAGGCAGGGACTGTACTCCCTAAAATTAAAGTACTTACCGTGACAGCTAAAAGGGATTTCATAAAATTACCAGTCATAACTGTTTCCTTGCCAATCAATAATGAAAAGAGAAAATGTGTATTTCAAATAATGACAGGCATGCTAAAGGAGCCAGATGACAGTTGAATGACGCTTTTATGGCGAAATGAAGACGTTTGTCATAAATGTGAAAAAGCAGCTAAATATCAGCTGCTTTTTGTGAATTAGCGTTATGGCGATTTACCATTGTGATACAAGTTGATTTGTTCCCTCATAAAGTGTTTCACACCAAGAAACGTAGTCGTGCCCACTAGGGAGCTCAATGGCATCAACTTGATAATTTTTATGTTTTAAAACATCGAATAACCGATAGTGGTTTTGAATAATTCCCCCCCAACTACCGCGTTGTTCGAATAAGCCAGCCTCAAGGAAAAAACGGATCGGTTGCGTTGGCATGATTTCGATTTCACGGATCAACCACTCAGGGTCTTTATCTTTTGGAGCCCACCAATAAGATCCTGACATACTAATAACATTACCAAAAATTTCAGGATGCTGTAACGCATTCCATGTCGCCCCAAGCCCTCCATAACTGGAACCTGCAATAATCGTATGGCTTGCTGGTGCTTGAATTCCCATTTTCGCTAATTCAGGCATGAGTTCATCCGCCAGCAACTGAGGAAACGCATCATTAGGAGGAAGTTCATCGCCACGGCGCGCTGAATTGATGCTATCGACAAACACAATATTCATCGCTGGGAAACTCCCCTGCGCCATCCACTTATCAAAGAATTTATCCATTTGATAGTTTTGCAAGTAAATTTGCCCATCCAATAGCACCAATAACCCAGGGATTTCCATTGGTATATTAGGCCGATAAACCGTTATTTTTCTTTCATTTTTTAGCACTTCACTCGTTAACACAAATGTTTCTAAACGGCCTTTAACCTGCCAGTTTGCTACATCAGAGAAATGACATTGGCGTATATTCGGTACCAATGATAACAATGAAAAACGGTTATATTTATCTATGCTCAGAGAAGGAATAACGTGTGAATTATAGGGATCAGACTGCGCAGTGACTAAAATCGCCTTACGTTGAGCAAAACCGCCTTCAGGCACTGAAGGAATATCCGGTGCAATTTTATATTGCGATAACGTATCATTAGGAATGATAAAAGAGCGATACCAAATATCCGTTCCCGCCAAGTGAGCCATTCTTTCGTGATTACCAGATGGTGCCCCTAGAATATAAGCATTTGCTTTCGCGCCACGCCAAAGGAATGTCACCCGTTTTTGTCTATTTGAAAAATCTTCAACCAATGGCGTGCCTTGCGCGGTGACAGCTTGCCAAAATGCGCTTGTATCCCCTTTTTGGTAATGTTCATCAAGTAAACTTTGTAGCTTGGGGCTAACGGGTTCATTCTCCTTTTTAATGACTAAAGGCTGGTATGGGCTAACATCAAACTTTAATTGCCAAGGTTTACCCGGCTCACCATTCAATGCAAGATAATAAACCCCATTTTTTGATACGACATAATCCGCACTATGGGGTTCTTGTACTGAGCCATACTCTTGCAATGCACGCACTGGCTGTTTATTGGAATTCAATAACAGGACCTTGGAAAGGCCTTCACCACGTTGTTTTATAAAATCTTGCTGTGATACTTCAAAAGATAAGCAACTATGACCCTCACTATCATGCACCCCTTCAGCAAAGGAAAGCTCAGATAAACGCGTGCAGTCAGTGTGTGTTGCCATTACCGTAGAAGAAAACAACATACAACCTAAAAGAGGCAAAGATTTCACATCGAATTCCAATGAGTCAATTGATAATAATTATTACTATCAAAAAACTCTTTTAAACTCAATGGCTCACAGCACGTTTTTCCATCAGTTGGTTAATTAACTGCAGCGCACTCAATAAATAATAGCGTTGTTTTTGTACTAATCTCAAATAACGGCGAGTCGCAGGAATACGACTTACCATTTCTGATGCGGTGTAAGGCTCAATTTCACAGCGCCAACGACCGTGGCTAAACGCTATCTCGCAATGATTAAATTCCAGCTCTTCTAATGTTTGTCTAATAATGGGGTATTCATTCAGCCATTCAATAACCTTCTGCCCATCCATTTGTTTTGAGGCGAAATGGATATGTTTTTTCTTTATACTTCCACGGGTTTTTACTTCAATTTTTGCATTGATATTATCTGCACATTGGCCTGACACCGCAAAACGGCTATACACAATAAAAGCGAGAAACAACTTTCTTGGCCGCTCTGTCACCTCAATGGTTAATTCAGGTTGAGGTTGTACAAGGAGCACTCCAGGTGCTCCCCACTCACATGGATAAGGTGCCATGTCCTTTTCAACGCAGTTAAGTGTTAATCCTACTTGATATCCGGCAGGCAAACGTTGCTGAGTCAGCTTACCGAGCCTTGTCCGCAAAGACGGTTTAGGCGAGGTGACGTAATGGCTCAAGTTGGCCTCCTTCCATTTCTTCATCAGCAAAGGAATTTGATAAAACGGATTCAACATCTACAGGTTTAAATGGGTTAACTTTCTGTACGAACACAGTCCAAATTAATGCATATCCTGCTGTTAAACCTAACATAATGGCAAAGGGAATATAGACATCCGACTTATTCATACCCGGTGGTGTAATGTACACAATCGCTAAAATAATCCCGACACTCGAAATAATTTGCGGTATAGGAAAAAAAGGCGAACGATAGGCACGATGTAAGTCAGGACGGCGGATACGTAATAAAACCACTGAAATGGTCACCAGCAAGTAAGCCGTCCCCCAAGAACACACCGCCGCCAATACCAAAGGAATGATACGGTCAAGGTCGCCTTGAATAGCATAAGCATGCAAACACGGGATCATCACGGCCACTAAAATGCCGAATACAGGGGTTTTGAAGCGTGGATGTAAATAAGCAAAGATGCGTGGTAATGCCCCATCAAGCGCCATTCCATAGAGAATACGGGGAACCGCTGCCATGAGTGTATTGATGGTCGCCCCACCCGCGAGTAATAGCGCAATACCTATCCAGTATTTACCAAACTCGCCCATAACAATTTCGGCAAATGCAGGGATTGCCATCGGGGTTTCCAATAAACGTGTGCCTGTCTGCGGGTCAACCACCACATTTTCCACTTGGTTCGCTAGCGCTGCACCGAATAACACCATACAGAGCGCGACACAGAATAGGCCCGTTGTCATTGCGCGAGGGATCACCTTAGCGGAATTTTTAATTTCAGGCGCCATTGGCGTGACTAACTCGCACCCAACAAACATGAACATCGCCATACCCACAAAGCTGAGAATCAATGTTGGGTCGGTATTGAGTGGCTGCCCAAACCAGCCTTCCATATCGACATGAAACGGCAACATCAAACCGCTCACACTAAAAATCACTAATGTTGACCACATGGCAAATGTCAGTACCACCTCAACCTTACCAAAGGCTTCAATACCAAATGCATTTAAGATACCAAACGTGACAACCAGCCCAACACCGACCATCCAAGATGAATTACTGGTCTCTAGAACTGTATTGAGATGCTCAAAGTTAACGAGCGCCATGATCCCTGAAAGAATGGTCTCGGCAGTTCCTGCAAACACATGCACAATCAAATAAGCCGAAAGCGCGCCAGTTATCGCCCAAAAACGCCCCATTCCACACGATATATAGTCATATACCGATCCTGAGGTTGGTAGAATAGCCGCAGCCTCCGAAAACGTGGTGAGCTGAGCTTGCATCATAATAAAGCTGAATAACACCGCTAGGGCGAATGTATCGCCACCAATACCGAATCCACTCGTAACAGTTAAAATAACAGGGCTGGCCATAATCAAGCCGGCAGAACTTGCCAGTGTGGTCGGAAAGCCAACTTTCCCTTTTTCTAAATGTGTCGACAATTTTGAGGATAAATTCATTTTACATCCCTCTCACTCTCTACCCAGCCATGAATGTGAATGTTTTGTAAATACCAAGTAACTGCATAGTCACTATAGAAATAACCCTAAGAAGGCTGCTATCGTTCTAAAGAACGATACCCAGAGGGAGGGGGAAATAAAATACAACTCGCGAAAAGTACCCACACACTGAGAGAAAAGAAAAATAATTAATGTAATATCAACATGTAGCGAATAACCAGCTCATTAATATATTAACAAATAACACTCTAAAGATACCAAAAAGCCACTAATCAATATTTGCGTCGTCTTTATCCATTTTAAATACTGTTATCAACCTCACGTTATTAATATGTTTATTTTATGTTAAACGCATTAAGGAGCATGATAATATTTCAATTAGTACACAAGGGAATATGATGACTTCACCATTATTCGAGCCTCATCAACAAACATTAATTGATTGCTGCCTAAATACTATTGCACATATTATTCCAGTTTCTGCTTTGGTGTATTACCTCGTGAATGATCATTGCCAGCCAGGTAACTATGTTCTTCATGGGATCCCGGCCAAAATGCATGAAGAGTATCTGGCTTACTTTCATCAATTTGATCCCTTGCACCCTGAGCATTTTCGCAGTGATGACTTACGCTTAGTGAGAATGGATCCTGAAATACGCCAGCAAAATCAGGCTTTTTTCCATGATTTTATGCAGCCGAATGACATAACTGATATGGCAGAAATATTTATTCGTCGTAAAAATAAAATTATTGCGGGGATTTCGGTGCTGCGAGACAGCCCATTTAGCCAGCAAGAAATCATGCGATTAAATGCTATCTTGCCTGTCGCTGAACTAATGACATTCGATGTACTCCCCGATTCGTTAGTGGCTTATACCCCTAAAGAACAAGAGATTATCCACTTAGTACGAGAAGGCGCGAGCAACAAGCGAATTGCATTATTACTGGGGGTTTCGCTATCAACAGTAAAAACTCACTTACGTAATATTTTCACTAAAGCGAATGTAACTAACCGAACCGAACTTGTTTCATCAGGGTTTATCATTCACCACGAATAAGCAACGGTAGCTATAAAATACAAAAAACCCGGCACGATGGCCGGGAAATGTGGATTAATTAAATATAAATCGAACACTAATAACGCACCATGACAGATTTTAACTCTGTGTAATACTCAATAAAGGCACTACCAAATTCACGACCAATACCGGATGACTTAACGCCACCAAATGGCACGGCGGGGTCAAGGAAAGTATGCATATTCACCCATACCGTTCCCGCTTCAATGCGCGAAATCATACGCATTGCTTTACTGAGATCATTTGTCCATAGACTCGCCGCTAAACCAAACGGAGTACTATTCATCATCTCAATAAGTTCTTCTTCATCATCGTAGCCCAAGAAAGTCCCTATTGGCCCAAAAGTTTCTTCTTTCATCAATACATCATCTGGGCTATTAGCACGAATGATGGTCGGAGGCACAAAGTACCCAGCGCCTGCAACTGGCTGGCCACCATAAATAATTTCACTGCCATCTAGGCGAGCTTTTTCAAACAAATCTAAGATTTTTTCATAATGCGCTTTATTGGCCAACGGCCCCATCTCGGTTGTTTCATCTAATGGAGAACCCACTTTCATCGCAGACAAACGTGTTTTGAGTTGCGCTAATACTTCATCCATTAATTTAGAGGGAATATAGAACCGTTCAGCAGCTGCGCAAATTTGCCCTTGATTTAGATATCCCGCTTCAATAATCCCATTAACAATTTTTTCAACCGGGAGGTCAGCTAAGAATGCAGCGCCGTTTTTCCCACCAAGTTCAAGTGTGACTCGGGTTAATTTACCTTCCATCGCTGAGCGCCCTACCGCCAGCCCAGTCGGTACAGACCCCGTAAATGTCACTTTAGAACAAAGTGGATGATGGATCAGTGCAGGCCCAACCTCACGACCACCACCATTCACGATATTAATGACACCGTCAGGGATCCCTGCCTCTTTTGCTAATTCCACCACTCTGAGCATGGTTAGTGGCGTAAATTCACTTGGTTTCAACACAATCGTACAACCGCATGTTAAAGCCGCGGCTAATTTCCAAATGGAAATCATGATAGAAAAGTTCCAAGGAATGATACCAGCGACAACACCAACAGGTTCACGCTGGGTAAATGCAGAATATTTCTCACCATTAAAAGAAGGCAATGAAACATTCAACGTTTCTCCGCTGATTTTTGTCGCCCAGCCAGCAAAATAACGTAAAAATTGCGCAGATGACCCCACTTCAAGAAAACGAGATAACTGAATAGTTTTCCCCGAACATAGCGTCTCTAGCTGAGCTAATTCTTCAAGGTGTTTTTCGAGTAGGTCAGCAAGGCGGTTTAAGCAATTCCCTCTTTCCATTGGTGTGGTATTTGCCCAAACCCCTTTAAATGCGGTATGAGCCGCATCCATTGCGGCATCCACTTCCGCTAAAGTCCCTTCTTTTACTTTTGCGATAACCTGTTCAGTGGCAGGGTTAACAACATCAAAAAAAGTATCGCCCTTGCCAGAAACCGGTAACCCATTGATAAAATGGCCGTGCTGGCGCTTCAAAAACTCACTGACTTCTGGTAATAGGGTTAACTCACTCATTGTTATCACTCCACTCAATAGAAACTAATTAGGCATTTACACAAGCTAGGTAATGTTTTACGAAGCGTGGTGCATCAATTTCCCATAAAACTTCGGTACCTTTCGCAGCAAACCATGTATCACCTTTATGGTATTCAACCGTCACACCGGTTTTCACATCCGTTAACTTCACCGAACCTTCATGGACTGTCGCCATTTCATCAAATGGATACACCATTTTGAACTTACCTTTAGTGCAAGCAAAAATACCACAGGTTAGATTATCCGTTGGTTCACCGTGGATCATCGCAACACTCGCTTGAGGATCGCCTTCAACAACCACAGAGCCTAAATTTGTCACGCTACCAATATTTAATAGTTCTGGCAGTGGTTTGTTTAACAATAATGGACTGATCATAATTTTTACCTTTAATCGATTTAAATAAACTAGTTAGGTGGATAACGAATTAGCGACGACCTTGCCAATAACCGGATGTCTGATGCATTATTTTTGCCAGTGAAACAATTATATTACGCATGCTATCTTTACCGATAATATTGGCGTGAGGAATGGAACTCATTAAATCATAACGATGAGAACCTTCTACCATCCCCTCTGCAAGGACTTTGCACACAATTTGGCTAGGCGTAACACCGAAACCTGAATAGCCCTGTGCATAAAACACATTTTTATGTTGTGGTAATGAGCCAATTTGTGGAAATAAATTTGCGCTACATGCCATTGGTCCACCCCAAGCTAATTCAATTTTGACATCTTTGAGGTAAGGAAAGACTTTTAGCATTAAGTTACGATTCCATGCTTTAAGGTCAGATGGAATGTATTCAAGAAAATGAGTGGAACTGCCAAATAATAGGCGATTCTCATTCGTCACCCGGTAGTAATCTATTACAGGACGAATATCACTATAAGCACCACGGATTGGGCTAATTTGCTTGATTAATTCATCAGGCAGCTCTTCCGTCATTAATTGATATGCGTAAGTATTAATCGTTTTAGGGTAAATCGTCGGCTCAAGGCCATTTAAAAATGAATCGCAAGCCCACAGCATTTTCTGTGCTTTAACAGTTCCCATCGCAGTTCTAACTTTGATGGTATTACCATACTCCACATTTAATACTTGGCTATTTTCAAATATTTTAGCGCCATATATTTCACTAATCGCTTTCGCTTCACCTAATAATAAGTTCAATGAATGAACATGCCCGCCACCCATGTGTTTGATCCCACAGGTATAAGCATCAGAACCAATAATCTGTTTTAGTTCTGAACCACTGTAAAATTCAATTTCCTCATCAGGATCAACTGATTTGAAGTCTTTTAACCAGCTACGTAAGGTCTTTTCTTGGCGCTTATTACTTCCTAAGTATGCGTAGCCACGGCAAAAGTCTGCATCAATATCATATTTAGCGATACGGTCACGCATGATCCCCGCGCCCATATTGCTGAGTTTAAAAATCGTTTCTAAACCCTCTGGCCCGACATATTTTTTAATTGCATCGATGTCATGGCCAATGCCTGCCATGACTTGCCCGCCATTACGCCCTGAACCACCGTAACCAAGATACCGCCCTTCCAAAATAGCGATATTAGTGATCCCTTTCTCACACAACTCTAGTGCGGTATGGATCCCAGAAAACCCACCACCAATAATCACCACATCAACATCAAGATCTTCCTTTAGCGTCGGAAAACGTAAGTCATACTTCTTAGTTGCAGCATAGTAAGTTAATGATTCTACTTGGTTATTCATTATGGATACCCTATTTAGTATCTTTGGATAACTCGATTATCTTAACCTTGCATTAACAATTACATATCCCTTTAGGGACATTCGAAACATAAAGTTAACAACTGTTAGCCAAGTAGAATATTTAAATAATAACAAAATTTACAATAAAATATAAAAAACATTAAAAATCAATAGATTGAAAAATCATTCTTATATTAACAATCGTATTTATTAATTTTAGTTCACTAAAACTATTTAGACAAAATCAAAAGAAATAACATAGTAACAAAAAAGAAAACGCCCACAAAACCTTATTAAATCAATATATTATTGATTAATTGCATTTAACTTAGCCTATTCATTAATAAGTTAAACAATTCAACCTGTGAGTTAATACTCAATTTTTGATAGATATTCTTACGGTGATTTTTCACTGTCCCTAAACTAATGAAAAGTGCCTGTGCTATTTGTGGTGAACCTTTACCCGCTAGGATTAACTCGACAACTTCACACTCTCTCGGTGTTAGCCCAAATCGTGTTTGCATGTCTGTATTTTGGTGGTAATTCGACACCGAAGAAGGAGAAACATCTTTATGAAGTTTGACCATACTACGAATGATATCGAAAGCATCTTTAAGTGGTGCCTGCATATATTTTTCCGAGAAAAAAGGTCTATTTTCATTACCAAAAAAAATACCTAATTGGCTATCATCTGAAATATCTAATAGCAACCCAGCCTCATCACACCACCCTGTTTTACGATAAAAATTGAGATAATAATCTGTATGATAAAATCCTTTAGGCGCGAGTTCTTTTAGTGTTAACACTTTGGAAGCCCCCCCTCTTTGGATTTCTTGGTAGAATGGGTCCATTAAATAAGCACCTCGTTGATAGATTCTGTTAATACTATCGCTATTACGGCGCTCTACTTTGGAAAGAAATCGGGGAGGAGATCCTTTTTCAAAGGAGTAAACAATCGCATTATCAAATGCAATAAGTGAAGACAACCATGATAATAAATTAGGGTAAAACTGATTAGTTGCAACAGAATCAATAACATCAGGTAATCTTTCTAGATAGTTCTCCATTCTGCCTCCTCAATCATTAACTTGTTAATAAAAACCATCTAGGCGGTTTCATTTATATTGCTTAAAATTACATAAAGAACACATTATCTTTATAAACTCAACACGATTGTTATTAATATGTTAATCACATCACTCCTCGTTAGTTACCCTGATGAATAATTTCATTACATTAACATTCATAAAAATAGAACTTACATCACATAAAAATAAATTTATCCCTATATTATGTTAATTAAAGGAGAATAATTTAAGAAAAGGATAAATAATGTCTAAAAATAAAATTATTATCGATTGTGACCCTGGCCATGATGATGCAATGGCAATTTTCTTAGCATTAGGCAATTCAAATATAGAATTACTTGCAGTAACGACTGTCGTCGGAAACCAAACTTTAGATAAAGTCACCCATAATGCACGCGCAATTATAGAATTCGCGAGTATAAATAATATCCCTATCGCTGCGGGTTGCGCTCGACCACTTGTGAGAACAATTCAAACTGCTCCAGAAGTTCATGGGACAACAGGCCTTGACGGCACTCACCTCCCCGAACCCAAACTACCTATTGATCCACGCCATGCTGTTGACTTAATTATTGATACGCTCAAGTCACACCCCCCTAAAACGGTGACTCTCGTACCGATTGGAGGGCTTACAAATATTGCTTTGGCAGTAAGAAAAGCACCTGAAATTGTAGAGTTAGTCAAAGAAGTGGTATTAATGGGAGGAGGCTACCATACCGGTAATCGCACTGCAGTCGCTGAATTTAATATCCTTATAGACCCTGAGGCGGCTCATATTGTGTTTAATGAAACTTGGCCTATCACTATGATTGGACTAGATCTTACACATCAAGCAAGGCCAGACGACCAAATAATGGAAACAATTGCCGCGTTAAGCACACCTGTAAGTGATTTTGTTGTTGAATCCCTAAATTACTACACTGCAGGTTACCGCAGACGTAATGGCTATACCGACCATGCTCCTGTTCACGATCTATGTGCCGTTGCTTATGTTATCGACCCATCCATAATGGAAACGATTAAAGCTCCGATTGATATCGAACTGCAAGGCGCTTTAACAACGGGTATGACGGTGACTGACTTCCGCCACCCCGCTAAACCAGAATGCCATACACAAGTCGCTACAAAGTTAAATAACCCTTTGTTATGGGACATGTTCATTGCTTCTCTAAAGCAATTAGAAAAATAGAAACAAAAAAGGTAGCCTATAAAAATAGCTACCTTTTCAGTAAATTATGATTTGATAATTTCTTTTAGCTTCGTATAGCGCCTAATTAATCGCCATTTTAATTTTACTGTTGTTGCATGTGCCCACACTATTTGCCAATAACCCTTATCAAAAAATAGTTGTACCATTTCCTTCTGTACATCTGGTGATTTGATAGCTAATAGCGCTTGAATCACCCCTAAGCCTTCTTTTCCTACCTGCCATAGACAAGCCGGTGCTTGTTTTACTTGCTCAGGATACCGCTGGTAAATATTTAACAGCATATCAATAATCTTCAGATAGGTTTTTATCTTGCGGACTGCGCGTTCATCACCACTCAATGAGTGTGAAACAGATTGGTTATGGATTAAATATCGGTAGTATTGTTCATTAATAAATTGTACGCGGTTCGCCACGAGTAACACTTCAGTCGTCCAAGGAATGTCTTGGTGATGTAATTTGGGCTCAAAGAAAAAATTGTGTTGGCGCAACATGTCTAAACGATATAAATTCAACCAAGTTACATGCAAAAACTTGCGTGAACTTAAGCCAGTTTCAAGCCACTCAGGGCCTGAAATCACCCCAGTTGATGGAACTTTATTCGGCGGAAAAATTGCTTTTGGTGCATCACCATTAGTGTAAACATAAGTCCCATTACAGGTTGCAACATCGAGGTCATTTGATAGTGCGATTTCTAATAAACGCCCGTACATTTGCGGACTAATTTCATCATCAATATCAGGGAATGTAATGTATTTTCCAGTAGCCTCAACCATCCCCGTATTACGAGCGACTGAAACCCCTTGATTCTCTTGGTAAAGCACTTTCAAATGTGCAAATTTATCCGCATAAGACTTAATGATGTCTTCACTTTTATCTTTAGAGCCATCATTAACAACAATCAATTCCCAATTTTCTAACTTTTGAGCGATTAAGCTATCAAAAAACTGAGGTAAAAATTTTTCACCATTATATACAGCAACGACAATACTCAAAACTGGCTGAGAAGACATGTATTAACCCTATACCAATCCATTAAAAATTATTCATAAAACAAATAATTAAACCAAATAAATAAAAAAAATATAAAATAAAATAGTAGATAACTGTATGTTACTTTACTAAAATTAATAATTTAGAAACTAAAAAAACATATTGGTTCCATTGTCATAAAAATTTAATAATTCAAAATTCAGGTTTATCAACAGCAATGACATTATCTTATTGGAATCATCTTATTTGTAAGTATGGTTTATATTGTAATGAACTAATTATCCATTAATTGGCCTAATAAACATTAATGACACCTTAAAAATATTGAGGATATTCTTGTGGCTGGAAGTAGCTTACTCACATTACTTGATGATATTGCCGCTGTACTAGACGATGTTTCCGTCATGACAAAAATGGCCGCCAAAAAAACCTCTGGAGTTTTAGGTGATGACCTCGCACTAAACGCCCAGCAAGTTACTGGTGTTCGCGCGGATAGAGAAATTCCCGTTGTTTGGGCTGTTGCTAAAGGGTCATTTATCAATAAATTAATACTCGTGCCCTTAGCATTGCTAATTAGTGCATTTATTCCTTGGGCTATCACACCACTGCTCATGATTGGTGGGGCCTACCTTTGCTTTGAAGGCGCAGAAAAAATTACTCATAAGCTATTCTTTACTAACGTAGAAGGCTCTATCCCCCAAAACCAACTTGAATTATCAGCAGAACAGCTGAAAGAGTTTGAAAGTAAAAAAATCAAAGGGGCGATTCGTACTGATTTTGTTTTATCAGCTGAAATTATTGCCATCACATTAGGCATAGTTTCCACTACCACTTTTATTAACCAAGTCGCTGTACTCTCAATCATTGCTCTTGTGATGACTATCGGTGTATATGGCTTAGTTGCAGGTATTGTAAAATTAGATGACTTAGGCTTTTATTTACAAAAGAAAACGTCTTCTTTATTAAAGAAACTCGGTAATACCTTAATTTATTCAACACCTTATCTGATGAAAACATTATCTGTTGTTGGAACAGCCGCGATGTTTATGGTCGGTGGTGGTATTCTAACGCATGGTATTAGCTATATTTCAGAGTGGATTACAGAAATATCGTTTACTGCGACCTTAACACCGATCATTGGTAGTACTATGCAGTTTATCCTACCAACTATAATTAATTTATTTTTTGGGCTAGTAACAGGTCTAATCCTTGTTGCGATAATCTCACTATTCAAAAAATTAAAAAAAGTTTAAAACAAAAAGGTAGTTCTATCCATTAGGGCTGCCCTTCTTTCTATCATTGATATGATTATCAAAAATACTTTCGATATGTATTATTCTATACACTGACTTACTTCGATATTTAAACTGATCTAAATCAAAAGAAACTCATCTTTAATTTACGCTATAATACGTAAATTCATTCACGGTAAAATAAAATTTAATCTTATATATCAATATATAACACGATAAAACTCAACGAAGAATTTTATTTTCTATTTACTATTTTGTTATAAATCCCCAAATATACTACCAAAGTAGTATATTTAATATTCAACCCTTTATGAACAATACGAGAAATATGCATTTTAAGTTCACTAGTACGACTCTTTAAGGAAGTGACACATGCCCACGTTGTATCGTCGATTTTCAATCATTAACCAAGTGATCGGTCTAATGCTACTTATTGCGATCTTAGGAATTATTGGGATGACGATTTCCAATCGAATGATTATAAGTGTGCAAGGTAATGCCCATGCAATAAATAAATCAGGTTCACTGCGAATGCAGAGCTACAGGTTACTTTCTCTCGTTCCTTTAAATACTCAAAATCAGCGTTATCTCGATGCATTAGAATCTGACCTCATCAGCCCTGAACTGACTCAAGTTGTAAAAATCGAAAATTTAACGCCGCAATTTGATGAGCTTTACAATTATTGGTTACATGTCTTAAAGCCTTCATTAATAAAAGCAAATACCCCTAATGATGCAAGATACGAAGTTATATCATTTGTCAGTAAACTTGATGAATTAGTTCATAATATTGATGAAAAAACGGAAAGTAAGATTGCTTATGTTGCTATGACACAACTGATTTTTATCAGTTTAGTATTCTTATTACTCGCTGGAACCATCTGGCACCTGCGCAGAAAAATTTATTATCCATGGGTTAAATTATTATCAATGGTCAATGCAATTGGACGAAAAGATTTTAGCCAACGCTACCCTAAAAATAATAGGCAAGATGAATTAAATGCGCTCGGAGAAACACTTAACCAAATGTCGGATGAATTAGCATTAAGTTATCATCAGCTTGAAGAAAGGGTTGCTGAGAAAACTGCAGACTTAATCACAAAAAATAAAGTGTTATCATATTTATATCAATCAAGCCAAATCCTTCATTCATCAGATCCTCTCTACTTGCGATTACAAAAAGTCCTTATTGAACTAGAAAATATTACCATACTCAAAAATCTCAGTTTACGGTTGTATGAAGAAAGCAACGAAACATATTTTCACGAAATATGCTGCCATTCAACCGGGTTATCTGAAGTGAATACAACGCAACTAGAACAACAAGCTTCAATCGAAAAACCGCTCAGTTTACAGTGGGATTTATCAGACAATATGCATCGTTATGGCATTATTATTGGAGAGATTGAAGATAACCAAATACTTTCAGATGAGCAAAACAGTCTCGTTTCTGTTTTAGCTAAACAAATCTCTGGTATGCTAGCCATGGAGCACCAGATAGAACAACAGCAACAGTTACTTATCATGGATGAACGTTCTGCAATTGCACGCGAACTTCATGACTCTATTGCTCAATCTTTATCCTGTCTGAAAATGCAAATTAGCTATCTGCAATTACAGCCAGAACCATTACCAGAAAAACCTCAACAGCTGTTAACAGAAATGCGTAGCGAGATTAATACCGCATATAGCCAGTTAAGAGAATTATTAACCACATTTAGGCTTAAATTAATGGAGCCTGGCTTACTTCCCTCATTAGAAAGTACCATTAGTGAATTTAGTGAACGTGTAGGATATACAATAGACTTAAATTACGATCTACCCGCGAAAAGTATTTCACCGCATCAATCTATTCATATAATACAAATAGTCCGAGAGGCATTAACTAATATTTTAAAACACGCTAATGCAAAATGGGCTGAGGTTTCATTAAACCAGTATAATGGTATTGTTACAATTACAGTGACTGACGATGGTTCAGGGATCACGTCAAATACTGATAAACTTAACCATTATGGGCTTATTATTATGAGAGAAAGAGCATTAAGCCTTAATGGAAATTGTTGTATTACACCTAGGCCTCAAGGTGGAACAGAGGTAAAAGTTACCTTCCCTTTATCTGACGCTTAACATACCGGAAAATCATCTATGGAAAACACAAATATAATGAACGAAAAATCAACCATTCTACTTATTGATGATCATCCGATGCTAAGAAATGGAGTCAAACAATTGATTAGTTTGGAGTCTTCATTGCAAGTTATCGGTGAGGCTGGAGACGGTAAAACTGGCATACAGATCGCTGAAGAGCAAGATCCTGACCTTATCTTACTTGATCTCAACATGCCAGGCATGAATGGTTTTGAAACTCTCGATGAACTTAGGAAGCGAGAGCTATCAGGTAGAATTATTCTTTTTACCGTTTCTAATTATAGTGATGATTTAGTCAATGCACTAAAAAGAGGTGCCGATGGTTATTTACTAAAAGATATGGAGCCTGAAGAGCTTATCGTAGCCCTTAAAGAAGCTGCAAGCGGTAAGTTAGTTGTCAGCCCAACATTAGCCTCTGTGCTTGCTGAATCACTAAGAGATAACACCACACAGGATGATAATAATATTGCCTCATTGACACCAAGAGAGGCCGATATTTTAGAACTGATCTCTCAGGGTTTATCAAATAAAATGATAGCTCGTAAACTCGATATTGCAGAAAGCACAGTAAAAGTACATGTTAAACATTTACTAAAAA
Source organism: Providencia rettgeri (assembly GCF_023205015.1). Classification (NCBI taxonomy): domain Bacteria; kingdom Pseudomonadati; phylum Pseudomonadota; class Gammaproteobacteria; order Enterobacterales; family Morganellaceae; genus Providencia; species Providencia rettgeri. The sequence goes on along the minus strand of NZ_CP096258.1, from coordinate 686,923 downwards.
AACTCAATTTAAAATCAAGAGTTGAAGCTGCGGTTTGGGTTTTACAACAAAAATAATTTTTATTCTCACAGCTATATCACCTTATGATAGCTGTGAGTTAAAAATAATTATATTTATAATTAAACAGCTCTAATATGCAAACTTATATTTTTAATTATACTAAACTAAAGCAATCATTTAATGACGGAAAATAATATAAATGGAAGATGAATTAATTTTAGTCGATGAGCATGACCAACCTATTGGAGTTATGCCAAAGCTATTGGCACATCAGCTCGGTCACTTACATCGAGCATTCTCAGTATTTATCTTTAATGAACAAAATGAGCTACTAATTCAACAACGTGCTTTTCATAAATATCATTCAGCAGGACAATGGGCAAATTCTTGCTGTAGTCACCCTAGACCAAATGAAGAGACTCAGAAAGCTGCTGAACGTCGCCTTCAAGAGGAATTAGGTTTTGTCACTCCATTGACTCATATAGGTTCCTTAATTTATAAGGCTGACGTTCAAGGAGGCTTAATTGAACATGAGTATGACCATATTTTTATTGGTTATTATAACCAATATATTCAACCGAATAGAGATGAAGTCTCATCTATAAGGTGGGTAAGTCTTCCTCAATTAAAACAAGAGATCGTTCTTAATCCTGATATTTTCACACCGTGGTTCAAAAAAATATTAGAAGAATTTACTTTATTGGATTTTAAATAAATATGTTTTATAACATTTATATTGATAATTTAACTTTCTAATCTTCATTTTTAATTATGAAAAAAATTTATATCTATTTGTAAAATTATAAATACTCAAATAATAAACGTAATATTATTAAACTCCATTTAGCAATAGTATTGATTTAAGTTTAAGTTAGATTAATATTCTCTCCCGGCCTATCTTCAATAATAAATATTATTGATAACTTTTATCTAATCCACTCTCTTTATCAATAAATCTGACTCATGTTTTTATATAACAATTAATCAGTTAGAAAATTACTACCACCTTATTTTCTACATTTTATTACTTTCCTTCCAGCTATATTTTTATATTTCCATAACAAGTGAGCTGTTACTTACTGCTTTACCACAAGCAAGTACATTCACTCCAACAATAGATAATTGTCGACTCAATATACTTATTTGATTTTATTGAAATTAACTATACTTAGTTAAGGAACAAGTGAGCTGTTACTCACTACTTTGCGTCTAAAATATCCATCCGTCACACCAATACAAACGCTTTTCTTCCATTACTCTTTAGTTCCTATCACCCCACCACCATCGCCAGCAGCCACCGCCCCACCTCAACAAGCGAGTTGTTACTCACTACTTTATATCCAGAATTTTCATTCACAGAACCAATACCACTAAGAGTCACCTATCGATTGCCTAACCTAGCTCTCTTAACTCTTTTTACCCCAAAGCCATCACTTATCTCCGCGCGCTCTTCAACACGTGAGTTGTTACTTACTACTTTGGCCCAAGTGATTACATTCTCTGGAGTAATAGATAATTACCAACAAACTATATCCATTTCATTTTATTGAGTTATATTCACTTAATTAAAAAACACGTGAGCTGTTACTCACTACTTTGGTTCCAGAGCTTCCATTCATGATCACAATACCACCGAGTGTCATCTGCCGATTGCTTGACTTAATTCTCTTAACTCATGCTGCCTAACCCCACACTCAGCACTTGTCTCCGCGCACTCTTCAACATGTGAGCTGTTACTCACTACTTTGTATCATGAACTTCCATTTGCGATAGTTATATTCATGACTAATCGCCCTGCGTAGAAGGATTAAATTAAGTGAGCCGTTAAAAGAAAGAAGTGGGAGTTGGGAGTTGGGAGTTGGGAGTTGGGAGTTGGGAGTTGGGAGTTGGGAGTTGGGAGTTGGGAGTTGGGAGTTGGAATATTAAGGAACTTCACTTCTAGCATCAACAATTAGTTCATTACCCCCAAACGTAAAAAAGCCACCCAATGGGTGGCTTCTTCACTAATTTAATGTCTGGCAGTTCCCTACTCTCACATGGGGAGACCCCACACTACCATCGGCGCTACGGCGTTTCACTACTGAGTTCGGCATGGGGTCAGGTGGGACCACCGCGCTATTGCCGCCAGACAAATTCTGTTTGTTTCCGTTTAGTTTTTTATTCACTAAACCAAAACATCAATCTCAAACAAGCTGTGTGTCCTTCACCTCTCGGCTTCTCACTCGCTATCAAAAACAACCCAATCTCTCTAAAACACCTTCGGTGTTGTCAGGTTAAGCCTCACGGTTCATTAGTATTGGTTAGCTCAACATATCGCTATGCTTACACACCCAACCTATCAACGTCTTAGTCTTAAACGTTCCTTTAGGACCCTTAAAGGGTCAGGGAAGACTCATCTCAAGGCAAGTTTCCCGCTTAGATGCTTTCAGCGGTTATCTCTTCCGCACTTAGCTACCGGGCAATGCCATTGGCATGACAACCCGAACACCAGTGGTGCGTCCACTCCGGTCCTCTCGTACTAGGAGCAGCCCCTTTCAATCTTCCAACGCCCACGGCAGATAGGGACCGAACTGTCTCACGACGTTCTAAACCCAGCTCGCGTACCACTTTAAACGGCGAACAGCCGTACCCTTGGGACCTACTTCAGCCCCAGGATGTGATGAGCCGACATCGAGGTGCCAAACACCGCCGTCGATATGAACTCTTGGGCGGTATCAGCCTGTTATCCCCGGAGTACCTTTTATCCGTTGAGCGATGGCCCTTCCATTCAGAACCACCGGATCACTAAGACCTACTTTCGTACCTGCTCGAGCCGTCACTCTCGCAGTCAAGCTGGCTTATGCCTTTGCACTAACCGCATGATGTCCGACCATGCTTAGCCAACCTTCGTGCTCCTCCGTTACTCTTTGGGAGGAGACCGCCCCAGTCAAACTACCCACCAGACACTGTCCGCACCCCGGATAACGGGGCAACGTTAGAACATCAAACATTAAAGGGTGGTATTTCAAGGTTGGCTCCACGCAGACTGGCGTCCACGCTTCGAAGCCTCCCACCTATCCTACACATCAAGGCTCAATGTTCAGTGTCAAGCTATAGTAAAGGTTCACGGGGTCTTTCCGTCTTGCCGCGGGTACACTGCATCTTCACAGCGAGTTCAATTTCACTGAGTCTCGGGTGGAGACAGCCTGGCCATCATTACGCCATTCGTGCAGGTCGGAACTTACCCGACAAGGAATTTCGCTACCTTAGGACCGTTATAGTTACGGCCGCCGTTTACTGGGGCTTCGATCAAGAGCTTCTCCTTACGGATAACCCCATCAATTAACCTTCCAGCACCGGGCAGGCGTCACACCGTATACGTCCACTTTCGTGTTTGCACAGTGCTGTGTTTTTAATAAACAGTTGCAGCCAGCTGGTATCTGCGACTGGCTTCAGCTCCATCCGCGAGGGACTTCACCTAGCGCCAGCGTGCCTTCTCCCGAAGTTACGGCACCATTTTGCCTAGTTCCTTCACCCGAGTTCTCTCAAGCGCCTGAGTATTCTCTACCTGACCACCTGTGTCGGTTTGGGGTACGATTAATGATAATCTAGAGCTTAGAGGCTTTTCCTGGAAGCGGGGCATGAGCTACTTCATCACCGTAGTGACTCGTCATCGAACCTCAGCATGTAGTGAACCGGATTTGCCTAATTCACCTGCCTACATTCTTAAACCGGGACAACCGTCGCCCGGATAGCCTAGCCTTCTCCGTCCCCCCATCGCAATTATCACCAGTACGGGAATATTAACCCGTTTCCCATCGACTACGCATTTCTGCCTCGCCTTAGGGGTCGACTCACCCTGCCCCGATTAACGTTGGACAGGAACCCTTGGTCTTCCGGCGTGCGGGTTTTTCACCCGCATTATCGTTACTTATGTCAGCATTCGCACTTCTGATACCTCCAGCATACCTCACAGTACACCTTCACAGGCTTACAGAACGCTCCCCTACCCAACAATATTTACATATCGCTGCCGCAGCTTCGGTGCATAGTTTAGCCCCGTTACATCTTCCGCGCAGGCCGACTCGACCAGTGAGCTATTACGCTTTCTTTAAATGATGGCTGCTTCTAAGCCAACATCCTGGCTGTCTGAGCCTTCCCACTTCGTTTCCCACTTAACTATGACTTTGGGACCTTAGCTGGCGGTCTGGGTTGTTTCCCTCTTCACGACGAACGTTAGCACCCGCCGTGTGTCTCCCGTGATAACATTCTTCGGTATTCGTAGTTTGCATCGAGTTGGTAAGTCGGGATGACCCCCTAGTCGAAACAGTGCTCTACCCCCGAAGATGAGTTCACGAGGCGCTACCTAAATAGCTTTCGGGGAGAACCAGCTATCTCCCGGTTTGATTGGCCTTTCACCCCCAGCCACAAGTCATCCGCTAATTTTTCAACATTAGTCGGTTCGGTCCTCCAGTTAGTGTTACCCAACCTTCAACCTGCCCATGGCTAGATCACCGGGTTTCGGGTCTATACCCTGCAACTCATTCGCCCAGTTAAGACTCGGTTTCCCTACGGCTCCCCTATACGGTTAACCTTGCTACAGAATATAAGTCGCTGACCCATTATACAAAAGGTACGCAGTCACCCTGATAAATCAAGGCTCCCACTGCTTGTACGTACACGGTTTCAGGTTCTATTTCACTCCCCTCGCCGGGGTTCTTTTCGCCTTTCCCTCACGGTACTGGTTCACTATCGGTCAATCAGGAGTATTTAGCCTTGGAGGATGGTCCCCCCATATTCAGACAGGATAACACGTGTCCCGCCCTACTCGTCGAGTTCACAACACTAACACCTTCGGATACGGGGCTATCACCCTTTACTGCCGGACTTTCCAGACCGTTCTCCTGATGCTAATGCTGATTAAGACTCTGGGCTGCTCCCCGTTCGCTCGCCGCTACTAGGGGAATCTCGGTTGATTTCTTTTCCTCGGGGTACTGAGATGTTTCAGTTCCCCCGGTTCGCTTCGTTTGACTATGTATTCATCAAACGATAGTGCAACGAATTGCACTGGGTTTCCCCATTCGGAAATCGTCGGTTGTAACGGTTCATATCACCTTACCGACGCTTATCGCAGATTAGCACGTCCTTCATCGCCTCTGATTGCCTAGGCATCCACCGTGTACGCTTAGTCGCTTAACCTCACAACCCGAAGGCGTCTTCTTACAACGAGTGACTGTGCTTCATGATTTCGGCGTTAGTCCGTGCGCGCAATGCTCACGTACTTAAAGTACGCTGCGCTTGCTGTGCGCGGGCTGCCTTGAACTCATTTCGCTCGTCGACTCGATAGTTCAAAGTACACTATTCAAGTTGAGATTTTTGAGAGACTCTCACATTGTTTAAGCGATAAACAATGTGCGTTGTTTTCAATTTTCAGCTTGTTCCAGATTGTTAAAGAGCATAATTGTTAAACCAACTATTAAAATAATTGGCTTAATCATTATTGGGGACATCGTCTTTCACTCGATATCGGCGCAATTGGCGTCCCCTAGGGGATTCGAACCCCTGTTACCGCCGTGAAAGGGCGGTGTCCTAGGCCTCTAGACGAAGGGGACACAAGATATTGCACTTACTGCGCGGTATCTCATGTAAGCCCTATTCTTTCGAATAAGTCTCCCACGTATAGCCTATTGCTCTACTTTCTATCAGACAATCTGTGTGAGCACTTCACAAAAACACTTCAATGGTAAGGAGGTGATCCAACCGCAGGTTCCCCTACGGTTACCTTGTTACGACTTCACCCCAGTCATGAATCACAAAGTGGTAAGCGCCCTCCCGAAGGTTAAGCTACCTACTTCTTTTGCAACCCACTCCCATGGTGTGACGGGCGGTGTGTACAAGGCCCGGGAACGTATTCACCGTAGCATTCTGATCTACGATTACTAGCGATTCCGACTTCATGGAGTCGAGTTGCAGACTCCAATCCGGACTACGACGTACTTTATGAGTTCCGCTTGCTCTCGCGAGGTCGCTTCTCTTTGTATACGCCATTGTAGCACGTGTGTAGCCCTACTCGTAAGGGCCATGATGACTTGACGTCATCCCCACCTTCCTCCGGTTTATCACCGGCAGTCTCCTTTGAGTTCCCGACCGAATCGCTGGCAACAAAGGATAAGGGTTGCGCTCGTTGCGGGACTTAACCCAACATTTCACAACACGAGCTGACGACAGCCATGCAGCACCTGTCTCAGAGTTCCCGAAGGCACCAAAGCATCTCTGCTAAGTTCTCTGGATGTCAAGAGTAGGTAAGGTTCTTCGCGTTGCATCGAATTAAACCACATGCTCCACCGCTTGTGCGGGCCCCCGTCAATTCATTTGAGTTTTAACCTTGCGGCCGTACTCCCCAGGCGGTCGATTTAACGCGTTAGCTCCGAAAGCCACTCCTCAAGGGAACAACCTTCAAATCGACATCGTTTACAGCGTGGACTACCAGGGTATCTAATCCTGTTTGCTCCCCACGCTTTCGCACCTGAGCGTCAGTCTTTGTCCAGGGGGCCGCCTTCGCCACCGGTATTCCTCCACATCTCTACGCATTTCACCGCTACACATGGAATTCTACCCCCCTCTACAAGACTCTAGCTGACCAGTCTTAGATGCCATTCCCAGGTTAAGCCCGGGGATTTCACATCTAACTTAATCAACCGCCTGCGTGCGCTTTACGCCCAGTAATTCCGATTAACGCTTGCACCCTCCGTATTACCGCGGCTGCTGGCACGGAGTTAGCCGGTGCTTCTTCTGTCGGTAACGTCAATCGTTGTTGATATTAGCAACAACGCCTTCCTCCCGACTGAAAGTACTTTACAACCCTAGGGCCTTCTTCATACACGCGGCATGGCTGCATCAGGCTTGCGCCCATTGTGCAATATTCCCCACTGCTGCCTCCCGTAGGAGTCTGGGCCGTGTCTCAGTCCCAGTGTGGCTGATCATCCTCTCAGACCAGCTAGGGATCGTCGCCTAGGTGAGCCATTACCCCACCTACTAGCTAATCCCATATGGGTTCATCCGATAGCGCAAGGACCGAAGTTCCCCTGCTTTGCTCCTAAGAGATTATGCGGTATTAGCCACCGTTTCCAGTGGTTATCCCCCTCTATCGGGCAGATCCCCATACATTACTCACCCGTCCGCCGCTCGTCAGCGAGAAGCAAGCTTCCCCTGTTACCGCTCGACTTGCATGTGTTAGGCCTGCCGCCAGCGTTCAATCTGAGCCATGATCAAACTCTTCAATTAAAAGTAGTCTGATGCTCAAAGAATGTTACTGTCGTTTGATTTCCGAAGAAACCAAATTACCTATTAGTTCATATATATGAATTAACGTGTTAGTCACTCTTCAAGACTTAAAATCAAATATTTTTTTGATAGTGTCCTGTGAGTGCCCACACAGATTGTCTGATAAATTGTTAAAGAGCGTTGCGACTGAATCTTTCGATTTTCGACTTCGAGGTCGTTGTCGCGAGGTGTCGTATATTACGTTTTTTATTTAGAAAGTCAAGTGTTTATTTTCAAACTTTTCCTTTCTCACCTCTGTTATCACTGGGTTTTGAAGTTTTCTTCTAACCGGTTTGTCGTGACAACGGATGCGCATTATAGGGAGTCGAAAAATTCTCGCAAGTGTTTTTTTGATTTATTTCACCAAGCGATGATTTATTAAACAAATAATGCAAAATAACTACATTTTGTTGAAATTACGACCTACAACTGATCAAATTCCGCAGCGAATTCGGCAACCTTTTCCCAGTTAGTATACTCAATCTCTGTTTTCGGGTCAGTTGGGCCGTCTGTCATTTTCATAATTAAGCGGATCATCATTCTATCAAACCATGTATAACGCGGATAAAACAGCGCTCCAGCAAAAACAGATTTCAATGTTGGCTTCCAAGGACACGCTTCTAAAAACTTCCGCGTATACGCGTTAGTTTCAGCCGTATTCTTACCTTCTTTTCTTGCCGTTAAATTTACAGCAAAAAAACCAGTCTTCATTGAGTTCAATTGATTTTGATGAGCTCCCACAAAACGTTGCAGTTTTTTATTGAAATGCCCATAACGAATGGATGCCCCTACTAATACTTTCTCGTAGCCTGATAAATTAAACTGTTGGTCAGTATTTAAATCACGAATATCACATTCACGACCCGAGCTTCTCAGTTGTTCCGCCATTTTTAAAATGATTTTTTTAGTTTGCCCGTCTGTACTGGAATGTAAAAGTAAATAGCTCATTATCGTTCCTAGATTATTATCATTTCTTTATAGATAGTCTTATATATAGATTGCACTCAATTATTCACGCCAGAAAGTTGGAGTCAGTAACACTAATAAAGTAAACACTTCTAAACGCCCAAATAACATAGTCACCACTAGAATCCATTTACCCGTTGGATTCATTGACGTAAAATTATCTGCAACAGTCCCAAGGCCTGGTCCCAAATTATTAAGTGTGGTTGCTATTGCTGAGAATGCGGAAAATTCATCAACACCTGTTGCGATTAGCAATAATAAGCTGACAACAAAAACAAGTGCATAGGCAGAGAAGAAGCCCCAGACCGCTTCGATGATCCTTTCTGGCAATGCACGCTGCCCCAGTTTGATTGTATAGACCGCATTTGGATGAACTAAACGCTTTAATTCACGCGAACCTTGCAAGAAAAGCAACAAGATACGAATAACTTTTAGTCCGCCCCCTGTTGAACCTGCACATCCACCCACAAATGCAGCACATAATAGAAGCATTGGTAAGAAAAGAGGCCAACCGGAAAAACTGTCTGTCGTAAACCCTGCGGTTGTTGCCATCGATACCACTTGGAAGAACGCCTGATCAAGTGTTTGCCCGAAGCTACCATAAACTGAATGGTACATAAGTATTAAAGTACAAATCACCACTAAGACAAATTGGAAGCTGATGAACATTCTAAACTCGGGGTCGCGCCAATAAATCCCCAAACTACGTCCAGTTAGTACTGCAAAGTGTAAACCGAAGTTACAACCAGAGATAATCAGGAAAACACCAATGATAGTGTTAATTGCTGGACTGTTGAAATAACCAATACTGGCATCATGGGTTGAAAACCCGCCGATAGCGATAGTCGAAAAACTGTGAGAAATGGCATCAAAAACATCCATTCCGGCTATCCATAAAGCGACTGCACAGGCAATGGTTAGCAGTACATAGATTAGCCATAATGTTTTTGCCGTTTCTGCAATACGAGGCCGCATTTTATTGTCTTTCAACGGGCCCGGCATTTCTGCGCGATATAGCTGCATACCCCCAACGCCCAGTAGCGGTAAGATAGCAACAGCAAGTACGATGATCCCCATCCCCCCTAGCCATTGAAGCATCTGCCGATAAAATAAAATGGCTTTGGGCAAGGAATCAAGCCCTGTTAGCGTTGTCGCTCCGGTAGTCGTCAAACCTGAAAACGATTCAAAAAAAGCATCAGTGACCGACAGGTTGGGTCTTTCAGAAAAGATGAAAGGCAATGCCCCTACGCTTCCCAGTACCGTCCAAAATAAAACGACAATAAGAAAACCTTCTTTTGCTTTAAGTTCGTGTCGGCTATTACGTGTTGGTAGCCACAAAAAAAGGCCAATTAGCAAAGCAGTAACAAAAGTCTGGCTAAAAGCTCGCCCTGCGCCATCACGATAAATTAGCGCAACAATACCTGGAATAACCATGGTAAAAGAAAAGATAATGACAAGCAGCCCGACTATGCGGGTTATTGCACGAAAATGCATTCGGCAGGTTCCTTGATAAAACTGTTTACTATTCCGATTCTGGCGTGAGCGCTAAGGCCCCACGACTTATATCGCGTAATTTATCATTGACCTCCTGCTCAAGAGTAGCAGGAATTGCAATTTGTAAAGAGACAGTTTCATTATAATCACTGTGCAAAACCGTGCCATTCACCTGAGCAAGCAGTTGTTCAATCGCATTAATCAATGAATAGTCACACACTAAATTAAAGATTTTTTGTGGTACTTTTGTCTTTGTCGGTAATATTTTTAATGCTTGCTGGGCACCATTTCCATAGGCTTTAACTAGCCCACCCGTTCCCAGTTTTATCCCACCAAAATAACGCACAACAACACAGGTAACCTCCCCTAGGTTGCTCCCTAATAGTTGCGCCATGATAGGTTTTCCCGCCGTTCCTGTTGGTTCACCATCATCAGAAAACCCCAGCTTTTGTGAATCATCAGGACGACCAGCAACAAATGCCCAGCAATGGTGCCGAGCATCTGGGTATTGAGCTTTAATTGATTGAATATAATCTTTTGCAGCGTCAATACCATCTGTATGAGCTAAATACGTAATAAATTGGCTTTTTTTGATCTCTTCTGTAAACGAAATGGTTTCAGCCGGTATTAAATAAGGTTTCATTAACGTAAATGTAAGTCTCGAGTCATATTTTCAATACGATTTGCGTGGATCACGATATTGTCTTCAATACGGATCCCACCGTAAGGTTTGAAGAACTCGATTTTATCCCAATTAAAATGCTGGCTGAACTCCCCATTTCGCCATTCAGATAATAAGGATTCAATGAAATAGAGTCCAGGCTCAATAGTTAACACCATTTTAGGCTCTAAAACACGAGTACAACGTAAGAATGGATACATCTTAGGAGCCGCGAGATGTGTACCCCTGTCATCTTGCATAAAGCCTGCAGCATCATGAACTTGCAAACCAAGAGGGTGCCCTAAACCATGAGGCAAAAATGGCGTTGTTAAGCCACTCTCCACCATAGACTCTTCGGTAATACCTTTAACAATATCATGCTTAATCAGTATTTTAGCAACCCTGTGATGCATATCCACATGATAGTCTGTATAACGTACACCCGCCTTGATCGTATCAATTAGAGCAAGTTGTTCCGTATTGACATCCGCAACCAATTCAGCAAATTCATCTTTACCCTTCGCTGCATAAGTTCTCGTAATATCAGCAGCATAACCATTATATTCTGTACCTGCATCAATAAGAAAACTGTACAGTTCATTTGGCACAGTTTGTTGCAGCTTAGTGTAATGTAACACTGCTGCGTTTTCATTCAGCGCAACAATGTTTCCATAAGGCACATTGGTGTCTCGATGCCCAGTCGACTGCAAGTAACTGGCATTAATGTCAAATTCACTCATGCCCGCACGGAACGCCTCAAGAGCCGCAATGTGCCCATTTACGGCCATTTTTTGAGCTTCACGCATGCAGTAAAGTTCATAATCTGTCTTATAAGAGCGATGATAATGATAGTAATCTAAAACCAATTTGGGATTAATATTATGCAGAGAAATCCCTAAAGACTCAGCTCTTTCTGCTGATGAGCCTATGTAAGCAACATTTTCTTTTGAAATATTAGCAAGAAACGTTTTGATGTCATCCGCATTTTTTAAATGGATTAATTCAATATCTTTAGTCCAAAAACTATTCGGTAATGGCTCAACACTATGCCAATAGTCAACAGGGGAATAAAACCATAACTTAGGTTTATTTACGCCATCAACTAATAACCATGAATGTGGAACATCGGTGACAGGTACCCACGCTTTAAAATGAGGGTTAACTTTAAACGGATAGTCGCTATCATCAAGAAAGATGCGTAGCGGTTCACCTGAATGAATCAATATGGCATCTAATTCGCTGCGCTGTAAAACTTGCTGAGTTCTGTTTTGTAACGTTTTAATGTGTTCAGCGTAGAGTGCAGTCAGTTTTTCCATTTCTTTCAACCTTTCAGCATTAATTAGAAAAATTAAGCTTACCACGTTCTGTTATTAACGGATATGCACTCTGTTGCAAACTCATAATAATCAATTGATATATAATGAATTTATCATCTAAAACATTAATTATTTCACTTAATTGCTGTGACCAACCTTCCATTTTTGTTATTAAAAGTTTGCAATTAATTAACATTCTAGTCACACTCAACTCATCTGGTCGTACCAGATAACATTACCACGTAGAGGAGAGCAGAATGCTTTATCAAAGTGACACTATTTATATTCAATGGTTGAAACAAGGGATTGCAGAACTGGTTTTTAATTCACCAGGGCCAATTAATAAATTGGATACCCACACCGTTGCTTCACTTGATGAAGCCGTGTCTGTTCTTGAACAACAAACCGAACTGCAAGGTGTAATTTTCCGCTCTGATAAACCCGCTTTTATTGTCGGTGCTGATATCAAAGAGTTTCTTTCGCTTTTCGAAGCGTCAAAAGAAACTCTAAGTGATTGGTTACACTACGCTAATAGTATTTTTAATCGCATCGAAGATCTGCCTGTTCCAACAATTTGCGCCATTAATGGCTATGCATTAGGTGGTGGCTGTGAATGTATTTTATCCACTGATTTCCGTATTGCCTCTCCAGATGCTCGAGTTGGACTCCCTGAAACGAAACTTGGGATCATGCCTGGCTTTGGTGGCTCAGTTCGGCTACCTCGATTAATTGGTTTGGATAGCGCATTAGAAATTATTACTGCGGGTAAAGATGTTGATGCCTCCCAAGCTTTAAAACTCGGTCTTATCGACGCAATTGTTAACACAGAAGCACTCCCACAATCAGCTCTTCAAGTCATTGAATCTGCGGTTGCAGGGGATTTTAATTGGCAACAAAAACGCCAACCCAAACTTAGTCCTCTGCAATTGAAACCTATTGAGCAAACAATGAGTTTCAATGTTGCTAAAGGCATGGTGTATAAGGTTGCTGGAAAACACTATCCAGCCCCTATGGCTGCTGTGAACACGATTGAAAAGGCGGCAAATTGTACTCGTGATGAGGCATTGAAGCATGAAACAGCTGCATTTGTCCCTCTGGCACATAGTGATGTTGCACGTGCGTTAGTCAGTATTTTTCTAAATGACCAGCAAGTTAAGTCAAACAGTAAAAAAATCGCACAACACGTTGATATTCCAAAACATGCTACCGTATTGGGTGCTGGGATTATGGGTGGCGGTATTGCTTATCAATCAGCCAGCAAAGGCGTACCGGTCTTAATGAAAGATATTAATGTTAAGTCATTAGACTTAGGAATTGAAGAGGCTCAAAAGCTATTAAATAATCAATTCGAACGCGGAAAAATTACAGCGGCTAAAATGGCGGCAACCTTATCATCTATTCATCCCTCATTATCTTATAGCGGGGTGGAAAATAGCCAAATCGTCGTTGAGGCTGTTGTTGAGAATCCGAAAGTTAAAGCAGCTGTATTGTCTGAAGTTGAATCTCTAGTAACAGCAGAAACTATACTGGCCTCAAATACGTCAACGATTCCAATTTCAACTCTCGCAAAATCACTAAAGCGCCCAGAAAACTTCTGCGGTATGCACTTTTTTAACCCAGTGCATCGGATGCCATTAGTCGAAATTATCCGGGGAGAACAAACTTCTGATAACACGGTTGCTAAGGTTGTTGCCTACGCCAATAAAATGGGTAAAACCCCTATTGTTGTCAATGACTGCCCTGGCTTCTTTGTTAACCGAGTCCTTTTCCCTTACTTTGCTGGCTTTAACTTGCTGTTACAGGATGGAGCCGACTTTAGAGAAATAGATAAAGTCATGGAAAAAGAGTTTGGCTGGCCAATGGGGCCTGCTTATCTTCTTGATGTGGTTGGTATTGATACTGCTTTTCATGCAGAACAAGTTATGGCCCAAGGTTTTCCTGAACGAATGGGGAAAAAAGGAAAGAATGCTATTGATGTGATGTATGAACAACAGCGGTTTGGCCAAAAAAATGGCCAAGGGTTTTATCAATATGAAAAAGATAAAAAAGGGAAACCGAAAAAAGTTGATGACCCTCGGGCTGATGAATTACTTGCTACTATTTGCCCAACAAAGCGCTCATTCACCAAAGAAGAAATTATTGCTCGAATAATGGCTCCCATGATTAACGAAGTGGTTCGTTGCTTAGAGGAAGGTATTATTCAAAGCCCTTCAGATGCAGATATTGCTTTGGTCTATGGTTTAGGTTTCCCGCCATTTAGAGGCGGAGTGTTCTGCTATTTAGATACCTTAGGTAGCCAGTCTTACTTGAAAACGACGGAATCTTTGCAGCACTTAAGCCCGCTATATCACGCACCTAGTGGCTTAAAAGAAAAAGCGGCTACCAATGCAAGATATTACCCACAGCCACCTGTCGTGGCGATTGATGTCAAAAAAGTTGCGAGAGGTTAATTTTATGGAAAATGTCGTCATTATTGATGGAATACGTACACCAATGGGCCGTTCAAAAGGTGGGGTGTTTCGCCATGTTAGAGCTGAAGACCTTTCTGCACACCTCATGAATGCAATTTTTGAACGTAATCCAAACGCAAGTAAAAAAGAATTGGATGACATTATCTGGGGTTGTGTTCAGCAAACACTGGAGCAAGGGTTTAATATTGCTAAAAATGCAGCATTGCTCACGGATATTCCTCATACCGTTCCTGCAGTTACAGTAAACCGCCTTTGTGGTTCATCAATGCAAGCAATACACGATGCAAGCCGGTTAATTATGACTGGTGATGCTAAATCAGTACTCATTGGTGGAGTGGAGCATATGGGTCACGTACCAATGACTCATGGTATAGATTTCAACCCTAAGCTGACTTTACACGTTGCTAAAGCCGCAGGTGCTATGGGTCTAACCGCTGAAATGCTTGCAAAAATGTATAAGATTAGTCGAGAAGAGCAAGATGCATTTGCGTTAAGGTCTCACCAACTTGCTGCCTTAGCGACGGAAAAAGGGAAATTCAATAACGAAATCGTCCCAATTAGTGGCCATGATGCTACAGGTAACCTCATTTCAGTCAATTATGATGAAGTGATTCGTTTTGATGCAAATCTCCAAGGTTTAGCCGCTCTTCGCCCCGCTTTCGACCCTGTTAGTGGAACGGTAACTGCAGGTAATTCATCGGCTCTTTCTGACGGTGCATCTGCGATGTTACTGACCAGCGAAAGTTATGCCACTCAGCAAGGCATTAAGCCTCGAGCTAAAATACGTGCGATGGCTGTTGTTGGCTGCGACCCATCAATCATGGGGTTTGGGCCAGTGCCAGCAAGTGAACTGGCTTTGAAACGTGCAGGGCTAACTTTAAATGATATTGATATTATTGAATTAAATGAAGCTTTCGCCGCGCAATCTATCGCATGCCTAAAAGGCTTGAATCTATCAGAAAATCAATTAGATGATAAAGTAAACCTCTGCGGGGGAGCGATTGCGCTGGGGCATCCTTTGGGGTGTTCAGGGGCAAGGATTTCAACCGCATTGCTTAATCAATTAGAACAAAACGATAAACAATTTGGTTTAGCTACGATGTGCATCGGGTTCGGCCAAGGTATTGCTACAATTATTGAGCGTGTTTAACAGTTTATTTTTAGTTTTCGCAAACATTGTATTTGTCGATGTTCCCGCCTAGTCAGGGGCGGGTTTTTTTTACCCTTTTTGCCTAAATAGCGACAACAAGTATATTGAGACTATCGATAAGCTGCCAGTAAATACCCCTTATAGGTGCCTACAAAAGTCTGTGATTAGGGCTAATAAGCGAAGCCATCACCCCTATAATTTGGACTCATGTGGTTTTAATGCAAAACCTACAACAAGTTTAACCCTCATAGTTCGGATTGTTGGTAGGCGGCAAGTGAACGAGACCCTAGAAGCATACAAAAGTCTGTGATAAGGGCTAATGAGCGAAGCCAACACCCCTACAATTTGAACTTATGTGGTTTTAATGCAAAACCTACAACAAGTTTAATCCTCATAGTTCGGATTGTTGGTAGGCGGCAAGTGAACGAGACCCTAGAAGCATACAAAAGTCTGTGATAAGGGCTAATGAGCGAAGCCAACACCCCTACAATTTGAACTTATGTGGTTTTAATGCAAAACCTACAACAAGTTTAACCCTCATAGTTCGGATTGTTGGTAGGCGGCAAGTGAACGAGACCCTAGAAGCATACAAAAGTCTGTGATTAGGGCTAATGAGCGAAGCCATCACCCCTATAATTTGGACTCATGTGGTTTTCATGCAAAACCTACAACAAGTTTAACCCTCATAGTTCGGATTGTAGGTAGGCGGCAAGTGAATGAGACCCTAGGAGCATACACAAGTATGTGACTAGGGCGAATGAGCGAAGCCAACACCCCTACAATTTGAACTAGGACGGGTTAAAT
The DNA here is from genome assembly GCF_023205015.1 of Providencia rettgeri. Taxonomy (NCBI): domain Bacteria; kingdom Pseudomonadati; phylum Pseudomonadota; class Gammaproteobacteria; order Enterobacterales; family Morganellaceae; genus Providencia; species Providencia rettgeri. The sequence goes on along the minus strand of NZ_CP096258.1, from coordinate 670,759 downwards.
GAATTCGTAAGCATCACCAAATAACTGCTCCGATTTAGCTCCGCGTTCATTACAAAACCGTTCTCTGGCTATTTTGGCCATTTCAAAACGACCTGCAATATAGATATCATGGCTTGATAAGTCACCAAAATCCTCAAGCACTGCACTAAGAACCGTTCCTGTCCTTCCTCGCCATAGTTCATCTGGCTGTTCTACAACAGGGGTGATCTTTAAATTAGGATAACTTTCACTAAGCGCCTGTAGTTCACCAAGATCATATAAGTGCTCCAATTGACGACCGCCCCAATAGAACGTTATGTCACGATTTGGGTTTTCAGCTAATGCCGCTAGCAATACAGAGTGGGTATAGGAAAAACCTGTTCCACCCGCAATTAAAATCATTGCGTTACTGCTATTTTCCCGAAACCAAGCTTTACCGTGAGGAATGTCAATATTTATACGTTTTTGATCCAAAATTCGATCCATTACAGCCATTGCGTATAAATTAATCTCAGAAGCACCAATATGTAATTCAATCGTTTCTTTATTATTTGGGGTAGAAGCCATTGAGAATGGTCGTTTGTCACGCTCATCCATCACGACCATCAAATATTGGCCTGCTTTAAAATGAAAAGGACCATCTGGCAACAAAATCACCCGATAAACCGTATCCGTGATAGATTCAACAGATGTTACTTTACAGCTTAAAGTTGCCATGGTTTCCCTCTTATTTTTTATCAAAAATATTTAATTGTTCCCAAATATCATCAATGCGATATTTAACGCTCTCTGTCATTACGATAGGACGCCCCCACTCACGATCTGTCTCACCTGGCCATTTATTGGTAGCATCAAGCCCCATTTTTGAACCTAACCCTGAGACAGGAGAAGCGAAGTCGAGATAATCTATGGGTGTGTTTTCCATCATCACCGTGTCACGAGCTGGGTCCATTCGTGTGGTAATTGCCCAGATAACATCTTTCCAGTCTCGTGCATTAATATCATCATCACAAACAATAACAAATTTAGTGTACATGAATTGGCGCAGGTATGACCAGACCCCCATCATGACCCTTTTGGCATGTCCTGCATATTGTTTTTTCATTGTCACTACAGCAAGACGGTATGAACATCCTTCTGGTGGAAGATAAAAATCAACAATTTCAGGGAATTGCTTTTGAAGAATAGGGACAAGGACCTCGTTTAACGCTTCGCCTAATACTGCAGGCTCATCGGGTGGTCTTCCTGTATAAGTTGAGTGATAAATTGCATCGCGGCGTTGAGTCACATGAGTCACGGTAAATACAGGGAAAGTATCGATTTCATTATAGTAACCAGTATGGTCACCATAAGGGCCTTCAGGGGCCATTTCGCCCGGCTCAATATACCCTTCTAAAATAATTTCGGCGCCTGCGGGAACTTCGAGGTCATTCGATATGCATTTAACAACCTCAGTCTTATTACCGCGCAGTAACCCCGCAAAAGCATATTCTGATAATGTGTCCGGGACTGGTGTGACCGCGCCTAAAATGGTTGCGGGGTCTGCGCCAAGTGCGACAGCAACAGGAAATTTTTCGCCTGGATGAGCTTGGCACCATTCTTGAAAATCCAAAGCACCACCGCGATGGGATAGCCAACGCATAATGACTTTATTTTTTCCAAGAACTTGCTGACGATAAATACCTAAATTTTGCCTTTCTTTATGAGGACCTTTAGTGACTGTCAGCCCCCATGTAATTAAAGGCGCTGCATCTTCTGGCCAACAATGCATAACAGGGATCTTTGTCAGATCGACGTCTTCACCGGCCCAAATTTGTTCCTGACAGGCAGCCGAACTTAACCGTTTAGCTGGCATATTCAGAACTTGTTTAAATTTTGGAAGCTTATCAAAGAGGTCACGGAAACCTTTTGGAGGATCAGGTTCTTTTAGGAAGGCAAGTAATTTGCCTACATCATGTAAGGCTTTTATGTCCTCTTGCCCCATTCCCATTGCAACACGTTTAGTTGTGCCAAACAGGTTACATAAGACAGGCATGTTATAACCTTTGGGATTTTCAAATAATAGGGCCGGTCCCCCTGCTCTTAGTGTGCGATCTGCAATTTCAGTCATTTCCAAATAGGGGTCGACTTCCATTGTAATACGTTTTAACTCGCCTTGTTTTTCAAGTTGCGAGATGAAATCTCTAAGGTCACGGTATTTCATTATCTTCTTTTACTGTTACAGAGGGAGTCTCATTATAAGACGTCCGGCCAAGGTTACAAGTTACTGCCTAAAACACTTTAAAATCAATCTTTTTCTGGCTTAGTATACCATTTTACTGGCAATCAAAAGGCACTAATTTTTCTAATAGTACTGTATTAAATTGTTCTGAGAATGTTTTATTATGCTGAAATAGTTTAAAACCTTCATCTTTTCCGCTGAAATAGTGAAGCTCATTACCTTTAATTTGTAACCCACTTCCCTCCCTGAGTGCAACAACAACTTCATGAGGATTAATCACACAAAACTCTTGTAATCGCTCATCACGAGTTTCGCCCATATGGCCAGAAATATGGGCATCAATATAATGGGGGTTAATTTGTAATGGAAATAACCCTAGAGAAGGCATAATAGCAGCATTGCTAACAGGCATATCATTCGTAGTACGAATACTTGGCGTCGCTACATTACATCCCGCGCTCCAGCCGATATAAGGTACACCACGCTCACGAACCGCACGTTGAATAGCAACGATCAGCCCATTTTCATGTAGGCATTTATTCAGCCACCAAGTATTACCGCCACTGACAAGGATACATTCAGCTTGCTCAATCGCTTCTACAGGGCTAGAAAAGTGCTCAATAGTCGTGACTTTTATTCCCAACGATTCCGAAAGTTGTTCAGCTCTCTCATCATGTGAACCTCGAAGAACCGCATAAGGAACCAAAACTGCTGACTTTATGTTTTTACGAACAATCATTTCTTTGATTCGAGGTAAGGCGTAGCTAAGCCATACAGGGTTGCCTGGTAGCTTACCGTTACTCAACAAAAAGATATCCATTATGTCTCCTACTGATTTAGTTTTTGCACTACAGTTATCATAAGAATATATTGGATTAATATAGACCTAAGTGTATCAATAATATGGTGCCATTATTCATTAGTCACATTGTTATGTCGTAATTTGTTATCATAAACATAGTTTTGTCAGATGGAATTCAAAAAATGGAAAAATGGTATTTGCTTTATTGCAAACGAGGCCAAATTGAGCGTGCTCTGGAGCATTTAAACCGACAGAATGTTATTTGTATGACCCCCATGACCGAAATGGAAAAAGTGGTTAGAGGGAAAAGAATGACTGTGCAAGAAGCGCTGTTCCCAAATTACTTATTTGTGAAATTTGATCACAATGAAATTCATACAACAACAATCCAATCAACAAGAGGGGTAAGCCATTTTATTCGTTTTGGCCAATTGCCAGTAGAAGTCCCCGAAAAAATTATTGAGCTGTTACAACAAGCTCCCATTAGTCATACCGTTGCACCAGATATGCCAAAGCATGGTGATCAGGTTACCATTACGGAGGGTATTTTTGCGGGTGTACAAGCTATTTTTGATGAGCCTAATGGTGAGTATCGCTCTATTCTTTTACTGAATATTTTAAATAAAAGTGTACCTAAAGTGCTTGATAATACACAATTTAAAAAAAATACAGATTAAATATTTCAAGCGTTCAAGCAATAAAAAAGCCCTATCTAGAGGGCTTTTCATCATTTTACATTTCAAATAACCGCTATTTAGTGCAAATCAGGACTCTTCTTTTTCTTCTTCCTCTGCCCCTTCTTTCCGATTTCTGCCTTTACCAACATAGAAATTAGATAACAGGACACCGAGTTCAAAAAGCAAATACATTGGAACAGCAAGTAAAGTTTGAGAGAGTACATCCGGCGGTGTTAAAAACATCCCAACGATAAATGCCCCGACTAAAATATAAGGACGTTTACGTTTCAGTGATTCTGGTGTAGTCACGCCAGTCCAACACAGTAAAATAATTGCAATAGGTACTTCAAATGCGGCACCGAAAGCCATGAATAATGTCATGACAAAACTAAGGTATTTACTGATATCTGGAATAAAGTTGACGCTATCAGGGGTTGTTTTAACAAAGAAACCAAATGCGAGCGGAAAAACAACGAAGTAGGCAAATGCCATTCCCAAATAAAACAAGAAGCTACTTGAGACAAGCAAAGGCAACATGAGTTTGCGTTCATGCTTGTATAAGGCAGGCGCAATGAAAGCCCAAATTTGATAGAGAATAACGGGAATCGATACAAAAACCGATACCATCATTGTCAATTTAATTGGGGTAAAAAATGTTGACGCCACATCCGTCGCACTCATTTGCGAACCTACTGGCAGCTTATCAATCAAAGGGGCTGCTACCAGCCGATAGATATCATTTGAAAAATAAGCAAGGGCAGCAAAAACAATTAATACGGTAATTAAACAGTTTAGCAGCCGTTTACGAAGTTCAATGAGGTGGCTAATAAGTGGTTGTGTATCATTTACAGCCATGTGTTATTTTTCACTTTCAGTTTGATTAGAGTTTTTTACATTAGCTTCGAGTGATCCTACTGTTTTTACAGCTGTTGAATCTTCCGTTTTTTCATCCTCAACAACGGCAGCCATTTTAGCTGCATGTTCAGGGTTTGGATCAGACTCTTCAGGTTGCTGAGTATTATCTTTCGCTTCCTTTACAGCACTATCGTAACTGTCAGTGATCTCTTTTGCTTTATTTAACTCTGTTTCAATATCATTGGTTGTCTCTTGGTAGCCGCTTTTAAGCGATTGTGCAGCTGTACGCAATTCTTCCATGGACTGCTTAAGTTCAGGAGAAAGTGCTTCTAAATTAGCCTTTTCTTCAACCTTTTTCAGCGTGTCCTGTAGCTCCTGCAATTTTAACTCTTGCGTTAACTCATTTTGTACATTTGCAGCCATAGAACGCATCGCACGGATCCACCCAGCGACAGTCCTCACTGCCACTGGTAACCGCTCAGGGCCTAATACAACGAGACCAATAACTGCAATAAGCAACAGTTCACTAAAACCTATGTCAAACACGGTTTAACCCTGCTCTTTATTTTTGCTCTCAACTGGGCTTTCTTTCTTCTCAGCAGCCTGTTGTTCAGTAATATTTTTAGGTGCGAAGTCAGCATCTTGCTTTTCTTGTTCTGCTTTTGCTTTTTCGTCATCGTTCATTGCTTTTTTAAAGCCTTTGAGTGATTCACCCAAGTCTGAGCCTAAAGAACGCAATTTTTTGGTGCCGAAAATTAAAATAATAAGTAAAGCAATGATAATGAGCTGCCAAGGACTACCGAAAGCAGCCATTGCGAAAGTTGATTCCATTGTTAATACCTCTATATAGTTTTGGGATCAATGTTATGAGATCTATTATATACAACCAACACAAAATACGGAAATGTTCACAGCCTTATAAACTTGTCGCAAAACAAAGTTTACTTAATTACCGCCGGTTTTACTCCAACCAAACAACCAAGACAGCGCTCCTGCAACCATAAACACAACTCCAAACGGTGTGAGATTAGAAATAAGGAATAAACTTCCACAGAGTATAAATGTGGCACCGATACCTAAAAGGTACTGAGATTTTCGTTGTTTATTACGCTGACTTTTCAGTTGCTGCGTTAGTTGGTCAATATTCGATTGTAAATATTTATGCTGTCTCAAAGCACCATAAATCAAATCAGGAATTTCAGGCATTTTTTCTGCCCAATAAGGTGCCTTTTCTTTTAATGCTTGGGTAATTGCAGGTATCCCTACTTGGCTATGAACCCAGTCTTCAAGGAAGGGCTTTGCTGTTTTCCAGAGATCAAGTTGGGGATAAAGCTGCCGTCCTAGCCCTTCTACATACAGCAGTGTTTTTTGCAATAAGACTAACTGTGGCTGAACTTCCATATTGAAACGGCGTGCTGTATTAAATAAATTTAATAATACTTGCCCAAATGAAATTTCAGCCAATGGTTTCTCAAAAATAGGCTCACATACGGTACGGATAGCAAACTCAAAGTCTTCCACATTTGTGTCTGAAGGAACCCAGCCCGAGTCAACGTGCAATTCTGCAACTTTACGGTAATCACGATTAAAAAAAGCAATGAAGTTTTCCGCCAAATAGCGTTTGTCTTCTTTGTTTAATGAACCGACTATTCCACAGTCTATCCCTATGTACTGAGGATCTTCTGGATGATCGTAACTCACAAAGATATTGCCTGGATGCATATCTGCATGAAAAAAACTGTCACGGAAAACCTGTGTAAAGAAGACTTTAACACCGCGCTCTGCCAGCAGTTTCATATTGGTCCCCTGCGCTTTAAGCGCAGCAATATCGGAAACTGGGATCCCGTAGATACGCTCCATGACCATCACGTTTTCACGGCAATAATCTGGATAGACCTCTGGTACATACAGCATTGCACTATTTTCAAAGTTACGACGAAGCTGAATGGCATTTGCTGATTCACGGAGCAAATTCAGCTCGTCAATCAATGTTTTTTCATATTCACGCACGACTTCTTTTGGTCTTAATCGTCGCCCATCTGGCAACAAAGGAACCCAATTTGCAATGCGGTACATTAATTTAATGTCAGCTTTAATAATTGGCAAAATATCAGGACGAATCACCTTGATGACAACATCTTTGCCATTTTCTTTTAATGTTGCGGTATGAACCTGAGCAATGGACGCAGACGCTAAAGCTTGCTCATCAAAGTCATCAAACCACTGTTCTAGTGGCCCTTCGAGAGACTCTTCAATATAGCTTCGCGCCAGTTTGCCATCGAAACTCGCCACTTTGTCTTGCAATAGCGAAAGTTGATCTGCGATCGCAGGAGGGAAAAGATCTCGGCGAGTCGATAACATTTGGCCAAATTTGATCCAAACAGGCCCAAGTTCTTGCAAAGCAAGACGAAGCCTTTCGCCCAATGCTTTATCTTTATGCTTATTTTTAATCCAAAAGAAACCTAAGCGCCCGATTCGTAATGGTAACGTTAGTTTAATTTTGGGGATTAACTCGTCTAATCCGTAAGAGAGAAAAACCCGAATAATGAAGTAAAGTCGTTTTATTTCACCGGGTGTCATTCTTCTCCTCCAACTGGCTTAACCGTTGTTCAAGGGCACTCAATGAATTTTCTACTTGCTCGACTCCATCACTAAAATGAGCAAGTTCAAGTTGGCTAGGAGCCATTTTCCATTCTTCAATTATTGCGTCTTTGATATACGTTTTTTGCCGTTTTACTAAATGAGATGCAAGGCACGCACCTTTATTCAGTAATTTACTAAGCCCTTCAGCTGCAACATCACCGATATACGGTGATAAATAGTGAGCAGGATTCCAAATTGCTAAATCGAGTAAAGAAGACCAGTGCTGCACAATTTGCATATCCCCTTCAATCACGATATCACCACGATTGATAAGTTGAGATAATTGCTGTTTGTCTTTCAATTTAACAAGCGTAAAGATGGATGTTTTAATGGTACAGTCCGCAGGCTCAACCCACTGGCTTAACACATCAACATGATTTTCAGCAAAAACAAGTGTTAACGTTTTATTCAGTTCTTTAAGTTCAATTGCCATAACTTTACCAGCCAAACGCATTCTAGCAGGCTGTAGAACTTTTTCTTTAAACAACACGTGGTTAAGAGAGGTTTCCATCAATGCTGTTATCAAAGAATACAAAACTGTATTTTGATTTTCGGTATGTGTTGATGGTGCTTCCATCTTAGAATTTAAACCCTTTGTGCAATGCGACAATTCCACCTGTCATATTGGTGTACGACACCTGTTCAAAACCTGCATTTTCCATCATACCTTTTAGTGTTTCTTGGTTTGGATGCATGCGGATTGACTCAGCTAAATAACGATAGCTATCTGGATCATTAACGATCGCCTGACCAATACGAGGGAGTATATGGAATGAATAAGCATCATAAGCTTTATTCAAAGGCTCAATAATTGGTTTTGAGAACTCTAGTACCAATAAACGCCCACCTGGTTTTAGCACTCGGAACATAGAGCGTAGCGCTTTGTCTTTGTCGGTGACATTACGCAGACCAAAAGAGATTGTAATACAATCAAAATAGTTATCAGGGAATGGCAGTTCTTCCGCATTGGCTTGTACATAATTAACATTACCGACAATACCTAGGTCACGTAATTTCTCACGCCCCATTTTTAGCATTGAGTCATTAATGTCTGCGAGTATGACTTCGCCTTTTTCACCCACTAAACGTGAAAATTTAGCGGTTAAGTCACCTGTTCCACCTGCAAGGTCAAGTACTCGCTGATTACGACGTACTCCGCTCGCTTCAATGGTAAAACGCTTCCAAATACGATGGATACCAAATGACATTAAATCATTCATTAAGTCATATTTTGATGCTACTGAGTGAAAAACATTCGCTACTAGGCCAGCTTTATCTTCTTTGCCGACAGTACGGAAACCGAAATCAATGGTTTCTTTAGTTGGTTCAGTCATTTCTCTTATGCCTGCTTATCATTCAAACTTTTGTAGGAAGTGTAACAGTCTTTGAGCCAAAACCCTATCAGAAGTCTAAGATTCCGCACAATTAGACGTATCAGACCGCTCAACTAATTGAGGCTCGATAGGCTGCTTAATTTCGACTCCGAGCTCTTTAAAACTTTCCGCTTGGCTAATTAAATTTCCACGTCCTTCGGCAAGGCGTTTCATTGCCGATAGGTAAGTATTATTCGCTTTATCAAGACTGGTGCCTAAAACTTGCATATCATCCACAAACAAGCGCAGCTTGTCATACATTTTCGCTGCTCTATTTGCTATTTCCTGAGCATTTTGCCCTTGGCGTTCATATCGCCACATATTATTAATCGTTCTCACTGCGACTAACAATGTTGAAGGACAAACTAACATAATATTTTGTTTAATTCCTTCATCAAGTAACTCGGGAGCCTCTTTCAAAGCCAGTAAATAAGCAGGTTCAATAGGGATAAACATTAAAACGTAGTCCAATGAACGAATTCCCGGTAACTGATGGTAATCCTTACGGCTCAACATACGCATATGGTTGCGAATAGATGCCACATGGTTTTTTAGTGCTTGTTGCTGTTCATGTGGATCTTCGCTATTGAAGTAATGTTCATAAGAAACCAGCGACATTTTGGCATCAACGACCACATCTTTACCTTCAGGAAGATGAATAATCACATCTGGTTGATAGCGGCTATTATAACTTGTGTTGATACTAACTTGGGTTTCAAATTCACTTCCTTCACGTAAACCTGAGACTTCTAGGATCCGAGTCAGAATGGTTTCTCCCCAGTTCCCTTGAATTTTGTTATCTCCTTTCAGAGCGCGTGTCAGGTTAACAGCTTCTTTGGTCATTTGATTGTTGAGTTGCTGTAATTGCCTAATCTCATAGGTTAAAGTGTGGCGTTCTTTGGCCTCTTCACCAAAACTTTGCTGAACTTGCTGACGAAAACCATCTAATTGCTCACGAAAAGGTGACAACATCGCCAATAGGCTTTTCTGTTGTTGCTCAGATGCGCGCCGCTCATTTTGCTCAAAAATACGATTTGCTAGGTTTTCGAATTGCGCTGTCAGCCGTTGTTCACTATTTTGTAAAATGCGTTGTTTCTCTTCATTTGCTAACTGGTTTTGCTCAAAACGGGTGATGACCTCGCGAAGTTCCGCTTCTTGCTCTCGATTGATATCCCTTTGAGTACGCAGTTCTTGATCTAGCCTGTCATATTCCTCTTTCCATTGCGCAAGATGAATATTTTTTTCGTCACTCGCTGCAAGTTGACGATTGAGTTGCTGCAGTTCCTGATCTTTTTGCGCAATTTTTTGGGCAATAGAGAACCAAGTTGCTAAACCACCAACTAAAACGCCGCTCAGCACACCAATGACAGCATATAAAAGAGAGGTATCCACGGTTAAATCCTTACTTTACAAAGTCTAGTGTAAGGTAATGGGATACTGTATAAGTGTCCAGAGGTAATTTAGCCATTGAAGAAAATTTTGCGAAGCGCTTCGCAAGCTTAGCCTATCCAACTTGCGAACCACTTTAGGCCCAGCGCTCCTGGCGCTAAAATACCAAATGCCCAAATCATCGCAGAGGCGATATTGGCGAGCTGGAAATGCCGTTGTGGCATTGCGCAAATCCCAGCAACCAAGGGAACAATGGCTCGTAAAGGCCCGAAGAAGCGCCCAAAGAAAATTCCCCAGATACCCCAGCGGTCAAAGAAACGCTGCCCTTTATCAATCATTTGCGGGTTTCGAGAAATTGGCCACATATGACGTACATTTTCTTTGTAATGATAACCAATCCAATAAGAGAGCCAATCCCCAAAGAAAGCACCGAGTGCAGCCGCTAACCATATTGGCCAGAAAGTAATATTACTTTCACCAATCAAAGCGCCAAGCCCGAGTAAAATAACCGTTGCAGGTAACAAAAGTGACAGAAATGCCAGAGACTCCCCAAACGCCAAAAAGAAAATAATAGGAAGCGCCCATACTTCATGTTCGCGTGTAAAGTCCGTCACTATGGTGACAATTTCATTGAGTGTCACGGTCAGTTCCTTTCATTAGGGGATAATCAGAATACTGTAGCGAAAAAGTAGTAAATCAAAGTTAAACAAGGCAAAAACACCTTTGGAAAAACCGAGTTGTGGATATAGAAAAATGGCTCATCCACAACTCATGTTTCAGTTAGTATGACTTAGTCCAAAAATTGACTTTGTAGTGCTTCTCGTTGCTGTTTCCCTAGGCCAAAATCTTTTTCTAACCATTGATCTACATTGCCATACTCTCTTTCAATACTGTTTAGAGCTGTTCTCAAGAAGTCTTCACGTACTGAATAGACATACTCAAATTTTTTCACGATATTTTCGTCCATCGTTTTTGCGTGCTCTTCGAGTAAGTGTTTACGGTATGGTGCAAGTGTTTCATTAGTCAGTAAATAATCTTCCATTACTGTGTCTAAATCTGCACCTAACGCAAATAATACGAGTGCAGAACCGACCCCTGTGCGGTCTTTTCCTACTGCACAATGTTGCACGATCCCGCCTTTTTCTGGCTGCTTGAGTAAATTGACCAATTGGTGATAAGCAGGATTGTTCAAGGGTAATAGTTCGTATAAACGAAACATAAAGGCTTGTGGATCGAACTGTTCCAATATTTCTGGCGTTAATTTATCTAAATTTGCGGTGACTTCTTTAGCTAAGGGATTCGCTGGAGCATGAATATAATGCGCGCCTTGCCAAATGACATCAGGCTTATCTAAGATTTCAGCTTCATCACGATAATCAATGATTTGGAAAAGATTTTGTGAACGCAAAACCGCTTCGTCTTCCTGTGTTAATCGGTCTAACGCACCAGAACGGAACAGGACTCCAGGCTTAATTTTTCCACCATTAGCGAGTTTTTTACCACCGAGATCGCGGAAGTTAATACCGCCTTTTAAAGGCAAAACAGAAGGATGAAGATAAGGTGTTGTTGACATAATAATTCCTTTTCGCCCTATAGCTTTCATTCCAGTTAACAATAAAACAAATGTAACCTGAATAATTTAAGGGCACATAATATTGATAATTGTTTTTATGACAATAACAGATCTAGCAAATAAGAGGATCAGAATATTTCCTGAAAACTAATGAATAATGGCTAAAACTATAGAGGAAATAAAGAGAGATGAAAAAATAGATAAAAGGACTAAGCCCGCCTACTTTTCGTCCACAACCGAGTGAAATTCAAGTAAGCGAGCCAGTAAATCACGAACTACAGTAAGCGGCGAGCGGCTTCAACCACAATGCTTAACACGTTACCTTCCGTTTTCTTCAGTAACGCTTCATTTGGAATTTCTTGCTGGGTACGATTTACAATAACACCAGCCACCATACCTGCACGCAAGCCTTTACTACTTGAACACATGGTCAGTAATGTCGCTGACTCCATTTCATAGTTCATCACGCCCATGTCTTGCCACTCTTTCATCGACCCTCTGAAGTGACGCATTACACGGCCGGTATAGGTATCATAGCGTTCTTGACCTGGGTAGAAGGTATCTGATGATGCAGTGACACCGACATGAACGGTTGCGCCCGCGTCTTTCGCAGCAGCATAAAGCGCATTGGTGCAGTTAAAATCAGCAACTGCAGGGTATTCTAATGGTGCAAAGTGTTGGCTAGCGCCATCTAAACGTACAGCTCCCGTAGTGACTAACACATCACCGACATTGATATCTTCTTGAATTGCACCCGTTGTACCGATACGTAAGAACGTGCGGATACCAAGTTGTGCCAATTCTTCTACGGCAATCGAGGTTGATGGACCACCAATACCCGTTGAACAAACAATGACGGCTTTGCCGTCAAGTTCACCACGCCAAGAGGTATATTCACGTAATGACGCAAGGTGTACAGGGTTATCCATCAGACGTGCAATTTTTTCAACACGGTTAGGATCCCCAGGAACAATCGCTACGGTCGCACCCTGTAAGTCACTTTTCTTTAAACCTAAGTGGAAAACGTCGGACATTTCAAACTCCTTTACACAATGGCATCATTAAATCAGTCGATACTGATTAATCGTTATTTGTAATATAACGAGAAAACGATAAATTTTTAGTGATGGCTGTCACCTTTAATGAAAACAATAAAAGTTTGATTTCATCATTTAGTGATTTGAATCACATATATTCATTGTCTTTATTTCTCTTTAACATCCATTGTCATCAGTATAGATGAAAGTTTGACATAACGAAAAAAGCGCCCAAATGACTGGGCGCTTTGATTATTTGGCAGAACTAAAACTGATAACGCTATGTTAGAGAATTACATCAAGAATGAGGACACCAACTAGACCTATCGCCCACGCAATGGTGGTCGGAATAGACCAAACAATGATTTGTTGTTTAACGTCCTTAATTCCCATCATTCTGTTCACCACCCAATACAGGCTATCGTTGAAGTAACCGAAGAACAGAGACCCCATGGTTGCCGCTTGCGCCGCGACCAATAAGTTAATATCAGGTATTTGGCTAATAATTGGTGCAGAAATAGATGCTGCAGTAATCATTGCTACTGTACCCGAACCTTGAATCAAACGAACCAACGTTGCGATGATAAACGGAATCAATACAGGTGTAATCGGCAGATTTGCCACGTGTTCTGCAAGAATATTTCCTGTGCCACTATCACGCAGTACTGCACCTAATGCACCACCAGCCCCCGTTACAAGTAGGATGATACCGGCAGCTTGCAAGCCCTCTTCCATACGGTCGATGACTTCTTCTTTTGTTGCTTTTGGCATTAATGTGTAAACAGAGATCAACACACTAATTGATAATGCGATAATCGGTGCACCTAAAAATTGAAACGTTTGGAAGTACCAATTGCTTTCCATGCCTTGGAAAGATTCCGTTTTTAGCATTAACCCATTGATTGCATTTATGAAAATTAACAAAATAGGCGTAATAATCGGTAAAAGCGATAAGAACAGGCTTGGTAATGGTTTATTCGCTTTTTCTTCCATATAACGAGCGTGAACTTCTTTCAGGTCTTCACTACCCGTTTCATCTGGCATAAATTCAGGGTATTTAGTCCCTAACCATTTTGCGTAAAGAACAATACCGATAACACAAGGAATAGCGAGGCTCATTCCTGCCAGGATCATTGCGCCAACATCGACACCAAAGATCCCTGCCACGCCTAAAGGCCCAGGTGTTGGTGGAACGGTGTGGTGTGTCACCACTAACCCACCCGCGAGTGCAACGCCTAGAGTCAGTATGCTACGTTTACCATTTTTGGCTAATGCTTTTGCCAATGGGTATAAAATCACAAAAGCAGAATCAACGAAGATAGGAATACTGACAATATAGCCGGTAATTGCTAACGCCCATTCTTCGCGTTTTTTACCTAGCCATTTGATAAAGCTATAAGCTATCTGTTCAGCAGCACCTGAAACTTCCAGCACCCTTCCCATCATTACCCCGAGTCCAATAACAATACCGATGCTACCGAGTGTTGACCCAAAGCCTTTTGTGATGACTGTCACCGTCTCTGCTGCAGTCAAACCACCGGATACACCCGCGATGGCCGCAGCAATTAGCATTGCTAATAACGCATGAACACGCGTTCGTAATACTAAAAAGATCAAGACAAATATGGCCACTGCGAGGCCAATAACAGGAATATAGGACATAGGCTATCTCCTACTTAGAAGAACCGTGGTGGGTGATAAACGAACGGATCGCATCACCAAAAGAGCCATCTGCACGGAAACCAAGATCCAATGCACGGCTGATATCAAATTTGCCCGGCCAGCTCGCCACAATACGGTTAATGGCTTCATCAGGTTCAAAGCGAATAAGATCCACCGCTTCTTGACCTGCAACATCACGTAAAGCATCAATCATGCCTTGAACAGTAACGGTAATACCTGGCAGGTTTACAGTGCGTGATTTACCGAATTTCTCAGCAGGGATACTGACTGCATGAATAAAATTGTTAATCACGGTTTCAGGGCTAGATAACCATAACGCGAGATCTGGGGAGACAGGACAAACACTTTCAACCCCATTTAATGGCTCACGAATAATGCTACTTGCGAATGAAGAAGCCGCTTTATTTGGCACGCCCGGACGAATACTAATAGTTGGCAAACGCATCACACGGCCATCAACAAAGCCTTTACGTGAATAGTCATTAACCATCAATTCACACATAGCCTTTTGAGCACCATAGGACGATTGTGGGTTAACGACACACAAGTCTGTGATGACATCAGGTAGCTCACCACCAAACACAGCGAGGGAGCTGGTGAACATAAATTTGATTGCTGGGTTCTTGGCTCGAGCGACTTCCAGTAATTGGCGAGTGGCTTCGAAGTTAACCTTCATACCCAAGTCAAAATCACTTTCAGCGTGACTACTTACGATAGCCGCAAGGTGGAAAACCACGTCGGTTTGCGCGTCAATCAGTTTATCTGCCGCGCCGGCTTGCGTTAAATCTAAAGCGACACAACTGACTCTGGCATCTTCAATCGGTGATGTAGGGCATTGAATATCGGCTAAAACAAGGTGGTCAAATTTTAAACCCTGAGTATTTTTAAGCAAAGCAGCGGCTAGCTGCTGGCCCAGAAAGCCTGCGCCACCAGTAATAATAACTTTCATTGTAATTCTCCTTGCTATAGCCCTTTAACTGGCTATGCAGTATTAGGTAAGATTATTTATGTTTTATGTCTTGATTAAATGAAGTTTTATGTTTTGTTCTGTTATCCGCTGCACCACATCAGCTGGCAATTGGTCATCGCAAATGATGTCGTGCAATTGATTCAATGGGCAAACACGAAACATGCCATATTTGCCAAACTTACTACTGTCTGAAACCAGCACACAACGGCGAGCAACATCCAATAGCGTCTGTTTTATCTGAACTTTTTCCTCATGTGGAGTCGAAACCCCATGCTGTAAATCCCATGAGCTGGTGCTGATAAAAGCAATATCAACATTGAGCGTTTTCAGCATCATCGCAGCCGTATTTCCGACACTAGAGTGGTTACGTTTATCCACTAATCCCCCGGTGTGGTATAGATTCAGCTGCGATTTATTCATTAAATACTGCATAATCGAAAAGTCATTAGTGACAATCGTTAAGTTAAAACGCTCACCAAGTACACGTGCAATCTCAAAAGTGGTGGTTCCCGCATCGAGATACACCACCTGCCCATCTTCGACTAACGAGCTAGCAAACTGGCCAATTTCACGCTTATGGCGATGATGCAACCGCGCCTTTTCACTCCAAGGTAGCTCTTGGCGCAACACATCATTTAACTTAACACCACCACTAATACTGAGTACCTTCCCTTCTTCTTCCAACATCCGAATATCACGTCGCACTGTCATATGAGAGACATTCATTAACTCAACCAAATCACTGATCGATACGGTTTGATGTTCATGCACGTAACGGTAAATAAAATCACGACGCTCAGAAGGGAGCATAGGTTCTCCTAATTATGAATTTGCTTGTTTAAGCCAGCCTAATCCATCTTCGGTGCGGCCTGCTGGATGATATTCACATCCTAACCAGCCTTCATAACCCATTTCATCTAATTGCTTAAAAATCCATGGGTAGTTGACTTCTCCGCTATCCGGTTCATGCCGATATGGGACTGACGCTATCTGAATGTGACTAAATTTACCCCATAAACGTTCAATTGTTTTCAATAAATCACCTTCCATAATTTGGCAGTGATATAAATCCAACTGGATAAATACATTTTCACGGTCAATTTCAGGCAGCAATGCTTCCGCTTGTTTTTGTGTTGTTAAAAAATATCCAGGCATATCACGGGTATTGATTGGCTCAATGAGTACACGAATACCGTGCTCAGCCATCACATCGGCCGCATATTGAATGTTTTTGATATAGCACGCAGTTTGTTGTTCGAGCGTATAATTTTCATTCACTTTTCCTGCCATCGCATGAACTTGTTTGCAGCCTAACGCTTTCGCATATTTCAATGCGGTTTGTACGCCTTCGGCAAATTCGTTCTCACGACCGGGGATCGAAGCCATACCGCGCTCCCCTTGTGCCCAGTTACCCGCTGGCATATTAAACAGGGCCTGAGTTAAATGGTATTTACTCAGCTCACCGGCAATGACATCGGCATCTTCTTCATAAGGAAAAAGATACTCAACACCTTTGAACCCTGCATTTGCAGCCCGTTCAAAGCGCTGTATAAAAGGCACTTCGGTAAACATCATGCTTAGATTTGCAGCAAATTTAGCCATTTTTGCCTCGCTACTTTTGTGGATAACGACTTTCGAGCTGTTCAACCTGCTCTTGCGTTAATGTTGTAAAGCCATGTGGGCGTAATGTGATATATAAGCGAGCTGTATCTTCTAACTCTTCTGCATTGAAGAAAGCTTGTCTTAATGTTTTACCACCCACGACCGGGCCATGATTCGATAGCAATACCGCATTATGTGTCGGTGCTAATTTTGCAATTTCCTCACCAATTCGGTCATCCCCCGGTGGCAAGTATTCAATCAATGGCAGTTTCCCCACTCGCATCACATAATATGGCGTGATTGGCGGTAAACAATTTTTTGTATCTAACCCTGGCAAGCAAGACAACGCAGTTAGCCAAGGTGAATGAAGATGAACAACCGCTTGGCAATCAGGACGTTGTAAATACATCGCCATATGCATAGAAACTTCTTTTGTCGGTTTATCTCCCCCAATCCAATTGCCTTGTGCATCGAGCTTACTCAGTTTGTTAGGGTCTAAATCACCAAAACTGGAGTTGGTCGGTGTCACGATAATCGAACCATCAGGTAACCGAGCACTAATATTCCCTGCACCACCGCTACTGTAGCCGCGGTTAAACATTGATTTAGCCCAATCGACTAACTCTTGGCGCAGCGCCTTTTCATCACTCATTAAACATCTCCTGTGCAAACTGGAAGAAATTTTCTTGGCCGAAATTACCTGATTTCAGCGCTAACCAGTTACCGCTTGCTAAGTCCTGTACCCATGGCACACCAGGGGCGATTGGTGAACCAATACTTAATTGTTCTGTTCCAAGGCTTTGAACCACTTTTCCAGAGGTTTCGCCGCCAGCAATAATAAAGGTGTCATACCCTTGCGCTTTCAACAGCACGACAACTTCACCAAATACCTTCTCGACCGCGGAACTTGATTCCGCTGCGCCATATTTTTCTTGTGTCTGTTTCAATAACTCAGGTGATTGAGTGGCATAAAGCATTGGTGCTAAACCAGTTAGTTGCTGTGCTTGCACCCAATCTGCCAATGTTTTGGCATACTCAGGGTTATTTAAACACTCACCCACATCCAACATTTTTGCAGGGGCAACTTGTTGATAAGCCTGCACTTGTTTGTTCGTCATTACCGAACAACTGCCTGATAAAACAACTGTCTTCCTGTTTTTACCTGTTGGTTTTTCACCTCGTTGCGTTGTGCCCCCCCATGGACATTGGCTATCCACATTGGCCAGTGCAGCACCGAGGCCGGAACCCCCAGTTAACAATGGCATCGCTTTAACCGCTTGTGCGATAGGAAGCAAGTCATCCATCGTCAAGCCATCAACGACCGCGTAACTCACACCTTGTTGAGCTAATTCGGCAAGTTTTTGGCTAACAACGTCACTGCCTTTTTGAATATCATCAAGTCTGACTAAACCTGCTTTGCCTTTTGATTGCTTTTCCATCACACGCAATAAGTTTGCATCTGTCATTGGCGTGACAGGATGGTGCTGCATGCCACTTTCATTAAGTAGCTGGCCATTCACAAATAAATGCCCATGAATAACGGTTCTGCCGTTAATCGGTAACGCAGGACAAACTAATGCTAAATCTGTTCCTAGTTGCGCCATTAATGCATCTGTAACGGGACCAATATTGCCTTTTTCGGTGGAGTCAAACGTCGAGCAATATTTAAAGAAAATTTGCTGACAATTCGCTTTTTGTTTCAGCCAATTGCACGCATTTGTCGATGCACTGACAGCTTCATCCACAGGACAAGAGCGGCTTTTTAAACTAATGACTATGGCATCAACATCTTGTGGTACCGGTGTGTTTTCATCGGGTTCATTCAATAACTGGACGACCTTCCAACCGTTTTGCACCATAAAGCCTGCGATATCAGTCGCACCGGTAAAATCATCCGCTATTACGCCTAACTTCACTGTCATGCTTTTTTCTCCGGTAAAGTAATACCTTTAAATGTTTTGATCACCGCGCTGTCATCCTGCAAACCAAAACCTTCATTGCTCGCTGAAATAAACATTTGATGGGCGGTTGAAGCTAGTGGGAGCGGGAAATTTAATGCTTTCCCTGTTTCCATCACTAGCCCTAAATCTTTGACAAAAATATCGACTGACGATTTTGGGGTGTAATCTCCGTCTAGAACATGTTGCATGCGGTTTTCAAACATCCATGAATTTCCAGCTGCATGGGTAACAATGTCATACATTACGTCAAGGTTAATCCCCGCCTTGGCGGCTAAAGCCATGCTTTCTGCCGCTACCGCAATATGCACCCCAGCTAATAACTGGTGGATTGTTTTGACGGTTGAACCTAATCCAACCTCATCCCCTACGCGATATAAGCGCTCTGAAATAGCATCAAATACGACTGAAAGTCGCTCAAATAAAGCGGGAGCACCTGATGCCATTATGGTCAATTTACCTTCAGCCGCTTTAATTGAACCACCTGAAATAGGCGCATCTACAAGCGGTAATTGGTATGAAGCAAGGCGTTGAGCGATATTTTTGGTTTGTTCAGCGGAAAGTGTGCTATGCAGTACAATAATGGTACCGGGGCTTAATTGCTCAACCAGAGGCTGTTCACCCGAAAATAAAATCGCTTCAACTTGACGACCATTGACGACCACTAGCAATAAAGCATCAATCTCATGGGCGAATTCCGCTGCATTTTGCCCCACCGCGACGGCTCCACCACGCAGTAGGCTTTCGCAAGCGTCTTGGTTTAAATCAAATCCATAGGTAGGGATCGTCTTTTTTATAAGAGATTGTGCGATCCCCATCCCCATAGAACCTAGGCCAATCACGCCAACTTTATTAACGAAATTTCCCATAATGACCCCTGATGTTGTTAATCTTCGTGACTGTTGTGAATTCTCACATAATAAAATTCACAAACACATGACTAACATCACATTTGAGATAATATAAAAAACAAACAATTAAAATATAACCAATTGAATTAAAACAAAATAAAAGCAAAGACACCTGAAACAAGCTTTCACAGAATAATGTGATAAAAAATGTGATGCACGTTATGTTTATTCACGTTTAATTCACAAATGAAAAACCTTTTTTCTCTACTGAGCTATATTCAATGCATCATTTCTATTGACCTAAAACTCAAATTGCTGAAAATAGCCGACTACAATTTTATGAATAATGCTCCATACTATGGATGAGAGCATGAATTGGCTGATTGCCTAGGAGATAACATGGGGTTATTTGAGCAAATGATGGGTATGGTTGCAGGCGATAAAATGCAGCAATTTCAATCAGTAATAAACTGGGTTGAGGAGCAAGGTGGCCTTCAAGGTGTTATCGAAAAATTTAACGAACAAGGCTTAGGTGGTGTTATTGCATCGTGGATCAGTGAAGGGAATAATTTACCTATCGATGCTAGCCAATTAATGCAAGTTTTTGGAAATGCGAATATCCAGGAATTAGCTCAACAGGTTGGCTTAGAGCCTCAAGCAACCTCAGAAATGATTGCTAAATATCTTCCTCAGTTAGTTGATAGCGCCACACCCAATGGCGAAGTCCCAGAAAACCTCGATTTGGCTTCTATCGGTATGAACTTACTGAAATCTAAATTATTTGGTTAATACTTCACTTGATAAGCCCAAGCTTTGGGCTTATCAATCACACAATTTACCAATAATTATTTATTGCGCCGTTTGTTGATTAAAATACGCATCTAAAGGTTCACTAAACCAGCGTCCATTCAGTACTTGAGAGACAATTTCCTGCTTGTCTTTTGCTGTTACGGTATTATCCTGCTCAATTGAATCAATAACATCCTGATATTTATATGGCTTATTACTCATATAAATTATTGATTTTTCTTTATTCTCATCGATAACCAATAATGACTCACCTGCTTGCTCATTTTCCGGTGTCCAACGTTTCCATACCACTTGTCCTTCAAGGGATGGTTCTCCATTAATCAAAAAATTAGCGAGATAACCATTGAATTTTTGCCTTACATCTTTAGTACCGTTTAACGTCACTAATTGCTGAGTAAATGGACTAAACTTAGTTTTATCCCATAGTACTAAAAAAATACCGTGGAAAGTCCCTAACGGAACAAGTTCACTACCCGTAACTAATTCATTGTTCCCTATACCAAACTCAATGCCATAAATTGGCGCATTATAATGTGGGTACATCTTTTGTGCCGATTGATTCACATTAAATAGACTATACAACAGACTTCCGTATTTATTCGCAAAGTTATATTGATTTAAAAGCGTTGTGTTGGAGAACAGAGTATGATTTTTACTTGCACTCGCAAAGCGCTTATCACCCAAAGCAAATAACGAAAACTCACCTTGTCCTGTGACCATGATAATTGGCACTGAATGGTATTTATCTGTTTCAAAGCCATTTTTAGGCAGGACGACCCCATCACGATAAAGGTGTGGGAAATGTGACATACGAATGCCTGCATCACCAAATAAACTCGCAAGATCTGCTGCAGATAATTGATAGAGATAAGCCTTCAGTTCAGGCGAACGACTTAGAACCCATTCTTTCGCTGAATCTAGCGTAGGCTTTTTATTATCCCTAACAACAAGTTTAGCCAGCCTATCTGCAAAGATCTGTTCTGCTTGCTCCTTATCTGAAGTGGTCATACCCCCGCTAAATACAATCGCTTTATTGAATGATCTATCAAATATTGGAGAGATCAGCATTGCCATAACATTACGCCCCCCCGCAGAAAAACCGGAAATGGTGATGTTATTTGGATTACCACCGAATGCCGCAACATTTTCTTTTACCCAGTCTAATGAGAGCTTAATATCAAGTAAGGCATAGTTTCCTGAATCTTCGACTTTATCACCGGTATTAAGCGCTTGGATCGGGTTAAAACCCAATGCACCGAGGCGATAATTAACCGTGACAATCACGGCATTCAATTCGGTTGCAACGACCTGAGGGTTAAATTCGCTGGAAGCTCCCGTTTGGTTATTTCCACCATGCAAATAAAATAGTACCGGAAGATTTTGCTGGTTATTATCAGGACGATAAACATTAAGATTCAAACAATCTTCGGCCCCTGTAGGCCCAGTTTTACTGATTTGAATGCAATCTGTGGCAGGTTTTGTTGCATCAAAAATGCCTTGCCATTGACTTGCTGGTATCGGTTTTTTCCAACGTAATTCCCCAACTGGAGCCTGTGCATAGGGTATTCCTGTCCACACGACTAGTGTCTGTTGCGTGCTACCTTGAACTTTACCCGCCGTTGTTTCGATAATGTGATTGTCCCCTTGAGCCTGTACACCAAATGAGGCAGCGAAGAAAAGTGCAACTGTACTCGCTGGTATTAATGTTTTTTTATATATTTTTTTAACATATTAACTCCCTGATAATTTAACAACTTTCAATGTTATCCCTGCACATAAACCAACTAAATAAAATATATATCAGTAATTGTTTAGTTATTAAACTTCATCTTTAACTAATAATGCGGAAAACAAAAAGGGCAGGTTTCTCCGCCCTCTATAACTCGCCAACTTAAATTTTAGTGTTCGTTTCTAAGTTGTTTCGCTGCCTCTACCATGTTGGCTAATGCCTGGCGAGTTTCTGGCCAGCCTCGCGTTTTCAAGCCGCAATCTGGGTTAACCCATAAACGCTCAACCGGAACACGCTTCGCCGCCTTTCTTAATAATGCAACAATCCATTCCACATTCGGTACATTTGGTGAGTGAATATCATAGACGCCGGGCCCAATTTCATTTGGATAATCAAAATGTTCAAATGCGTCCAACAAATCCATATCCGAGCGTGATGTTTCGATAGTGATCACGTCAGCATCCAGCGCCGCAATAGAATCCATGATGTCATTGAACTCGCAATAGCACATATGGGTGTGAATTTGCGTGTCATCATCGGCAACCGCCGCACTGAGTTTGAAGGCATCAACCGCCCATTTGAGGTAAGCCCCCCACTCGTCTCGACGCAATGGCAACCCTTCACGCAGTGCAGGCTCATCGATTTGAATAATGCCGATCCCCGCTTTTTGTAAGTCATCCACTTCATCGCGTAGCGCTAATGCGATTTGCTTGGCGATGGTTTCACGGCTAACGTCTTCACGTGGGAATGACCAGCACAGAATCGTTACTGGGCCTGTTAACATCCCTTTGACCGGTTTCTCCGTTAAAGACTGAGCGTATTTTGCCCACTCCACGGTTATCGCCTCTGGCCGACTAATATCACCAATAATTACAGGGGGTTTTACACAGCGGGAGCCATAACTTTGTACCCAACCATTTTGGGTAAATACATAACCATCAAAGTGCTCCCCGAAATATTCCACCATGTCATTACGTTCAGCTTCACCATGCACAAGGACATCGATACCTAAAATTTCTTGTTCTTTAATGGCTTGCTTAATGTGCTCACTAATATTGGTGCGATAGTAGGTTTTATCCACATTCCCTTTTTTGAAGTCTAAACGTAGCGTTCTAATTTCACTGGTTTGTGGGAAAGAACCAATCGTGGTGGTCGGCCATAATGGTAAGTTAAAGCGTTGACGTTGGCGCACTGCCCGCTGTGGATACGGGCTATAACGCTCGGTATCCCCTTCACTAATAGCCGCCAAACGCTGAGCCACTGATGCATTATTCACACGAGTTGATGTTTTACGTGCTCGAATAGGTGCGCTGTATGTCTCTAATTCAGCAATGTGGCTGTCTGTTGGCTGATTTAACGCTTTTGTTAACAGGGCAAGTTCTTCGCATTTTTGGACAGCAAAAGCAAACCAGCTTTTTACTTCCGCATCTAAACGTGTCTCATCATTTAAGTCGATTGGGCTATGCAGCAATGAACATGACGTCCCGACCCATATATCACGATGACCTAAGAGTGGCTTCACCCGTAAAAATTTTTCCCCTAAGTCAGCCTTCCATACATTACGACCATTAATAATTCCCAGTGATAACACCCAGTCTGCTGGTAGCACTTGGTGTAGTTTTTCAATATCATCAGCGCCTGCGACCACATCAACATGTAAACCTTGCACTGGCAATTGCTTAATCAAGTCTAAATGGTGGCTCACACCATCAAAATAGGTGGTTAACAACAGCTTTATGTAACCTGACAGCGCTTGATAAGCCTGCTGATAAGCTTGCTGCCATTGCTCTGGTAAATCTAACACTAATACGGGCTCATCGATTTGCACCCACTCAAGGCCTTTTTCTGCTAAGCGCGACAAGATCTCCTGATAAACAGGTAGTAATTCATTCAGTAATGATAAGCGGTCAAATGGTTCCCCTTTCACTTTACCTAACCAGAGGTAGGTTATAGGGCCAATGATAACGGGTTTTACCTTGTGGCCTAATGCTAACGCCTCATCAACTTCGTCAAACAACTGTGTCCAAGACAGGGAAAATTGTTGCCCCTTTTGAAATTCAGGCACGATGTAGTGGTAGTTCGTATTAAACCACTTCGTCATCTCACCTGCTGGAGCAGGTTTGCCCGTTGGTGCGCGACCGCGAGCAACTCGAAATAAGGTATCTAAATCAATCGAACCATCTTCATTTTGATGGCGTGGCGGCACATTGCCCAATAGCAAACTGGTTGTCAGCACTTGGTCATACCAAGCGAAATCACCAACGGGTAATAACTCAACACCTGCACTTTTTTGTTGTTGCCAATGGCGCGCACGTAACTGATAACCGGTTTCTAATAGCGCGGCTTGGTCAATCTTACCTGCCCAATAATCTTCTTGTGCACGTTTTAGCTCTCTTTTTAGACCGACACGAGGAAAACCAAGTGTATGATTTATAACAGACATATTGCCCCCTTAAAATATTTAGCCGTCTAGATGTTTACACATCCATAATCAACAGGTACTGTATAAAGCACAAGCGCAAATTTTTCATTGTCACCGTGAAGGTTTCTCATGATCGAATTAAAACATCTAAAAACATTGCAAGCGCTCAGCCAATACGGTTCATTAGCGGCAACAGCAACACACTTGCACCAGACACAGTCAGCTTTATCACACCAATTTAGTGATTTAGAGCATCGGCTAGGTTTCCGGTTATTTATTCGTAAAAGCCAACCTTTACGCTTTACGCCACAAGGGGAAGTTTTATTACAATTGGCACAACAAGTTCTGCCATTAGTGAAAAACGCCATTCGAGTATGTAATGAGCCTGGAGTTTGTGCGTTACGCATCGCCATTGAATGCCATAGCTGCATTCAGTGGCTGACCCCTGCACTACAACAATTCAGGCAAACTTGGCCACAAGTTAGTGTGGATTTTAAATCTGGGGTAGCGTTCGACCCACAACCTGAATTGCTCTCAAGGGAATTGGATATTGTGATGACCTCTGACATTTTGCCAGATCAAGGCATCCACTATACGCCAATGTTTGATTATGAAGTGAAGCTGATTGTGGCAAATGACCACCCTCTAGCCAAGAAACCACATATTGAACCCCATGATTTGGCAGATGAAACGTTGCTTATCTACCCAGTACAACGGGATCGCTTCGATGTGTGGCGCCATTTTCTGCAACCTGCGGGTGTGTCACCCAACGTGAAAAATGTCGATAATACATTGATTTTGATTCAAATGGTTGCAGCAAAAATGGGGATCGCAGCACTTCCTCACTGGGCGGTTGATTCATTTGAAAAACAAGGATTAGTAAAAACCAAAACTTTGGGTAGCGGTTTATGGAGCCGGCTGTATGCGGCCTGCCGTGAAGGAGAGCAACGCCAGCCAGCTATTGAAGCATTTACTGAGGCGACGACGGATCACGCTGTGGAGTACTTGTCTTATGTGAAGGCCGCGAAAGGATCCAACGCTTATGCACCCAAAGAGAAGCAACTATCAGGCTCGACCCTATGGTAAAACTCAGCCAATCTGGATGCTGTTGCCAGATAACAAAATTAACTAATAACCCCGCTGGGACCATCATGTTATTCATAATAGCAAGGGTTCCAGCATCCACTTTGGTTGCACCATAGTTCCACATAAAGTAACCAATGCCTGAAGCCGCAATGCCCAACCACAATAAGACCCCCCACTGGAGCGTTGTTGTGGGCATCATTGATTTATTACCAAATAGCAGCCATCCAAGCAATGCAACTAGCGTTGCACCAAGGTAAAACCATGAGAAAGCCTGATGTTGAGGGATCGGATGTATCTCCATCAGTCGTTTATACCCCACCTGTCCAATCGCAAAAAAGATATTTGCCAACTGCACAAAAAGTAAACCTAACCAAAAAGATTCACTCAAATGGTCATAACGAATAATTGCTGCGCCAATCACCGCTAATAGTGAGCTAAACAGGTAACCTTTACGCAGCTTCTGCCGCTCTAATAAGTCATAAATTAACGTGACATATAGCGGTGTTAACACTGTAAAAAGCAAAAATTCAGCAACAGTAAGGTATTGATAAGCATGGAATACAAACAGGTACATGATGCCAAGTTGGCAAGCGCCCACTAGCATATAGAGCGAAATCACTTTAGCGCTAAACTGCCGCCAACGTAGGAAAGGTAAAAAAACTAGCGAAGCCAGTGCGACCCGCGCTAATACTGAGAACCAACTATCGACTTGGCCCGCAAGGTATTCGCCGATAAGACTAAACGACGCTGCCCAAAGCAGCGTCGTAATAACAAGTAACCACATATGCTGTATTTCGCCCCAAACTTAAGAATGTTGGCTAGAATACTCGCTTTTTGGTTTTAATGCTCTTTTTCGATCAAGACGGCTTCCAATAAATCCAGATCGACCAATAACGTTTGTAGCGTCTCATTACTGATTTTCTTGGTAGCACGCAAGTGATAAAGCTCACCACGCTCTGCACGTAGTGCCGTTAAACGAAAACGTCGTTCAAGGTCTTCTATCAGCAAATTATGGTCAATTTCATCTTGCCCTGCCGTACGCCGTCTTAAATACCCCGTCACACGGGAAGCGACTTCACTGATATCTTCTGAATCGAGTTTTTCATCAACGTCAGCAGATAAACGTTCCTGCATTTTATTTAAGCTGACAATCGCCACTTCAGCCATGGCAGCTTTTGCCATTCGAATTTCATTGGCATCCGCTTCTTTGTCGCCCACTTTAAAATTACGCAGCAGAAGCGGTAAAGCGACCACACCTGCAAAAATGGAAAATAAGATAACCCCTGCGGCAATAAATACTAACTGGTAACGGGCAGGGAATGGCGAACCATCCGTTAAAAATAACGGAATAGAGAGCACACCTGCTAAGGTGATTGCTCCGCGTACCCCTGCAAAAGAGGCGAGCCAAAGCTCACGTACAGTGTAGTTAGCGAACTGCAGCGGTTTTTTCTTTAAGAATAAACGGCTAAACCTTTTCATCAACCATAGCCAACAGAAACGCAATAGCAGTAGAGCAAAATAGATAATTGCCACCGCGGCAAATAGCATCCACGTTTCTACGCTTGGATCGAGATCCGCTTGGATAACAGACGTTTCCCAAATACCGGGCAATTGAAGCCCTAACATAATGAAGACTAATCCGTTAAAGACAAACTCAAGCATCGACCAAACGCTATCAGCACGTAGCCTCATTGCTAATGGCGCATTACGGATAACCCCAGATTTTGTGATGGTCATACCCGCTGCTACCGCGGCTAAAATGCCTGAAAAACCAATATGTTCTGCAATCATGTATGAGGCAAATGGTAGCAATAACATAAACACAATTTGGGTCGCGGGGTCATCACCGCTCCAACGGCTCATTAAACGTAACGATTTACTGTACAGCCAAGTCACGATAATACCTGCGAGTAGCCCACCGATCGCAACTTTGAAAAATTCAATGGTCACGCCAGAGGCACTAAACACCATGGTTCCCATGGCAATTGCAACTGCAAATTTCAATGCAACTAGGCCAGAGGCATCATTCATCAATGCCTCCCCTTCCAGAACGCTCATCATCCGCTTAGGGATACGCCCTTTTCCAACAATGGAAGATAATGCAACGGCGTCAGTAGGCGATAACACAGCCGCGAGAGCAAACGCAGCAATCAATGGAATACCTGGCATCAACCAATAAATTAAATAGCCGATCCCAATAACCGTAACCAATACGAGAACCAACACTAAAATAAAAATTTCTCGGCCGTTTTGAAAGAACTCACGTGTTGGTGTTTTCCACCCATCAACAAACAACAGAGGTGGGATCAATAGAACCATAAAAAGTTCTGGGTCAAAGGTGACATGTAGGCCAAATTGTGGCCAAGCCAATAGTGCACCAATCGCGATTTGAATGAGAGGAAGAGGAATACGAATAGGAAGAATTTTAGCGGCAACCCCTGAAACAGAGACAGCTAAAATCAAAATAAGAATAGTAAAGAAAATTTCCATGTTGCCCTTACTGAATTAACCTAGCGACTAGAACCTAAAATTTTGCCTGCCGCCGCATAGTAAGAGATAGCACCGTCCAGACCATGATAATTGAGACCAAGCCAGCCACCAGTGGAAATCATACACAGCCACTTGATTAACTGCCTTCTTTCTATTTTATCCCTAGCTATCCATTTTCGGGGAAAAAATTGAGACTTTACGATTAATTAATACAATAAGTTAAAAAGGTGGCAATGCCAGCCACCTTCCTGAAGCAATTCACTTTAGATTGCCAACCCTGAAGCATAAAATACCACTAAAAGTACCGCAATAATGACAGTACCAATATTCAATTTACGCCATTCACCTGCACAAATACGGCCGATAACCAAAGCAGCAAAGCCCAACATGATACCCGTGACAATATTACAAGTCAGAACAATGAACACCGCGCATAATAAGCCAGACATTGAATCCACAAAATCGTCGAAATCTAGCTTAGAGACATTACTGAGCATTAAAAGCCCAACATACATCAATGCAGGAGCCGTTGCATAAGCAGGCACTAAATAAGAGAGTGGCGATAAAAAGAGA